>JAZRIT010000031.1:0-17781 GCA_045645385.1 Faecousia sp.
TCGCTCTGCTTTTTCTTCTTCCGCAGTCATCTTCTCACGCAGCTGCTTTTTGTAAGAAGCTGCCTCGGAAGCCGCCTTGTCCAATGCGTCCTTCTTCACCCAACCGGTGAAATCGGGCTCCGGAAGCTCCAAAGCCTCCAGTGCTGCCAGCTTTTCCTCTGCCGTCATTTCGGAATAACCTTCGATCGTGCTCACATCGATTTTTGCCATTGCGATTTACCTCCTTGCGATTTAGGGCTTCTCTGCCCATATGTGCGATTTAAGGCTTCTCTGCCTGTTGTTTTTCCAAACAAATAAGCGCCAGTCATACGAGAAATTCGTACAACTGGCGCTCTATTTTTGGCGCTCGACTAAAATGTTTACTTTTCTGGCGTCCGTATCCACATCAACCAGTGCTTTGCACTTAGGACACCTGATCTGTGCGTGCCCCTGTAGATCCATCAGTCTCCTGTTGCATCTGGGGCAGCGCACCTGTTCCAGAATCAGCATTGCGCTCTGCCTCCATCTTCAGTTTTTCTTCTGCTTTTTTGTCCTGCTCCTCTTTCCACGCCTTGCCCTGCAGATACGCACTTTCAGGGTCTGGGAACATACCACAGCTGGCATAAGCCACTTCCGGATGGATCCACGGACTGTTCAGCATGGCGATGAGCACTTGCGACTTCGTGGCGATGTTCTCATAATTGCGACGGGTGAAGTGGGGTTCGATGTCGCTGAGCTTCAGGTTCGTGCCCACCGTATCCCGCATGATTCTCAAAACAACCTTCAAATGCTCCTTTTCAGAGGCTTTGAACGAGGTTTCGATATCCTTTGCTCTTGTCTCGGCCGAAGACCATCCATCTCGGAGCTCCACGGCCTGCCCGGTATCGCTTGTGGAGCTTCCGCCATTCCGATTGGGAACACCGGTGATGGTGAGGATTGCCTGATATAAGTCATCCTTCATGGTCTGCACATCTGTCTGACTCATCGGGGAGGAGAGGTACTTGGCATCCGTACCTTCCGGCAGACAGAGCATCTTCCATTCATTCAGCTTCTTGTAGGTATCCTCATCCACCTGACCGCCCAGAATGGCCAGGAAGCTGTTGATATACTGCGCCACGTCGTCCAAACGGTTGCTCTGCAGGGTGTTCAGCGCATCCACCAGCGGAATGACCGGCTCAAAGATGCCCAGGAAGTCCGCCGCATGGTATTCCACCATCGGGAGCATCCCCAGAGGATTTGCCTCGACGGTCACATCCGTTTTCCCCTGGGTGAACTTGAATACCGCATTTACTGTGTAGACAGTGAAGACGATGTCTCCGTTTTTCCGCTGTGCGTAGGTGACATTCATGAGCGGTCGCGCATCGATGTCACTGCTGTACACAATAAAGGTACTGCGCGGATCGGGAGCATACACATTGAACGGAGGTTCGTCCCCGTCCTTCTCCCATGCCGGGTTTGGAAGCCCCATCTTGTAGCTTGTTCCGCCCACCAGCATCCACTTGCCCAACTGATTGTCACAGGCGGCTTTGTTGGCATCCGCCATGTAGCCGTTCAAGGCATTGATGTCGGATGCAATCACATCGTCCGAGATGCTGTTTTGGCTTTTCTCCCGGCGCACGTACTGGATCGGCTCTCCGAAAATGTAACCTTTATAGAAGTTGGTGACTTCCAGGCAACGCGCCTCGCCGATTTTATAGTTTATGTCCTCGCGGACTGCTTTTGTTTTGCTTTCGATTGCGGTTTTGTTTCGATAATACTCGTAAAGTTTCTCGATTTCGGTGCGGTTGTCTGAATGAACCAGGTACGCCGCCTCTACTTCCGCAATCACATTTTCTGTTGAGATTTCCGTCTCGTCGGTGAAGATTCTACGACGACCATAGCTCACGACAACCGCACCTCCTTCGTAGTTACATTTTACAATAGGAGGTTGGAAAACACTGTATTTGTCCAACATGCAAGATGTTGGACGGGGAGGGGAGAGTTTCTTGTACCCATCTGCGAGGTCGACTTCCACAAAATGGTGCCGCCTTTTTTGTGGGATATATCAATGTTTTTTGTGGGGGAGGTGGACTAAAATATATTTGTATGATTAGCCGAAATGGGCTGTTTTTACGCAAACACGGTCATAAAGTCTAAGTAAGGAGAAACACACTTTATGAAATTTCTCATTCAGATTCCACAACTAATCTACGCCGGGGCGGAAAAGGTGCTGGTCTGTTTTGCCAATGAGTTGGTAACACAAGGCCATGAGGTGGAGATCCTGGAAATCTATGAGCGGGGGTTTTTGAAGCCCCAGTTCGATTCCCGGGTGACCTTTCATGCCATTTGCAGTAAGGAATATACCCAAAAATACTATATGTCCCTTACCGACATCAAAGCCGCCCGGGGAATGACCAAGCTGACCGGCTGTGCCAAGCTGGCCTTCAGCAAACTGGTGGGCTACCGCCGTTTTGCGGAAAAACTGGCGGCAAAGCACTATGCTGGGCAGGAATTCGATGTTGCCATCAACTATCTGGAAACCGAGCCGCCTACGTTCCTTCTCGACCACATCAAGGCAAAGAAATACTTCCAGTGGATTCATATTGATGTGTCCCATCTAGATGACCCCACCGGGATTGATGCCATGTCCGGACAGCTGGCCCGCATGGATGGTATTTTCTGTGTATCCGAATACGCCCGAGGAACCTTTGAAGCTCGGTACCCTCAGTTGGCAGAGAAAACCCACGCGCTTTATAACTTTTTCGATGTCGAAGCCATGCGAAAACTGGCGGAGGAGCCGTTCGGCTATGGCGTTGAGGAGCCGGTGCTCCTGTCCGTGGGGCGGATGACAGAGCAGAAACAATACCTCCGCTTTCTTGATGTGCTGGCGCGGCTCAAGGACGAAGGATATTCCTTCCACTGGTTCGTGCTGGGCACGGGAGCGCAATTGGATGCAATCCAAGAAAAAATCCAAGTCTTGAATCTGGCCGACCGTGTGCATTTGGAGGGGCTGACCGACAACCCCTACAAGTACATGAAGCACTGCGATTTGTTCGTTCTCCCATCCGGCTGGGAGGGCTTCCCCACAGTGACGGTAGAGGCCAAGGTGTTGGGATGCCCGGTGCTGGCCACCGATGTACCCGGTATCCGGGAGCAGCTTGTCCACGGCGAGACTGGCTGGATTGTGGACAACAGTGAAGACGCCATTTACGAGGGTCTGAAGCACTTACTACGCCACCCGGAGCTGGGGAAGAAACTGCGCAGCAACGCCGGGATGGAGCGGATTTGCCGGAATGATGAGAAGTATCGGCAGCTTATGGATAGTTGTGGGGGATAATAATATGAATGTAGTCTATTCAAGTGACAACAATTACGCGAGGCATGTAGGCATTTCCATAACATCACTATATGAAAAAAATCGCAACGTCAAGGAACTTCGAGTTTTCCTAATCGATGATGGCATCTCAAAAGAAAACCATAAAAAATTAGATAATATTGCCAAGAAATATAATCGCACCATCAACTACGTCTCTTTTGAAGCCCACAAAGAGTATCTGTTGCTGAATAACAAGAAAGAAATGCCTATGAGCGCATATGCACGTCTATTCGTGGCAGAGCTACTTCCTGCCGAGATAGAACGAGTCCTTTATCTTGATTGCGATACTATTGTCTGCGATAACTTAGAAGCCTTGTGGAGTACCGACTTACAGGGCAACACCATAGGCTCCGTTGAAGATGTAATGTCCTGCATACTTCAAGATGAGGTAGGTATATCCGAAACATTTCACTACTTCTGTTCCGGGGTTATTCTAATAGACTTAAATAAATGGAGAAAAACCAATGCCCAACAACGGATGTTGGACTATTTGAAGAGGCGGAATGGCGTTGTGGCCTGTCACGACCAAACCATTCTTAACGGCATATTCTGGAATGATTGCCTAATGCTTCATCCTCGCTATGATGCTCTTACTCCCGCATTCCTTATGTCCTATCAAAATCTAAAGGTTTATTTCAATATTTGGGATCAATATTATTCCAAGTGTGAAATCAAGGAATCTGTAAGAAACCCGGCAATTATTCACTATACTTCGTCAAATATTGGTCGGCCTTGGGAAAACAGTGCACACCCGAAAGCGAAAATTTACCAGGAATACTGGAAAGACTCTGAATGGAGTGACATTCCTCTAAGTGGTTTTAAACCAACTTGTAGTGAAAAAGAGCTAAAAGTATTGTGGTTATACCGACACATACCGGTAAAGGCAATCCAAAAGATAAGCGGCATTAGAACGGCTTTTCGTCGTAAGAACACGTAAAATCCAAGTGAAAACATCAGAAATAAAGAAAGAAGGTTTTACCATGTCAAAGAAAACTTTTGCAACCATCGGCACAATCGTCAGCATTCTTCTCGTTATCGTGGGACTCCTTGTCCTTTTCGGCGTCTTTGGTGGAGCTGCTCGCTATCCCAACTCCGCTCCTTATAGTTATGACAGCGGCTATGCTACTTTCGGCGGGGACTTTTACACTTATGTCGTTAACAATGCGGGAGAAGCCGCTAGCGCAAGCCGCACTGCAGCAATCAATACAATGGAGCTTTGTAACCTTATGCGAAATGTTGGTGGAATCCTTCTTATTAGCTTTGGACTTTTTGGTTTTTGCGGTTTTGGAATTCTGCGTCGTGTCTTTACGCTTCCTGCAGAGCAGCCTGAACCTACCACAGAAGAGCCTTCTGCCATTTGTAGCACAGAAGAAGAGCAGTAAATTCCCGTGCTAATGCTAACGAGCCCTCGCTACAGCACACCTTGTTTCTGAATTCCACAAATAGACCATATTGCTCCCGTGTCAAAGGGAGACTGCACAGAAGAGGGTAATCTGCAGACTCTATGGTGGAAATGTAATAGGGCCAAGAGCAATAAAGTTCTCAGTTAATGGAATAGACCAAATAAGCACAGCCCAGGCAGAGCAATCTGCCTGGGCCTCTTTGTTGCCACCTGCTTACGTCAAAACTCTTTGACCCTGTCATTGCAGTGAGCAAAATAATATTCCATTCGTTCGGTAAAATACGGCTGGAGATCATCCGGTAGGCGGTCGATGCAAGGGCGCAGTCTGGTCCGGCATTCCTGGATCTCCTCCGGGAACAGATCCACGTCGTCGTGCTCCCCACACAGAAAGAGGTCCCTGACATCGTGGGTGACTTCGCTGACAAGCCACGCGAACATCTCATCGGAATCTTTGATATAGGTCGCATCCACAATGTCCTGTTCTAGGAGGGCATGGATATAGCCGCGCTTGGCTGAGTAGAGGATGTCGAAGTATTTGCTCGCGGAAATGAAGCCATCAAAGGCAGTTAAGAGGGATTGAAAGCGGCGGGTTTCTTCTTGGGTGTAAATCATGGTGGGGCAGCTCCTTTCTTGTGATGGCGTGATTATATCACCTCCAGCACAGCGAAAAAACACGAAATCGGTCGGGGAGAATGGCGACGTGGCGATTGAACTGAAGCGGAAGTAACGAGAAAGCATCAAACAAACAGGCCTGCTGCAACAAAATGCAGCGGGCCTGTTTTTGAGCAAGCAATTGTTGTGACAATGGCGACTGTATTATGCTCTGTTGCCGAATGTTCGATACAGGAAAGTCACGATTTGACCACGGGAGCAAAGCGTGTCCGGGCTGAATGTGGTAGCAGACGTTCCGGTCGTAATGTTGTTTTCAACTGCCCACAGAACGGCGGTCTCATAATAAGAACCAGCGGTGACATCAGTGAAGGAAGATTTTGCCGCAGAGACCGGCGATCCACAACTTCTCCAGAGGAAGGTGACCGTTTGCGCGCGGTTGGCAACGGCATCCGGGCTGAATGTGGTGGCGGACGTTCCGGTTGTGATGCCCTGTTCCACAGCCCACAGGACTGCTTTGTAGTAATATGCGCCCTGAGTGACATCTACAAAAGGATTGTTGGATTCATTCGGTTCGGGTGAGCCTGCCGCACGCCACAGGAAGGTAACTACCTGAGCCCGGCTGCAGGGCATATCGGGGCTAAAGGCTGTTGGTGAAGTGCCGTTTGTAATCCCGTTCTCAACTGCCCAAACAGTGGGAGCATAGTAATAAGCGTCTTTTTCAACATCAAGGAAGGGAAGAGGAGACTCGGATGTATCGGTGTCCTGAGGTTCATCGGCATCTTGTGTGGGGGGAGTACCGGGCTGCTCGGGTTCCTGTCCGGGCAGAGTAATCGCCGCATTTTCGCATCTTACAGTGACGATCGTGCCGTCCTGCGCTCTGGTTCCGGAGGTTGTGATGGTAATCGGGTAGACCCCGGAAGGGGCATCGGATGCAACGAGAAAATCCAGGGTGATCAAATCTCCGTCTGCGTGGACGTTCTCCGTGTTTGCCCAAACCAAACACAGCTTGCCTTCTTCCTTGCTGTTCTCAACAAGCATACCCTTGGAAAACTCGGTGTTCAGGGCGACAGTTTGAGGGCACAAGGACAGTACGGAGGTATCCCATGCGAGATCAATCTTCCATGCAGCAAGTCCGGGGTTGCTTTGGAGGTTCAGCGTGATTGTGACCGTCTCTCCGGGGGCGGAAATCGCCTGACTGCCGACGAGTGCGGGGTCGGAAGCCGCGGAGGCAGGAAACACACCGAGCAGAAGTGCAGAGATAAGGATTGCCAGAATTGTTCGTTTCATAATCATCCCTCACACAGGCGTTAGATGGTTGAATTTTAGCAAATCAACGCGGAAAAGGCAACGACTTGCCACCACTATTTCAAAATTTTCCAACAATTTCGAGTTTTGCATCTTTTGTTTTTGAAATGTTTGTAATATAATGGTTTCGCTCAAATACGATTGATAACGAAAGAACGCAATGGAGGTTGTATTATGGGTAGAAGAGTTATCAGTTTGGTTCTGGTCCTTTGCCTGATTCTGGGGTGCTGTGTCACCACCTATGCAGAGGATACGGTATCGGAAATTACGGATCTGGAGGCGTGGGAAAACGCACTGGGCGACTATACCACGACCGACGCAAACGCCTATACTCCGGTGGATGCGGAGAATTTGATCTCTGCGAATGAGCAGGATCATGCGTATGATTCCAGCCCGGACACCGATGAGGTAAAAGTTACGGCGGAGTATGTGGAAGGCGAAGTGCTGTTTGCCCGTCAGGAGGGCGGCATTTCCTTCTTCAGCACCAATGCCGAGGCCACTGAGGCTTCCCTCGCTGCCCTTGGCATCTACAATGCGGAGGCCATCTACAGCGAGGAGCGCAGTGATGTTGCGCTGTTCGGCCGGTTTAACCTTGAGCCTCAGACCGTCTGGTACAAGGCCCGGGTGGACGGGGATGTTTTGGAAACTGTCGAGGCTCTGAACAGCGTCGGCGGCATTGTTGCGGCTGAGCCCAACTACATCTACACCACCGAGGCAGTGGGCGAGCCCTATGCCGTCGAGTGTGAGCAGTCCTGGTATCTGAACTGCGAACCCGGCGACAACCGGGATCAAAAGGGTTTCCATGCCCGCCGCGGCTGGAAGCACCTCTGGGATCAGAACGGAGAAGATTTCGTTCCCGGCGAGGGTACCATCGTTGCCGTGATTGATACCGGTGTGGACTACACCCACCAGGATTTGGCTTCCTCCATGTGGGTCAATATGGCCGAGTTTGAAGGCGTGGACGGCGTGGATGACGACGGCAACGGCTACATCGATGACATCTACGGCATCGATGCCACCGCCAATCCCCGCTATGATGCCGCCGGCAACCCCATGGACTACAATGGCCACGGCACCCATGTGGCCGGTATCATTGCCATGGCCAACAACGGTTACGGCGGCGTGGGCATTGCCTACGGCACCAAGATTATGGCGCTAAAGGCCGGTCAGGCCACCGGCACCTTCTCCGCTGCGGATATCGCAGAGGCCATTGAGTATGCCGTTGCCAAGGGCGCTGATGTCATTAACATGTCCTTCGGCGGTACGGGTAGATCTTCTCTGATTGAACAGGCATTGGAAGATGCCTTCTCCACCTGCGTTCTGGTTGCGGCCGCCGGCAATGATGGCGAGCCTACCACTGATGCACCTCCTGAGTTCATCAAGAAGATGGATATTTACCCCGCAGCCTATTCCTATGTGCTGGGCGTAATGGCCTCTGACGAGTCCGGCAAGCTGGCATCCTTCTCCAACTGGGATTACTACAACAATGCCAACGCGGAATATGAGATGACCGCCCCCGGCACCAACATCTATTCCACCCTGCCCGGAGACCGCTATGCCAAGTGGAACGGCACCTCCATGGCCGCCCCCTGTGTGGCCGCCGCCGCCGCGGTCATCCGCAGCCATTATTCCGACAAGGACGAATACAACTCCCGCTTCGTAATGGGTCAGCTGGCTTCTGCCACCGAGTCTTATGTGACCTATGTGGATGCCATCGGTGCAAAGCATGTCTATGCGAAGCTGGACCTGTATGACAGCTTGACCAAGCTGCCTCAGCCCAACCTGTCCGTATCCGATGTGTTTGCCCTGGACAATGTGGGCAACGGGGACGAGAACGACGGCGACCGCATCATGGACGCCGGCGAAGTGATTGATCTGGGCATTGCCATCCGCAACCAGTGGGGCAAGACCGGCACTGTGACCATCAAAGCCGATGCTATCTCTGTTGGCGGTGTGGCAAACCCCTATGTGGAGTTTATCACCGATGAAATCACCCTGAGCTCCATCGGTGCCTTCTCCTCCGAGGACAATGGGTTTGAGTATGACGACGGCTATCTGTACAGCGTCAGCAACCCCATCCGCTTCAAACTCTCCGAGGATACCCCCAACGACAGCCAGATTTGCATCAATCTGACCGTCACCACCACCAACGGCTGGGACACTGCGGACAAGACCGTTTATGACACGGAAACCGAGTTCGTCTTCCGTGTCCAGAAGGGCAAAGCCGTCCGCGGTCATATTACTGCAGATACAACATGGGACAACGACCACTATTGGATTGTTGAGAATTCTGTAGTCATCGATGCGGGCGTAACCCTCACCGTGGAGCCCGGCACCCAGATTCAGTTCTGGTCCTCCGATTATGAGGGTGCCTATGGCGGCAAGACGATGGCTTATATCAACAACAACGGCACCTTGAATATGATTGGAACCGAGGAGGAGCCCATTGAAATGTTCCCGGGAGCCGGGTTTGAACGGTATGTGGTTGAGATTTCTGGTGCCGGATCTGAGACATTACAATACTGCGTAGTTCAGAATGCTCGGTTGGGCTGGAGCGGAAGGTCTACTTTACGGACAGTCGGAACCTGTGACCATTGCGTGCTGGTGCAGAATTGCCAGATTCCTGTTATTCGCTATCTTGATAATAGCTATGTAATAGAAGATAATGTTGGAGTTTACTGGTCGGCGAACGCCCTTGAGGTCCAAAGCGTAACCAATTCTGTAGTTTGCAATTATGGATCCTATAACAGTAATCCGGGCTACTATGACTACAACTGTGTTGACTTTTCTGTTGCGACTGCCGAGAACAACCTGTATGATAACAGCGCCTTAAGGTTTGTATACTGCAACGAAAAAAACAGTGTGAATCTAATGGGATGCAACCAATACGCTATTATTGGGTCTGCCTGGTCAGTAAAGGGAAGTAATTATGCCACCAACATTGCGATTCTCAACCCGATTCTGGATACGAATGTGGATCGATGGTTCCGGTTCAGAGCGCCTGCATCCACTGCGAATGCGTCCTATTCTGTGTCCGGCAACTATTGGGGCACCGAGAATGATATTCTCATCAACAAGATGATTCTGGATGACGATGATTTCCCCGGTGCCCTGGCTAACATTGTGGAGGACCCCATCCTGACGCTGGAGGACGATCTTTCTGCCATCTATCCCTTTGTCACTCAGATTTGGGTCACCGAAGAGGGCAGCGATACGGTCGTCGACGAACTGGCTCCCGGCAGCACTTATGAAGTCCACGTGACTTACAACCGCGACATGGATCCCGACGTTCAGCCTGCCATTACCTATGGCGGCGAGGCACCCTTTACCGATTATGTGGTTCACGGCGACTGGGTCTCTGCCCGTGAATGGGTGGGCACCACCAAGATCTCTGCGGTCGCCACCGGCGGCACCCAGATCTTCCGCGCCAAGGGCGGCGCCGCAGCGGACGACAACTGGCTGGTCTGCGGTACCGACGAACTGCGCTTCCAGTTTGATATCGAGGCCGCCACGGCGAAATCCATGGTGCTCAACGCCACGGGTGGCATCAATCAGATTACGCTGAACTGGGCCCAGAACGATTATGCCACTCTGGCCGGCTACAACCTGTACCGTTCCACCAGCGCAAACGGAAACTACACCAAGCTGAACAGCACCATGCTGACCGGGAACTCTTATGTGGATACCAATGTGAGTGCCGGTACAACCTACTACTACTACTTCACCGTGGTGGACACCGACGGCAACGAAGTCACCGAGAGCAAGTCCAACATCGCTTCTGCGGCGCCTCTGGACAATGTAAAGCCCGTTGTGGTCCACACCCCCGTTGCAACGGCAAAGATCGGTTCCGATGTGTCTATCTCTGCAACCGTCACCGATAACATTGCGATTGATACTGCCACGTTGTATTACAAAGTGGCCGGAGCTTCCGCGTTCACTTCCAAGCCCCTGACCTACAGCAACACCACGGGCAAATGGACTGCGGTCATTCCCGGTACCAGCGTCACCGCCGCCGGCGTGGAGTATTATCTGGAGGCTGTGGACACCACCGGCAACAAGGGTTGGAGCGGATCCTCTGGTGTGCCCTATGTGATTACGACGGATAGCACCCCCACTCTGCTCATTGCATCCCCCTCCACGGTAAATGTTGCAGATAAGCCCGAGAAGATTACAGTATACGGTACCAATCTGGTCAAGGGTATGACTGTGACGTTTGGTACTGTTACCATTGACAGCTACACGGTCAATGAAGACGGCACAGAGATTACCTTCGCAACGCCCGATCTCCCCGTCGGAAACTACACCATTCGCATTTCCATCGGGGACAAGAGTGCGGTGCTCCCCAATGCGGTGACCTACCGCGATGTGAGCAGCTATGTGCAGATCAATGCGGGCACCGTAATCAGCGGTGACGTTCTGCGCCTGCCTTTGTATGTTGGTATGACCGGTGAGCTGACTGCGTTCCACGCTAAGGTTGAGGTTCCTACCGCAAACTTCTCTGCGGCAAAAGTAGAGCTGGCGGAGGGTATTTCTGCTCAGGTGAGCAGCAGTTACTCCGGCGGCGTGCTGACCATTTCTATGGCTTCTGCCAACAGCTTCAACCCCGGTGCGCAGAGCCCGCTGGCATATCTGGTGCTGACTCCCAAGGCCGTTTCCGAAGAGACCAGCGCGCAGGTGAAGCTGATTTCCGGCAAGCTGAACGGCGCCGAGACGGTCAGCAGTCCCGTTGGCACCGCCGTGGTCATCTATCCGAACTTCTCCCTGAACGCCACAGTGACATACTATAAGGGCAACAAAGCGGTGTCCGGTGTTACCGTGACTGCGGCCGGTGTCAGCGCCGTGACCGGGTCCGATGGCAAGGCCGCACTGACCGGAATTATCCGTGCAGATGTCACCATTTTGGCCTCCAAAGAGGGGTACAGCGACACCGTGGAGGCATACGATGCGGTTCTGGTTCTTCAGCACTGTGCCAATCTGCTGAGCACCCCGCTGGATGCCAGCCAGCTGATTGCCGCTGATGTAAACGACGACGGCACTGTGGATGAAGTGGATGCCTCCCTGATTCTGAAGAAATACGCAGGGCTGATTGACTTCTTCCCGGCCGGAAGCTGGAAGTTTGAGCCTTCCTCCCGTACCGCTACCCTGAGCTCTACAGCCACCAATGTGACCTTTACCGCCATCATGGTGGGCGATGTGGATGGAAGCTGGGTGAACGAGGGATGAAAAAGCTCATTGCCTTGGTGTTGGTAATGCTTTTGCTGGCTGCGCCTTGTGGCGCAGCCCAGCAGGGGACAACCACACCGCTCCAATACGGGACGCCGGAGGCTGTGTATGCGATTTCTGCCCAGTATGAGATTGCAGAGGAGAATATTGCTCAGGTCACTGTTGCGTTCTCCGATGCAGTGAAAAACTATGCGTATGCCAACTATGTGGACGGACTGCTCCGCGTGGGCATTGCTTCGGCTACCCCGATTGATTTGTCGAAGGATTTGGGGCAAGTGACAGCAACGCTGGAAGATGGCACGAAAATAGCTCCGACTTTGGTGTTGGCCAGTCTCAAGTTTAACGGCAAAAAGGCCACCTCTAATTTGCGAGCCGGTACGGTAACGCTGACGGAGCAGGAAGGGGCAGTGGTTGCATCGATTCCCATCGCCACAGATTTTCCTTGTTCCCTTACTATCATGACTGCGGCATGCGATTCTGCTGGGCGAATTCTGGATGTAGATATCTTGCAGGCAGATGCGACGGAAACGGTGCAAATCGTAAGCTCCACGCTGAATGCAGACAAGAAGGTCAGCTATGTAAAGGTGTTCTATCTCACCTCGTTGTTCGCTCCAATGAGTCAGGAGAAAGTAGTACCGCTGGAAAACTGACCGATCCGCGACCTTTAATTCAATCTAATTTATTCGAACTATGTCGAATTTCTTCGCAAAATTCAAAAGTAGCTCAAATCCGTTGTATAATCCCTCCAGAACTTTTTCTGGAGGGATTTACTTATGGAGAAAACACTTCACGCGCTCGGAATCACCAGACGGTATAAGGGATACCGGCAGCTTCTGTACGCCTTGACCCTCGGCTCGAAACCAACCATGCAAATTTATCAAGAGACGGCGGAGCACTTCGGCTGCTCGTGGCGGGCGGTAGAACAGAATATACGGACGGCGGCGGCTCATGCGTGGGAGATGAACCCGTCGTTGCTCTCTGAAATGGCGGGGTGCCCTTTGGACTCTGCGCCGACTACAGGCAGGTTTATCAAAATTATTGCAGCGCATGATTGAGATGGTGCGGCATAAAGGTGTATACGAGAGAGGAGACCCTGCTTTGGCGGGGGTCTCCTTTTGTTTCAGAGCAAATCCAGTTCACAATACCCGAATTTCACAGGCACTAATTTTGCAAAAAAAAGTAAGAATTTTCCGAATTCCTCTTGAATTTCTTGAAGTAGAAGAGTATATATTATGTTGTATTAGTGTGATTATGCCCATTTTTCGTTTTTTTCAAGAATGTGGCGGCCTAAGGAGGTGAGCAGTGTGGATAATCAGTATGTGCGAGGGCTAAAAGTGCAGAAGAAATCTGCGGTTAAGAAGCTGTATGCCGTTATCAGTCTGATGTTGGTTTCGGCACTGCTCCTTTCCACGGCAACATATGCATGGTTTGTGTTATCTCAGGCACCGGAAGTTTCCAGCGTGTCCACCACTGTGGGCGCAAACGGCAGTCTGGAAATCGCACTGAATATCAATGACCTTGATTCCGCTTCGTTCTCCGCAAGTGAGCTTTCAAGTATTGGTATTGAGTCTTTGTATGAGAAAAATGCTCTTTGGGGTAACATTATAGACTTGAGCGACGAGCGGTACGGCTTGCAGAAGGTCGAGCTGAAACCAGCTGCCCTTAACTATAAGAGTGATTCCCGTTTGGCTGTTAATATGGGGTCACCGTTCCTTGTTGCTCAGTACGGAGAAGATGGTCGAATTACTTTCTTGAGCTCTACTGGTATGCTGGCCAATTTTGACAGCGAAACAAACAAGTTTATTTCCAGCACAAACTACGGCGTTCGTGCTTTTGGAGACGCAAGTAAAACATCTAGTACACTCGATGCGAGCCCAGACGATGCGCGCCTTACGGTTTACAACACTTATAGAGCGATTGCAGATGCGAATTCTCTAAACTGGCCCACCTGGAGAGAGGATGTCTGGAACATTCTGCTCCAAATCTATTTCAAGCATTCCAATGCTATTGCCAACGGGACGACCGCAAGTGAAGTATATGATGCATCGACTGTCGATGAGTTGGAAGCCCAGTACCTGATTATGCAGGAAAACATCGACAGCGCCTATACCTATCTGCAGGCAATGGTAATTTGTCGTGTTCTTGCGGATGGAAGTAGCCCTGCAGAACAAGCAAGAATTGCTGACCTTATTGCCAACAACGAAGAAGATGTTCGTGAATATTTCGCTGTCGCTGGAATCACTGATTATGATGAAGCCTTGGTTCTGCTGGACGAAACCCGAGATGCTTGTGACGGCGTGCTAAGCGCCATTGCTTCTTTCAAAACAAGTGCAGAGTATGCTGCCGGCAATATTTCTTATAATCAGATTCGTAATCTTTTGCTCTCCGATTTGGATTTGAACACTATTACCTTTAACGGTAATGGCAGTGGTGCATACGAGATTACATCCTATGCCACCAGCCAGTACGCATATTGCCTGCTGAACAAAACATCAACACTGGATTCTCTTTACGGCAACAAGAGCTATAACATCAGCAATGGGTATGGGCTGAACTTTATGAGCTCCCTTGAGTCCATTCATACGGTAGCTATGTATGAATATGCTGGGAAGCTTTATTATGATGGCTACACTATGACCATTCCCAGCTACGCTAACAATGAAGAACTTCGTGGCATAACATATACGACCTTTATGAATCCGTATAATGGGCATGTCCGCCACCTTTCCTGGGCGTATCCTTACTTGACGGACAGCACAAACATAGGAACGACGACTAATACTGAGTTTTATAAACAAGCCTATGCGGATGCAAAGGCTGCTCTGCTCGAATCCTTCTATATTCCTGAAGACCCCGATTATTCTGCATTTATCACCCCTGCATTTGACCATATCATCTCTGTGGCAAACGGCGAAGCCGATGTTTATAGTTACGAGTATCTTTCTCGCCTTGAAGCCGGGTTGGATGCGTTGACCGAAGATTTCCTTTATCAGTATGGAGAAGGCATCAAATACTATGCCTTAATGTTTGCTGCGTTGATATCTGATGCAGAGTATGCGGAGGGAACAGTCATTTCTGAGCCTTCTGCTGATAGCCTGTACGCAGAAGTCTTGCAAGCGATTAATGACGGGAAATCTGCCGATGAAGTTCTCGCGATATCTGGATATCTTGATTATGAGTATAATGTTGGAAATCCTCCCAATACCTACTATTTTAAGAACCTCATTGGCGATCCGTATGCGTATATGAAAACCTCTATCGCCAACGCATATGCTCAGATTGATGCATTGAAGGCAAGTAAGCCTTCTGGCGAGGCGCTGACTTGGGAAGAGATTTACTCCATCATCGTCTACATTATCGGAGAAGATTTTGCTCCTTACAATGGAGACCATATTGAGTACGCCAATGATCGTGCAAATTGCAGCATCGTTCTCGATGTGCCGAGCAAGGCAATCGGAAATATCCATACCCTGTTTAACAGCCAGGACCATGCCTGCGATTTCACTCTGAGTGAACTCGATATTTCTGCGGAGTCCTATGATCCCTTCATGGAGCATCTGATTACCGAGAAGGTTGGCGTCCTTCCGGAAATAATGACCTATGGGATTTGCATTTATCGTTGGGACATTCCCGAGTATGGCAAAGGAAACCTGGAACTGGATGCCAATGGCACCACATATGCCTTTGGCATCGACCTGCTCTTCCGTACAAACGCGATTTCTGCCAATCTGCTACTGCAGACCATTGGCGTTGACCGCGTCTACAATGATGACAATGCCCCCGACCGTTGGATCGCTTCTGACGATTATGAATCTTACCAAGGCAAGGGCAGCTGGATTGTAATGGACAACCCAGATCTGCAGGCGGCGCTCCGTGTTGCCTTTGTGGACACCGTCACGGGTCAGCTTTACGGCATCGCAAAGACCGACAATAACGGCTGGCTGTATCTGATTAACGACGAGGATTCTGCCATCATTCGTCCGCTGGATACCCATGTTATAACCCCTATCACGGTCTGGGTCTATCTGGACGGTGATCTGGTGGAAAATGCCCATGCTAGTGCTGTGGCCTGCACAGAGCTGAACCTCAATCTCCAGTTCTCCACCGATGCAGTGCTGTACCCGGCATTTAGCGGTGAGAACGAAACCCCGAGCAGTGGTACAATTATCCCTCCCGAATCTGGTGGCGATGATGACCCCATCCCTGACGCTCCTGTTGTCCCCGAACCTTCGATCCCGACAGAACAGACTGATTTTTATGTCGAGCATGACGGAAGCAACCAGTATTCTTTCTATACGTTAAATGCTGACGGTTCCCGTGAGTATGAGATGAGCTTTACCGGCTCCATGGATACCGATAGTCACACCGTCATCGTCGAAGAAGTGACGGAATATCCTACCGGCGGTGTAGCAATCCCTGCACTGGCAACCTACACGGTGGATAGCGAAGAATACTCTGTATCCATTGACCCCTCGGCCCCCTTTGCGGACTTGGGGTCTGAAAATGCTGCCCTCTTCATTGTCCCCATCGACGGGGAAAAGGTTGGCATTACGTCCACAGTGCTCAGTGACATGTTCGAACGCAACGAGGGTACGGATTTTGTATTGCTGGATCTCAGCGGATTGAACACCTCCAATGTCATCAGTATGTATGGGATGTTTAGCAACTGCGGCAATTTGACCGAACTGGACGTATCTGGTTTTGATACCTCTAATGTTACGGATATGTCGGGTATGTTCCGTTCCTGTAGAAGCTTGACCGCACTGGATGTCTCTGGTTTCAACACCTCCAGTGTCACTGACATGGCCGGTATGTTCAGCAACTGCGGCAATTTGACCGAACTAGACATATCTGGTTTTGATACCTCCAATGTCACCGATATGTCGGGTATGTTCTACGACTGTAGTAGCCTCGCCGAACTGGATATCTCAGGTCTCGACACCTCTAACGTTACTGACATGGACACCATGTTTATCGGCTGCAGCAGTTTGACCGCACTGGATGTCTCTGGTTTCAACACCTCCAGTGCCACTAACATGGCCGGTATGTTCAGCCAATGTAGCAGTTTGACCGCACTGGATGTATCCGACTTTGACACATCTAATGTTACTACCATGTACTCCATGTTCCGTTCCTGTAGAAGCTTGACCGCACTGGATGTCTCTGGTTTCAACACCTCCAGTGTCACTGACATGGCCAGTATGTTCAGCCAATGTAGCAGTTTGACTGCACTGGATGTCTCTGGTTTCAACACCTCCAATGTCACTGGCATGACCGGTATGTTCAGCCAATGTAGCAGTTTGACCGCACTGGACGTATCTGGTTTTGACACATCTAATGTTACTACCATGTACTCCATGTTCTATTCCTGTAGCAGCTTAACCGCACTGGATGTCTCTGGTTTCAACACCTCCAGTGTCGCTAACATGTCTTCCATGTTCAGCTTCTGTCATAGCCTGACGGCACTGGACCTGTCTGGTTTCAACACCTCCAGTGTCACGGACATGTCTTCCATGTTTGATTCCTGTAGCCGACTAGCGGAACTGGATGTAACTGGTTTCAACACCTCCAATGTCACTAGCATGAGTTATATGTTCAGATACTGTCCCAATCTGACCAAACTGGATCTGTCCGACTTTGATATTACTTCTGCCACATCGGCTGAGAGAGTGATAATTGGTTGTACGAACCTGCAAACTGTCGTAACTCCCAAGGTGATGGGCGATATTGCTATTGATCTTCCCGGCAGCTATCTGTGCGAAACCGATGGCAACACATATACCGTGATTGACAAGACTGTGCCGGCGCAGACTGTTTTGACGAAGACAGGTAGCGGTTCTCCTGCTGACCCGCCTCCAACCGTTATTGACAGCGGTGATGTGACTGACAGCATTACCTGGACATT
>JAZRIT010000032.1:0-13752 GCA_045645385.1 Faecousia sp.
TCTCCCTGCTTGGCGAGATTCCCTATGGTGTTCTGCAATGGGATCCCATAAACCCGAAGCAGGTGCAGACCAGTATGAATATAGGCATTTTGGTGCTGCAGGAGGATCTGCAGATCGTTGCATCTTGCCGCAGTAGTGTCAACGCTGAAAAGGCCGAGATGATGGAAAAGGTACGGGCAATGGCGGAAGCACACGGTGGTAAGTCTGAGCTGACCTGGCAATGCTCCGCCTGGGAATTCAAGAAGGATTCTCCCCTGCAGGATACCATGAAGCGTGTATACAAGGAGATGAACGGCAAGGATATGATCGTCAGAAGTGCCCACGGCATTTTGGAATGCGGTACACTTTGTGAGAAGCTGCCGGATGTGGATTGCGTGGCCATTGGACCCAATATGTACGACCTGCACACCAGCCGTGAGCGGTTGGACATTGCATCCTTCAATCGCACCTGGGAATACCTGAAAGCCATTATGAAGGCATTATAAAAATGAACGCACCCGATTTTCATCGGGTGCGTTTTGTATTAGGATTACTTACCCTGGATGTCCAGGATGACCACGCCGCCCATCTCATCGGCACCGCCGATGGCGATATAACGGTTATCGGGGCTCAGCGCAACGGTGGTGGGACGGTAGCAGGTGACATTGCGGCCGCAGGCGGAATAGACCTCGGGCACGATGCCACGAAGGACAAGTCCACTTTCTTCCGTGTAGGTGAACACCTGTCCGCATGCTTCTGCGTGACCGGCAACACCCCAGACACAGCCGTCAGCGGTGCAGTCCAGAGAGTGGACACCGCCACCGGTGCAGACCTGACCCAGGCCAAAGACCTTTTCGCCCTTGATCAGGCCAACCATCGTATCCTCTGTGCCGACAAAGATACTACCGTCGGGCATTTTTACACTGGACTCAGCCTTAGCGATGTAACGACGGCCGGGTACTGCAGGCAACTTCACATCGGGTACATTGACTTTCAGCTCGGTGGTCTCAGGGAGTTTATCCTCCTCCAGCTTCAACAGGCTGATTTTGCCGTCTTTCAGCTCGCAATCCGCACGGTAGGTCTTATCCTTACCGCAATTGAAGGTGAAGTGTGCATCATCTTTCCAGTTGATAGAATGGATCGCAGCATTCTCCCGACCTATCTTCTCCCAAACGCTGACGGATGCGGCAGAGTTGGCGGCAACACGGGGAGAATTATCCTTTGTAAACTGATTGAAATACAGAACAGTATCGTGATAGTACTTATCCCAACGGGCAAAGCACTCTGCAAAGTCACCCTTAGGATAGTACTTGCTGCACTCAGCAGGATACGGCAGGTAGTTGATGTAGTCGTGGGAGAAGATCCGAGGTGCGGTTTCCAGTGCGGGAACAAACTCGTCAAGGTCGATTACCATAATGCCGCAGGGCACATCGTGGTCGCTGATGTGGTTGCTGTCAGAAACATACAGCACATCGTTTACAATGTACATCTCGGAAGTGATGGCAATGGTCTGCTTGGCAGTACCCAGGAAGCCGCAGTCCACAGGCTCCTTGCCGTTCAGGAAGTCCCACATATACAGCTTTGCTCCGGTGTACTTGATGCCGGGCACATAGGTCATCACGCCGTACCACAGGCGCTTCTTACTGTCCATAGCCATGCCGTAGGCATTGATAAATACGAAGGGATCGGCAGAATCGGTCTCTGCCTTGGGTACAGGACGGCCAACACAGGTCAGTTTCCGAGTCTTCAGCTCATAAGCATACAGTTGCTGGCCGGCACCGGGAAGGGAGCAGGTACCGGTAGTAAAGTACAGAACGCCTTCATGCTCCACAGCGTGACGCAGCACACCACCGGTAAAGGATACACCAAGGTACTCCACATCGCGGATATCCGTATTGTAACGGAACAGCGCGCCGGACAAGGTAGAGCCGTAGATATGACCGTCGGAGCAACGGAACATTCTGGAGGTATGGCTGTCGGATACCTGACCCAGACAACGGACAGAACCGGTACGGACATTATAAACATAACCAATACCACGCATCCAGGTGATACAGAAATAGTCACCGTTCTTGGGATCGTAGCAGCCGCCGTAGGTGGTATCGTGGGGAGAAATCATACCCAGGCCCTTGGATTCGCCGGTGAGGTAGTTATACTCGATCAGCATAGAGCCGGGGTACTCCTCGTAGGGATGTCCGGCATACTCATAGGGCATCCAGGTGGGATGGGTGGGTGCAGGAGAGGTGGTGTGGGTGGTAGCGAACATACGGCCGCCGCCGATAAAGGACATAGCGGTATGGAACTTGGAGGTACGCAGTGCAGTGGGGTTGGTGAGCATACGGTCCTCCAAAGCAAAGTGACGGATCAGCTTCTTCTGCTTGTGGTCATACTCGTACAGACGGGCGTACAGAGACAGGTAGCTCTCGCCGCAGGCAGAGAAGAAAATACGGCCCTCGGGGGACACTGCCATATCCCAAACAGCGTTATGGTCGGGATCTGCTTCACAGTGCAGATGGGTCACGCCCACTTGCGGAATCAAATGAAAGAACTCAGCAGGCTTTGCTTTTAAATAAGCATAAGGGTTATTCATATGTTGCACTCCTTGCATATTTTTGATAGTTTTATACTACTACAAGGGGTATATTCTTGCTTGACCGGAAAACTGATACATTATACAAATTCAACGATTCCCATTTTTTCTCTTGTACTTAAAGAATGATATATGTTATATTATCGTTGTAAATGTATCGTAAGGGAGGAGTCTCTATGAGCATGCCTGTCCGCTGGCAGATGCAGGATCTGATCGATGAACATCAGAAGCCCAGCCGCACTGCCGTCAAAACGCCCGAAAATCAGACACCTATCTGCGATGCCTGCAAGATCACCGGCCGTGGATCCAGCGTTCTTCACGGTCATCAGCATTTTATTATGACTTTGGTCACCAGAGGCAATGGCACGCAAACCTTAAACGGTGAGGATATTCCCTTTGGGGCGAATGATCTGTTTCTGCTCTCCCCTGCCGATTTTCACAACAATACTGTGCCTGTCGGTCAGAGTTTTGATTATTACCGGCTTTGCTTTTCCTACGAATTGCTGGAAGCACGGCTCTCCGGTCTAATCGCACCGGACAGACTGCCTTTGCATATCCACCTGTCTGACAGCGCTGCAGCCCTTGCCGCAGAGATTTTTGAGCGGCTGGTGGATGAATCCGAAAACGGACAGGAACGATTGGGACACAAGGCCTGCTTGCAGGCATTGGCTGAGCAGTTGCTGATTCTCATTATGCGGGAATTGCCCACGGCCCAGGTCTCTCTGCCCAGCACGCCGGTGAATCGGGCACTGGGATATCTCCATGCCCATTTCCACGAACCAATCAGCGTGGGTGATGCAGCCGCCTATGCCGGCTACACCCCCAACTATTTCAATTACTGTTTCCGCAATCAAATGGGTATCCCCTTTGGCGAATACTTAAGGAATATGCGGCTGAGCTATGCGGAGAATCTGCTGCGGGCAAGCAATATGCCGGTGACAGAAATCGCCTTTGAATCCGGCTTTGGATCGCTGTCTCACTTCTCCCGCAGCTTCCGGGAGACCTACGGCTGCGCCCCACAGGAATACAGAAGAAAAATTGCACAGGAATAAAAAGCCTCCCCTGTGTAAGGGGAGGTGCCCTGCAAGGGCGGAGGGGTTGTTACAATCCCCCACCGCTTCGCGGAGCCCCCTTTACACAAGGGGGCCTTTTTTTGTTCGTTTATATTCTGCTTAATAATTGCCGGAATGCTTCGGTATTGCGGATCAGGTCAAATTGTTTCACTTTCAATTCTCGCCGCAATATATCCAATTCCCTACATCCGTAATTTTTCCCCATACTTTTGGGATTCAGATTACAACGGTCGAGAAGAACAGATTGATATTTAATCGTTTCAGAGGAATTGTACCACCTATCAAATCCTCTTGCGGTCTTCTCTGCTTTCAGCAGAGTCTCTATTGCCTTATCCGCATCTCCCTGTTCACACCACAGCTTTGACAGCTGCATGTATTTAAACATATCATTATGGCCTGCGGTATCTATGTCTTCCTTAAAAACAAAATTCAGCAAATTGCAAGCTGTTTCCATACACTCTATTTTCTGTGCAGTGGTCAATTCTTTGCCCATCAGCGGATCTTGTGTAAGCCACCATATAAACTCTGCACTTTGCTCCAAAAATTTCAGCAAAGTAGCCTGCAAAACCGCAATCCGTTCTTCCCCCTCATAAATATAGGCCAGCAATTGTTCCTGACACACAAAGATATTCGGCATATCCAACGCCAGTTTGATTGCCTGTTCCTTTTTACCTACCTTCGGATATTCTATACACAGAGTCTGTGTTGCTCTGTGCCGAACGGACTCTTCTGTACAATCTTCCAATACCCGTTCACACAAGCGAATTGCCTCACCCTGGAAATCATATTCCTTGCTGTATTTATTGTGTTCTTCTGTATCGTTATACATACACAATGATTGCGCCAGATTCATCATCCATTGGTAATTGCGGGGGTATTTCTCCAACACTTTGCGGCTTAATACAATATTGTCGTAAGTTTTTCCAAAACGGAGATTCTCGTTGTGTATGTTCAATAATTCTTTCAGTTCTTCAGTTTCTTCCGTATCTTTCATGCCGAGGAGTTCATCTGCAGTAATCTGAAAGAAATTAGCAATGCGAGGTATGAGGGTAATATCCGGCAGAGCCGTTCCCTTTTCCCACTTGCTCACCGCCTGATAGGAGATATTTAAGTACGCCGCCAGTTTCTCCTGAGTGATGTCCTGTTCTTTTCGTAACGACTTGATCTTTTCGCCGATTTTCAGCATCGCAATCCCACCTTTTTAAAAAATGCAAAGTACTTTGTAGCTGTATTATAGCACACAGGCGGTAGGATTGGTATAACAGGATAGTTTTGTATTTTTCAACCGCAGGTTGCGTATTCCTTGACATTTCGAATTGGGGATTGCCACACCAGCGTGCGCGCTGGTTCGCAATGACGAGCTAATGTCATTTTTTGCGGATCAGGCCTTTGAGCCAGGAGAGGTCTTCCCTGCTGACCACACCAAACAGGTATAACAGACTGCCCAGCAAAAGGATATAGGAAACCGTTTGGAATGCGGGATTGGCTATAAAGCCGGCGGTGATAATTGAAAATGCGGTTGCCAGCAGGGTAAAAATCGGCGTTGCCAGGGGCATGATCTTTCCTGTCAGTTTTAATAAGCGACGCAGGCTCAAGACAAAATTGAGCAAGTGGGTCACAAGGAAGCTGGCAAAATAGCCTTGGATCCCATAGGTAGGCAGAAGCAAATACAAAAACAGAACATCCATCGACGATGTAATAATGTTATACCGCACGCAGGCGGTCTGCTGGCCCAAGCCCTTTATCATAGCGTCCGTAATGGCATCGCAATAGAGCATAGGTGCAAGCAGCGCAAACCACCGCAGGTACACCCCCGCGTCCGCGTTATCGTACAGCCACAGGCACAAATCGCCGCTGAGAAGAAAAAGCAATCCGCAGAACAGACAACCGTAGAGTAACGCAAGGCGCAAACTGCGTTTAGCAAGGTAGCGGATTCTTTTTTTACTGCCTGCTGCAGCGCACCGGGCAAGCTCCGGGATCAATAGCTCCGCAAGGCCGAAAAGAATTGCCATTGGGAACATCAGCACCGGAAAGACCATACCGCAGACCACGCCGAAAGCCGCCAGCGGATCACCGATTCTTTGGCACAGTGCAAGGCGCTTTGGTACCATCAAATTCTCCACGGTAGAAATGCCGGATTTTAAGTCGTCTGCCAATGCAAGGGGTACTGCGGTATCAAACAGTCGGCGGCGAACCGAGATCCGCGTACCCGGGACTTTTTGCTCCCGGCTGCGGAGATACAGAAGGCACAGAAGTGTAAAACAGGCGCCCATTCCGCTACCCATTACTACCGACCCGCAGGCCCGCACCGGATCTCCCCCGGCAAAGACCTGGAGCAGCGTTACCGTAAGCCCCATCGTACAAAACTGCTCTGCCACCTCCACAGCGGCCAAGGTGCTGATGCGATTTTCCCCGGTGAAATAGCCCACCATCACCCCGGCCAGACAGTTTACCGGCAGGAAAAATGCGTACATACGCACTACCCCAACAACATTGCTATTTCCGATCCAGTTGGCGGCAATCACAGGCGCAAAAAAGAAAACCAAGGACGCAACTGCCCCGCTGCACAAAAGGCTGTAGCGCATACATCCGGACAGAACCCAGCGAATATTCTCCGGGCGGCGTTTGCCGATTTCCTCGGCGGTTAAGTACATGGTAGCAGTACGAATACCGGCCATACCGGCAGTCAGTGCCAGTCCGCCTACGGACAGCACCAGTTGCAAAAGGCCAATGCCCGCCGCGCCGATTTGGCCCGATAAGTACACCTGAAAACCGGTGGACACCAGCCGAAGCAGCAGATTCACTCCGGTTAAAAGCATTGCATTATAAAAAATGGGAAGTTTTTTCTGCATAATAAAATCCCCCTTGTCCTAAGTCTATTCGGACAAGGGGGGATTTATTAACTATAGATTGCCACACCAGTGTTGCAGAGCGCAACAAATCTTTCAATAGAAATGATTGCCGGTGGCAATCATACCGTAATTCTGTGCGGACTGGTTCGCAATGACAAATAAGACTTTAGCCGTTATTGATATGTTTGCAATAGATCGCCAAGGGGCATTGGTCGCATTTCGGCCCGCGGGCGGTGCAGATCTCACGGCCAAAGAGGACGATTCTGTGGCAGAAATCGCTGCTCTCCTCTGGGGGCAGGACGGCCCGCAGCTGCTTTTCCACTTTCTCCGGCTCTCTGCCTTTGGACAGGCCCAGCCGCTCGCAGATCCGCATACAATGGGTATCGCAGACCACGCTGCCCGGCTCGCTGTACAGATCGCCCAGCAGTAGGTTGGCGGTCTTTCTGCCCACACCGGGCAGGCGCAGAAGCTCTTCCATTGTGCCGGGGACTTTGCCGTTATACTCCGTCATCAGCATTTGGCAGGCAAGGACGATATCCTTGGCTTTCTGGCGGTAAAAGCCGCAGGAATGTATGTAGTTTTCCACATCAGTAGTGTCTGCATTGGCCATAGATTCCAGCGTTGGATAGGCTGCAAACAGAGCCGGTGTTACCAAATTGACCCGGGCGTCGGTGCATTGAGCGGATAAACGCACCGCGATCATCAGCTCATAATCTTTTTGATAGTGCAACGCGCAGATAGCATCGGGATATTGCTCTTTCAGTGTGTCGATAATGCCGCGGACCTGTTTTTCCATAGGATCACCTCTTATCTTCATTCTATCACAGAATTTTCTCCAAGAAAAGAGGTATTTATATGGAACAAGACAAACTGCTGCAGGATAAAATGGGATAGTCGGAGGGCTCTATGCCCTGCGTGGCTTTGGTGCGGCGGATCCCTTCCGCCGCCCGGCTTGGTCAGTACATATCCTCTTCGACGATCTCAGCGGTCAGTGCAGAGATTTCGTAGGCTGTTCGCTGCTGGGGGCCGTCCTCGGTCATTTTGGTATAGATACGGCTTTGCAGGCGGCCTTCAATGGCAATCACATCCCGTGTATGACACCGGGAGACCTCCTGGGCAATGCGCCCCCAGAGAATGCAAGGCAGATAATCTGCCCGGCGAAAGGCACGGGGAACGGCCAACATAGCGTCACAGATCTCCCGGCCAAGGGGCGTCAGCCGGTAGGTCGGCTCCCGGCATAACGGCCCTTCCAGATATACATTGTTGACAGGCTCACCGTCTTCTGCAACGATGGATAACGCAAACACAAATATCAGCAGATGGCGCACCCCGCCATCCCGCTGATTATGGGAACGGATCTGTCCGGTGACGGTAAGCATTTCGCCGCCTGTTGGATCAATTTGTGCCAATACCTGTTCCTCGGCCACCACCGGCAGTATGTCCACCGCCCCGGACAGACGGGGCACCTCCAAACAGAATCGGAAGAAGCGTTTTCCGTGGTTTTCGTGGGAGAATTGGGGAAGCGCCTGCAATGTACCACGCAGAATGATCTCGTTGGTTTTATGTTCCATAGTTCCACCTCAAAATTCCAATGTATGGAACAATCTTATGTTGGAAAACTGAAATAAGACCAAGACGGCAGAAAAGCGGTTTCTTTTCCAAATAGGCTTGACAAACCCCCCTGCTCCGTGATAGAATGGCTTGGCATAAAAGAATATTTCTTTTGATTCGGAGTGATACCCAAGAGGCCGAAGGGGCTCCCCTGCTAAGGGAGTAGGCGTCTAAACAGCGCGCGAGGGTTCAAATCCCTCTCACTCCGCCAGTGAAATCCGGTTAGGAAGTTAGTCCTGACCGGATTTTTATTTGTTTTACGCCACTTTTGACCTCGAAAAGTTCAGCGCATATAGGTCGAATTTCTGTTTTTCCCTTACTTTTTCCCTTATAGATTGAGAATGTCGTTGATGTAAGCCTGCATTCGGCCTGCGCTGGCTTCCTGCATTTGATAACGTTACGTGTCCGTAGACATCCAAAGTAAAGGCTGCTGTGGCATGGCCAAGGTTGCCCTGAACGGTCTTGATATCATCTCCGGAACGCAGAGATGCAACCGCATAACTGTGTCGGAGATCGTGAAATCTTGCGTCCGGCCTACCAATGGCTGCTACAATTTCTTTAAAATTTCTTACCACAGTCTGGGGAATCAGATTTCCACCCAGCTCATTTGTAAAAACCAAATTCAGAGGATTGGACCAAGCAGCTCCTGCTTTCTCCTTATGTTCATACTGCTGGAGTTTCCGATTTCGCAACAACTGCATAACCCAAGGGGCGGGCATAATTCTGCGCGGCTTATCGTTCTTCAGAGAAACCAACCGGAACTGACCGCCCGGTTTCTTTTCCTTCTGGAGCTGCTTGCTGATTAGAATAGTGCCTCTCATAAAGTCCACTCGGTCCCAGGTTAGGCCGAGAGCCTCACCCTCTCGCATGCCTGTAAACAGTGTGACCGTGTACAGGAGTTCCAGCGGATGCCCTTTGGCCGCGTCCAGAAACAGCTTTGTTTCTGCTTCATCTAACGGTTGCAGTTCCTTTTTCTCAACGCGTGGCAGGATGCAGGCATTTGTGGGATTGAAACGGATGTATCCATTGGCAACTGCCTGCTGTAGGGCTTTGTGAAGGATTCCGTGGACATTTTTCACTGTCTTGGGCGAACTTGGAGCACGATCATTTGTCGGCTCCCTCAGAGCGTTGTAAAAGCTCTGGACCAAATGCGTATCCAACGCATCCAATCGAATTGCTCCCAGACCGGGCTTTATGTGAGTCCTGATCGTGGCGTTATAAGCAGCAACTGTGGATTCTTTCACGCCTCCTAAATACTGCTTTGACCAGACATCCATCCATTCACTGACCGTCATTTTAGAAGGTGCGATGTAGGTGCCGGAATCAAGGGCTGAGATGGCTGCTTTCAGTTTTTGGGCAACTTCCTTTTGCGATTTGCCCGATATACTGCGTTGGATTTGTTTCCCTGTTCCGGGATCAAATCCTTCCGTATATCGGGCTTCATAATAGCTATAGGTCTTTCCGTTGACCGTGCTGGTCTTTTTGCGGATATTACCCATTCCTGAAGCCGCTTTACTGTTCTTATTTTTGCTCTGCGGCATAAATATTACTCCTTTCTTTGCCGCATAGCAGGTACACTCATATTATACCATAAATGCGGCCTATCCGCAACGCTCTTAGTGCTTGCTCAAATAGTCAATCACCGCCTCCAAAGGAATACGGTAGACACGGCCAACCCGGACACTATGTATTTGTCCTGAACGGACTAACTCATAAGCCATATTTTGACTTATAAGCAATATCTCAGCCACCTGCCTTATGCAGAGAACGGGGGGATACTTGTCTATCAAGTTGGTTAATGTCATAATATCACCTCCTTAGCAATAGATTTATTCAACCTGTTTGTTTTCTTACCTATATAATGCCTTTGCGCAAATGTGTTTTTGCATTTTGGGGGAGAGAATTTTTTCAAATCACAAATAATTTTTGTCAAGGGCATTGCTTTCAGCTACTATTTTATCAACCCATTTATTTAGCTTTTATTTTTTATCCATAGGGTTTTGATATTTAGTTTTGATCTGCAATGGGAGGGAGGTAACCAGCTCCGCCACATCACCCGTTTTCTTCCAGGCCATGTACCATACAGAGTTTCTTTGAGAGAAGCTCTCGTCTCCTGGGTTAATGCCCCAAAAATAAATATTTCCTGGATAATAGCGCAGCATAACCCGATGCCCGTAGCAGTCAATACCCAATACAAATCGAGCCGGTGCTTCACCTTCCCCAATCAAAAACGCATGCAACCGTATGAGTGAATTACCGGAGTAACGAGGATACACATATTTTGCAGCTTCCGGCAGCTCGGCGATGTAATCCCTGTACCTCCCTCTTTCAACATCCAATGGGAGCACTGCAGTCGAATCAAAAAAACCAAAAAACTCAGCCAGTGATTTGCGCGTAATGGCGCAGCACTGGTCTAATTTTTTTGCTTGGTATGCTTGCTTCTCAATGTAAGCATGTAATGCCATTTGCAAGTTATGTATTTTTTCATCTTTCGCTTCGATTTCCTGCGCGTGCGAGCGTTGAACGAGATGCATAAATGTATCATTATCCCAGTCCGGAAACAGTGGGTTGGCCTCCTCTAAATGGACCTTGCTCATCAAATACCGAAGTGTTTGCGTTTGCGTCAAATTCAATGATTTTGCATAAGAAATAAAACACTCTTTCTCTTCCAGTGTTGCCCAAAGCGTTATTTTTTGACGGCATTGGGATTCTATTATTTGTTCTCTCTCCGGTAACTCAAGGGTAGAGGGAGGAGTACTTTTGTTCTGTTTCTTGTGCAGAGTCTCGTTCATGAATGTCTCTAACGAAATAGGCTGCAATCTGCGTACGAGTTCCGTTGTTTGAGGATGCAGGTCATTAGCATCCTCTACCGTTCCCCAAGGGTTGATAATCTTATATCCCGCATCTTGGAAGATTCTCACCCATGCCACAATATGGCGGTAACCTTCGTAGAAGTTACAACTGATACATTCAAGAATATGTATGCTTGGATTTTTTGAGTTCTTGGGGTAAAAGTACTTCTCTGTAAACGGATTTTCCGCACGACGATGTCGGTAATACACAGGATCAATATCTCCCTGTGTTTTTCCGATGAATACATTGTGTTCATGCATAAGTGCATAGATTTTGATTGACTTGATTTTTCTGCTTGTAGACACATTCTATCCTCCTCGTTTTAATTTCATCTATATAATGCCTCCGACTAAATTGTTTTTTGCGCACGACAACCCTAGAACCGACATTTTTACGAAAAATTCACATTTAAGGAAATTGCACATCCCGGCGCGCTAACGGCTATAACCTTATTTGACGGCCAGTTAATATTTAGGAGCAAGCACTGGCTGCGGTGTATCCACCTTGCCGCTTTTAGGGGGGATACCCCCACTATAACCCCCTCCCTCCGCGTCGCGGAGTTGTACCGCATATCGGCACAAGTGCTACGCACAAAGATGCTGACAGTCCGTCTGGACCGTCAGCAAATAAAACATTGAAGCGGATAAGCCAAAACCATACATTTTCCTTTTGCACAGAAGGTCGTCCTTGTCAATATATGTCCCAAAGGAAAGGACGGCATAGGCGAATACTTACCGGAATTTATTTGAGCACGCAGGGATTTTAGACAAAATATCATCTAATATGTCACTTATTCGTATATAGAAAACATATTTAATTGAAAGCGAATTTATGGGAGTTTCCTTTTGAGGCAAACAGGGCTGAATATGCCATTAAAAATTCTAATGAGCACGCAAAAACTATTGATTTTTTTGTTTTTTACCGATAAAATATAAGCGTGAGTAGTTCCTTGCGGGCTATGTCAACGAAGCAGAAACAGGCCTGTACTACTTACAAAGCAGATATTACAACCCCGAATGGGGCCGCTTCCTCAACGCCGACAGTGTTATGTCCGGTACCGGCGGAGATGTTTTGGGCTACAATATGTTCGCATATTGCTTCAATAACCCCGTCAATTTCTCCGATTCCTCCGGCAACTGGCCTAAATTGAGCAAAGTGTTTATGGCTGTTGCCGCGGTTGCGACTGTAGTAGCTGTAGCTGCAGCCATTGTAGTCACTTGCGGGGCAGCGGCACCAGTTGTTGCCGCTATAACAGGAACTGTTGTTTCGTCAGCGAGCGCAACCGCTACTGTTGCAGCGGTTGCGACCACAGCATGCAGTGTTGCAGTAGCCTCCACAACAGTTAGCGCAGTAGCATATACGCAAGAAGAATTGGCCAAGGAATCAGGCACTAAAAACCACTCCGTATATGTATTAAAAGATGCAGATCAGAATGTGCAGTATGTGGGACGTACTTCTAACATACATACCCGAGCTGTTGCGCATTCTGCCAATCCCGATCGCGCCAACTTAGAAATGGAAGTTGTAGCTACCGGATTGTCTTATGCTGAAGCTAGAGCACTTGAGCAAGCCGGAATGATATATCACCATACCCTTAATACCGCCAATAGAATGAACAATCAAGTAAACGGAATTTCTCCAAAATTTTGGGGTAATTTCAAGTTGATTGCTGAGGGGACAATTAATTACGCCTGGAACAATATGACAAATGAGATTCTTTGTTGGGCTGGACTATAATGGGAGAATTGTATGAAAACCAAAAAGTCGTTACAAAAGAAATGGAATATTGGGGAAGTATATGCATATAAACTCGAAAGTGAATTGGCAAAAGAAAAAGGTCTTTGGGGGCGATACTTTCTAATTCAAAAGATTGGTGAATATCAAATATCTCCTCGGGTGATTGCGCCGATAGTTTATGTTAAAATAACAAAGGATGATCAACTGCCATCAACCATTGAAGAGTATGATCAATTGGAATATGTTCAAGTATCTACAGCAAAATATGAAGAACGTTTTTGGCCATATAATTACAAGCGTTTGAATGAAGATATTGCCGAAAAAGAGGAACATACTTATGAAGTTGACGAATATGGTCTTTTGCCTAAATTCAGAGCACTGTTGGTACTTGCTGCAGGGAAACATATTCCACCGTGTGTGGAGTATGTTGGATGTTATTTAGATGCAGTTCCTCCGAAAAAAGAATTTGTACCACATAACGAGTTAAATAATCGAATGGTATATTGGAAGAAAAACGCTGAATTATTTGATCTTATTATGATAAATGCTTTTTGTGGACATAACCTTAGAACTTTGCAAATATATCAAAAACCGGACTAAAATAACACTTCAATATGAAACGGATTTAACAACCTCAGTTGGAAAGTGAATCTGTAACAAACGCAGCAAGGCGATTCACCTTCCGGTGAATCGCCTTTTGCCATTTTTAAGTCTATTCTGCCGACGGCAACCGGCTGGTGTCCACCACCGACGCGCTGGGCAAGGTGACCACCTATGGCTACAACGCCGACACCAACGTCCTGGAATGGGTGCAGGACCCGGAGGATACCGCCGCAACCCGCACCACCTACAGCTACGACGATATGTACCGGGTCGAGTCGGTCTCCAAGGCCATAGATGCCGACAGCGGCCTCTCCGCATCCTATACCTACTACGATGACCTGCTGTACTTTCTGGACACCCCGACCACATCGTATAATTTCTGGTACAATCGCTTTGGTCTGCGTACCGCTGTGTATGCCGGCGTGGGTCTGCTTGCCGAGTATACCTACACCAA
>JAZRIT010000033.1:0-4872 GCA_045645385.1 Faecousia sp.
GACTACATCTACTTTTACAACAATGAACGTATCCAAACAAAAACAGGAGTGGCGCCGCTAACGCTACGCCACTCCGCTTGAATTAAATATTTCCTACATAGGGGTGTTTTTGTGCTGTCCGAACAAATTGGGGCAGTTCAACCCGGGGTGCTTTTTTATTGCCATTTATATTTGTAGGGGCGAGCATTGCTCGTCCGCTTGTAAAATGTCATACTGCGGTAACGGACGACCACTGGTCGCCCCTACAATCGCATAAAAAAGGCGTGTTGCTGTTTTTAGCAACACGCCTTTTGATTTATTTCAGACGGTAGATCTCGCCATATTCTTTCCGCATACGGCGGTAGTCCTCGTCGTCCTGCTTCATATCCCGCAGATACTGGTGGGTATCGAAGCCCTTGTGAGCCTGGGCGATGACCGCCACAGCGATATTGGAGCAGTGGTCGGAAATACGCTCGAAATTGTTCAGCACATCCGACAGCACAAAGCCCAAAGCGATGGAACATTCTCCGGCCTGCAGACGGTCGATATGCCGTGCCTTGATATCCGTTACCAAATGGTCCACACACTGCTCGATAGGCTCTACCATACGGGCGGTGGCGCCGTCGTTTTCCGCATATGCCTGGCCGGTGAGATTCAGAATCTCTTCAATGGCCTCCCGCAGAATGGCCAGCTCCGCCTTGGCCTTGTCAGAGAAGCTAAGGCCCTTTTCATGCAACTCCTGGGCGGCTTCCATCAGATTCACTGCGTGGTCGCCCAACCGCTCAAAATCGTTGATGGAGTGCAGGATCTTGGACACCCGCAGAGAGTCCTTTTCCGACTGCCGCTTGACAGACAGCTGTACAAGATAAGTGCCCAATGCGTCCTCGTACTGGTCCAGTTCCTTTTCCCAGGCAACCACCTGACGGGCCTTCTCCGCGTCATAGTGATCCAGCAGAGTGGCAGCGGTTATCAGAGAATCCTTTGCGATAGCGGACATTTTTACGGCCAACGCATTACATTCGGCAATGGCCAAAGAGGGGGTTGCCATCAGACGGGCATCCAGCAGGGGGATCTCCTCGACGACAGTGTCGGGCAAAATTTTGTTTGCCAGCTTTTCCAGCATTTTGGAGAAGGGCAGCAGCAGCGCCACGGTAAACACATTAAACATCGTATGCACTACCGCGATGCCCACTGCATCAATGGGCTTATCTACAAAAGCAAATTGGAAAATGGCATTGCCTGCCAGATAAAGCGCCAAGCACACGGCGGTGCCGATCAGGTTGAATGCGATATGAATGACGGCAACCTTTTTGGCGTTTTTGGTAACACCCATACTGGAGATCAGCGCGGTGACGCAAGTACCGATGTTCTGACCCATAATAATGGGAATGGCCGCGCCATAGCTGATGGAGCCGGTAAGGGCCAGCGCCTGCAGAATACCCACGGACGCGGAGGAACTCTGAATCACCGCGGTGACCACGAGACCCACCAGAACACCCAGCAGGGGATTTTTGAATGCGGTGAACAGGCTGGTAAAGGCGGGGTTGTTGGCCAAAGGCTTCACAGCGCCGCTCATCATTTTCATACCGTACATCAAAATGGCAAAGCCGATTAAAATGCCGCCGATGTTCTTCTGCCGGTCCTTTTTGCCTGCCATAATCAGCAGGATGCCTACAAAGGCAAAGACCAAAGAGAAATTCTCCGGCTTCATCAGACTGATCCAGAAATTATCGGACTCCACACCTACCAGCGTAAGAATCCACGCGGTCATGGTGGTGCCAATGTTGGAACCCATAATCACAGAAATACTTCTGCCGATGGACATAATGCCGGAGTTTACAAGACCTACCAGCATAACGGTTACTGCAGAGGAGGACTGAATGGCCGCCGTAATGCCAAGACCAAGCAAAAGTCCCATAAAAGGATTGGTGGTCAGTTTTTTCAGACCGCCTTCTAACTTACTGCCGGCCATTCGCTCCAGGCCGCCGGAGAGCATGCTCATGCCGTACAGAAAGAAGGCCAAGCCGCCAAACAGGGTAATGATTGAGAAAAAATCCATATTTATCTCCTTTTTTATTCTTCAGACATCTTATTACATACAATTTTAGTATACCAAAAACGCAGAATTTGTAAATTGTAAATATTTACAAAATGTAAATTATTAAGGGGTGGCTTCTTCGTGATAATAACAGACAGCCCGGAAATATGGAATAGTCTTTTTTATATTGTTCAAAATAATTTCAAAATGTTTCTATTGACTTTTTTAGCACTCTCTGTTATACTCTGCTTAGCACTCAAAGTTAATGAGTGCTAAGACAGAAAGAGGAGGAATCTTATGGAACTGACGGAACGGAAAAAGAAGGTACTGCGCAGCGTTGTGGACCTGTATATCCGCACCGCCGAGCCGGTGGGCTCCAAGGCCATTGCCGAGCTGCCGGATATGAACTACTCCTCTGCCACCATCCGTAACGAAATGGCCGAGCTGACCACCCTCGGCTACTTGGAGCAGCCCCACACCAGCGCAGGGCGCATCCCTGCCGCCGCCGGTTACCGGCTGTATGTGGATGAGCTGATGGCCGATTACCGTCTGAGCTTGGACGAGACCCAGTCCATCAATACCGCCATCGAGGAAAAGATGCAGCAGGTGGATAAGATGCTGGAAAAGGTAGCAAAGCTGGTGAGCCAGGCTACCGATCTGCCGGCCATCTCCGCCGCCTCCCGTCACAGCGGTGTTACCGCAAAGCGGTTTGAGCTGATTTTTGCAGGTCCGGGCAGTGTGATCTTAGTGGTGATGCTCTCCCACGAGCAGGTCATTAATAAGCTGATCAAGCTGCCGGTGGAGCTGCAGCCAAGCGATCTGCAGGTGCTGTCGGCGGTGCTCAACGCCACGATGACAGGCATCTCCCCCGAGGAATTCACCCCGGAGCTGCTGACCCGGGTGATGGACGCTGCCGGCAATGCTGCCGCGCTGGTGCCTGTGATCGTGGACTTTACCGCCGAGACCCTCCGCACCCAGGGCAGCACCAATATGGCCGTTGCCGGTCAGATGCGGCTGCTGGGCCACCCGGAGTACCGGGATGTGGATAAGGCCCAAAAGGTGATGTCCTCTTTAGACGAGGAGGCCCTTAGTAACCTGCCTGCCATTATGCAGAATCAGAACGGCACCAAGGTGCTGGTTGGCCCTGAAAATGTGGCCCAGGAATTGAAGGACACATCGGTGGTTATGACCAAATTTGATATCGGCGACGGCATGCAGGGCATGATCGGCGTGGTTGGCCCCACCCGTATGGACTACGCCAAGGTCACCGCACGGCTTTCCTACTTTGCCGAGAGCCTTTCCAAGATGTTTGCAAAGCCCGAGCAGCCCCAGCTGCCTGAGGGAAAAGAAGAATAAAGACTATCGATGTCATTGCGAACCAGTGAGCACACTGGTGTGGCAATCTATACTGCCTACTTGAGATTGCCACGTCGCCTTTGGCTCCTCGCAATGACAAGGAAAATATGCGTATCAGGAGGTCCAGTAGTGGCAAAGAAGAAAGAAGAGAAAATTGAGGAAGTAACCCCGGAGGTAGAAACAGTGGAGGAAACCACCGAAACCCCGGAGGTCAACGAATGGGAAGAAAAGTACAACGCCGAGCACGACAGCTACCTGCGCTTAGCGGCGGATTACGATAATTTCCGCAAGCGCACCCTCAAGGAAAAAGAGCAGTCTTACTCGGGCGGCAAGGCCGACGCAGTGGAAAAGCTCCTGCCGGTGTACGATAACTTGGAGCGGGCGCTGAATCAGCCCACGGAAGACGAGGCCTACAAAAAGGGCGTGGAAATGACCATGACGCAGCTGGTGGGCATCCTGACCTCTTTGGGCGTGGAGATCTTCGGCAATGTGGGCGACGCATTTGACCCCAATCTCCACAACGCCGTGATGCACACGGAAGATGAAGCCTTAGGCGAGAATACCGTCTCCCAGGTGTTCCAGAAGGGCTTCAAGATCGGCGACAAGATTGTCCGCTTCGCCATGGTTCAAGTTGCTAACTAATTAAAAATGAAAAATTAAGAATTTAAGTGACTACAATATAAACGATTCAAAATCATTGCCAAAGGCAATACAATAATTTTTAACTTTTAATTCTTAATTTTTAATTCAAACACATTCAACTTTCATATAGGAGGAAATTATTATGGGAAAGATTATCGGAATTGACTTGGGTACTACCAACTCTTGTGTTGCTGTGCTGGAAGGCGGCGAGGCAGTTGTCATTGCCAATGCCGAGGGCGGCAGAACCACTCCCTCTGTGGTGGCATTCAGTAAGACCGGCGAGCGGATGGTGGGCCAGGTTGCAAAGCGCCAGGCGGTGACCAATGCTGACCGCACCATCGCTTCCATCAAGCGCCATATGGGCGAGGACTACCGTGTCACCGTGGACGGCAAGGGCTACACTCCCCAGGAGATCAGCGCTATGGTGCTGCAGAAGCTGAAGGCAGATGCAGAAAGCTATCTGGGTCAGCCCGTCACCGAGGCTGTTATCACCGTTCCCGCTTACTTCTCTGACGCCCAGCGTCAGGCTACCAAGGACGCAGGTAAGATTGCCGGTCTGGATGTGAAGCGTATCATCAACGAGCCCACCGCAGCGGCTCTGGCTTACGGCCTGGACAAGGACAGCGACCAGAAGATCATGGTCTATGACCTGGGCGGCGGTACTTTTGACGTGTCCATCCTGGAAATCGGCGACGGCATCGTGGAGGTGCTGGCTACTGCCGGTGATACCCGTCTGGGTGGCGACGACTTCGACGAGCGCATTATGGATTACCTGGTTGCCGAGTTCAAGAAGGCCGAGGGTATTGACCTGAAGAATGACAAGGTTGCTATGCAGCGTCTGCGTGAGGCTGCCGAGA
>JAZRIT010000034.1:0-13813 GCA_045645385.1 Faecousia sp.
AATAGTTATGAAAACACCGTGATTTACGGTGAAATCACGGTGTTTGGCACCCCCGGCGAGACTCGGACTCACTACCTCGCGCTTAGGAGGCGCGCGCTCTATCCAGGTGAGCTACGGGGGCATATCTATGAAATTGACCGAAATGGAATAACCTCTTCTGATTCTTAGGAGGCGGATGCTCTATCCAGCTGAGCTACGGGTGCATATAATGGAGTATTGTATATTGTAGCGGAAAAAGGGTGGGATGTCAATCTTTTCAATCATATCCGGCCCGCCGGGTGCATATACTGTTTTCTTGTGAGAGGAGTGGTTTTATGACGCGGATCTATGCGGATCTGGACGATTGGCTTTTTGCTGATGAGGAAGTCGGTCCCAGCGAAAGATGATCTTAACCAGGCGTTTTGCCTGGTTTTTTATGTTTCTACTTTACAGAACGGGGATTTTGGGCTATAATAAATCGAAATGTTCCAATGAGGAGTAGAATATATGAACATCGAGTTCGACAGCTATAAGCAAAAATTAAACGATATCCGGCCTGCTCTGGAGGGTCTTGCGGATTCTTTGAACATCGAGGGCCTGCAAAATGAGCTGGAGCGCCTGCAGGCCATGCAGGAGGCTCCCGGCTTCTGGGAGAACCCCGACAAGAGCCAGCAGATCGTGATGAAAGCAAAGTCCTGCGAGAGCAAGCTGGAAAAATATAAGCAGATGCTTAGCGCCTGGGATGACCTGATGACCATTTGCGAGATGGCCGAGGAGCTGGACGACGATTCTATGCTCCCGGAGCTGAAGGAGGGTTTCCAGAAGCTCGTGGAGGATATGGAGACCTGCCGCCTGCAGACCCTGCTCACCGGCAACTATGACCGGAACAATGCTCTTATGAGCTTCCAGGCCGGCGCCGGCGGTACCGAGGCCCAGGACTGGTGCCAGATGCTCTACCGTATGTACACCCGCTGGGCAGAGCGCCACGGCTTTACCTACCAAATTATGGACTATCAGGAGGGTGAAGAAGCGGGCCTCAAGTCTGCGGATATTCTCATCTCCGGCGAAAATGCCTACGGCTTTTTGAAGGGCGAAAACGGCGTCCACCGTCTGGTCCGTGTGTCTCCCTTTGATGCCAATGCCCGCCGGCAGACCTCCTTTGCGGCTATTGAAGTCATCCCCGAAATCGAGGACGACAGTGAGGACTTTGAGATCAAGCCGGAAGACTACGAAATGCAGGTCTTCCGTTCCTCCGGTGCCGGCGGTCAGCACATCAACAAGACATCTTCCGCTGTGCGGCTGATCCACAAGTCCGGCATCGTGGTGTCCTGCCAGACCGAGCGCAGCCAGTTCCAGAATAAGGAGACCTGTCTGCGTATGCTGCGCAGTAAGCTAGTGGAGATCCGGGAACGGGAGCATCTGGAAAAGATCTCCGATATCAAGGGCGTCCAGAAGAAGATCGAGTGGGGCAGCCAGATCCGCAACTATGTCTTTATGCCCTATACCCTGGTCAAGGATACCCGTACCGGCTGCGAAACATCCAATGTAAACGGCGTGATGGACGGCGCGCTGGACCCCTTCATCAATGCCTATCTCAACTGCCTTGCCACGGGGAATTGGGTAACCAAGTAAAAAAATCAAGAAAATGTCTTGCATTTGTCATTTTCTTGTGCTACAATGGCTTAGATTGATAGAAAACCCGAATTTTTCGGGGTATCCATATAACCCGTATTCGGAGGGAGGTTACAAAAGATGGAAGTTATTAAGCTTATTGCTACGATTTTGGAAGTAATTGCCAGTGCTGCGCTGGTGGTGGTGGTTCTGTTGCAGTCCGGTAAGGAAGCCGGCCTGTCCGGCGCTATCGCAGGCAACAACGAGTCCTATATGGGCAAGGGTAAGGGCGGCAGCTGGGATAAGAAGCTGGCTTCTGCTACCAAGTGGATTGCTCTGGTTTGGATTCTGCTGACTCTGTCTCTGAGCCTGCTCCCCTAATGAAAAAACGATAAAAAACAGAGGTGCATCCGCACCTCTGTTTTTATTGTTTCTTGCCCAATTTTTCCTTTGTGCCGTCGGGGCGGAGGATATAGGTGTTGTCCAGGTGGCCGGTGAGGCTGGCCTTGACGGAATCAATGTAAATTCTGCGGAGCTTGTCCCGTTCCGCTAGTTCGGCCTCGGTCAGCCCTTCGGTTTTGGCCTTGGCGGCCAGTTCGTTAATGCGCTTGATAACTGCATTCATATCCATAATTTTCACCTCATATATAGCGATCGATAATGACGGAGATCCGTCCTTTTTTGGTTGTTCCGCCTGTGGTTTTCAAGAGAATTTTTCCCAGACCCCGGACGGATATTTTTGCGCCCTCGGCTACCGCCTTGTCCGGCTTTTCGCAGGGCAGACCGTCGATGGCCACTTTTCCTGCGGTCACATAATCGGCAGCGGCAGACCTGCCTACCCGGAAGCCTGCGGCGATCACGCTGTCCAGCCGCAGAGATGCCAGGGTGTCCCGGATCTCCTTCACTTCCGGCTCCGGAACGGCAACTTCGTCCAGAGAAATTTGGGCCAAACGGAGTTTCGTCCTGCCGGCAGACAGGAAATTCTGCGCAACATACTGGGCGATTTCCGCAGTGACAAAGAAATCGCAGTTGCCCTTGCCCACGCAAATATCCCCCACCGTTTCTCTTGCAATACCTGCGCCCATCAGGGCGCCTAAAAAATCCCGGTGGGTGGGGGTGTCCCCCTCATAAAAAGTTGCCCGCAGGCACACAAGAGGCGAATCCTCTCCGCTGAGAAAATCTGCTTCCAGATAATCCGGCAGGTATACCAGCATTTTCCGTTCCGCATCGCCGTAGCCGCCGAAGGTGTGTAACCCCTCTGCCTGTCCGAAGAGGAATTTTGCCATTTCCAATTCTCTGGGGGAGAGGAAGCCGGTGTTGGCGGGGATGTTCTTCTGCATACCGCCGTTTATCTTGTCCCACAGTTTGGCAAGCAGCACCCGGTCTTCCGGGGTCTTTGCGATTTTTTCAATATTGCTTCTGTCCATAAGCACCTCTTTCTTAGATGTATTATACCACGGCTTTTTTGCAATGCAAGAAAGTTTTTCTTGTTTTGCGGGGGGTTGTCTACTATAATAGGTACGAAAGCAGGTGAAATGATGGTAATTGGTATCATAGGCGGCGGCGCATCCGGTATGGCGGCGGCCCTGGCCGCGGCGGAAAATCCCAATGCTTCTGTGATTTTGATGGAGCGGCAGGCCCGTGTGGGCAAAAAGCTCCAGGCCACCGGCAACGGCCGGTGCAATCTGACCAATATGCACGCAAAGGACCGGGGCTATCACGGAGAGCACCCGGAATTTGCACTGCCGGCCATTTCTGCCTTTGACCCGACGCAGACCCTGCGGTGGTTTGGAGATTTGGGCCTTTACACCGTCACCGAGGAAAGTGGCAGGGTCTATCCCTATTCTGACCAGGCCAATTCTGTGGTGGATGTGCTGAGGCTTGCGTTATGTAAACCAAATATCGATGTAAAATTAGGCTTTGATGCTGAGAAAATACAAAAAACCGACACAGGTTTTATGGTAACCGGCAGGGGCGAAGCTGTTACCTGTGACAAATTGATCATCGCCTGCGGGGGGCTTGCCGGCAGCAAGTTAGGCGGCTCCATGTCCGGTTATAAATTGCTGGCAAAATTAGGTCATAAGTCCACCCGTCTGCGCCCCTCCTTGGTGCAGCTCAAAACCGATTGGCCCGCAGTTGCTTCTCTGAAAGGTGTCCGCGCCAACTGCCATATTGCGATTCTTCGGGATGGCAGGCTCTTTGCGGAAAGCACAGGGGAGCTGCAGCTGACAGAATATGGCATCTCCGGCCCGGTGGTCTTTGAGATTTCCCGGGATGTGTGCTACGGTCCGGGAGAATGGACGGCCAAAATCGACTTTTTGCCGGAGTGGGAAAAGGCCCGTCTGGAGCAGGAACTCAACCGCCGCAGAGCCACGGACCTGCCTATGGAGGAGCTGCTTACCGGCATTCTCCATAACCGCTTGGGCCGGGTGCTGACCAAGACCGCTGGGGTCAAGGGCAAGGCCTTTGCCCGGGAACTGTCCGACCGGGAAACCGAGGCGGTTTGCGAAGCAATCAAAGCTTTGGAAATCGGTCTGACAGAGCCGTTGGGCATGGACAGCGCCCAGGTCACCGCCGGCGGCGTGCTGACGGAGCAGTTTCACGAAAATACTATGGAAAGCTGCCTTGTGCCAGGGCTGTATGCCTGCGGCGAGGTGCTGGATATTGACGGCGACTGCGGCGGCTACAATCTTCAATGGGCCTGGAGCTCCGGTCGCTGCGCCGGTCTGCACGCGGGAAAGGAAACGAAATGATACGAATACGGGAGATCTCTCTGCCCCCAGAACACAATGTGTCCCAGCTTTCCTACGAGGCGGCGCAAGCGCTGCGGATTTCCGTGTCGAAAATCCGCAAGCTTACCATTGTCCGCCGCTCTGTGGATGCCCGGAAAAAACCGGATGTGAAGATCGTCTACACCGTGGATGTGGCGGTAGATGGCAACGAAAATAAGATCCTCAAGCAGTCCGGCTGCAAACGGGCAAGCCTTGCGGCGGATAAGTACTATAAAGTTCCCAAATGCGATGCCACCCCGGTCAAACGGCCTGTGGTGGTAGGCTTCGGCCCGGCGGGTATGTTTGCGGCGCTGGTTCTGGCCCTGGCCGGTCTGCGTCCGCTGGTTTTGGAACGGGGCGAGGATGCAGCTACCCGCCACGAAAAGGTGCGCAAATTCTGGCAAACCGGCCAGCTTGACCCCAAAAGCAATGTCCAGTTCGGTGAGGGCGGCGCGGGCACATTCTCCGACGGTAAGCTGAACACCGGTGTGAATAATCCCCGAATCGGCTGGATTTTGGAGCAGTTTGTGAAAGCCGGCGCCCGGGAGAATATCCTCTTTGACGCCAAGCCCCATGTGGGTACGGATGTGCTGCTGACGGTGGTGCAGAATCTGCGTCAGCGGATCATTTCTTTGGGCGGCCAGGTGCGGTTTAACGCCCAGGTCACCGGCATTTTGCAGCAGGAGGGGGCAATCACCGGCTTGGAAATAAACGGCGGCGAAAGGATCGAATGTGATCAGGTTATCCTTGCGGTGGGTCACTCCGCCCGGGATACCTTCCGGTATTTGCAGGCCATCGGTCTGCCCTTGGAGGCCAAGCCCTTTGCCATGGGCGTGCGGATCGAGCATCCCCAAAAGATGATCGACAAGGCCCAGTACGGGCGCTATGACCCGGTGCTGCCCCCGGCGGATTACAAGCTGGTAAAGCATCTGGACGAGGAAACGGTCTATACTTTCTGTATGTGTCCCGGGGGCTTCGTGGTGGCGGCGGCGTCGGAGGAAAACGCCGTGGTCACCAACGGTATGAGCTATGCCGACCGGGATGGGGAGAATGCCAATGCGGCATTGCTTGTGACCCTGAACCCCAAGGATTTTCCCTCGGCAGACCCCCTTGCCGGTATGTACTGGCAGCAGGAAATTGAGGCAAAGGCCTTTTCTGTCGGCGGCGGCAATTACTATGCCCCGGCCCAAAGGGTAGGGGATTTTCTGCAAGGCAAGGCATCCGGCGGTCCGGGCAGCGTACAGCCCACCTACCGTCCCGGCGTGACCTGGTGCGACCTGCACGATGTCCTGCCTGCTAAAATTACCGGCGCGCTTAAAAAAGCATTGCCTTTATTGGACGGTAATCTCAAGGGCTTTGCAGACCCGGAGGCAGTACTCACCGCCCCGGAGACCCGGAGCTCTTCCCCGGTGCGCATTGTCCGGAATGAAAGTAAACAATCCACCGGCCTGCAGGGGCTGTACCCGGCAGGAGAGGGCGCAGGCTATGCCGGCGGCATTATGTCTGCGGCCATTGACGGTATGGTCTGCGCGGAATCGCTGATAGATAATTTATAATAAGGAGAAAGAAAAATGGATCACGGAACAAAAGCAGCAGAGCTGTTTTTAGAGGGTTATAACTGCGCCCAGGCCGTTGCGGTGGCCTTTTGCGACCTGACCGGGATGGAAAAGGACTACGCGGCTAAGCTGGCCTCCGGCTTCGGCGGCGGTATGGGCGGCCTGCGGGAGGTCTGCGGCGCGGTCAGCGGTATGAATATGGTGTTTGGCTGCCTGTACGGCTATGAGAGCCCCACCGACGATGAAGCCAAAAAGCAGGTGTATGCCCGGTTCCGTCAGCTGGCAGAGGTCTTCAAAGAACAGACCGGCAGCATCATCTGCCGGGAGATTCTGAAGAATCCCCCGTCTGACCCCAATCCCTCCCCTAGGACCGCGGAGTATTACGCCAAGCGCCCCTGCGCCCGTATGGTGATGGTGGCAGCCCAGCTGCTGGACGAATTCATTGCTAAGAATCCCTTATAAACAAAAGGTGCGTATCACAAAATCGTGATACGCACCTTTCTTATAGATAATACCAAACCGCGGCGGCGATCTGCGCCGCTAAGATTGCCGGCATACCGATGGTAAAGGACCTGTGCCGGGTCTTGTGTCGGGCGGTATACATACCGAAAATGCAGCCGATGCTGCCGCCAAAGGCCGCAATACCGAACAAAGTTCTCTCCGGGATGCGCCGGAGATTATTTTTTGCCAGGTATTTATCGTAAAGCATAACCCCGAAGCCCACGGCATTTATTAGTAACAGGTAGATAAGCATAGAAAAATTCCTTTTGGGAGGTTTTGGGATGAAAAAACTTTTGATAATTCCGCTGATCGTCCTGCTGCTTTGCGGCTGCAGCAAGGAAACAATGCTGGAGACTGTAAATGATGAACAGGCTGAGCAGGTTTTGGCGGCGGTGCAGCGGGTGCAGCTCCATTTGCCGCCGGAGCTGTCTACCCCGGCCCTGCAAAGTCAGGAAAACGGCACGCTGTATCTGTGTGATGACTATTCGGTGACTGTGCAGACCCTGCAGTCCGGTGATCTTATCAAGACCATCCGCAGCACCACCGGGCTGGATAAGGAAAACCTGCAAATTCAGACCACCCGGCAGGGAACGGTGAAGCGCCACCAGTTTATGTGGACGGCAAACGGCGAGCAGGGGACTGAGGTGGGCAGGACCTGTATTTTGGATGACGGGGTCTACCACTATGTCCTCACCGCGCTGGCCGGCGAAGAAGCAGCCGGGCAGGTGCAGGAGACCTGGCGGGAGATATTTGCCTCTTTTTGCCTTGCAACGGAGCGGGAGCCGGTCAGTACTGGCTCATAGTCTCCCGGCAGAGCTTGCAAAGCGCGTCGACAACGCTTTGGGGGTAGAGGACCTTGGCCTTGCTGCCGAAGCCCATTACCCAGCTTAGAAACATCGGCGATACGGCTACCTTTACGGTGAAATTAAAATATTCGTCCCCGTCGGGGATCAGCATCGTATCCTTGCCGAAGCGGTCAATGACCACATTGAGAAGGCTGTTGTGAAACCGCAGCTTTACATCAGCGGCATCGCCAAAATACATCTGAAACAGCCGGTTGGCGTGGTCCACAAGGGCCTTGCCGGTGAGTTCCGGGCAGGGGGTGCGGGGTGTGTCCAGCAGGGCAATGTCCGTCATACGGTCCACCCGGTAGGAGGTGATGCCGTGACGGTCGGACAGGGCTAGCAAATAGCAGTTTTCGTTGTCCTGGCACAGGCCGTAAGGGCTGGCGGTGTAACTCTTTTCCCGGTACTTCCGCTTGCCGCCGAAGTCCCAGTCAAAATAACGGAAAGCGATCTGCCGGTTCTGGGCGATGGCCTCCTGGATGGTATCTATGCTGTAATAGATGGTCTCGTTCATACTTTTGACCCGGCCGGAGACCAGAATATTCCGCTTCATCAGGCGCGCATCTTGTTCGTTGCACTGATTCAGTAGCTTTTCGATCAGCTCCCGGGATTTCTTCTCCGTTAAATACCGGCTGGACTGGACCGCGTCGATGAGCAGCTTTAATTCCGGCAGCTCAAAATTCCGGGAGGCGATGTAATAACCGCCGTTCTTGCCGGGAATGGACACAATGTCCACCCCGTACTCCTGCAGGGCAGCCACATCGGAATAGACGGTCTTGCGGTCACAGGAGATGTTATGCTCCCGGTCCAGCATAGCGATCAGCTCTGCAGCTCTCACGGGCTTTTGCTCGTGGGAGTTTCTTTCTAAGTAATCCAGGATATAAAACATCTTCAGCTTTTGATTGTCAGATTTCGGCATAACTCCACCTCCGTTTTTACCAGTATACCACAGAAAAGTCCCCCTGTGAAGAAAAATAATCCTGCCGCCCCTTTGCAAAATCCCGGGAATGTGGTATCATACCTTTATAAAATGCGCGTTGGAGGGAGATTATGCTGGATTATATCCGAATTGCCTGCGCCGTACCCCCTGTGAAGGTGGCAGACACCCTGCAAAATACCGGGGATATCTGCGATAAGATCACCGAGGCAGACCGTTTCGGCTGTGATGTGGTGATCTTTCCGGAGCTGGCGGTCACCGGTTATAGCTGTGGGGACCTGTTCTTTCAGCAGACCCTGCTGGATGCTGCTGCGGCAGGCATCGGGGAAATTTGCCGCCATACGGAAAAACACCCCAAGATCACTGCTGTCATAGGCGCGCCGTTGCTGCTGGCCGGGCAGATGTATAACTGCGGCGTGACGGTATCCGGGGGTGTGGTCCGGGGCATCGTGCCCAAGACATATCTGCCCAATTACCGGGAGTTTTATGAGCGCCGCTGGTTCTCCTCCTCTGCCGATCTGCGGCAGGATACCGTCAGCGCGAGCCTGTTCGGCTTGGGGGATTACGAGATCCCCGTGGGCCGGGATCTGATCTTCCGGCTGGGCGACGGCGTGAAGCTGGGTGTGGAAATTTGTGAGGACCTGTGGACACCGATCCCTCCCTCCACAATGCTGACCCTGAACGGGGCGGAAGTGATGGTAAACCTGTCCGCCTCTCCGGAGGGGATAGGCAAGCGGACGAAACGCCGGGATCTGGTGCGCCACCAGTCTGCCATCTGCAATTGCATCTATGCCTATACCTCTGCCGGCTGCACCGAATCCACCCAGGATCTGGTGTTCTGCGGCCACGCGCTGGTGGCAGAGGACGGCGATGTGCTGAAAGAAAATAAGCAGGAGCTGGAGACGGACTATCTGCTGGTGCAGGATGCGGATGTTGGACGTATCCGCAGCGAACGGCGGAAGAATAAGAGCGTCCGGGATGCCGAAGCCCTTTACGGCAATGTTGAGCCTGTCCGCTATGTGGATTGCTGTACTATGCCCTTGCGGTCTGACGGCACGCTGTATAAGCTCAATAAGCTGCCTTTCATTCCTACGGACAAGCAGACTTGTGCCCAGCGGTGCAATACGGCATTTCAGATCCAGGCCACCGGCCTTGCCCAGCGGCTGAAGGTGGTGGGCGCCAAGGCGGTCATCGGCATTTCTGGCGGACTGGATTCCACCCTTGCCCTGCTGGTGGCCGTGGAGGCAATGGCGAAATTAGGCCGTCCTATGACGGATATTTCCGGTGTTACAATGCCTTGCTTCGGCACATCCGACCGTACCTACAATAACGCACTGGAACTGATGAATCTTTTGGGTATTTCCAGCAAGGAGATTTCTATTAAGGATGCAGTCAGCACCCATTTCCGGGACATCGGCCACGATCCGAAAGTGCATAACACCACCTACGAAAACGCCCAGGCAAGAGAACGCACACAGATCCTTATGGACTACGCCGGCGAGGTGGGCGGCATCGTGGTAGGCACCGGCGATTTGAGCGAGCTGGCCCTGGGCTGGTGCACCTACAACGGCGACCATATGAGTATGTACGGCGTCAATGCCTCCGTTCCCAAGACCATGATCCGGCAGGTCATCGCCACCGTGGCGGAGCATCCCCGCTTTGCAGCCGTCCGGGATGTTCTTATGGATATTCTGGATACCCCCATCAGCCCGGAGCTGCTGCCCTCGGACGAAAAAGGCAAAATTGCCCAGCAGACGGAAGATTTGGTGGGCCCGTACGCCCTCCACGATTTCTTCCTGTATTATATCCTCCGCTACGATTACACCCCCAAAAAGGTCTATGCCCTGGCCTGCCGGGCCTTCAAGGGCGAGTACGACGGGGAAACGGTGAAGAAATGGCTGCAGGTATTCTACCGCCGGTTCTTCACCCAGCAGTTCAAGCGCAGCTGTATGCCCGACGGCGTGAAGGTTGGGTCATTGAGCCTCAGTCCCCGTGGCGACTGGCGTATGCCCAGCGATGCCACCGCCCGCATCTGGTTTTCGGAAATAGAATCCTTATAAGAATAATTGTAGGGCTTAGGGCTTGCCCCCGCCGCCATATCCAACCGTAGGGGCGATTCACGAATCGCCCGCAACCCTATAGAAAAACGAATGTCATCCTGAGCAAGCGTAGCGAGTCGAAGGATCCGTTCTTTGCAAAATAAGGCACCTGCTTTTGTAAGCAGGTGCCTTATTTTAATTATAATAGTATGGGCTGAATCTGCCGGCCCTCTAAGGCGGCGGTGAGGGTCTCCGGGATCTTAGAAAAATCCGCCACCATGCTGGTGGGCTTTTTCTGGGGGTCATCCTGCCCAAAGGGGACAAAATAGTAATGCTTTTTGCCAAGCAGCTTCCCGATGTTCTCTGCGGTGCCGGCCAAAGCGTCGTTGGTGGACACCGCCACGATCACTGGCCGGCCGTTGCGCAAATGGCTCTTGGCCGCCATAGTCACCGGGCCGTCGGCAATGCTGTGGGCCAGCTTTGCTAAGGTGTTTCCCGTGCAGGGGGCGATGACCAGCGCATCCAGCAGTTTCTTCGGGCCGATAGGCTCTACCTGCTCGATGGTGTGTAAGACACTGCGGCCGCAGATGCGCTCGGCGTAGGCAATATGGGCCTGGTGGTCGCCGAACCGGCTATCGGCGGTGCAGGCGATCTGGGAGAAAATGGGGATGACGGTATGCTCCTGCGCCAGGGCCTCCATAGCCGGAAACACCGATGCGAAGGTACAAAACGAGCCGCACATGGCAAATCCGATCTGCATAGCCTACTCCTTTCTGAGTATCGGGATCAGGGTGTTTGCGATCAGCTGGCCGGAGCTTTCCGGCGCATCCTTGCCGGGCAGGCCTCTGGCCCAGATCACATCGCTGCTGCCCAATCCCAGGCGGGATGCCAGGTCGATTTTCAAGGCATTTCCCGGACAGGTGGGAAATAACATAGTCGGCACCGTGTTGAAGATCACCCGGTAGGCCGCCGGGTCAACCTGCTCCAATTGCAGCGCCCGGTAGCCCAATGCGCAGAGCATACTGCGGTCGCTTTCCTTCCGGGCGCATACACTTACCCGTGCCCCCAACTGCTGCAGGAGCTTACCAAGGCACTTGCCGATCCGTCCCCAGCCGATGATCAGCACCTCGCACCCGTCTAAGATCACCGGCAGCTGATCCAGTGCCAGCTCCAGGGCGCAGTGGGCGGTGATCCGGGCGTTGAGCGCTAAGTAGTTCGCATCCTGCAGCAGATCTGCCGTGGTATAATAGTCCAGCTCCGGTCGGTCTAAATTCCCGCCGATGACCGTTATATTTTTGGGCAGCAGGGTCAGCAGGGTGCTTAAATTGCCGCCGCCCACGATGCCTCCGTCCGGCCCGAAGCTGGGTACCGGCAGCAACAGGTGGGTGACCTGCGGACACGGCTCGCTTACCAGAGAGAAACCCGCTTGCTTTAAAAATTGAATACAGTAGCTCATCGCCGGGGAGTACCCCGCTGCGTAAATGATACATTGTTCCATAGCCTTCACCCTTTCACCCCCACAATATGCCGTGGGGCGCGCAGTTGTGCTTGATTTTTGCCCGGGGTGCTGTATAATAATATTGAGGTGAAGAAAATGCAGAGATTAGGTTTCATCCACGATATGATGGATGTCAAGGTTTTGATTTTATATGTGGCGGCCCGTTCCAACTATCCCATGACCTCTCAGGAGATCTATGAGCTGTGCTATCAGGACGACTGCCTTAGCTATTTTGATGTATGTACCGCCCTGCCCCAGCTGGTGGAATCCGGCCACATCCGGGTATTGGAGGGCGAGCGCTATGAGATCACGGAAAAGGGCATCGCCGACGGCAAGCTGACGGAGGATTCCATTGTATATACTGTCCGGCAGAAGGCGGAAAACGCCGTGTCCCGCTTTAACCGCCAGCTGCGCCGCAGCAGCTTTGTGAAGACCCAGATTATCCCCCGGGAGGGGGAGGAGATGTCCGTGGTGATGTCCCTGGACGACGAAAAAGGAAATCTGATGACCCTGGAGCTGCTTGCCCCCAACCGGCGGCAGGCCATCCGGCTGAGCAAGCTCTTTGAAAAGAAAGCAGAACTGCTTTATACAATGACTATGTCCGAGCTTCTGGATAACGAGGAGGAGTGACCTTGCCGATATCGGCAAATCGTGGTATAATATAAGTAAACCGGAACACCGGTTCAAAAAGAAAGGAGCGACCGCATTATGAAGTTTCAGTACAGTGAGAAGAAAGTCAAGCTTCCCGGCAATGTCCATGCTTATGCCGAGAAAAAGGTAATGAAGCTGGCACGGTTTTTTGAGGAGGATGCGGAAGCGCTTGTGGTATTTTCTGTGGAGAAGAACCGTAACAATGTAGAGCTTACGGTTCGGGGAGCGGGTACTGTGTTCCGTGCCAATGAAAGCACCTCCGATATGTTTGCCTCCATCGATGCGGCGGTAGGCACTATTGAGGGCCAGATCCGCAAGAATAAGACCCGTCTTGCCCGCCGTCTGCGGCAGGATGCCTTCGTCCGCACCGCCGAGGAGACCTCCTTCGCGGCCGAAGAGCCGGAGGAGGAGCTGAAGATCGTTCGTGTCAAGCAGTTCTATTTCAAGCCCATGACCCGGGAAGAGGCGGTTATGCAGATGAATCTGCTGGAGCATAACTTCTTCGCCTTCCGGGATGAGGATAACGGTGGCAGCTTTGCGGTGGTCTACCGCAGAAATGACGGCGGCTACGGTCTGATCGACGATGTTGAATAAACTATAGAATGTATCTTTTGGCGGCTCGAAAGAGCCGCCAAAATTTTCTGAAATTTTGAAAAATTGTTCTTGACAAAAAGAACTGCCTTTGGTAATATACTCGAGCGCCTTGAAGCGCGGGATTTTTATCGCAAAAAATTTTGTAAAAACAAGAAAAAAGTTCTTGACACAACAAGTTGTTTGTGATAGAATGAACAAGCTCGCCACGCGGGTGGCTGGGCGAATGTACCTTGTAAATTGAATAACGCAAAGACGAACAAGTAACACCTTGGACAATTGATAAAGATGGAATTGTTTAAGCGTTTTAGAACGAAAAACAGCCAACGAAAATTCTTGAGTAATATTGCTAAGAGCAAATTATTCAAAAACTTGATTTGAGCCCTTCGGGGTTTAGATACAAATTTTTGAGAGTTTGATCCTGGCTCAGGACGAACGCTGGCGGCGTGCCTAACACATGCAAGTCGAACGAGAATCGACGGATTGAGGCTTCGGCTGAATGAAGTTGAGGAAAGTGGCGAACGGGTGAGTAACGCGTGAGAAACCTGCCTTTCAGTGGGGGACAACAGTTGGAAACGACTGCTAATACCGCATGATGTATCGAAGGGGCATCCCTTTGATACCAAAGCTTAATGTGCTGAAAGATGGTCTCGCGTCTGATTAGCTAGTTGGTGAGGTAACGGCCCACCAAGGCGACGATCAGTAGCCGGTCTGAGAGGATGAACGGCCACATTGGGACTGAGATACGGCCCAGACTCCTACGGGAGGCAGCAGTGGGGAATATTGGGCAATGGGGGAAACCCTGACCCAGCAACGCCGCGTGAAGGAAGAAGG
>JAZRIT010000035.1:0-28601 GCA_045645385.1 Faecousia sp.
CTGGGAAAAGCCCTTTTTCGTCCGAAGCTGCAGAATAATATCTTTGGTTTCCATATTCGTCACCGCCTTATATGTGATACCGCTATTGTATCATTGGGTGCGCTGCTTTACAAGCAACCCGCTGTTGCTGTCAGTTGGACATATCGGTATTTGGAGAACTGTTTACAATCTTTTCTTGAAGCAGATGATACGATTTGCTTCATCAAATCCCATTGCCATATGGAATTTGAAACTATCCATATTGTCTATCTCGCAATCACTGGCAAACTCACTGCATCCAATTTCTTTTGCCCATATTTCACAAGCTGAAAGGAGTTCTTTTGCATATCCGTTCTTTCGGTATTCTTCTTTTACGAAAATGCCTTCCAAGTAACCTACAGGAGAACTTTCTGTGCCTTCAACATAGTCAGTTCTCAAACCGCATTGTGCAAATCCTACGGGTAAATCATTTATATACTTGATGAAAAGCGCAGATTGCTTGTCATTAAGTGTTTCAATAAACTCTGTTTCCAATTCATCAACAGTATGACTATCCCACATTTGAACAGCCATTTCTGCCAAAACACGACTGTCTTTATTTCTTGCTATTCTAACCATTGAAACCCCTCGTTAAATCAATATTTATTATACTGTTCGACCTATTGGAATTTGTTGTTATAAATCAATGTTGATTTCATATTTGTCATCGATAAGAATATAATTCACATTATGCATCTTGGCCAGTTTTAAGATTTCTACATTGTCTTCCAACACACTCTCCATTGTGCACCATTCATCATCCAAACGATTTTCAATGACATTTGCATATTTCTTTACGTCAGCAAAGTGATTTTTGATATATTCCTCACTCATTATAAGACAGTAATATTTGATGCTTTCAAGATATTTGGAGTCAAAGTCTTTCTGCCAATCGAATGGAATATAGCAGCCTTCGACAATTAAGTTCTGCTTGTTTTCGATAGCAGTTTTAACCATTTCACGGACGATGGGCCATAAGTATGCGGTCAAATCCTTATCATCACTCATGGGAGTAAGTTCTGTATTGCCGCTGCGAATCAGACCCATTTTCAGATGGTCTATCGAAAGATATGGGTATTTATATTTTTCAAGCAGCTTTTGCGCAAGAGCCGTTTTGCCTGTATGCGATGCTCCGGTAATTAAAATGATCATCTCAATCATCCCCACAAATTCCAATTTTACATTTCAATCGTAATACTTATCTACGCCGCCGTAGCCGGGGATCAGCTTGCCCTCCCGAGTTTTTCGCAGGAAGCTATCCAGTCGCTTTTTGAATTCCTCGGGTCGCTTTCGCGCTGCGTCGATGTAGGCAACGCGGATGCGCTTGTAGGGCTGGGAGAAGGCTTCAAAATGCGCCCATGCCACCGAGTCTGCACGGATCGCATCCATGATATCCTCCGGAAAAACATAGGGCGCAGCGATCAGATCGGCAACACTTTCCCGTACACTGGGATGGAGCATTCCCTGCTTGTCCAGCCAAATCAGGCGCTCAATGTTAGGACGGGAATAGGGACTTCCGGCTCTTCTCGGCGTGAACCGCAAGGCGCGGCCCCCCTCTACGGCGTGATAAATGCTGTCGATCCAGCCAAAGCACAGCGCCTCCTCCACGGCATCGTTATAAGAAAGCCCCGGCTTGCCGCTGTTCTTCAGAGGAAACACAAACCAAACTTCCGTTTCCGTCTCAAAATGCTCCTCAAGCCATTGCCGCCACTCGGCCCGGTCGCTTGTATAAAAGATATTTTCTGTGCTCATTTTCTTCCCCTTTTCGGCATGGGCAGTTCTTCCACCTTCAAAATGTTGATTTTCTGCTTCTTCAGCAGATACGCATACGCCGCAGCGGATACAAGGCTGTCAAAAGCATTGCCGATGCCGAACAGCAGCGCGATGCCGGTCAGCGTCGGTGTCCACAGGCCTGTGGCGTAGAGAACAAAGGCGATGCCGTAATAGACAGCATTCGTCACCACCGATTCAAACAGCATATAATTTGTTTTGCCCAAGCCGTAGAAGGTGGAGTCGAACACATTCTGCACTGCGTACAGAACATAAAAGCCAACCAACAACAGCACCAGATTATAAAGCTTATCCACCTCCGTAAAGCCTAACACTCGAGTCATAAACGGCTTCCACAGAGGGATGCTGACAAGCCATAATGTGCAGATCATTGCCGTGATTCCAAAATAACCCAGGGAGTTCCGACGGATATTTTCCTTATCGGTCGCCACCTCTTGCTTGATGAGCTCACCTAGCTGCAGCACCGGCAAAAGGAGCCATCCCCAAATAAAGTTGTTCGCCACCCAATAGGTACCCTGTTCGCCCACCACATTGACCATCCGAGCAATCATCACCATATATGCCACATTACGAACAAGGGATTCCACACCCGAGATACCGCCAACCTTCACGAACTCCTTTGCCCACGCAAAATGGAGCTTCGCATTGGAAAATACTTTGATTTCCTCTTTTGCAAGAAGCACAAGAGACACCGCAAGGAGCAATGCATTGACGAGGATATTGGAATATCCGATGCCATTCACGCCGAGATTTAATGACACGGACAGGCTCGATACGAGGAAGGTGTCACTCACAAGGCACAGCACCAGACGAGCGCCGGTGAGGGCATAAAGGTATTTACTCTTATTGATTGTCACCAAGGCAACCAGAGCAAACTGCGTGAGGATAGAGAAAATGTTAGCGATGCTCTCGATGCGTATGTAGGATGCTGAAAGCTCCAGGATGCTTGCGTCGGTTGCCATCAGCTTTAGCATGGGCTCTGCAAAGATCAGTACGATTGCGGACAGCACGGCATACACACTTAGGGAGATGAGCATACCGGTACGGACACGGTTTGAAAATTCCGCCTTATCGTCTTTTACCTTGCCGACGAAATAGAACAGGGGCAGAATGATGGCTTCGTTCAGAATCTCATACAACAGGTTCACCCAGGACAGCTGACCTGCGATAGAGAAGGAATATTCCCCCGGCAACTGACCGAGGAAGAACACCCGGACTGTGGTGTAAACTGTGGGTGCAAGCCCTAGGACGAGAAGTGCAAAAAACAGTTTGTAATTAATTCGTCTGAGTGACAGTTTAAGCTTGGAAAACATAAAGTTTCCCCCTTCACTTAATATTAGCAAAAAAAGACCAGAGAAACACGTTTGTGCCGGAAGATACCGCAAGTCTGTCAGGTTTGCGGTAGGCTTCCCAATCATTTACAATGATCGCTCAAGTCGCAGTTCGCTTAAGCTTATTATATTATACTTTTTGTGGAATGACAAGGCATTACAAAAGGGCAGCTCATATGAACTGCCCATTTGTAACACTTTCTACTTGCAATATTCATCGATCACCTGCTTGGCAAAGGCACCTGTGCCCTCGCCGCCGACTTTATCGATGTTTTCCGTCATACTGCCACCGCCGGCGTAGCTTTCTGCCAAACTCTTGAAGATCTGGGGCGTGCAGGTGTAAAAATGCTCCGTAAAGAACGCCTGCAGTTCCTTCGCCCAATTTTGGGCCGCTTCGCTGTCCGGCGGGCAGGGGCGCATCTTGCCCAGCTTTGCAAACAGCTCCATCACCTGAGCGCCTAGATCTTTCTCCTGTTCCTTGGTGCGGCTTTTTTGCTTCTGCTCAAATTCCTGATAGGCATCCGTCTTGCCGTAAAGCACCTTAGCCTGCTGGCTGTATTCATCAATTTTCTTGGGGTCAAAGCCTTCAAAATCCATGTATTTCACTCCTAACATAAGCATTCCTTTGGCAAGGGTGACTCGGTTTTGCAGTTTTTCTATCCGCTCCTGCATCAGCTTGATCTGGTGCTCCAAAACCCGGTTGCGGTCATAGTCCGGTGCGTCCAAAATGCTGCCGATCTCATTCAGGGACAAGCCCAGCTCCCGATACACCAGGATCATATAAAGCTTGTCCAAAGCCGTGTCGTCATAGCGCCGATAGCCGGCATCCGTTACCTCTGTGGGCTTCAGCAGGCCGATCTGATCGTAATGGTGCAGCGTCCGCACACTGACACCGGTGCGCTTGCTCATTTGGGCCACCGTCATCATACGCATCCCTCCTCCTGGCACTATCATATACTATGACGTTACGTCAGAGTCAAGAGTTTTTTATAAATAATCTTTTTCGTCAATCGGTAGAATCATCGTCTTTGGCTAATATTTGATCCACTCCCAAGTAGGAGACATTCACATTAGGTAATTGCGCAAATTCATCCGTAGCCTTCTTAAGTATGTCTAACCCTAAACCAAACACATGCGAACCCGTTAAATCTGTTGACTCACTTTCAAGAAAAAAGGGATTCACGATCTGGTATTCTTTCATCAAATTAATGGCGTCATTGTGCATTTCCTGAATGTCGTCTCCAAAGTAACGCAAAAAGCCAAGATAAATGCTCATGATTAAAACGTTGTTGTGCTCGATATATTCGTGTATTGGCAAATATTCTTCAGGACACGCTTTTATAAATGCTATATTTTTGGTGTTCCATTCTTGGTATTCTAGTAAATGTTCTTTGCTGCACACTAAACGCACCGAATTAGACTCTAATGTTATTGAATCAAAAACCATACTAAAATGCGTAGCAAAATTTCTGAGTTTTGACAAAAATCTATAAACAGCTTCACTATCATATATCTGGTTAATGACTTGCTTTTCAAACTGTTTACCGCTTTTCATATGATGCGAATACGCCTGCATATTATCAGCAAATGTCCGGAATGAAACCAAGTAATTGAGCATTAAACGGTTTGCCTCTCTTCCGATTATTGCGGTGTTTAATTTTGCTATTTCTTCTCGTTTTGATATTCCTCTAATTTTGCTTAAAAACCCCTGTACCTCAACACCGTTTCTAATTGCTATATCACGAAAACAATTAGCCATACTGTAGTATTTTAGCTTATCCGTGCATTTTTTCCAGTTGGAGTATTCGTCTAATGATATTTCCTTCCTAACGACAAGGGTGTCTTTTTCTTGCTCGCAAATATAATACTTCATAACCATCATCCTCCTGCATTGTAATAGCATTATACAACATCTGGTTATGTGAAGTCCAGAAATCTATAAATAAGTAGAACTTTATATTTCGATAATTTTCCGCCCTAACGATTTTGCCTTTTTAGCAAACTGAGCTGCGCCGCCCCAGGAATGGGTGATGTAGGTGACAACATACTCGGACTGCCGGAGCATCCAGTTGTTGCGCCAGGAGATGGCGTAGTGAGGGTGGACGGACTCAATACCCTCTGGGAGCATAGTATCGGAGTAGTCATCGTATTCTGTTTTCTTACCGGGCATATAGGCTAGCACGACTGCGTAGTTGATCTGTGGATATTCTTGCTTCAATTTCTTCAGTTCGCTGTGCACATAGGCATCAAACTGTCCCTGGTGACCCACATAGAACATATCCACTCCGTGGTTGGTTATCAGCTCTACAAGAACCTCTCTTAACCTCGGCTTTATCGTCTCAGGGCACTCCCGGTGACCAAAAAATGTACAATTCGCCATAATATCACCCTTTATGCAAAAGTTGACCAGTATCACGGACAATATTTTGCATCAGTATAGCATACCATAATGGTAGTTTGCAACCAATACTGGTCAATAATGCTATATGAGGTGTGATATATGGAGCAGAAAATCCGTAGAGATCGTAATATGGGTGACAATCTCAGACGCCTGCGCAGCGATGCCGGTTTGTCTCAAGAGAAGCTTTGCGCCGAACTGCAGCGTCGCGGCTGTGACATTGGCCGGACAACCTATGCCAAGTACGAAGCCGGTGAACTTAATATTCGTGCAAGTGTCATTATTGAGTTGCGCAAAATCTATAAATGTTCCTACGATGAGTTCTTTATAGGATTAGAAGAGCAAGAGAACAAATAAATACTAAAACCGGCCAGATCTGGCCGGTTTTAGTATTCTATTAGTTGTTTTCGCACTATTCAACGTGTTTTATTTCTTAATTTCTGCTCAAGAAAAGGTTTGATTGAAAAGCCGATAATTCCTCTGATTTTTCTGTTTTGTGCTTCAGTAATTGCTGCTTTATCCCGCTTGCTAAACATCTTCGTCATGAATTCACAATCATTCCAACCATCGAAATTATTATATGGATTATCTTTGAATGCACCTTCGTCATATAGTGCTCGAAGAAGACGCCTGGAAAAGTACTTCGATGATAGATCAATCATTTCTCTGTTTCGTATAGCTCTATAGAGCTTAAACATACCCTCCAAAACAGCTATTTCTTCATCCATATCTTCTCTTTCAAACTTCTTAATGCATGACGATCCAATAGGATATAGTTGTTTGCCCGTTTCTTTATTTCTAATAGTATATAAATACCTTATCCCTTGTTTGCCGCAAATACAAGCCGACTCGCAATCCTCATCCTCTTCATAGTCAACAATTTCCCATTCATAAACGGCATCTTCCCAGTAATCACTATATGAAGCATCAAGAACACGACGAATCAAGTTATTATAATACGCACTTGCCATCCCATTCACTCCTATCTTGTCTATGAAATTGATGATCAACTATAGGCTGCTTACTCCTTTGGGGTCTTTAAGTAAATGATTCTAGTATTGCTCTCTTTATCTTCTAATGTGCCACGTGTCAAATTAAGCAAAGCTTCTATCTCTGAAGAGAAGAGAGAAACTCCATATTTAGCAAAATGTGCTAAAAGTGATTTTACACTAAGAATCTTCTCTTCTTTAAGCAAATCAATTGCACCCTGGAAAATGTTTTCTCCAATGAAGAACGGTGTATCACCGGGCTCGTTATGTCTCCAACCATTCTTGGAAATCTGACGCATCATATATTGGTACTGGTTAGTAGAAATGATTTTAAGTTGATGACTACGATAAACCATGGCCTGGATAGATATTTTCCATTTCTTCTTCAGCCATTGATAGTACTTCAAATCCGTTGGGTGTGCTTGCACATCTCTTGCAAAGCTTTCTCGAGGAAGAAGAAAAGCTCCCGCAAAAATGTTTGCTTGTGTTTCTCTTTGCTTAAACTCTTCTTTAGAAATACAATCCAGATCTTCGCTCCAAGGATGAATAAGGATATGAGCTAATTCGTGAGCCATATCAAATCTTATTCTGCCCTCTGGTTTTTCACCTTGGTTTAATGCAATAATACAAACTTCTCCTGTATCAGTAATAATCCGTTGACTAAATGCATCGATTTTATTCTCGGAAGCATCAAATCCAGTAACAACAATGCCATTAGACTCAAGTGTGTACTGCAAGTCATCAATTGGGCCATCGCCAATTCCCCATAAGCTACGAACCTCTTCAGCTATTTGCTCTAATTCAAGCAATACACGATGGTTCTCTTCCTCATCAAAATCATTTTTAGAACCAATGAATTCAATTTGGGGCAGATTTAATGCAGGAAAATCAATGTAGTCTAACAGAGCCGCATAAACTTTAGCAATATGTTCCAGCTTAATGCTCTGCGATGTTCTGCTTAATTTGGAGGCACTGGCAAGTGAACGAAAATATGTTGCTGTAGTCTGTGCTGTGCCGGAATCTTTTTGCAAGAAGAACTCATAGGGAACACGCAGAGCAGCGGCTAATTTATAGCCGCGCTCATAATCGGGTTTATTCTCGTTGTTTTCATAAAGCGATATGCTCTGCTTACTAATACCGGTTTCATCAGCCAACGCTGTGACTGTAAGTCCGCGAAGCAATCTCGCACTTTTCAGCTGGCTTCCTTGAAAGATTTTCTTTTCCATTTTAATCTTCCCCCATTGTGGATATTATGCTTGTTCTTCTTCCTTCCGTAGGCCAAGCTTAAGCTTGAATAGCTGCCGTGTTGCTTCGCGGTGAGTTTCTTCTGTTGCAACCGTGGCATCAGAATCAATCTCCTCTGTTAGGCGAGCAAAATCAGGTACAATCAGATGGTTCAGAGATTCTTCCTGCACAACATTGAACATCGAATCCATGAGAACCAACTTAACATCGACAAGTTCATAAGCCTCTGCACGATAAGCTACAAAATAATGATGGTAGCCCTCAGACGGGTCAACTGCTCCACACATCATAGTCTCATAATCCTCTTCAAGAACCGCACTATCGAAGGGTTCCACAGAGAAAAGCGTTTGCTGAACATACTGTCCCTGCAAATCCCCATTTTGCATTTTTAGTATAGACATGGTATAATGGGGACGCGCACGCTTCGTACGCGGAATCATATGTAAATTGGATTGTGTCACGATGCTGAGCGTAATATGCTTTTCGTGATTCACAAGCAGTCGTCCCCTCCAGCCATAGCGTTGGATGGGTAGAAGTTCATATCCGTCCACAAGAGCAAAATTGCGTAGGTTCTCGTTAATATAGTCACCGCGCATCAGGCCAATATAGTTATTGGTCTCCAGGTGATGCTCACGAAGCTGGTTGGGAATATCCTCACTAATAGCCTTCGCAATAGCGCGGACAATCAGGTCCAGATCAAAATCGACGTGTGCTTCAGATCCATTAAAAGTCATACAGTATTACCTCCGGTAATAGATTCTACTGATATTTTTACATATTTTCTTCATTTTGTCAAGTGAGAAATACATATTTTATCATTTTGTCCATCTTGTTTTGTGAAATTTTCTCATCTTACTACCTCTATACCGATAAAATAAGGCCGTCCGGGGGAACCGGGCGGCCCTGTGCGTTGGGTGGGTTAGGTATTTAGTTCTTGGGAGAGGCGGTGGGCGAGTTTGAGGGCGGCGATGAAGCCAGATTGTTGGTGCAGGCGGCAGAGGTTACAGACCAAATCGATGATGGCATCCTTTTCTTTAAGGGTTTTATCGGACAGGGCGTTATAGAGGTCATCGAAGGCCTGTTTGATCTCGTCGGTGTCGTCGGTGCACACGTGTTCGTAATAGGTATTGTACAGCAGCTCCAGGACGGTGTCTGCATCGGGGCAAAGTTTTCTCATATCCATAGCTCAGTCCTCCTTGTAGTCGGCAGGCAGGTACAGACGGGTGTGGGCGCAGAGTTTTTGGAGTTCGATTTGGGCTTCGAAGCGATCCTGGGCTTCCATTACCACATCGATCAGTTCATAGCGGTCGGTGTGCCATTCCTTGATGCCACGGAGGTAGCGGGAGCGGCGTTTGTCGTCGATGATAAAAGGCATCACATCGTGACGCAGGCATTCCTTGAACATAAGCAATCTACCCACACGACCATTGCCGTCCTCGAAGGGAAAGATCTCCTCGAAGCAGACGTGGAAGTCCAGAATGTGATTGCGCTCGATCTCGGTTTGCTTTTCGTAGGCAGTGATCAGCTCTGCCAGACTGGAATGGATCTTGTCCGGGTGCAGGAGCTGGCGATCCCGGGGACGGGATGTGATGGTACGGTACTCGCCGGGGCGCACCTGCTCCTTGTACTCGTCCACCGTGCCGGTCATCAGGAGGTGATGGAGCTTGCGGATAAACTTTTGGGTCAGGGGTTCCATCACGTGGTCAAGGATATAGTCCACACAATGGATGTGATTCAGCACCTCGATCACATCGGACACCTTCATAGGCTCGAAGGACTCCCGAACCTTACCCTTTTTGAAGATGGTTTCCACCTGCTGTCTTGTCAGCCGGACGCTTGCCATCCGGGAAGATGCGTAAGTCAGGTCAATGACGGTAAAATCGTACAAACCGTGAAAATTCCGCTTTTTCTTCTGATTTTGCAGCTTTTTGGCCAGTTCTGGCAACTCCACCTCGGATGTATACTCCAAAACTGTCCGTGTAGGACGGATTGCGTCCTCTGGGATGCGCCAAGTGCCCCCTTGAAAGACCACTCCGGGGATTCGTCCTTGGGCGCAAAAACGCTTCACTAACGAAACATTTACACCCCATTTTTCCGCTGTTTGTCTTGCAGATAAGTAATTCATACAATATTCCTCGCATTCTTTGATTTGGTGTCGTAGGTCGCTACTTTTGCAGTAAGTCGCTACTTTTCATCTTGAATCTTTCTTGAATTACGACGAAACACTGTATACCAGTTATCACATAATGTATTTTTATTCGTGATTTTTGTGCTATTTAGTCCATATTATTCAGCAGTATCCATTCTGTCCGTGTCCGGCGGCCATGGCATTCAAGAGGTCAGCGGTTCGATCCCGCTTATATATTGCTAAGGCTCTAAGGGCTTTTGATTTTACCTTTTGTATAATTGCCGTGAATATAAATTACTGAAGCGGGAAAAGTATAATATCCCTTTCGGATGTGTGAAAAAAGCATTGACATTTGAGTACACTTATATTATACTACTGACAGATATTCCCCCTTAGCTCAGTCGGTAGAGCGACGGACTGTTAATCCGCAGGTCGTTGGTTCAAGTCCAACAGGGGGAGCCAAATATCCCGTTCACGAAAGTGGGCGGGATTTTTACTTATTACCTTTTCACTTTTCACTCTTCACTAAAATACGCATTCGGGATTTTTGGAAGGCTTCGCCTTGCGCCTTTGTTGCCATTATGGTATAATCCATTCAAGATAAAGCAGTTTCCTCACAGGAGGTTCTCCATATGCACAATAACAAGCCGAAAATTTTGGTCATTCTCACGGGTGGAACGATCTGTTCCTCCACCGATGAGAAAGGGCAGCGGTATTCCAACGCGGAAAATGTAAAGATCGTCGGCCATTATCAAAAGGGCGACTCCCCTTTCAGCGGCAAGGTGGATTTTGACAAGGAGATCCCCTTAGATGCCCTCAGCGAGAATATGACTGTAGATAAGTGGAACACCCTGCTGGAGGCCCTCAAGACCGTCAAGTATGGCGATTATAAGGGCATTATCATCCTCCACGGCACAGACACTTTGGCCTACACCGCTTCCCTGCTGGCCATCACCTTGGCCGGGATTCCCATCCCTGTGTGTCTGGTTTCCAGTCAGCTGCCGCTGGATAAGGACGGCACCAACGGCCACGCCAATTTCCGGGCCGCGGTGGAGCTGCTCCTAAACGGTATCGCCCCCAATGTGTATGCGGTCTACCGCAACAGCGACCATATCCTCTACGCCCATTGCGGCGCTCAGCTGCTGCAGTGCGCCAATTACAGCGACGACTTTTTTAGCCACAGTATGATGCCTGTCAGCGCCGAGAATGCCCGCCTGCCGGGTGTGCCTTTCCGGACAGACAGCCTGTATCTGCACAAAATGGGCAAGCTGACCCCCTGCGTGCTGAAGCTCGTCCCCTATGTGGGTCTTGACTATAATGCTTTCCGTTTGGAAGGTATCCGGGCCATTGTCCACGGCACTTACCATTCCCAATCTGTGTGCGTGGAGCGGAGCAAGAGCGCGGGCGATTACAGCAGCGCTTCTATTTTGCAGCTGATCGACCGGTGCAAGGAAAGAAATATTCCGGTGTTTTTAGCCCCCTGCAGCCCGGAGGCTGCCAAGTATGAATCCACCGGCGATGCAGTGGGTCACGGGGCCGGTCACATCTGCAGGACCACCAACGAAATGGCCTATGTGAAGGTGTTGGTGGGGTGTGCGTTGGGACTGAATAAAGACGATTTGACGGAATTTGTAAACACGGACATCAACGGGGAAATGATTTATTAAAAATACGACAAAAGGCGCGTTGCAAGTGTTTGCAACGCGCCTTCTTGTTTTACATACCCTTAGCGGACGACCAATGGTCGCCCCTACGGGCTTTATTTAGCTGTTGATGGTTTCCAGCAGCAGCTGCCGGAGGACCTGGGGATCGCAGTTGCCCTTCAGCTCCCGCATACACTTGCCGAACAGGGCCATCAGCGCCTTTTCCTTGCCGCTTCTGAAGTCCTCCACAGACTTGGGATCGGCGGCGACCACAGCCTTGACCACATTCTTGATGTTGTCGGTATCGTTGGAGATGATCAGGCCGTTCTGCTCTGCGTAGGTCAGAGGATCGATGTCCTCTTCGAACATAGCAGCTAAGATCTTCCGGCCGTTGGCGCTGCCGACCTTGCCGTCGGCCACCAGGGCGATCAGCTTACCCAGGGCCTTGCCGCTGATGGGCAGGGCATCCACGGTCATCTGTTTCTTATTGAGGATCTTCATACAGTCGGAGATCAGCCAGTTGGCCACTTCCTTGGCTCTGCCGCACTCTTCGGTAGCTTCCTCGAAGCAGTCGCACATCTGGCGGCTCTGGATCAGCTGGTCTGCGTCGTATTCGGTCAGACCCAGTTCACCCACATACCGTGCCTTCTTGACCTCGGGGAACTCCGGCAGGGAGGCCTTGATACGGTCGTACCATTCGTCGTCAATGACGATGGGCATAATATTGGGGTCGGGGAAGTACCGGTAATCACCGGCCGTCTCCTTGGTACGCATAGCATAGCTCTTGCCCTTGATATCGTCCCAACGGCGGGTCTCCTGCACCAACTCGTCAGAACCGGATTCGATGCAGTCGATATGCCGGGCGGTCTCATACTCAATGGCCCGGACGATAGCGGACAGGGAGTTCATATTCTTCATCTCGGTGCGGACGCCCAGCTTGGTGCTGCCCACGGGACGGACAGACAGGTTCACATCGCAGCGCATTGAGCCCTGCTCCATACGGCAGCCGGAGACCTTGGCAAACCGCAGCAAAGAGCGCAGCCGCTCCAGATATGCCACCACCTCTTCGGCGCTGGACAGGTCGGGCTGGCTGACGATCTCGATCAGCGGGACGCTGGTACGGTTAAAGTCCACAAGGGAGGTATCGGTCCATTCATCGTGGACCAGCTTGCCGGCATCCTCCTCCATATGGATCTGCTTGATGCGGATATCCTTGGGGCCGTTGGAAGTCTCAATGGTCACAGTGCCGTTGACGCAGACGGGAGCAAACCACTGGGTGGTCTGATAGGAGCAGGGCAGGTCCGGGTAGTAGTAGCTCTTCTTATCGAAGGTAGTGACCCGGTTGATGTGACAGTTCAGCATCATACCGGCGGTCATACCCAAATCCACCGCGCGCTTATTGACGATGGGCAGCATACCGGGCATACCGCAGCAGGCGGGGCAAACATGCTCGTTCTGCTCGCCGCCGAATTTGGCAGAGCAGGAGCAGAATATCTTGGACTCGGTGGCCATTTCCACATGGACCTCCAAGCCAATGACGGTTTCGTACTTTTGCATTATTTGCCCTCCTTTCCGTAAGCTTCAGCAACATCCAGCAAACTGCTTTCCGAGAATGCCGGGCCGACCAGCTGGACACCGCCGGCGATAACGGCGGGCAGGCCGGTGATGGATGCCGGTGCGGTGAAGAGCGCTTCCTCGCAGGCCAGATACGGATTCTTCTTCACATCCTCCAGGGTGTAACGCTGCTTAGCGCAGGCCGGCAGCAGCACGCAGTCATACTTGGTAAACAGGTCTGCGAAGGCTTCCGCCACCACACGGCGGACCCGGAGGGACTTATCGTACATCTTATCGTAATTGGCTGTGGACAGCACATCGGAGCCGAAGAGGATCATGGTCTTGAGCACCTCGCCGAAGGCCTCGGTGCGGCTATTGGTGTACAGCTCGTCGATGTTGGTGTAGTTGGGGGTGCGGTAACCGTACTTCACACCGTCGTAACGGGAGACATTGTTGCACAGCTCAGCAGCCATCAGCGCATTCCAGGCGGTCTTGGCAGCAGACAGACATTCTACCTCTACCTTTTCACAAGCGATGCCCTTGCTCTCCAGGAATGCCTGGAATGCGGCAACCTTTGCCTGGGTTTCGCCATCGGCAGCAGCGGTGATATCTGCCAGAATTGCTACCTTTTTGATCTCCTTGGGCTGGCCATACATACTCTGAGGCAGGCTGGTGCCGTCCTTTTCGTCATAGCCGGCAACGGTAGCCAACACCTCGCGGCAGGTCTCGGCAGTACCCGCGGCAATACCCACAGTCTCACCGGAGCAGGCTACGGGGATAGTGCCATAGCGGGACACGGTGCCGTAGGTGGGCTTCACATAGTACTGGCCCTTGAGAGCGGCGGCCCGTCTGGGCGCACCGTTCACATCCAACTGCAGAGCAGCGCAGACTTCGCCCTTAGCAAGCAGCTCGTTGGCGGCGTACACCAAAGTGCCGTCTTCTGCGGCGCAAGGGCCAAAATAAGAGGTCTCGCCCAGCAGGTCGATGGCAAACTCGCCCACATTGGCCTTGCCGCCAATGGTATAGCCGGCTTTTTGCAGGCGGGTGGCTGCCTCGGCCTCGAACAGGCTCACATAGCCGTCCAGCATCTTGGAGCCGGCGGTGGTGGGCAAATCGCGGGTCAAAATCATATCATCCAGCACCACGCGCTTTTCGCCGGTGCTGCCTTGGTGAATCATCAGTTTCATATTAAGCTTCCTTTCCAGGGGTTACTCCACCACACGGGGAACTTGCCAATAGCCGTCCATAGTCTCGGGAGCGCCGGCCTGCAGATCCTCACGGGAGAATTTCTGCATGGCCACATCCTCGCGGACTACGGTGTTGATAGGCAGCACATGGACCATACGCTCCACATTTTCGGTGTCGATGGCATTGAGCTTTTCCAGCTGGCTGTGCTGGTCCTGCAGGAAAGCCAGCACGGTTTCCTTTTGGGTGTCGGTAAGCTGCAGCTGGTTTTCCTTTTCCAGTCTGCGCAGTACTTCTTTATCCATAATCGGTTTCCTTTCTTAGTCCCGCACCTTGATGTGGACTTCCCGGAGCTGCTGCTCGGTGACCTCACCGGGGGCGCCCATCATCACATCCTGGGCATTGCCGTTCAGGGGGAATGCGATCACATCACGGATGGTATCCTCCTCGGCAATCAGCATCACCATACGGTCAACACCGGGAGCCATGCCTGCATGGGGAGGTGCGTCGTAGGAGAAGGCGGTATACAGCGCGCCAAACTTGGCCTTCACATCCTCCTCGCCATAGCCGGCGATCTCAAAGGCCTTCTTCATGATGTTGGGGTTATGGTTACGCACAGCGCCGGAGGACAGCTCCACGCCGTTGCAGACGATATCGTACTGGTAAGCGAAGATGTCCAGGGGATCCTTGTTCAGCAGCGCATCCATACCGCCCTGGGGCATAGAGAAGGGGTTGTGGGTGAAGTCGATCTGGTTGGTCTCCTCGTTGCGCTCGTACATGGGGAAGTCCACGATATAGCAGAACTCGAAGCGGTCCTTGCGGATCAAATCCAGCTCCTTGGCGATCCAGGTACGCATCTGGCCGGCCAGGTGGTTGACCACGGCGGGAGTATCGCTGATGAAGAACAGGGTCTCACCATCCTTGATACCCACCAGCTCAGTCAGCTCGTTCTTCTCGGCTTCAGACAGGAACTTGGCGATGGGGCCCTTGTACTCGCCGCCCTCTAAGGTGATATAGCCAACACCGAAGCGCATACCGATGCTTCTGGAGTAGGTGTCGATATCCTTTTCAAAGGCCTTCTTGCCGTCCTTCTTGGCCAGGTAGTTGGCAACGATGCCGCGAACCTGCTTACCCTTGAAGGGGATGGTGCGGCCATTGATGGTTTCAAATTCGTGAGTGCCGAAGAACGCGGTCAGGTCCTGGATCTCCAGGGGGTTGCGCAGGTCGGGCTTGTCGGTGCCGTAGCGCAGCATGGCCTCAGCAAAGGGAATACGACGGAAGGGAGGCTTGGAAACTTCCTTATCGGTGAATTCCTTGAAAGTGTTGTAGATCACGGTCTCGGCCACCTCAAATACATCCTCCTGGGTGGCAAAGGACATCTCAAAGTCCAGCTGATAGAACTCGCCGGGAGAACGGTCCTGACGGGCATCCTCGTCACGGAAGCAGGGTGCGATCTGGAAGTAACGGTCAAAGCCGGAGGCCATCAGCAGCTGCTTGAACTGCTGGGGAGCCTGGGGCAGGGCGTAGAACTTACCCTTGTGCTTACGGCTGGGTACCAGGTAGTCACGGGCGCCCTCGGGGGAAGAGGCAGTCAAAATGGGGGTCTGGATCTCCATAAAACCAAGCGCCTCCATCTGCTTTCTCAAGAAAGAAATCACCTTGGCCCGCAGAACGATATTGCTGTGGATCTTGTTGTTACGCAAGTCCAGGAAGCGGTACTTCAGACGCACATCCTCGCGGGTCTGGGTAGACGCGCTGATATCGAAAGGCAGGTTGGGCAGGCTGGGTCCCAGAATTTCAACACGGCTGACACGGACTTCGATCATACCGGTTTCCAGCTTGGGGTTAACGGTCTCGGCGTCACGCTTGCAGACCTGGCCCTCGGCCAAAATAACGGTCTCCTTGCCCACGCCCTCCATCAAAGCCTCGTCGGACAGGACCACCTGGGTGATGCCGTAATGGTCCCGCAGGTCCACGAAAATAACGCCGCCGTGGTCGCGGATGGTATCCACCCAGCCGGTGAGCTTGACGGTCTGGCCAATATTTTCTACATTCAGTTCATTGCAATTGTGGGTTCTCAGCATACGATATTCCTCCATTTTCAATAGCTTGTGATGTTTGGCGACGGTTATACAAAAACAAAAAAAGACACCGTTCGCCCAAATATGGGACGAAAGGCATCTTCCGCGGTACCACCCAAATTGATCGCATTGCGATCCACTCTTGTGCTTTAACGCAGCATAACGGGCGGGTCTACCTCCCTAAAAAGGGGCTCTTCCGCCGGCTCCGGAGTGTTCTTCCTGCAAGGGGCATTGCCGTCTTCCCACCGTCGACAGCTCTCTTGGAATGCGATTCCTGCAATACTGCTCCATCATTGCCATTTTTAACAGTGGGAGTATAACACATTCCGGGCCGATTGTCAACAGAAAACTGCAAGATTTTAGCTGTGCAAAACCCATTATTTTTTCACATTCCCATAGATTTTTCCAAGATTTTACGGTATAATGGGAATAAATGTAACAGGAGGGCCATTATGGAATTCCAAAACAAGGTAGTCGTGATCACCGGCGGTGCCGGTGGGATCGGCAAGTGCATTGCCGATGAGTTCCGAAAAAGGGGCGCTGCTGTGCGGGTGATTGACCGGGTACACGGTGAGCATTTCGTGGGCGATATCGGCGACAAAGCCACTTTGGAGACCTTTGCCCAAAGTGTGATCGGGGAATTTGGCCGGGTGGATGTACTGGTGAATAACGCCCCGCCCAGCTTCATTGGCATTGACGATTGTTCCTACGAGCAATTCCAACAGGCGCTGGCGGTGGGTGTTACTGCGCCCTTTTATCTTGCCAAGGTGTTTGCCCCCTATTTTGCCCCCGGCGCAAGCATTATTAACATTTCCTCTTCCCGGGATCGGATGAGCCAGCCCCAAAGCGAAAGCTACACCGCCGCCAAGGGCAGTATCTCGGCCCTGACCCATGCATTGGCGGTCAGCTTTGCCGGACGGGTGAGAGTGAACTCCGTGTCCCCCGGCTGGATTGATAATGCGTATACCGTTTACGAAGGCCCGGATGCCATTCAGCAGCCTGCCGGACGGGTGGGCAATCCCATGGACATTGCCAATATGGTGCTGTTTCTGGCCTCGGAAAAAGCAGGATTTATCACCGGTGAGGATATCTGCATCGACGGTGGGCAGACACGGCTTATGATCTATCATGGCGATCACGGCTGGACATTAAATCCATAAAAGCAAAAACAAGGTATCGCAGTGATACCTTGTTTTTTGTTGATTTATATCCCTCCACCGCTGACGCGGTCCCCCTCCCTTTAGGCAAGGGAGGCTTTATTGCTCGAATTGGTACCACTTGTCGGTGGGGAGGGTTTCGGTGCGATATTCCACATCAAAGGAGATGCCGAAGCCGGGGTCGTTCACATGGAAGCCGTCAAAATGGGTGGCCATTGCGCCCAGCTCTGCCCTATCTTCATCGGTGTCGGTCTGCAGCAAAATGGTGTAGCGGAAAGCCATACGCATCAAGCGGACATTGTTCCGGTACAGAGGGGTTTCTGCCTGGGTAAATGCCTTTTCAAAAAGATCGTAGATCGTTTCCTTGTCCACATGCAGCGCAAACCATCTGCCGGTTTGGTTGATGGGGACTTGGCCATCCAACGTATTCTCATAAATTCGCAGAATTTCCCCGATCGGCTCTGCGCCTGCGCCAAACAGACGGGACATTTCTGTGATATTGCACTCTAAAGTGCGCCCGTTATCGTAATGGGTGCGGGCGAAGGTATAGAAATTGAGGATATTGTTCCAGACATTGAAGCCTTCCACCTGGGTGCCGCTGCCGGAAAAGCCGTGCTTTTTATAATACTTGGAAATGCTTTGCATTTCGTCCGCTGCAGGCATGACCGCCTGGAGGTTATCATAGTTGCCCATATAGTATTCGTACACCACCACTTCGCTGCCGCTATCCCGGAATTGGTGCATCATGGGCATAATGTGGCTGTCGGTCAGACAGCTGCCGTCGGGCTTGCCCACATGGCGCAGGCCCTTTCTTGTCCAGGTGGCAACCTTGACCTCCGCATTTTCGGAAAGCTGGGTACCCTTTGGGCAACCCCACATATCCAGGTACACAACCAGGTCCACCTTTCGCTCTGCGTGCCGTTCCTTCAGCAGCTTTGCCACCTCGTTGCTAAAATAGAGATAGTTCTCCATTTTGGTATGCTTGGAGCAGTAGCCGCACTGGCACTGCCGGGATACACCGTCGTTGGGACACACGGCAATGGTATCTACATTGGGGTTTCTGTCCAGCCAATCGTTCATATTTTTGGCCATTTCCTCAATGCAAGCCCGGTTGCGGCTGCACAGGTACCACTGACCCCAATAGGCCCGGGGCAAGGACGTCTGCCGTCGGCCATCTACCATCACCTTAAAGAAATCCGGGTGCTCCTTGGCATAGGCTGTGGGGAATTCCTCGTTGCCCTCAAAGGGCAGGAAGAAGCCCAGCACCTGGTGGTTACTGACGGTGATCCGGATGCCACGCTTGGCAATTTCCTCCATAAGGCCCAGCTTGACCATTTCTTGGTAAACGCTGACCCAGGTTTGGATGCGGTTGAAGCGGTTTTTGGCCAGGTAGTCGATAAAAGGGATCGTGGCCTTTCGGTCCGGGCTGCCCGCCGTGCCGTACTGGACGCTGGCCATACGGTAATGGAGGTCTGCATCGGCCTTAAAGCGCACCGTATCGGGCAGGTCTTTTTCTGCGCAGGCGGGAACGGTCTCGCCACTCAGGGTATCGGGCAGGGTGATAGCGCCAAAGCAGCAACCGAATTCCTGCTCTAAAAATTCGTACACCGCATACAGCTGGCCGGTGGTATTGCCGGCAAGCAGGAGGGTGTTTTCTTTGATTTGATAGAGGAAGCCCTCTGTGCCGGAAACTTTTTCGGCATATTCTTCTTCGGTGATAACAGACTTTGCTTGCTCGTTCCGGGTAGGGTCACCGATGATGACGGTCAGAGGTGCGATTTCGGCAAAAGTGACCTGCCCGAAGATTTTGGTCAGATATTTACGGATTTCTTCGCCGGAAAAGGATTCGATGGGTGTGGGTTCCTGGGGTAAAGAGATTGCCAGGGTCATACCGGTATAAAGTTTCATACGATACCTCTTTGCGATTTCATATTTGGAACGGTACACAGGCCGTTCCCTACGGTTTCACTCCGCAAAAAGCAGGGGACGGATTTCCCGTCCCCCGGGAGGCGAAATACATCCCCTATATTATTTTTCAAATTGGTACCACTTGTCAGCAGGAAGCTGCTCGGTGCGGTACTCCACATCGATGGCGATACCGAAGCCGGGATCGCACACCTTATAGCTATCAAAGTGGGAGGCCATTACGCCCAGTTCTTCCTTGGCTTCGTCGGTGTCGGTCTGCAGCAAAATAGTATAGCGGAAGGCCATACGCATCAGTCGGACATTGTTCCGGTACAAGGGGGTTTCTGCCTGCTCCAAAGCCTTTTCGAACAGGTCAAAAATAGTATCCTTGTCCACGGTCAGTGCAAACCACTTGCCGGTCTGGTTGATGGGCACCTGACCGTCCATAGTGTTTTCGTAAATCCGCAGGATTTCCGCAACAGACTCTGCGCCCTTGCCGAACATACGGCACATTTGGGCAATGCTCTGCTCCAAAGTCATTTCGTTATTGTAAGCAGTACGGGCAAAGGTAAAGAAGTTGAACACATTGTTCCACAGGTTGAAGCATTCCATCTGGGAGCCGCTGCCATCAATACCGTTTGCCTTATAATACCGGGCGATGCTCTGCATCTCGTCGGCAGCGGGCATCACAGCCTGGCAATTATCGTAGTTGCCCATATAGTACTCATAGAGCTGCACAGTACTGCCGGTGGTCAGGAAGTCCTGCAGGGTCTTGGCAATGTGGCTCTCGGTGAGGCAACTGCCGTCGGGCTTGCCCACAGCACGCAGGCCCCGCTTTGTCCAGGTGGAGATCTGGGGAACGGCACCGCTGAGCTGCATACCCTTGGGGCAGTCCCACAGATCCAGGTACACAATGATATTCACGCCGCGCTCGGGATTTGCCTCCTTCAGTCGCTGGGACACCTGGTCAGCAAAGTACATATAGTTTTCCATTTTGGTGTGCTTGGAGCAGTAGCCGCACTGGCACTGGCGGGAGACGCCGTCATTGGGACACAGGTGAATGGTGTCCACCACCGGGTTTCTATCCAGCCAGGCGTTGATATTCTTGGCCATTTCGTCAATGCAGGCTTCGCTGCGGCTGCACAGATACCACTGGCCCCAGTGTTTTCTGCCTTCCGCGGTCTGCCGTCTGCCGTCCACCAGCACACGGAAGAATTCCGGATGCTCCTTGCCATAGGCGGTGGGGAATTCGGCGTTACCCTCGAAGGGCAGGAAGAAGTTCAGCACCTCGTGCATACCAACGGTGAGGCGGATGCCGCGCTTGGCAAGCTCTTCCATATAGCCCAGCTTGTTCATTTCCGCATACACACCCACCCAGGTCTGGATGCGGTTGTAGCGGTTCTTGGCCAGGTAATCAAAATAAGGGATCATCAGCTCCCGGTCGGCTCTGCCGCCGCTGCCGTCACACTGGACCACCGCCATACGGTAAGGCAGGTCCGCGGCTGCTTGATACCGGCAGGTATCGGCAAGGTCCTTTTCCTCGCAGGCAGGAACGATCTCGCCCGCAGGAGCTTGTGGCAGGGGGAATGCGCCGAAGCAGCAATCCATTTCCTTTTCCAGGAATTCATAGACACTGTACAGCGTACCGTTGTCATCGCTGCCGGCAAAAATAGCCGTACTGCCTTTGATCGCATAGAAAAAGCCTTCCGGGCCGGGGATCTTCTCCGCAAATTCTTCTGCAGGAATCCACTTTGCAACCTGTTCATTCCGGGCAGGACTGCCAATCAGGAACACTGCTTCTGCCTTTTCCGAATCCTCTGTAAAAGTAACTGTACCGAAAATTTGGGTAAGATATTTTTTTACTTCCTCACCGGCAAAGTTCTCGACTTTTGTAGCATTTTGGGGCAAGACGACAGATAAAATCATATTGTTATGTAATTTCATAGCTTGACACCTCCTGTATTTATGATATACTTGCATTATGGTAATGTAAATTACAAATTTTATCAATATTATTGCATTAAATGAACAAACATTGCAATTTATATCATAGAGGTAAAAAATGGACAAACAGTTCTTTTTTGATGTTTCGGGAAAGCAGATCGAGGCGGGACATCGCTGTGATAAAAATCTCATATCAGACGGCTACAAGCTCCATACCCATGACACCTGGGAGCTGATTTTTGTTAAGGCCGGGCACCTGGCCTATCAATCCGAGGGGCGGTATTATGTGGTGGAAAACGGCAGCTGCATTTTCACCCGACCGGGTATCCGCCACACCCTCACCTACTTGGATAAGTCCGTATATGACCGGTATGTGCTCCATCTGAACAGCTCCCTGTTCACCACCCTGCCGAATTTGCCGGAGGTAATTGATCTGGGTAACAACCAGATCGTGCAGGAGCTGTTTCACAAAATGGACTTTTACGCCGCCTATTTGGAGGGGGACCTTCTGGAATCCGTACTGATCCGACTGACAGAGGAGGCTGTGCTGAATTTCAAGATCCTCTCCAAGCAGTACCCGGAAAATTACCTCGCCAACCCCATTATCACCCAGGCTATTGCGTACATCAGCGAACATTTGCGGGACGCCATCTCGCTGGATGCCCTGTGCGCCCATCTGCATATCACCAAGAGCTATCTGCACCGGCTGTTTTTGGAGCATCTGCAGCTCTCCCCCGGCCGGTACATTACCACCAAACGGCTGGAGCAGGCCCGTATGGATATCCGCGCCGGCAACAAGCCCGCGAAGGTATACAGCCTCTGGGGATTCCAGGATTACTGTACATTTTACCGCAACTATGTGCGGCATTTCGGCTATCCGCCCTCCCAGGAGCAGAATCACCCCGCAAAGCGGAAGATCGAATGGTAAAAACCACCCTTGCATAGTGACCTCCCCCATTTTGTGCTGCCCGCAAAAATTGGGGCAGTTTATAGCGCAAGAATGGGATGGGATCGGCCCGGAGATTGTCACGCCAGTGTACGCACTGGCTCACAATGACAAAGTTGGGAGTTATTGCTCAAACTGATACCATTTATCGTCGGGGAGCTGGTCATTGCGGTAGGTTACATCAATGGCGATGCCGTAGCCCGGCTCGTTGGCATGGAAGCTGTCGAAATGGGTGGCCATTGCGCCCAGCTCGGCCTTGGCTTCCTCGGTATCGGTCTGCAAAAGCATAGTATAGCGGAAAGCCATACGCATCAGGCGGACATTATTACGGTACAAGGGTGATTCTGCCTGGGTAAAGGCCTTTTCAAACAACGCATAGATGGTGTCCGCGTCCATATTCTGCGCCACGAATTTTGCGGTCTGATTGATGGGTACCTGGCCATCCAAAGTATCCTCATAGATCCGCAAAATCTGAGAGATGGGCTCTGCACCTGCGCCGAACATCCGGCTCATTGCCAGAATATTCTGCTCCAGGGTAATTTCCGTATCGTATGCGGTACGGGCAAAACAGTAGAAATTAAACACATTGTTCCACACATTGAAGTACTCGATTTGTGTGCCGCTGCCGTCAAATTTCTCCTGCTTGAAATACCGGGAAATACTCTGCATTTCGTCAGCGGCAGGCATTACAGCCTGTCTGTTATCGTAGTTACCCATATAGTACTCGCCTACCACGACCCGGCAGCCGGTATTGCGGTATGCGTGCATTGTGTCACAGACATGACTCTTGAGCAAAGCGCTGCCGTCGGGCTTGCCGCAGTGCCGCAGACCCTTTTTCGTCCAGCTGGACACCTGCATTTCCACATTGTCGCTTAGCTGCATACCCTTGGGGCAATCCCACAGATCCAGGTATACGATCACATTGACCTTCCGCTCCGGGTTGGCCTCTTTCAGGAGCTTGGCCACCTCATCGCAGAAATAGAGGTAATTTTCCATTTTGGTGTGCTTGGAGCAGTAGCCGCACTGGCACTGGCGGGAAACGCCGTCGTTGGGCCACAGGGTCACCGTATCCACCAGGGGGTTTTGATCCAGCCACCAGTTGATATTCTTGGCCATTTCCGCAATGCCCGCCGGATTGCGGCTGCAAAGATACCACTGCCCCCAGTTTTTCCGACCCTCAGCGGTCTGCCGCCGGCCGTCTACCAGCACACGGAAGAAATCGGGATGCTCCTTGCCGTAGGGGGTGGGAAACAGTTCATTTCCCTCAAAGGGCAGGAAGGTTTTCAGCGCCTGGTGGTGGCCCACGGTCAAGCGGATGCCCCGCTTGCTGAGCTCCTCCATTAGGCCCAGCTCCACCATTTTATCGTACACGCTCATCCAGGTGAGGATACGGTTATAGCGGTTTTTGGCCAGGTAGTCGATGAACGGCAGGGTGAGAATTTTGTCTGCATCGCCGCCACTGCCGTACTGGACCTTTGCCGTTCGATAAGGCACATCTGCATCCGCCTTGTACCGCAGAGTGTCGGTCAAGACCTTTTCTTCCCGGGCGGGAATGACCTCACCGGCAGGCACCTGGGGCAGCGGGAATGCACCAAAGCAGCAATCCAGTTCCTGCTCCAAAAATTCATAGACAGCATACAGCTGACCGGTGGTATTACCCGCAAGCAGGAGGGTATTATCTTTGACTTGGTAGAGGAAGCCCTCGCTGCCGGTAACCTTCCCGGCGTATTCCTCTTCGGTGATAACAGACTTCGCCTGTTCGTTCCGGGTGGGAGCACCGATGATGACGGTCACGGGAGCCGCTTCGGCAAAGGTCACTTCACCGAAGATCTTTTGCAGATATTTTTGAATTTCTTCACCGGCAAAGAGTTCTGTCTTTGAGGGTTCCTGGGGCAGGCTAACTGCCAGGGTCATATTTTTCTGTAATTTCATAATATACCTCTTTTCGGCAGATATGACGTAAATTGCGCCGGAGATTGCCACGTCGCTTCGCTCCTCGCAATGACAATGGGGATCTTTCCTTTATGATAGTAAAAACCCCCTGCAATGTAAATTGCAGAGGGTTTCAAAAGCATTGCAAATATCGTACTTTACAGCAGGCGCAGGAGGTAGGCCTTGACCTTTTCCAGCTTGCTTTGCTGCCAGGTACCATCCTCGGCTTTTTCCGCAATGGGACGCAGGATTGCATAGTCCATATGCGCGCCGGCGCAGTATTCTTCCGACACGCGGTGGCGCACCCAGCCTGCGGTGCGATCCGCATATTCCGGACGGAGGTGGAGCATCGTTCGCAGATCCTCTTCAAAGAAAGTCTTGACATTCAGGGTCGAAAGCAGTTCGTATTCCTCCGCAGGGATATTTACAAAGATCTCCGGCAAGGGGCCGGCACCGATCCGTTCGCAAGTCCGGTCAAGCTGGGTGCCGAGGGCTTCAAAGGTCACTGTTTCTTCCGTAAAGTGCAGCTTCAGCAGGATGCCGGTGTCGGTATACAGGTGCGCCCGCTGATAGTTGGTATCAAAAATGAAATTGCCAAGAGAGTAAAAAATCTTTTTACCATTGTCAAACAGCTCGTAATTTTCCGGTACATGGGGGTGGTGGCCCACCACCACATCGGCGCCCATTTGGAGGAATTTCATATAGCGGTCACGGGTATAGGGCAAGGGCATGGCGGCAAATTCTTCACCGCCGTGAACACAGATCACGCACCAGCGGCATTTGGCTTTGATTTCATCGATGCGCTTTTGGATCAGCTCCATATTGTCCCAGCGGAAAATACCGGGCTCCGTTTCCGTGGCAGCCCTACAGCCGTTCATATAGGCCACGCCGAACATACCGATGCCACCGGCTTCCTCCAGGTAGATGGGAGTGGAGGCTTCCTCCAAATTCACACCGCCGCCAAAGACCTTGCAGCCTTCCTGTTTTGCGATGGTCCGGGTGCTGATGACGCCGTCCAGCCCGGCGTCCATGGTATGGTTATTGCCGATGCTCCAGATGTCCGCGCCCAATTTACGGAAGGGTTTGACCACTTCCGTACTCATACTATGGACAAACAGACCGGCAGAGCCGTCATTGGGAATATCCACCACTGCACCTTCTACATTCAGGCAAGCGTGGTCTGCGCTATAAAAAAAATCCAGAATCTCTTGGGAGAAGAGCTGCTCGTCCTCCCACTTTTTATCCATATACCTGTCAAAACCGATATCGCCGGTAAACACGATGGAAGTCTTGTTTTTCATTGGCAATTCTCCTTTGCTTTTTATCCAGTTTACCACAATTTTCTGCACACTGCAACCGATAAACGCAAAAGATTCCGGACTCCGCAAGGGAGTCCGGGATAAAAATATTATTGCAATTTCTTCGGTTCGTTCATTTGGAATTCCACAAAAGCCAGCACAGCCGAATAGGTCAGCACCGGGCCTACATTGAAAAAGTGGCAATCCACCGTACTGGCCATCAGCAGCGCAGCAACCGACATACCCGCAATCAGCTTTTCTGTGGTGCAATTCTTTAAAAACAGCTTGACGGTCTGAATTCTGTGGAACAGGTAACCGGCAAGACAAACCACACCGCCGGTGGCCAGAAGCTGCACCAGGGTATTATGCCAACGGGGCGGGAACAGTGTGGAGAAGGTATCTGCCGTCGCCCAGGCATAGGGCCAGTAATCCACCGGATAGAAGGATCCGCCAAATACGGGAAACTGCAAAAACTGCTTGATACCCTCCCGGTAAATCTTTTCACGCTCGGGAGATTGAAATCCTACGGCCTTCAGCTCCTCAAACAGCAACAGCAGCTTATCCCAAAATGTCACCACGCCATACACCAACAGGATCAGCAGCAGCACATGCACCCATATCTGCCGGCGGGCATTGCGGCTTCGAATCAGCGAAAGGATATAGCTGGCAATAAAAACTACCGTCCCCACAAAGATAGAACCCCGGGAACAGGTAAACAGCAGTATCACATAGAACAGCATAGCCGACATATAGGCAAAGCCGCTATACCGCTTTTCCGTTAACAGGAAGGGCAGCGGAATCGTGATCGCCAGCAACGCGCCGATACTGTTATAATGCCCCCAGCCGGTAATGATATTCTCCCGGGAAATCGTGCCATCTATGATAACATCCCCGGAGGCATAGATATTCAGCACCTCTGCCACCAGGATATAACCCACGCAGATCGCCGTCCAGGGCAGGTACTCTCTGGGCGCGCGGTCCCAATCAACCGCGCCGCTGAGCAAACAGTAAAGCCCCGCAACAGCCACCAATTGAATAAAGGAAAATAGCAAATTCCGCAGGCCGAATTCCGACCACTGACCGCTGGTCAGGCCGGAGATGGCATATGTAATGGCCAAAATTAGCATACCGGGCAGCAAAGTCCGTTTTTTTTGCAAAAATTTCCTGCCGCCAAAATCCGGGTCAGTCACCAGCCGGTAGACAAGGCTCACTGCCAGCAGCACCAGCAGGCTCCACAAAACAATGCCGGAAAAATTAGACGGCGAAAAAATCGAGTCATTTTCCAGTCCCGGATTATTACTTAAAGACGGAGAGATATAGCCGCAGGCAAAAATCGGGAAGATGGGCAGCATATCCCTTGCGAACAAGCAAACATAAACACCTGTTAGAAGCAAGACAGGGTAGACATAGGCTTCCCAGCCCATTACATTACAAAACAGCGTCAGCATCCCCAAGTAAATAAAATACACGGGAGAATATAAAAATCTATTCATCCACTCACACACCGGAGCGGTACGGTTCAATCGCACAAGCGCACCTCCCTGCCGGGAAATCTGTAAACACTTTTTGGATTATAGCACAGAAAAGCCGAACGGTCAAGTTTTATTGTTTCTTAACATTTTTTCAGTTTGATATCCTTATAAACGCAAAAAACACCCCGGCGCAGAACGCGCCGGGGTGTGAGGTTACAGGCCGGCCGCGCCGGCTTTTTCGTGCTGGGTGCCGAAATAAAAAGACACCACCATAGACACGACGATCATTACATTATCTGCCTGGATCTGCCCCCGCAGGGCAAGGGTCACAAACACGCTCACCACCAAAAAGGTCACGATGGTCTTCACCTTCAGCAGCTGGGCGATTCTCTTCACGATCTCTTTCATCCCTGTCACACCCCCTTTTCCAGATCTGTAAGCCTGTGGTTGATGACCTTGATCTGCTCCTCCACCACCGGCATACGCCGGGCAAAGCCGTTATGCTCCCGGACCTCCCGGGTCAATTCGTCGATCTTGGTATCGGTCACCGCCTGGGAGGTCTGGATGCTGTCTGCGGTCTTCCGGGCGGTGGCAAAATTGGAGAGCACCACACCGGCCAGAGAAAGACCGCCGGAGATCAGGGCAACCACGATTGCATCACTCATTGGTACACCCCTCCTATTCCATTGCCAGCAGCTTTCGCCAGGTCTTGTTCCTTGCGGTGATCTCCCCGTCGGCGGTGCAGTCATTCTCCCGCTGGAAGCGGGTGACAGCTGCGGCGAATTTCGCACCGGCAATGCCGTCTGCTTCCCCCACCTCAGTATAGCCCAGGGCCGCCAGGCGCTTCTGCACCGCCGCCACAGCCGCGTGGGTGGGGTTTTTATACGCCGACAGGGTCACGGTTTTCGACAGGGTCTCCGGGCCGGCAATGCCGTCCACGGCAGCACTGCAGGCCTCCTGTACATCCCGGATAAACTGTTCCAAGGAATATTCCTCTGCTGCAGGTGCGCCGCCGAAGGTTGCCCGGTATTGCTGTGCGTGGGAGTACCAGAAGGACTTGGTATCCCGGGTGTCGATATGGACAAAGGTATCATACAGACCGATGCCCTTCACGCCGATGGACTCGGCATACTTGGCGATCTCGGCAGGCTCTACGCCGTCGATATGGAAGTCAGCTGCCTGTCCGTAGATATGCCGGCTGTTGGGAGCGGCATTGGGGGTGCGGGCATTGTGGGTCCTGCAGCGGTAAGCGGTCAGATATACCGGCTTGCCAAAGTGGGTGCGGATCTGCTGCAGGTACTGCACAAGCTGTTCATCGATAGGGGTTTCGGAACAGCAGCCTGTCCCCTGGCAATCGAACTCTCTTGCCCGGAAGTTGGCAGCGATCTTTTGGTTATCGCCCTTCTTATACGTCTTAATGGCCATAATTTATATCTCCTGTTCTAAAATGTTGATCTGATCACGGATGGCTTGCCGCTGGGCGTGGAGCGCTGCCACATCGTAGGGCAGCTCCTGCCCCAGCAGCTGACACTCGCTGCACTTGATGACCTTGTAGTCTGTTGCGGAAAGCTGGGCCTTTAATTC
>JAZRIT010000036.1:0-50301 GCA_045645385.1 Faecousia sp.
CAGGTCACTAGCTCCAATAAAATGCTCATCCCACCGGGATGGGCGTTTTATTATGGTCGTGGACTGACTCGAACCATCTAAATGCAACGCGGATGAGCGTTGCCGGCGAGGGCTGGACCGAGCCGAACCTTTATTTTGCCGAAGGCAAAATGCAATGAGTCAGGTCACTAGCTCCATAAATCCCGGTTGCAGTTGCAATCGGGATTTTTTCTGTTGCAACCGGCATGAAAAGCAGATATAATAGAAATTGGTACTATAAAATCGCCATTTTATAAAGATTGGATGTAACCAAATGAAGTATACTGTGCATCCAGGTGGGACCACCCCCGCCTATTTACAATTATACTATCAGCTCCGGGATGACATCATAAAAGGCATCTATCCCCCGCTAAGCAAGCTGCCCTCCAAGCGGATGCTGTCCCAGGAGGTTGGGATCAGCACCGTCACCGTCGCCCATGCATACGAGCTGTTATGTGATGAGGGGTATGCAGAATCCCGGGAGCGCAGCGGCTATGTAGTGATCTTCCGGGCAAACGATGTGTTTGCTGCGCCCGCAGAAAACACAGCAGGGCACATCTTCCCCAAAGAGGTACACATCGAAACTGCTACGGACTTTCCCTTTTCCGTACTGGCCAAAGCGATGCGGACTGTTATCAGCAATATGGGTGAAGCTATTTTGGACCGGTCACCCAATATCGGAGCAGTGGAGCTGCGAAGCGCAATCGCGCAATATCTTATGCGAAACCGAGGAATCAGCGCCGAGCCGGACCAAATCATCATCGGCTCAGGCTCAGAATATCTGTATAACCGTATTGTAGAGCTTTTGGGCAGAGATAAAACATTTGCAATCGAGTCCCCGTCCTATAAAAAAATCGAGCAGGTCTATATAGCCTCCGGCGTGAAGTTCGACAAGTTAAAATTAGGATCTGACGGCATCGACAGCAGCGAATTGCGAAATTGTAGCGCAGACATTCTGCACATCTCTCCCTACCGGAGCTACCCCAGCGGCATCACCGCCTCCGCCTCCAAGCGCCACGAATATCTTCAGTGGGCAGACAGAGACAGATGGATCATTGAGGACGATTTTGAATCGGAATTCTCCGTTTCCAGAAAGGCAGAAGAAACGCTCTTTGCCCACACAAGCCGGGATAATGTGATCTATATGAATTCCTTCTCTATGACGATTTCACCGTCTCTGCGCGTGGGATATATGGTGCTACCCAAGCGATTAGCTGCGGAATTTCATAATAAGCTTGGGTTCTATTCCTGCACCGTTCCTACCTATATCCAATTCGTACTGGCAGAGCTGATCGCAGGCGGAGATTTTGAACGGCATATTAACCGTGTCCGGCGGGCAAAACGCCGGGAACTTAACAAGAAATAATCAAAATGCCCAGGGATAGATCCGGGGCGGTTCCAAGACAAACTCCATTGGTTTGCCGGTTTTGGGGTGCGCGAATACCAAGCGGTAGGACCATAACGCGATCTCGCAATCATCCTCCAGCAGGCTGTATTTCCGATCACCCACCAGCGGCATTCCCCTGCCGGAGAATTGGGCACGGATTTGGTGGGTCCTGCCTGTCTGCAGTTGAATCCGCACACGGGTCAAATCTTCTGTCTTCGCTTGCACCTGATAAGTCAGGATCGCCTCCTGAACCCCCTTTCCGGGATTCAGAACGATGTAGGTCTTGCGCTCCTGTTTGTCCCGCAGAAGCAGGTCACGGAGCGTTCCGGAGTCTTCTACCGGGTGGCCGTGGATCACTGCTAAATATTCCTTTTGAAATGTCTGCTCCCGAATCTGCTCGGATAACGCAGAGGCTGCAAATGCCGAACGAGCCAGCACCATAAGGCCGGACACTACCCGGTCCAGCCTGTGGACCGTACGCACATCAGCTTTGGGATTCCCCAGGGCTTCCCTAACCAAATCCGGCATACCGCCCGGCTCATCGGTGGACAGCACCCGGGCAGGCTTTACGCAAACAACAATATCCGCATCCTGATATAAAATTTCCATACTGTACCCCCGCGTTTTTCTTTCATACTATCAAAAAATCCCCCCTATTACAAGTCAAATGGAGGACTTCTATGAAAATTGTAATTTTAGACGGACACGCCGTCAACCCCGGTGATCTTTCCTGGGACTGCTTTCGTGCGTTTGGCGATGTGACCGTATATGAACGCACCGACATTGCGCAAACCGCTGAGCGGCTTAAAAATGCTCAAATCGTTATGACAAACAAGACGCCTATTACCGCTGAACTGTTGGACGCATGCCCTACCATTCAGCTCATCTGTGTGCTGGCCACAGGCTATAATGTTGTGGATTGCGCTGCTGCCCGTAAGCGGGGAATCCCGGTTTGCAATGTGCCGGACTACGGCACTAACGCCGTTGCCCAGTTTACCTTTTCCCTTCTGTTGGAATTGTGTAACCGGGTTGGAATGCACAGCGATGCGGTACACAGCGGTCAGTGGTCGAACTGCCCGGACTTTTGTTTTTGGAAAACACCGCAGATGGAGCTTGCAGGAAAGACCTTGGGTATCATCGGTTTTGGCCGCATCGGACGGGCTGTTGGCAGGATCGCAAAGGCTATGGGAATGGCTGTAATCGCCCACAACCGCAGTCGCCACCCGGAGGGCGAAGCCATCGGAGAATATGCAGACCTTGATACACTTTTAACAAAATCCGATATTATCTCCCTGCACTGCCCGCTTACTGCAGAGAATGCCGGTCTTATCAGCGCAGCAACCATTGCCCAAATGAAAGACGGCGCTGTTCTTATAAACACCGCAAGAGGCGGTCTTTTGAACGAGCAGGATGTTGCGGATGCGCTGCGCAGCGGCAAATTAAAGGCTGCAGCGGTGGATGTTGTTTCTTATGAACCAATTTCCAGAGACAATCCCCTGCTGTCTGCGCCTAACTGTATCATCACGCCCCATATGGCCTGGGCGCCTATTGAAAGCCGGCAGCGGATTTTAGACTGTACCGTTTCAAGCATCCGGGCATTCCTTGACGGATCCCTTATCAATACCGTAAACTGACAAAACCCTCACAGTGATTCACTGTGAGGGTTTTCATTATAATACACCGAAACGGATTATGCCATCTGTTGCCAGCAGTCCAACGCGAGTAATGCCTTTCTGTTTGGCGTATTTTGCAGTTTCCTCAGCATATTCCAAAGTGGCACAGCTACAGTTTTCGCCACACAGCTGTGGAAATAATGTGCTGCATTACAAGGCATAATCAGCGCCCATCGGCTGCAAACCGTTGGCGCTACGGTACGATCAGAAATTTCTGTATTATCAATATTGACGCGGATATGGGCCTGATCGCAAGCAGTATCGGTAATAGCAATGATCTTACGGAACAGATCGCAGGTGGCCAAGGGTCCCATACCACCGATGATACCGATTGTTCTTTTCATCAAGGTACACCTCATTGATTATTTTGCAGAATAATCGCCAATGCCGTTTCAACGGCCTGTTGGCGAACACTGTCACGGTCGCCCTCGAAATAGCATTTTTTGCAAATTGCTGTATTACCGTCTGCATAACCGATATAAACAAGCCCCACAGGGTTTCCCCTGTCATCTCCGTCCGGGCCAGCAAGACCGGTTACAGAAACAGCGATATCGGTTTTCAGCAAATTTTTGGCGCCCTGGACCATTGCTACAGCCACCGGCCCAGAAACGGCGCCGTATTCCTCTAAAAGCTTGCTGTCTACACCCAAAATATTCTTCTTGATCTCGTTTGTATAGGAAATAACTCCGCCTTTATAAACAACAGAACTACCGGGGATCGCGGTTAGCGCCGCACCGATACTGCCGCCGGTACAGCTTTCTGCCGTGGCCAGTGTTTTGCCTTTTAACGCATTAAGCACATCACAGGAAAGCCGGGTCATCATACTTCACCGTCACCTTTTCCACAGTTTCCAGAGCTTGCTGAATCAGTGCTTCCCGATCCAAATTCTTTTCTGCGTTAATAAGCTGACCGATGGTAGGCTTGGTCTTGGGGTGCTTTGGAGTAAAGACCGTACAGCAATCCTCATAGGGCAGAACGGAGGTTTCCATCGTGCCGATCTTACGGGCAATGGTAACGATCTCTTCTTTATCCATACCGATCAGCGGCATAAAGATGGGAATATCCACCACCGCGCCGGTGACCTGCATAGCCTGCATGGTCTGGCTGGCTACCTGTCCCAAATTCTCACCGGTGACCAGCGCGCCGCAGCCGTCGCCCTTGGCGATCTGCTGGGAGATCTCCATCATAAACCGGCGCATAATGAGGGTAAAGAACTCCTCGGGACAGTTATCCCGAATCGCTTCCTGGATCTGGGTAAAGCCAACGATGTTTACAGTCATTCGACCACAGTAGCGGGTCACGATCCTTGCCAGCTCCATAACCTTATCCTTGGCAAGCTGGGAGGTATAGGGATAGGAGAAAAAGTGGACACATTCCATTTCCACACCCCGCTTGGCGATCATATAGGCCGCCACCGGGGAATCGATACCGCCGGAGAGTAAACACATTGCCCGTCCACCTACACCTGTGGGCAGACCGCCGGCACCCGGCTCTGCAGGGCCGTGGACATAGGCCGCCAGGTCCCGGACTTCAACATAGACCGTATACGCAGGTTTATGCACATCCACGATGCAATCAGGGTGGGCTTCCGCCAGTCGGCCGCCGATTTCCCGGGAAATCTCAATGGAGGTCATGGCAAACCGCTTGTCGGACCGTTTGGATTCCACCTTAAAGGAGGGTGCCATATCCAGATCGTCGCCCAGGTATTCTTCCACTGTACGATAGATAGCATCGATATCTTTTTCGCAGGCACGGCTGCGGCACAGGCTGACAAGACCGAAGATCGTATGGCAGGCCTCCCAGGCGCCATCCACATCCGCTTCGTCATCCATCGGCTCTACATAGACCGTGGACTGCATCAGGTATACATCAAAATTTCCGTAGGCCTTCATACGGCGGCGGACATTTTGTCGCAGCTTATCCTCAAACTGGCGCTTATTGGCACCCTTGAGTACAATTTCGCCCAGCTTCAGCAAAAAAATCTCTTTCATAATAACTCCTTATAATTCTACAGTGCGATACTGGATCGCCTCAGCAATATGCTCTGCAGTAATATTTTCGCTTTGCTCCAGATCTGCAATGGTCCTCGCGACCTTGAGAATGCGGTCATAGCTTCTTGCCGTCATACCAAAGGTTTCAAAGGCCAGCCGCATTAAACGCTCGCTGTCACTGTCCAATTTACAGTGTAACCGCAATTCCTCGGGACCCATACGGGCATTGCACATACCGCTCAATTCGCCAAATCGCCTATGCTGGCGCGATCTTGCAAGATTGACACGCTCCTTGATGGCTGCGGAAGGCTCTGCCTCTCTGCGGCTGCGCAGATCCTCAAAATTCACCGCCGGTACTTCTATAATGATGTCGATACGGTCCAGCAGCGGGCCGGAGATCCGACTGCGGTAGGCATTGACCGCGTTTTCCGTACATGTACATCTGCCGGAGGGATCACCGTACCAGCCGCATTTGCATGGATTCATCGCGCAGACCAGCATAAATTCAGCCGGATAAGTAACCGTACCCACAACTCTGGAAATGGTAACACGGCCATCCTCCAGAGGCTGACGCATCAAATCCAATGTATCCTTGTGGAATTCCGGCAGCTCATCTAAAAACAGGACACCCTTATGGGCAAGGGATATCTCACCGGGTCGGGGGCTCGTGCCGCCGCCGGCAAGGCCGGCATTGGATACCGTATGGTGTGGGCTGCGGAAGGGCCTGTGCATCACAAGGGGCGACTTGGCAGAGACCATTCCCATAACGGAATAGATGCGTGTAACCTCCAGGGATTCCTCCCAGGTCATATCTGGCAGGATGGAGGGCAGACGCTTACTGAGCATACTCTTACCGGAGCCGGGAGGTCCGACCAGCAAAACATTATGGCCGCCGGCTGCTGCCACCTCCATAGCGCGTTTGACATTCTCCTGGCCCAGCACATCCTTGAAATCCAGCAGCACATCGTCCCGTCTTTCTGGTACCCAGATCGGCTCTTCCGGTAACTCTGTCTCGCCGTTCAGCGCATCCGCAAGCTCGCGGACAGTATGTACGGGAATGATCGCAGGACCTCTTGCAAGCGTTGCCTCAGGCGCATTCTCTGCGGGGACATAGATCGTCTTAATGCCGTTATATTTGGCTGCAATGGCCATAGGCAGCACACCGGTCACCGGGCGGATCTGTCCGTCCAGGCTCACCTCACCCACAAACGCGCAGGAGGATCTGGGCCTTTTGATCATACCGCTGGCGGACATTATACCAAGTAGGATCGGCAGATCATAATGGGTGCCGGCCTTTTTCAGATTAGCAGGTGCCAGATTTACCGTGATCCGGCTGGACGGAAACTTCATACCGCTCACTCTTACCGCTGCACGGACACGCTCTCTTGCCTCTTTCACCGCTGCATCCGGCAGACCGACAATATCAAATGCCGGCAGGCCGTTGGAAATATAACACTCTACTGTGATCAGATGGCCTTCGATCCCTGTCACACCCATGGTTCTGATGCTGCAGATCAACACTTACTCCTCCTGTCATACATAATTACATACATCATACCCCATTCGGACAGAAAACTCAATTCTTTTTTTATTCCCTGCCGTCAATATTTGCCTTATTTCCAAAAACTTTTTGTTTTTTCACGGAATATTCCGTTTGCTCACTTTACAAATCCGTTTTTCAGTGCTATGATATGTGCGTTGAAAAACGATTACTTTAGGAGGTAATTCATTTTGGCAAGAAAATTCAAAACTATGGACGGCAATACCGCTGCTGCCCACGTCAGCTATGCATTTACTGAAGTAGCTGGCATCTACCCCATTACGCCCTCCAGCCCCATGGCCGACTATGTTGACCAGTGGTCCGCTGCAGGCCGTAAGAACATCTTTGGCGACTGCGTGAAGGTTGTGGAGATGCAGTCCGAAGCCGGTGCTGCCGGTACCGTCCACGGCTCTCTGGCCGCCGGTGCGCTGACCACCACCTACACGGCACCTCAGGGTCTGCTGCTGATGATCCCCAATATGTATAAGATCGCCGGCGAGCTGCTCCCCTCCGTGTTCCACGTTTCCGCCCGTACCGTCGCTACCCAGGCACTGAACATCTTCGGTGACCATTCCGACGTGTATGCCTGCCGTCAGACCGGCTTTGCTATGCTGGCTGAGTCCAATGTGCAGGAAGTTATGGACCTGGGCGCTGTTGCGCACCTGTCCGCAATCGAAGGCCGTGTCCCCTTCATTAACTTCTTTGACGGTTTCCGTACCTCCCACGAGATCCAGAAGATCGCCATCTGGGACTACGAGGACCTGAAGGAAATGACCAATATGGACGCCATTGCCGAGTTCCGGAAGCACTCCCTGAACCCCGAGCGTCCCGCAATGCGCGGTTCTCACGAGAATGACGATATCTTCTTCCAGCACCGTGAGTCCTGCAACAAGTACTACAACGCACTGCCCGCAGTGGTTGAGAAGTATATGAACAAGGTCAACGAGAAGCTGGGCACCAACTACAAGCTGTTCAACTACTACGGCGCTGCCGATGCTGACCGCGTGATCGTATGTATGGGTTCTTTCTGCGATGTGGCTGAGGAAGTGGTTGACTACCTGAACGCCCTCGGTGAGAAGGTCGGCCTGGTAAAGGTCCGCCTGTTCCGTCCCTGGAGCGCAAAGCACCTGCTGGACGCTATCCCCGCTTCTGTTAAGAAGATCGCTGTTCTGGACCGCACCAAGGAGCCCGGCTCTCAGGGCGAGCCTCTGTACCAGGATGTGGTTATGGCTCTGGCCAAGGCTGGCAAGCACGACATCACTGTCATCGGCGGCCGTTACGGTCTGGGTTCCAAGGATACCCACCCCGCTTCTGTCTTCGCCGTTTACGAGGAGCTGGCTAAGGACGCACCCAAGCACGAGTTCACCCTGGGCATCGTTGATGACGTGACCAACCTGTCCCTGGAGGAGAAGGTCTCCCCCAACACCGCTGCAGAAGGCACCATCGAGTGCAAGTTCTGGGGTCTGGGCGGCGACGGCACAGTTGGTGCTAACAAGAACTCCATCAAGATCATCGGCGACCACACCGACAAGTATGTACAGGCTTACTTCCAGTACGACTCCAAGAAGACCGGTGGTGTTACCGTTTCTCACCTGCGTTTTGGTGATAAGGCTATCAAGTCCCCCTACTACATCAACAAAGCTGACTTCGTTGCCTGCCACAACCCCTCCTACATCACCAAGGGCTTCAAGATCGTGCAGGACGTTAAGCCCGGCGGTGTATTCCTCATCAACTGCCAGTGGAACATGGAAGAGCTGGAGCATCATCTGGATGCCGCTTCCAAGCGTTACATTGCTGAGAATAACATCCAGCTGTACACCATTAACGCCATCGACCTGGCTATCAAGGTCGGTATGGGCAAGCGCACCAACACCATTCTGCAGTCCGCTTTCTTCTCCCTGGCAAAGGTTATGCCCAGCGAAGAGGCTATTGGCTACATGAAGGCTGCTGCTGAGGCCTCCTACCTGAAGAAAGGTCGCGATGTTGTTGATAAGAACTGGGCCGCTATCGATGCCGGTGCTACCGCTTATGTGAAGATCGACGTTCCCGCTGCCTGGGCTACCGCCGAGGACAAGAAGGTTGAGCTGGAGCTGGAAGGCCCCGCTGCTACCGTTGCCGTTGCTAAGAATCTGCTGGCTCCCATGGGCAAGATGGACGGCTACAGCCTGCCTGTTTCTGCCTTTGCTGATCTGGAAGACGGTCAGTTCCCTCTGGGCGTTTCTGCTTACGAGAAGCGCGGCGTTGCCGTTACCGTTCCCCACTGGGATGAGACCAAGTGTATCCAGTGTAACAATTGTGCTTATGTATGTCCCCACGCTACTATCCGTCCCTACGCTCTGACCGAGGCAGAAGCTGCTGCAGCTCCCGCAGGCACCCGTCTGATCGATGTGAAGGCCGGCAAGGGCAAGGGCGTTTACAAGTACACTATGGCCGTTTCTCCGCTGGATTGCATGGGCTGCGGTGTCTGCGTAGGCGTATGTCCCGTTGGCGCTATCGCTATGGTTCCGCAGGAACAGGAGCTTAAAGAGCAGGATGTCTTCAACTACATGGTCTCCAAGGTTTCCGAGAAGACCGAGATGCAGGACAACACCGTCAAGGGTAGCCAGTTCCGCAAGCCTCTGCTTGAGTTCTCCGGCTCCTGCGCAGGTTGCGCTGAGACCTCCTACGCCCGTCTGGTCACCCAGCTGTTCGGCGACCGTATGTACATCTCCAATGCTACCGGCTGTTCCTCCATCTGGGGTGGCCCCGCTGCTACCGCTCCCTACACTGTCAACGCAGAAGGCCGCGGTCCCGCATGGTCCAACTCCCTGTTCGAGGATAACGCTGAGCACGGTCTGGGTATGTACACTGCTCAGGCAGTGATCCGCGAGTCCCTGGCCAACAAGGTCCGCAAGGTTATGGAAGACACCGCTTCCGAGGAGCGGAAGGCTGCCTGCCAGGCATGGCTGGACACCTACAACGACGGCGAGGCAAACAAGGCTGCTACCAAAGCTCTGATCGCCAACCTGGAAGCCAAGGTCTGCTGCGACACCGTGGCTGACATTCTGGCTAAGAAGGAATACCTGTCCAAGAAGTCCGTCTGGATCTTCGGTGGCGACGGCTGGGCATACGACATCGGCTTCGGCGGTGTTGACCATGTTCTGGCTTCCAACAAGGATGTAAACATCTTCGTATTCGATACCGAGGTTTACTCCAACACCGGCGGTCAGGCTTCCAAGGCTTCCAACATCGGTCAGGTTGCACAGTTTGCTGCCTCCGGTAAGGAGACCAAGAAAAAGTCTCTGGCTGAGATCGCAATGAGCTACGGCTATGTCTATGTTGCACAGATCGCTATGGGCGCTAACCAGGCACAGACCATCAAAGCTATCTGCGAGGCAGAGGCCTACAACGGTCCTTCCCTGATCATCGGCTACGCCCCCTGTGAGATGCACTCCATCAAGGGCGGTATGATGAAGTGCCAGGCTGAGATGAAGAAGGCTGTTGACTGCGGTTACTGGAACCTGTTCCGCTTCGATCCTTCCAAGGAAACCGGCAAGTTCCAGCTGGACAGCAAGGCTCCCAAGGATGGCTATCAGGAGTTCCTGATGAACGAGGCCCGTTACAGCCGTCTGACCCGTGAGTTCCCCGAGCGTGCAACCGATCTGTTCGCTAAGAACGAGGCTGCTGCCAAGGAGCGTTACGAGCACCTGCTGAAGCTGGTTGAGATGTACAAGGACTAATTTCGACATTTTTCGTCTAACTTAACCAATCCCCTATCTGGGTTTTACGCCCAGATAGGGGATCTTTTTTGAACTTTTTCAATCTTTTTTGTAATTTGGATTTATAATTATGTAACAAAAAACCAACATGTGGAATTTTTCTGATTCAACAGAAAAATTCATTCTTCAAATCATTGATTTTTCATCGAAAATAGTAGCGAAATATGCCAAAATCACAATATTTCACCTGGATTAGTTCTGTTTCGACTAAATCATTCCAAATAAATAGCAAAGTGAGAGATGTTTTATCATCTCTCACTTTGCTACTATATCTCGCATTCCATTTCTTTAAGGAATTTGTCCAATTTTTCTCTGGCCCGTTCTATCTCCGCACGGTCCTGCTTTTTCAGCGCCCGGTCGAATTCCATCATAGCTCGGTCGATGGCTCTTCGGTTTTCACCGGTTGCTTCCTCATAGAGCCGCTCGCCGCGAAGCAAAACCAGCCGGTTGGGTTCTTCATCTCTGGGATTCTGCTTCAGGTATTGCAGCGCTTCCATCCGTTTTTCCGCTTCCTCCTGGGAAAGTCGGCTTTTGTTTCCCTGGATCAGGATCTTCCGGCGAAGCTTAGAAGAATGAACAAATACCTCTACTTCAAGCAAAGAGTTCACGTCATAGGTGTAGGTAATATCCACCGCTTCCTTGCCCTTGGGTCCTGCGGGAACAGGGATATTCAGTTCTCCCAACAGCAGATTGTTCTGAGACATTCTGCTTTCACCCTGAAGTATCTTGACGCAGATCCGGGTCTGATTCTCATGGGCAGTATAGACCGTCTCGGTCCGGCTGACGGGAATCACAGTATTACGTTCGATAATTGGAAGATAATGCCCAGGCTCTTCAAAGGCCCCGTTATCCACCATCACTTCAGTACCCAATGTAAAGGGACACACATCCGTCAGGACGACCTCCTGGATCTCCTTATCCCGTGACTTCATGCCGCACTGCAAAGCAGCACCGATGGCCACAGCTTCATCCGGATTGATTCCGTAGCTTGGAACCCGGCCAAAGAGCTTGGCAACGAATTTGCGTACCACCGGGGATCGGGTGGCACCGCCAACCAAAACGATCTTATCAATCTCATTGAGGCTGACTCCTGCATCCCGAAGGCTTCGCTCAATGGGTTTACGAAGCCGATCCAGCAGCGGAGAACAGGCCTGCTCGTATTCTTCCAAAGATAAGGACAAAATGTGAATCTTTCCTTCTATGGGACAGCACATAAGTATTTCATCGCGTTGAGAGAACTCGCATTTGCACTTTTCTGCGGTCTTGCGAATTTCGCAGCGGGTTTTCAGGTCCAGAGATTCCGGTGCTACGCTCGCACTCTCAAGGAACAGATTGTAAAGCACTTCCGTGAAGTCCTCACCACCGATGAAGTTATCGCCTGCAATGGCGTGGACCTCCATAATAGGACTGTACAGTTCCAGAATTGACACATCGAAGGTACCTCCGCCCAGGTCAAAGACCAGATAGCGAACATCATCCTGCTCCGTCATACCGTGGGCAATGGCGGCGGCGGTAGGCTCATTGATGATGCGAACAACATTCAGTCCTGCCAGCTCACCAGCTCGCTTAGTTGCCTTGCGCTGAAGATCATTGAAGTAAGCAGGAACACTGATAATCGCATCTGTAACCGGTTCTCCCAGATAGATCTCTGCATCCTCCTTTAAGCTTCGAAGGACAAGGCTGGACAATTCTTCTGCCCGGAGTTTCCAGTCACCTAAGATATACTCCCGGTCAGTACTCATGCTCCGCTTGAAGACACTGGCACTTTCCAGAGGGTACAACATAGCCCGTTCCTTAGCAGAACGTCCCACATACACTGTTCCCTTGCTGTCCACACTGACTACGGAGGGTGTTAAGTTTTCTCCCAAGCGGTTCGGGATGATTTCCGCCTTACCATTTCGGAAGCAGGCAACCAAACTATTCGTGGTACCCAAGTCAATTCCGATCAGCATTCACTTTCTTCCCTTCTTTTTAAGTCTGGCTTCACCAGCAGCAAAGTCCAGATCATCCGGCCAGTTGGTTCTTCCGGCAGCATAAAGCTTCTTGGCATTCTCTTCATTACCCAAAATCTCCTCGATATGGGCTTCATAGATATCTGCATCCTTACAACTACCGTATTCGCAGAAGTCACACAAAGGAAGTTTTCTGGTTCTTGCCAGCTCTTCCTTTGCTTCCTCTGCCCTGCCCAGAATGGCAAGCGCCAGACAGCGGCGGCTGCGATAGAGTGCTTCATCCGTCAGATTCTGAGAAAGAATACTGTCCTGTAGTGCAAGTGCCTTCTGGGCGGCTCCCTTAGCCGCATTCATCTTACCCATATGCCAGTATGCATGCGCCAAGTTCAGCATAGAATGGTCATCTTCCGGGTTTTGCTTAACACGGCGGCTCCAGATTTGAATCTGTCGATCGTGGTTGCATTCTAAGTCATTTAGCTGAAGTCGGAAATCCTGCACCTGCTCAAAGGGGAGCTTGTGCTTGGCAGGTCCCATGGCGAGAGCAGCTTTGAACATCTTGCCCTGCAGCAGGTTCAGTCTGCCGCTGGCCGCCATAAGATCAGGATCATTCCGGTTGACCCGCTTCCACTGGTCCAGAACCTTTTTTGCCCGATCCCAAAGACCAAATTGACAGCAGATATCAAACTGCAACTGCAAGGCTCCACCATAATGATAGCGGTCGGCAGCCTCTGCGGCAAAAGCCAGCGCTTCTTCATACCGCCCCTGCCTGCGAAGCACCTTTCCCTTGTGCTCCACAATCCAATCATACTGACGGTCATATTCGGCCATAATAGCAAGCGCCTGATTAAGCAATTCCAGGGACTTCTCATAATTACTTTGGGCATCTGCAACAAAAGCCAGACCACGATAGCCGTCGATATCGTCAGGATCCATTTCCAGTTCCTTCAAATAATAGAGCCTTGCGCCTTCCAAATCGCCCAAATGCCGCTTACAGGTGGCAGCATAGAAATACAACTCCGCAGTCTTTTGGGTTTCAAGAAGTTTTTCATAGTATGTAAGGGCTTCGGTGGCATTCTGATTCAGATCTTCATAGTAAAGATCTGCGATTCCCCGGAGCGCCACGGTAGAATTGGGGTTCTTCTCAGCAACTTTCCGGTACATCTCAATGGCATCTTCCTGCTGTCCACCCTTCTTCAGTACCCATGCTTTATAGGCCAGAAGATCCGTATCCTGCTCATTGTGGGAAAGTCCCTTGTCAACAATATCGAGAACAACAAGACGATTTCCATCACGACTCAAATCCAGCTGATTCCCCGTCAAGACGGCCAGATGATAGTAAAGCTCCGGGCTCCACATTAGGTCTTCACCGGCTTCCACGCGTTTCCAGAGGGTCTGGTACTGCTTCAACGCAGCTTTCTGATCTTTCTTCTCCAGTTCTGTCAGTTCCGCGCGGATGAAATCGATTGTAATATCCTCCGGTGCTCCGCTTTCTTTCAGGAAATTCAGAATCTCGTGAACATCCTCAAAGATTTCGTTGCGAATCAGGATTTGCATTTTCAGAACGTACAGGCTCAAATCATTACTCTGAATTGCCATTGCACGATTGACTGCATCAAAGGCCTCCCGGTCCCGGCGCAGGCGGTAAAGGCACATAGCCATCAGCAATTCTGCAACCCACGCTCCGGGAGTTACCTTAAGCAGTCGCTGGAAAATCTCAATCGCATAGGGATAATCTCCGGAAGCAAACAGAATTTTCCCCATAAGGGACATAACTTCTGTATCCTCAGGTGCCTCTGTCAGGGCCTCTTCAAATTTTGCTTTCGCTTCCTCGGTTCGACCCAACTTCATCAGGCAATTGCCCTGAATCTGCAGCATTTCGGGAAGTCTTGCTTTCCGTTTGCGGGTCTCCGTGGTTCCATCATCATCGAGATTCCGAAGAATCTCTTCAACAATCTGCAGATGTTCCAGTGCTTCTGCAAACTTTTCGGTATTATGATAGAGCTTACCCATCAGATTGTGATAAGCAAAGCCATCCTCATAGTTCGGATCGATCTTCTTAGCCAACGCAAAAGCATCATCGACACGCTCATTTTGCGCATAGCACCAGGCAAGCTCAATGGCATTGTCCGTATCTCCGGGATGTTCTGCGTACCGTGCTTCACGCTTCGTGATCAGCTGCACATTCCATTCCTTCAGCAATTCCGCCATCTGCTCAAGCAGCATAGGATTATCTGTGCTCGAATGCATGATTTCATAGGCACAGTCTTTTGCCTCGTGATACTGCTTTCTGGCAGCCAGACACTTGGCATAAACCATCTTGCCACCGATGTGCTTTGGCTCAATTTCCAGAATGTGCGAGCAAATCTGTTCTGCTTCCTCTGTGTTACCATCCTCCAAGCAAATATCAGCCCAAGCAATGCAGAGTAATGCATTATCGGGATATGTAGCAGCCAAACGCTGGAATCCATCCTTGCCATCCTGTACCCGACCGGTTTCCATATAGAACCGATAACGAAGTGCATCACCATAGGGATGACCCTCAGATAGTGCATCCATCTGCTCCAGAATGGGCTCCACCTCTTCCAGAGGTATCTGATTAGCCTGGAAATAGAGCCTACGGTAAGCGTCACAGTCTGTTCCACTGATACCGGGCACAAACAGATCATAATCGAGCGCAGGATCCAGCCGGATACCCGCCAAAACTGCATGATCAATGAAATCTCTGGGCCAGGTTTCATATAATTCCTCTACCCTATGACTGAACTCAAAGGTTTGGTCTAACACCTGCCAGACACTCTTCGGCAGATGGTAGTTTTCAAGCAGGAACTTCAACAGCGACTCTTCTGCTGCAGCACGTGTATCCAGACCGATGCAAATATCGGAGCCCACCAGTCGCTTCCAACAATCGGGATTGATCCGGGAAGCATAATCCTCGTACAGTTTCGCAACAGCCTCGATCCAAAGGCCCACAGGACTCTCATCCCGGGCAGAATCAGTATCTTCTTGGTTGGCCAGGGTCATCGCTTCCTCGAAGGCAGCGCGAAGATCTTTAAATTCCTCGGGCTTGTCCTCAGGGTTTGTCTGGCGCAGTTTCTGACGGTAGGCTTCAGCAATTACCTTTTTATCTTTTGTTGGATTAATACCCAATGCAAACCAATCCATCTTCTATATCCTCCTTATAGTTCTTCCTTCAGGCATTTTCGGGCGAATTATTTCAAGTAATCAATTCTTTGGCGTTATCTCAATTACGAGCTTACCGCAAAGGGATGTTTTAGGCTTTATTTGAAGAGTCCTATTACCAACAAAATAGAAATCATCGTCTTCTGAAGTAAATCTATTTGTCTGATGTCCGCAAAGTGAATGTAAATCATCGATGATGATTACTGCAAAATCTTTCCGTATTTCCATAAATACATAACGAACACCGTGCTGATCTTTTCCATTTGTTGAGGTAATGATAAATGCCTCATGTCTTTCTCGACATGAATCGCTCATATTAATGTACTTCTCTAACGCAGAAACGGATTCCTTCACCCGGTTTTCTTCTTCATGATTGATCATAAATATACACCTCACATTTTTGTGTACATTATATCATCAAAGGATATGATTTGAAAGCAGAATTTTCATTCTATCCATCTCCAGTATTGTATATATGAGGAGAGACTGAAGATGTCCATATTATTTATCTCCCCCCTAATTAATCTATAACTTTGAATCACACTTTGATTCGTGCCACTATGTTATTAATTCTTGTTTGAAATCTGTCACCTATTGTGATATAGTAAATGCATCATAGTTTTGAGCGATTATTCCGATAGAGCACAGCAGAATCATCTGTTTTCTTTATCGTATATGCATCAGATCGTTGTTGGTTTTGTATCTCAGAAAACCAACAAAAAACCAACAGTGTAAATTATCGAACAGTTTCTCGATCTGTGACAAATCATCAAACAAAAAAACAAGGCAGTTCTCCCTGTTTTCTGGGGCGTTTTTAGGCGAAAATGAGCTTGGGGATTACGTTATTTTATCTTATCGCACGTAATCTGAAATTATCAGATTTCGATGCATTAAGTACAAGGACTAATCTCTCCCACATAATCAAACGCCCCCTCAGAAATGAGGGGGCGTAAACATAAAAGCCGATGGAAAAATCCATCGGCTTTTATTTATTCAGTTTCTTCTGATTTCTTTTCGTTATTTTTCTTTTTTAACAGCTGCAATTTCTTTTTTGTTTCGCGCTTTTCCTTGAATTTAGAAACCAGCTCGGGCGGCTGTAGCTGCAATTTCTCTGCATCCACAGGCACTGCTTTCAATTTTTTGTTGGTATACTCCCTTACGATGGTATACACAACCGAAACCAGAGGGATCATCAAAAACATACCCAAAATGCCCATCAGCTCACCGCCTATGGTAATGGCGACAAGCACCCACATGCCGGACAGCCCAACGGAATTACCCACAACACGGGGGTAGATCATATTGTTTTCAATCAATTGGATTGCAAGGAACATTGCCACAAAGACGATCGCCAGCATAGGATCCTTCACAAAAATCAGGAACGCACCCACAACGCAGCCCGTCCAGGCGCCAACGATGGGGATAAATGCAGTCAGTGCAATTACAACCGTGATCAGCGGAATATAGGGCATACGAAGAACTGCCATACCAACGGCATACATACCGCCCAAAATACAGACCTCCACACACTGACCGGACAGGAAATTAGAGAAGCTGGAATTGGTAAGGCGCAGGATCTTCACAATTTTATCTGCAGTCTTCTCCTTGAGAAATGCGTAGGCAAGCTTTCTTCCCTGCCGGGCCAATGTTTCCTTCTGGAACAGACAGTAGACACTGAAAACAACAGCGATAACCCCGTTAAACACACCGGAGAAGATACTGCCGATCGCCGAAACAGCACCGCCCAGAACAGTAGACATGTTGAACATTGCAAACAGCTTCTCTGCCATTGTAGTCAAGCTAATCTCTTCCAGGTTAAAATTATTCTCCACCCAGGCAAGTAATTGGGGACGTTCTTCCAGGAAGTCCTTGACCCAGACTTCAGCCTTCACCAAGAAATCCGAAAGATTGGGAACGAGGGAGTTGACCGTCTGGATGATCTGCGGGATCAGCAGCCAAAACACCAGCGAAATCACTAAAAACAGTGCCAAAAGGGTCAGCACAACAGAAATGACCCTCTTAAGAACATCTCTATTTACTTTTCGCAGCAGCCCATTCTCTATGGCCCGCATTGGCACATTGAGAATAAACGCCAAAACACCGCCAAAAACAAAAGGCGCAAAAATACCAGATACGGTATTGAGGATCACTTTTACACGGTCCGTTTCGTGGAGCAGCCAGTACAGAACGATGGCGCCGCACACAAACAGAAATATCCGCTGCAAGGTCTTTTTATTGATTTCCGGCAAATGTATCTCCCCTTTCGATTTTAATGAGATCGGTATTACATAGACAAGCGAGCCAATGCGCTGCACAGTTTATCTACATTCTCCTGCACAGTCGCCCAGCTGGTGCAAAAACGAACGGTGGTACTATGTTCGTCGGCCTTTTCCCAGTTCGCATAGGTAAATTCCTTTCCCAGCTCTGCCAAAAGGCTGTCAGGAAGTGTCACAAATATCTGATTTGTATCACCGGGCAAATACAGGGTATATCCTTCATCCGCCAAAGTCTTGCGGATCTGATCCGCCATCTTGTCTGCGTGGGCCGAGATCCGCAGGTACAGGTCATCCTCAAACAGGGCTTCAAACTGCAGGCCCAAGAGCCATCCCTTGGCAAGCATACCGCCCCGCTGCTTCATAAGATAACGGAAATCCTCCGCAATAGACGGATTCGGGATCACGACGATCTCGCCGAACATTGCGCCCACCTTGGTGCCACCGATATAAAAAGCATCGCAGAGTTTAGCATAATTCGGCAGGGTGACATCGTTACCTTTTGCCGCAAGGCCGTAACCCATCCGGGCGCCGTCCACATACAGATACAGGCCCTTCTCCCTGCACAGAGAGCTGAGCGCCTCTAACTCTGCCAGGGAATACATCGTACCGTATTCCGTGGGGTTAGAGATGTACACCATCTTCGGCTGCACGATATGCTCGGCATCCATAGAAAGGCTTTGGCTCTCCACGATCTTGGCTACCTGCTCCGGGCGCACCTTCCCGTCAGGCGCCGGGACAAGGATCACCTTATGGCCGGTAGCCTCAATGGCACCGGTTTCGTGAACATTGACATGGCCGGAGTCTGCTGCGATCACACCCTGGTGGGGGCGGAGCGATGCGGCGATCACAGTTAAGTTGGTCTGTGTGCCGCCGACAAGGAAGTGGACTGCCGCATTGGGCGCAGCGCATTTCTTCCGGATCAGTTCAGCGGACCGGGCGCAGCAATCGTCGGTGCCGTAGCCAGGATTCTGCTTTCCAGCACTCTCCGCGATTTTCTTCAGCACCGCAGGGTGGCAGATCTCATTATAGTCATTATTAAAGTATAGCATTTTATTCTCCTTCAATTCGTACGATATCTTTATTTTACGAAATGCAGCATAATATGTCAAGGCATATTCCCTCCTTACCGATCATAAGTTTTTCACGGTAGATATAAGCAGGGAGGGAACCGTATGGCAGATACAATCGAAGAAAGGGCCTGTGAGCTGGCTGTGTACATTATCGAAACCGGCGCTACCGTCCGGACCGCTGCCGGGCATTTCGGTATTTCCAAATCCACTGTACATAAGGACCTGTCCCAACGACTGCCCCGATACAACAAACAGCTCTACCGGCAGGTGCGTCTGATCCTGGATGAAAACAAGGCGCAGCGCCATATCCGCGGTGGTCTGGCCACCCGCAAAAAATACCAGCAGCAGAAAAGCAAATAGGCAACGGGGTCACTGCCAGGCAGTGACTCCCTTTTATATTTTATGTAGAATTCCGAGCATATATATGATACAATAAGTCCGGGAAGTGATGCTATGTTTGAGATAACACTCATTGCAATGGGCAAGCTGAAAGAAAAATTTTACCTCTCAGCTGCCGCAGAATACGAAAAGCGTATGAAGGGCTACTGCCAGTTCCGCATTATGGAGCTGCCGGAGGTGCGCCTGCCGGAGGACCCCTCACCTGCGGAAATTGCTGCCGCATTGGAAAAAGAAGCGGATACCGTATTGCAGAAGATCCCTAAGGGTGCGTGGTTTTGCGTACTGACACCGGAAGGAAAAATGCTCAGTTCTGACGCTTTGGCAGAAAAATTAAAGGAGGTCAAGCTATCCGGAAAAAGCAGCGCCTGTTTTCTGATCGGCTCATCCTTTGGAATGGCGCCCCGACTGAAAGAGATTGCGGATTTAAAACTTTCCATGAGTCCAATGACCTTTCCCCACCATTTGGCGCGGGTGATGGTTTTGGAGCAATTATACCGGGCAGAGGCCATTCAGGCCGGAAGCAAGTACCACAAATAACCCCGTTTCTGCCCGAATTTCAAATATTTTACAATAAAACACCAATAACGATTGCATTATCGAGAAAATTATACTATAATATTAAAGATTTTATAAAAATAAGGAGTTGGTTTTTTCGTGGATCCTGCCAGTATACCTATAGGTAGTATATTGTTGTATGTGTTATTTTTGCTTTTGTCTGCCTATTTTGCATCCGCCGAGACGGCCTATACCGCCGTCAGCAAGGTGCGTATGCGAACACTGGCCGACAAGGGCGACAAACGCGCAAAGCGGGTGCTGTGGATCAGTGACCGTTTTGACAAGACCCTGACAACGATTCTTATCGGCAACAATGTTTTTCACGCAAGCTGCGCTTCCCTGTCTGCACTTCTGGTGCTGAGCAAATTCGGTGAAGATGATGTTATTTACGGCACTCTGCTGACGACCTTTGTCGTTTATCTCTTTGCGGAGATGATCCCCAAGTCTCTTGCAAAGGCCCGCGCAGAGGGTATCTCGTTATTCTTCTCCGGCAGTATGGTGTTCCTAATCAAAATGCTGACACCTGTTTCCGCTGTTTTCTCCCTGATCTCCAAGCTGCTCTCCAAGATCCTGTCCGGCAAGGAGACCAAGACGGTCACCGAGGAGGAGCTGCTGAGCATTATTGAGACCATTGAAGATGAAGGCGTTCTGGAACCGGAAAAGCAGGCACTGGTAAACTCTGCCATTGAATTCCGGGACAAGCTTGCTGAGGATATTATGATCCCAATGGACCAGGTGGTCTGCGTAAATGTGTCAACGCCCATTAAGGAGCTGACAGAACTTCTGCGGACCGAAAACCACTCCCGTCTGCCTGTCTATGAACGGAATAAGGAAAATATTGTAGGCATTCTGCCTGTCAATCTGTACCTGAGCCAATATGTTACCGGCAAGCGGGTCCCCCTGCGTAAAATGCTGCTGAAGCCTTACATATTCGACTGTAAAACCGAAATTTCCGTCCTGCTGCAAAGAATGCGTCTGAACAAGCTGCATATGGTGTTCCTGGTGGATGAAAACCGAAAAAAGGTTGGCATCCTTACAATGGAGGACCTTTTGGAAGAGTTGGTCGGCGACATTCAGGACGAGAGCGACGCAGGCGAAGGCCTGGAGTTAGAGTAAGGCAGGTGCAGTTATGGAATATATTTTAATTATCTTCCTTCTGATCGGTTCTGCCTTCTTCTCCGGTACTGAGATTGCCTATACCTCTCTGAGCAAGCTAAAGGTTAAAAAGGAGGACGAAAAGCAGACCCCTACAGAAAAGCTGGTCAGCTTTATTTACAATCGTTATGATTTTGCTCTCTCCACTGTTCTGGTTGGCAACAATCTTGTAAACATCGCGGCCACATCTGTGGCAACCGTATTGGCTGTCAAGCTGACAAAATCGCTCCCCATTTCTGATACCACTGCCTCCTCAATTGTAACCGTTGTGATGACTGTTCTGATCCTCATTGTAGGTGAGATCACGCCGAAGTTGGTTGCCCGGCGGATCAGCGAACCCTTTGCCAAAATGGCTGCTTATCCCCTGCTGGTACTAATGATCATCTTTTTCCCCATCGTGCTGCTGACCACCGGCATCGTCGGTCTGCTGAGCAAGATCTGGAAGAAAAAAGACGATCAGGAAGTCACTATCACAGAAGAGGAGCTGGAAAATCTGCTGGACACCGCCGAAGAAGAAGGTGTCATTGACGAGAACGAGACCGAGCTTCTCCAGTCTGCACTGGAGTTTACCGATCTGGACGCCGGTGATATTCTGACGCCGAGAATCGATGTTGTTGGTTTCGAGATCAACGATCCCATTAACGAGATACTGTCTGTGATTACAGAAAGTCAGTTCTCCCGCTATCCGGTATATGAGCGCACTGTGGACCATGTGGTCGGCATCCTGTATGTGAAGCACCTGCTCAAGGAGCTGGCCGAGGACAAGACCGTTTCCTTGCAGGATCTGCTGCTGGAGCCGGTGTTCATTCCCAAATCTATGCGTCTGCACGAGATTATGAATGAATTCCGCTCCCATCGGACCCATATGGTGGTTGTGGCTGACGAGTACGGCGGCATTGAAGGCATCGTCACGATGGAAGATGTCCTGGAGGAGCTTGTAGGCGAAATTTGGGACGAAAACGACGATATCGTCAACGAATGGCAGCAAATTTCCGAGAACCGCTATGAATGCTCCGGTGATATGAATCTGACCGACTTCATAAATAACCTGGATCTGGATGAGGATGCGCTGGATACGGACTGTGCTACCGTTGGCGGCTGGGCAGTGGAGATGATCGGCGCGATGCCTGTTCCTTTTGATTCCTTTGATTACGAACAATACACTGTGCTGGTAATGCAGGTTGACGAGGATAACCACAGAATTGACAGACTGCTGATTCTGAAGCACGCATTCCCGGAAAAAGATTAACCAAAAAACGGACACCGATGATTTCGGTGTCCGTCTCATTATTCAAAATTCACCACTGGCGTACATCACTGCAGACAACGCGCAGAGAGGCGCTGTTTCACAACGCAAAATGCGGCTTCCCAAGGTGCAGATATGCAGACCTGCCGCTTTGGCCTGTTCTACCTCTTTTTTCTCCAGTCCGCCTTCCGGACCGGTCAGCAGGCTGATGGATGTAAAGGTGCCTTCTTCAAGAGCCATACGCAGGGTGGTTGCCCTTTCGTTTTCATAGAAGAGAATCGACTTGTCCGCCGTTGCCGCCCGTTCCAGCGCGGCTTGATAGCTATCCACCGTCAGCACCTGGGGGATTACCCCTCTGCCGGATTGCTCTGCTGCGGAAGCTGCGATCTTCTGCCAACGTTCCAATTTCTTGGCAAGACTTTTCTCATCCGGACGGGATACGCAGCGACTGCTGGGAAAAGCTACGATCTCTGCCGCCCCCAGCTCTGTAGCTTTTTGGATCACATGTTCTAATTTATCACCCTTGGAGAAGGCCATGTAGATGCTGGCCCGGATCCTCGCTTCTGAAGCCGATGCCTGACGGCATTTCACTACCAGGCTGATCTGCCCCAGACTGACATCACTGACGGTGCAAACACACTCGCTGCCTGCGCCATCGCAAACCAGCACTTCCTCTCCGCATTGCAGGCGCAATACCTTTGCGTGGGCGGCATTCTCTCCGGTCAGCACCAGAAAATTCTGCTCCAGTTCCCTCGGCGATACAAAAAACCGTGTCATAATCGGGCTCCTTCATCGATTTATATAGAAATCATATCACAATTTTATAGAAATCTCAACAGTCAATACTGGGAAAAATATATTGACAAAACGCCCTGTCCGGGTTATAATGCATTAGTCACTTGCGAGAGTGTTGGAATGGTAGACAAGCACGTTTGAGGTGCGTGTGGTTACGCCGTGTGGGTTCGAGTCCCATCTCTCGCACCAACAACAAAGACACCCTTTATGGGTGTCTTTGTTGTTTTTAAGGAAGTGGGACTCGAACAATCAAATGCAACGCGGACGAGCGTTGCCGGCGAGGGCTTGACCGAGCCGAACCTTAATTTTTGCCAAAGGCGAAAATGCAAACGAGTCCCATCTCTCACACCAAAAATCCTGAATGCGAAAGCATTCAGGATTTTTACTTTTTACCTCTTCACTCTTCACTTTTCACTAAAAACGCATTCAGGATTTATGGATGTGATATGTAATGTAACAGTAAAATAGTTGTGGTATTCGCTTCGCGGATGATTCAGGATTTGTTATTAGAGAATGCAGTGTTTGCCGATTGCAAAAACAGTTAATACTACTCATTTTTGCTTGAATCCTATAAAACAACTCGCACTAAAAACAGTCTGCTCTGCAGGCAGCTTGTTTTTTATATGCTTTTTTCACCTGCAATGTTGCCGCAAACATGGTCAATAAACAGCCGCGTGGCGCTGGTGATCCGGGAGTTTTTCGCTGTGGCGATGGCAATATCACGGTGCTGACCCTTGTCAAAACGCTTGCAAACCACATTATACCGGTCCGTCTCAGCAATCAGCGAGTGGGTAATGCTGATTCCCAAGCCACACTCTACCATAGAAAGGATCGTGTGATCACTGCTGACCTCGTAGCGAACAGTGGGAACATAGGGAGTCTGGTCCAGGAAGCGGGAGACCTCATAATCTGCCCTTTCACGGAGTTTAATCAACGGCGCGCCTTCAAGCTGCTGAATAGGAAAACAGGGTGCATCCGCAAACGGATGGTCAGCAGGTAATACCGCTACCAATTCATCACGCATCAGAAAATGCGTTTCCAGGTCGTTGGTAGTAGGCAGGCTGACAAATCCGCAATCCACCTTGCCGTGGCGAATCCAATCCTCGATCTCTGCATAGGTTTCACTGTTGATCAGGTCAAACTCAATATTTGGATACATTTGCTGGAAGGATTTCAGAAGCCCGGGAATCCACATATCCGCAACACTGGTAAAACAACCCACACGCACGAGGCCTGTATGGACATCGTGGTGTTCATTGATCGTAAATTCCAGCTCCTCGCAATCCGCAACAATCGTACGCAGGATCGGCAGGATCCTCTGACAGACCGAGCTGACCTCCAGACCCGCACGGCTGCGCCGCAGCAATTCCACATTCCATTCCTTTTCCAGATCGGAGATCATACGGCTCACCGCCGGTTGTGTATAGCCCATCTGCTCAGCTGCAAGGCTGATGCTGCCCAGTTCTACGGTTTTTAGCAAGGCTGTGTATTTCTGCAAACTCACCGTTATCGCCCCTTTCTATTACAACATTCAATACAAAACATAAAAAATATGAATTTGCGTTATGCTTATACGAATTATATAATATAAGTGCAAAAAATGCAAGTACAAACTGCAGGAGGTAATTTATGGAAAACGTAAAGGTAATTATTTGGGGTCTCGGCGCTATGGGCGGCGGTATGGCTGATATGCTGCTGAAGAAAAAAGGCGTCGATATCGTTGGCGTAGCTGGCCGCGACAAGAAGATCGGCACCAGCATGTACGACTACATCAAGACCGAGCGGGGTGACCGTCCCGACGTAATCATCGGCGCAGCCGAAGATGTGATCAAGCCCGGTGCTGCCGATGTGGTTCTGCTTTGCACCGACTCCTACACCAAGGAAGCATTCCCCCGTATGAAGTTCATTCTGGAGCAGGGTATCAATGTTATCACCTCTGCTGAGGAGATGGCCTATCCCCAGGCCCAGAGCCCTGAGCTGGCTGAGGAACTGGACAAGATCGCCAAGGCCAACGGCGTATCCATTCTGGGCACCGGCATCAACCCCGGCCTCATCATGGACCTGATGGTGCTGATCTGGACCGGCTGCCTGGAGGATGTGGAACACATCGTTTCCCGCCGTGTCAACAGCCTCTCCCCCTTCGGCCCCGTAGTTATGGCCGAGCAGGGCATCGGTATTACCAAGGAAGAGTTCTACCTGCGCAAGGAAGGCAAGGGCTCCGGCCATCTGGCCGGCCACGTGGGCTTTGCTGAGTCTGTGGGCATGATCTGCGACGGTATCGGCTGGGAGCTGGACGAGTTCAAGCAGGATATGGAGCCTATCATCACTGATGTAGACCGCAAGAGCCCCTATGGCTTTGCCGCCGCAGGTGATGTGGCCGGTGTGGCAATGAAGGCTTGGGGATACAAGAACGGCGAGTGCCTCATCGAGATGGATCATCCCCAGCAGATCGAGCCGGAGCAGGTCGGGGTACAGACCGGTGACTATGTCATCATCAAGGGCACTCCCAATGTGAATATGCTCAACACCCCGGAGATCGACGGCGGTATCGGCACGATCGCAATGTGTGTCAATATGATCCCCCAGATCATCAATGCTGAGCCGGGCCTGCACACCATGCTGACCCTGCCCGTTCCCCGTGCGATTATGGGCGATATGCGTAACCGCATCAACCCCGACAGAAAGATCGTTAAGTAATTATCAACGTAGATACCCGGCGGATACCCTCCGCCGGGTTTCGGAAAATAATTGGAGGAAATTATGGCTAAGAAAAACGATTGGGTGCGTATCCACCGCAATGTGCTGGAACCCCAGGAACGCACCGGCAAACTCCCCGAGGACACCAAGGCTGTACCACTGGAAATGTGGGTCAAGGGCTGGCTGGTAAATGAAAGCGCTGAGCTTGGCGACGATGTCACTGTCAAGACCTGCGTGGGCCGCACCGAACACGGCACACTGATTGAGGTCAACCCTTGCTATGAACTGAACTACGGCCGCTTCGTACCTGAGATCCTGGAGATGGAAACCCAGCTGCGCAGCGCACTTTTCGGAGGTGAACAGGTATGATCGTGGATAGAAGTTATCAGGGCATTACCGGCCGCAAGGGTGAAATCATCCAGAAGGCTATGGGTGTGGATTACACCAAATATGAGCGGGACGGCATCGTCTTCGACTACGAAGCATTAATGAATGACACCGGCTATACACTGGAGGATCATATCAATATCCAGCGTACATACAATGTGGGCAACACCCCCATTTTTGAACTGCACAACCTGACCGCTTTGGCCCGAAAATATGCCGCACCCGGTAAGGGCGCGCGGATCTTCGTCAAGGATGAGGCGTCCAACCCCGCCGGCAGCTTCAAAGAGCGCCGCGCTGCAGCCTCTGTGTACCATGCAAAGAAGATGGGCTACAAAGGCGTTGTTGCTGCCACCAGCGGCAACTACGGTGCAGCCGTTGCCTCCCAGGCCGCTATGCAGGGTCTTAAGTGCATCATCGTGCAGGAGTGCTATGACTCCAAGGCCAGCGGCCAGCCGGAGATCATCGAAAAGGCCCGTAAGTGCGAAGCGCTGGGCGCAGAGGTTCTGCAGCTGAGCGTCGGTCCGGAGCTGTTCTACGAAGTTCTGATGATGCTGGAAGATACCGGCTATTTCAACGCCTCTCTGTATTCCGCATTCGGTGTTGGCGGCGTGGAAACTTTAGGCTGGGAGATCGGCCATCAGTTTATGGACCGCTATGGCAAGCACCCCGATGTGGTGGTCTGCGCCAATGCCGGCGGCGGCAACCTGACCGGCACTGCCCGCGGTCTGCGGAAGGCAGGCTGCAATGCAAAGGTCGTTGCTGCTTCCGTCGATCTGACCGGTCTGAGCATGGCATCCGACCAGCAGTTTAACCGCAAGAGCTTTACCACCGCGCACACCGGCTTCGGTGTTCCCTATGCCACCGATCCCGACCACAGCGATGTGCCCCGCAGCGCTGCCCGTCCTCTGCGCTATATGGACCGCTATGTTACCGTCAAGCAGGGTGAAGTGTTCTACATCACTGAGGCGCTGGCTACCCTGGAGGGTATGGAAAAGGGTCCTGCCGGCAACACCAGTCTGGCAGCCGCTTTTGCGCTGGCACAGGAGATGGACGAGGATCAGATCATTGTCGCTCAGGAAACCGAGTACACCGGTGCCGGTAAGCACATCCAGCCTCAGCTGGCCTTTGCCCGTCAGAACGGCATCGACTTGCTGTTTGGCGATCCCGCAGACGAGATCCCCGGCACCAACATCATCTTCCCTGCCAACCCCGGCCTGCTGAAGGCACGGGATGCTGATCTTGACCGTATGCGTACCTCTCTGATCCGTCGGCAGGCCTCCCGTGCTACAGGCGCTATCACCGATGCAGATGTCGCCTATCTGTGTCAGGAGACCAACGCATCCGAGGAATTCGTCAGAAACACACTGAAAACTCTGGGTTATTAAGGAGTTCACTATGAAAAGAATTGATGATTTTGAATCGCGCCGTGCGCATCTGCGCGCTATGAGCGACGAAGAGCTGAAGGCTTATTTCTGGAAGCTCGCCCAGCAGGTGGTAGACCCCCTGCTGGAGTACGGCAGAACCCACACCTCCCCTTCTGTTGAGCGGTCCGTTCTGCTGCGTATGGGTTTCTCCTCCTTGGAGGCAAAGCCCATTGTTGATTTTGCTATCAGCAACAATCTGATCGGCCACGGCGCAGGCAACATCGTCTACCGCGTGGCAAAGGCTGAGAACCTGTCTGTCCGTGATGCCGGCGTGAAGCTGAGCCAGGGACAGCTGTGGGAGAAGGCCGCAAAGCTGTTCCAGGGAGGTGCTGAAAATGTCTGATTACAAACTGGAAATGGATCAACGGATCGATGTTGAGGAAGTTCTGAAGAATCTGGAAAGCTACCGCCCCCGCCGCCGCGGCTGGGTATGGAGAGAAAAGGCAGAAAACCAGAATGCCGGCCCCTTCCAGTACCGGGAGCTTTCCAAGCCTATGGAAGGCAACAGCGTGGGTCTGATGACCGCCCACTATTTTGATAATATCGATCCCCAGCCTATGCCCACCATCACCACAGAGATCGCCTCCGGCCGCTTTGAGGATGATATCCGCCGTATGCGTATGGCTGCTCACCACGGTGCAGACCACATTATGGTTATCCGTACTGCCGGTCAGTCCCATTTTGACGGTCTGATCGAGGGAACGCCCCAGGGTATCGGCGGTGTCCCCATCACCCGCAAGCAGGTCCGCGCCCAGCGGAAGGCACTGGATATGATCGAGGACGAAATTGGCCGTCCCGTGAACTACCACTCCTATGTTTCCGGCGTTGCTGGCCCTGAGGTTGCGGTTATGTTTGCTGAAGAGGGTGTCAACGGTGTTCACCAGGACCCCCAGTACAATGTTATCTACCGGAATATCAACATGATCCGCTCCTTCGTGGACGCCTGTGAGTCCAAGAAGCTGATCGCCTGGGGCGGTATGGCCCAAATTGACGGCGCTCATAACGCCAACGCCACCGCAAGAGAAGCCTGGAAGGTTATGCCCGAGCTGATGGTGCAGCACGCCATCAACGCTACGTTCTCTGCCAGCGTTGGTATCGACAAGAAGAGCATCTGCCTGTCCACAGTGCCTCCCACAGCCACTCCCGCACCCTGTGTGTTTATGGATCTGCCCTACGCGGTTGCTCTGCGTGATCTGTTCAGCGAGTACCGTATGCGCGCCCAGATGAACACCAAGTATGTGGAGTCCTCCACCCGCGATGCTACAGTTACCCATGTTCTGAATATGGTCATCTCCAAGCTGACCAGTGCGGACATTCAATCCACCATCACCCCCGACGAGGGCCGGAATGTGCCTTGGCACATCTACAATATTGAGGCCTGTGACACTGCCAAGCAGACGCTGCTGGGTCTGGACGGTCTGATGGATATGGTGGAGCTGAAGAAGGACGGTCCTCTGCCTGAAAAGGTCAGAGAGCTGAAGGAGCGCGCTGTTCTGTTCTTCGAGGAGATCCTTGCCAGCGGCGGCTATTTCAACGCAGTGGAGCAGGGCTTCTTCGTGGACTCCGGCTTCTACCCCGAGCGGGGCGGCGATGGCATCTGCCGTGCAATCGGCGGCGGTGTCGGCGCGGGTACTGTATTTAAGAGAGAAGCCGACTATATGGCACCTGTTACCGCACACTACGGTTACAACAATGTTGCCCAGTACGATGAAAATGCAGTGAACGATCCTGCAAGCCTGATCGGCGGCTGTACCCTGGAATGTCCCGAAAAGATCGTCTACATCGACGAACTGGACGAGCAGGACAATGTGAATGTCCGTATGGCGGAAACTGCTCAGTACCGGGGCAAGGATTGCCACACTGTAAAGCCCGAAATGGAATGGCTGGCTGACGGTACTGTGATGCTGAATATGTGCTTCCCCACCTCCAAAAAGGTGGCCGAGGCTGCCGCTTTAGAGGTTGCCCGCCGTATGGGTCTTGCAGAGCCTGAGGTCATTAGCCGCGAAATTCTTCATCAGTCCGAGGGTACAAGGGTTGAAGTTAAGGGTAAATTCTGCTATGATATAGATCTGAACACCCTGGAAATTCCTGAGGAGCCGGATGTGATGACCGATGCCGAGATCCGTGCTGACATCGAGCGCAAGCCCATGACCATCGTCTGCGGCACTGTGGGCAATGACGAGCATTCTGTCGGTCTGCGGGAGATCATTGACATCAAGCACGGCGGTATTGAAAAATACGGCATCAAGGTACATTACCTCGGCACTTCCGTACCGGTTGAAAAGCTGGTCAGCGCTGCCGTTGAGGTAGATGCCGATGCAATTCTGGCTTCCACCATCATCAGCCACGATGATATTCACTATAAGAACATTGCAAACATTGACCGTCTGGCACGGGAGATGGGTGTCCGGGATAAGCTGATCTTCATCGCCGGCGGCACACAGATCACACCTGAGCTGGCTGTGGAAAACGGCGCTGATGCCGGCTTTGGCCGTGGCACTAAGGGCATTCACGACGCAACCTTCCTGGTAAAGCGTCGCCGGGAGCTGGAGGCTGCGGGCAAGTGGCCCAGATAACACATTAAGACAAAAGGAGGATGGGTATGCATATTGACATTTTGGTGGCAGAGATCGGTTCTACCACCACCGTGGTGAACGCCTTTGACGGTATCAACACCCCCAAGCCTGTTTTTCTCGGGCAGGGTCAGGCACCCACCTCCGTTTTGTCCGGCGACGTCCGAATCGGTCTGCAGGGCGCAGTGGATGATCTGTGCCGCAGACTGGGACAAAAAGAAATTACATATACAAAAATGCTGGCAACCTCTTCTGCTGCCGGCGGTCTGCGTATGAGCGTACACGGACTGGTGTACGATATGACCGTGCGGGCAGCAAAAGAGGCAGCATTGGGTGCTGGCGCAAATCTGCAGCTGACCACAGCAGGGATTTTGCAGCCGGAAGATCTGGAGGACATTGCTGCAATGTCCCCCAATCTCATTTTGTTGGCCGGCGGCACCGATTACGGCGAACGCCGGACAGCTCTGGAAAATGCCAAGCTGCTGCGGCAGCTCGACCTTCCCGTGCCGGTCATTTATGCCGGCAATGTACAGAATCAATCACAGATCAAGCGAATCTTTGAAGGCGCAAATGCACCTTTATATATCACAGAAAATGTATACCCCCGTTTGGATGAATTGAACATCGAGCCCACACGAAAAATCATCCATCAGGTATTTGAAGAACACATTACCAAAGCGCCGGGTATGGAATATGTACGGGAAATGGTCACCGGCGCAATCCTGCCCACCCCCGGTGCGGTGATGACCTGCGCCCAATTACTGTACGAACAGTTGGGTGACCTGCTGGTAATCGATGTTGGCGGTGCAACCACGGATATCCACTCCGTTACCGAAGGCAGCGAGGAAATTGCAATGCTGCAAATTGCCCCTGAGCCCATGGCAAAGCGCACCGTCGAGGGCGATTTAGGCGTATATGTCAACGCCAAAAATATGGTTTCGCAATTAGGTTCCGAGCGTTTAAGCACGGAACTGGAGATAGATACCGATGCCGTAATGGCTGATTATAAGCCAATTCCTCAATCTCCCGAGCAATTTAGACTGACTCACGGTCTGACCTGGTATGCTGCATCCACAGCTTTGGAACGGCACTGCGGTAAATTCCGTTACACCTACGGCTCCAATGGTCGGGTTACCTATGCAGACGGAAAGGATCTTACCAGGATCCGTTATCTCATCGCCACCGGCGGCGCTTTGACCCGATTGCCGGAGCGCGCGGCTATTATGGACCGGCTAAGGAGCATCAACGCCGGCGGAAAATTGCTATATCCCAAACAAGAACATATTTGCGTTCTTGAGGATCGGTGGTACTGCATGGCTTCGCTGGGCGTTCTGAGCCGGGAATTCCCGGATGCTGCCCTGCTACTATTGAAAGAGAATCTAAATTTGAGGTAAATAAATATGTATCCTCGTCTGAATATCAATCTTGATAAGCTTAAGCATAATGCAAATACACTTTGCCGTATGGCGCAGGCTCAGGGCATTAACGATCTTGCCTTTGTGACTAAGGTTTTCTGTGCAGACAGAGAAATGGTCCGGACTCTGTCTGAAACCCCCTGTCGGTATCTGGCTGATTCCCGTATTGAGAATCTGGCTAACTATCCGGATACTGATAAACAGCGTATTCTGCTTCGCCTCCCTATGCCGTCACAAGCAGAAGATGTGGTAAAATACAGCGATATCAGCTTTAATTCCGAAGAGAAAACACTGTCCGCTCTGAGCAATGCTGCCAAAAAGCTTGGCAAGCAGCACAAAGTGGTTTTGATGATCGATATGGGCGATCTGCGGGAGGGTATTTTCTTTGAAAAAGAAGATCAGATTTTGCAGTTAGCTGAATTTGTGGAAAGCGATCCAAATTTAATTTTGTATGGTACTGCGTTTAATCTGACCTGTTACGGTTCTGTACTTCCCACAGAAGAGAATTTGACACAGTTTTTGAGAATTACGCAGAAAATTGAGAAGGAAATTGGACGCAAGCTGGATTTCATCTCCGGCGGCAATTCCAGTTCGGTTTCCCTGCTTCTTTTAGATGGAACAAACCTGCCTTTTAACAATCTCCGTCTGGGAGAAGCACTGGTTTTGGGTCGTGAAACTGCTTACGAAAAGGATTTGGACGGTCTGTATCAGGATGTTGTCACATTGGAAGCAGAGCTGATTGAGATTCAGGACAAACCCTCCTACCCTATCGGAGAAATTGGGGTCAACGCATTCGGCGAAAAGGCCGAGTACACCGATTTGGGAATTCGCCGCAGAGCCATTGCCGCCATCGGTCGGCAGGATATGGATTGCGATGGACTGATGCCTCTGGATCCCGGTGTAACAGTAGTCGGCGCAAGCTCCGACCATTTGATTCTGGATATTACAGAATGCAAAGAATCCTTGCTTGTTGGTGACAAGGTTCTTTTCCGTATGAATTACGCCGGGTTGCTCTGCGGTTTTACAAGCAATTATGTAAAACCTTCATACATCTATAACAAAACATAAAATCAATACATATATTATATGGCATATATCGCAATTATAGTGAAAATATGTCTTGTATTTTATGTCTGATAGTGCTATCATTTGCATAGCCGGACTTTATGGAGGCAAACTCATATGAAGCATATTAACCAGCGCAGATATTCTTACATTCCCTACCCCCAGTTAATGGATGAACCGGACAATCCCTACGGTAAAAATGCCTCCGTCCGTGGGGGTGGCTGCGGCCTGTGCAGCGCGTGTATGGTTGTTGATCAGTTGACTACTGAGAAGTTTTCTGTCCGTGAATGTACGCAGTTATCTATGGCCATCGGTGCCAATCACTGCGACGGCACGGATATGAAGATTTTAGGACCTGCTGTTGCAAAAAAATTCAATCTCGATTTCTCAATGACCAACGACATTGGCGAAGTTGTGAATGCCCTGCACAATGGCGCACGCGTTATCGCGTTGGTGTCGGCAAAACATAAGGGAAACAAAGGCATCTTCACAAAAGGCGGACATTACATCACTTTGATCGCCGCTGACGAGGATGAGATTTGTGTGCTGGATCCCAGCTGGACATCCAGTAAGTATACTAAGTGGATCAAGCAGGGTCTTGTCCATACCGAAGGCACTTTGGTTTACACAACACCTGATGTGCTAGATGCAGAGCGCAAAAATGAATCGGTAGATTATTTTGTGTTCCGTCGTAAAAAAGGGAAATAACAAGGTTTACAGCCTTGCAACATATTTCAAAATTACAAAACAAAAGGAGTTCGTTATTATGAAAGTAGCAGTTCTCGGTTCCGGCAACGGTGCCTGCGCAATGGCCTTTGAGTGGGCAAGAGCAGGTCACGACATTTACATGTTTGACTTCCCTCAGTTTGACCGTCAGATCAAGGCAATCAACGCCGCCGGCGGTATCTACAGTGAGGGCGAGATGGACGGCTTCCAGCCCATCAAGTACGCAGGTCACGACATTGAAGAGTGTCTGAAGGACACCACCCTGATCTTCGCTGTTGGCCCCGCATACGCCACTGAGCCTTTCGCTAAGGCTTGCGCTCCCTACAAGAAGGCCGGTCAGATCTATGTTGTCTGCCCCAGCTCCTGCATGGGCGCTATCCTGTTCAAGAAGGCTCTGGGTCAGGATATCGAAGACAATTCCATCATCGTTTCCGATACCTCTACCCTGCCCTATGCTGTCCGTATCATCGGCGACGGCAAGATCGCTGTTTACAACCGTCTGAAGGCCGGTTACCTGCTGGCTACTCTGCCCAGCACCAAGAACGACATGGTCTTCGATCTGCTGAAGCCCGTTCACGACGGCATTGAGAAGGCTGACAACATCTTCCAGACCTGCCTGCAGAACGCTAACCCCGTGCTGCACCCCTGCATCACCACCCTGAATGCTGCCCGTATCGAAAGTCCCGATGACTTCTTCTTCTACGAAGAGGGTGTTACCAACGGTGTCGGCAACCTGCTGAAGGCCATCGACGATGAGCGTATCGCTCTGGGTGCTGCTATGGGTCTGACCATCGAGAGCGATCCCGCTATCGGTGTCCGCCAGGGCTATATGGCTGCCAACAACTACACCACCGGCTATTCTCTGGCCCCCGGCTTCAAGGGCATCAAGGCACAGACCCAGCTGGATTACCGTTACTACAACGAGGATGCCGGCTTCGGTCTGGTTCTGTGGACCGATATGGCTGAAAAGTTAGGCGTAGATGTTCCCAATATGCGCGCTATGCTGCAGATCGTTTCTTCCATCATGGGCAGAGATTACAAGGCTGAGAAGGCCCGTACTCTGGACACCCTGGGTCTGGAAGGCTATTCCATGGAGGAGCTGCTCAAGATCCTGTAATAGGACTCTTGGAGGATGATTATGAGTAAAGCAGTTTTACAGGAAGCAAAGTCCATAGCCCCCTGGCTGCAGGAGATCTTCTTCCAGCTTCACCGCAACCCGGAGCTGGGCAAGCAGGAGTATAAGTCACAGGCCCTGATCCTTGCAGAGCTGGAAAAGATGGGTATTGAGGCTGTGGCGATTGCCGATACCGGTGTAATGGGCATTATCCGTGGCGGGAAACCCGGCAAGACCGTTGCTTTCCGGGCGGATATGGACGCACTGCCTGTGCAGGAAGCGACTGATCTTCCCTATAAATCCCAAATCCCCAATGTGATGCACGCCTGCGGTCACGATTCCCATGTGACTATGCTGTTGGGCGCTGCCAAGCTGTTTGCCGCACATAAGGAAGAATTGCAGGGCAATGTAAAGCTGTTCTTCCAGCCCAACGAGGAAGGTGACGGCGGTGCGGAGCGGATGATCGCGGCGGGTTGTATGGAAGATCCTCATGTGGATGCCGTTTTCTTCGGTCACTCCACTCCTATCCTGCCCACAGGTGCTGTTACGGTACGCTCCGGTCCAGTCAATGCCGCCAGCAACGCCTTCACCCTGACCTTCCACGGTAAGGGATCTCACGGCGCATCTCCTCAAAACGGTACCGATGTGATCGTTGCTGCCAGTCAGGTGGTTACCGCGCTGCAGACCATTTCCAGCCGTCGCACCAGCCCTACGGATTCCATCGTGGTCACTGTTGGTGCATTCCACGCCGGCATTGCCGGTAATGTGCTGCCGGAAACCGCGAAGCTGGACGGTATGATGCGTACGCTGAATCCTGAAACCCGTGCACGGGCTAAGGAGGATTTCCATCAGATCGTGGGTGGAATCGCTAAGGCTATGGGCGTAGATGTTGACATTGACCTGCGCGACGGCTATGCCGCCACCATCAACGACGAGGCAATGACCCAGCTTATGCGGGATTCTGCTGCAAAGCTTTTAGGTAGTGAGAATGTGCACACTACCAAGAATCCCAGCCTGGGCACTGAGGACTTCGCCTATTTCTGTCAGAAAGCACCTGGATGCTACTACAGCATTGGTGTTAACAAACCGGGCAACAGCGATGTATATCCTCTGCATAATCCCCGGTACACAGTTGATCCCGACGCACTTCCCTACGGCGCTGCGCTGTATTTCCAGATCGCACAGGATTTCCTGTCCGGCAAATAACCAAAATACCATTACAGGCTTGCATTTGCCGGCCTGTAATGGTATTCTTTTTATAAAGTTCAAATCTCAAAGGAATGATTTTTATGAAAATTTCAACATCTACCGTGAAGCTTTTTAATCATTTTGGAATGCAAACCGGTATGCGTTTACTTGCCGATGCCGGCTTTGAAGCCATCGATTTTTACATTGGAAAACTGCCATGGACCTATGCGCCATATCAAAATACTGACCCGAAGGATATTCCTGCTTATTGCAGGCAGGTCTCGCGCACTGCAAAAGATCACGGCTTGGATATCTTCCAGTCTCACGCACACTTCCCTCTCAAAACATTTGACACAGAAACCGATCCTGTTATGCTCAGCAATGCGATTTTGTCTGTGTATGCTGCCGGCTATCTGGATTGCCCCAACATCGTGTTTCACCCGGTACTGCATCCCGAATTTAACTACGGAAACAACGATGATGCCTGTCGGGAGGTCAATCTGGATTTCTTCAGTGCTATGGTACCTGCTCTGAAGGATACCGGTGTAACGCTGTGCATAGAGAATATGTTTGCCGGTGAGAACGGAAAACCGAAAATCCCAAATGCCTGTTCTGATCCGGAGCAGCTGATCAACCTTATTGACACATTAAACCAAATGCACGGGCCGCATTTTGCCGCTTGTCTGGATACCGGTCACGCAACCGTTGTGGGACAGGATCCCGCCGAAATGCTCCGAAAGTTAGGCGCTCGGACCCGCGTGATCCATATCCACGATAACGACTGCATTCTGGATCAGCACTGGCTGCCCGGTTTGGGCAATATCCACTGGGGCGATGTGATGCAGGCACTGGCAGATATTGGATACACCGGAACCTTCAACACAGAGGTCAGCACCTTTTTCGCCCGGTGTACCAAGGAGGGCGAATGTAACCGGGAGCTTGCTCTTGATGTATGCAAGCGGCTGTATGCGGTCAGCCGCAAGTTAGCTGAAATGGCTGAAAAGTAACGATCTGTACATAAATAACCGGCACCTTGGTTTCAAGGTGCCGGAAATCATATTTGCTTGATTATTTCTTAGTAACAGCAGTAATATGGGGATTTGCGCCCTCGTACCAGTACAGGAAGCCTTCTACATCGATAACATCACCGGCCTTCAGTTCACCAACAGCCTTGTAGACATCGGTGTTCTCGCCAGTCAGGTAGATCTCGACACAGAAATCATAGGAATTGCCGTCCTGCTCCAGGGTCAGGTAAATGTCATCGCCGGGCTCACCGTTCTTATACTCGATCTTCTTAACAGTCATACCCTTGAAGGCGACCTTCTTGTTCTGATGGTCGATCAGCTCATCCTTGGCCAGCAGATCGGTAGCATCAAAGGCCTCAGCAACATAAGTATTGCCGGGGATGATCTCAAAGGTACCGTCCATGATCTCCACTTCACCGGCCCAAGCGCCCTTGGTGCCCTTGATCTTGATCAGAGTGCCGGGAACCAACTTGGCAGCATCTTCCTCGGTGCAAGCCATCTCATAAGCAAAGCAAGCGCCGTCAGCGTTCTGGCAGTAAGCGGTGATCTTGTTGTCCCACCAGGACTGGGTAGCCTGCACGAAGGTAGCAACCTTCACATCGGCATCCATAGCAGCATCGGTGTATTCCTTATGGGTCATCACAGTGTCCTTGACGGTGAGCTTGGTGATATGGGGGTTGGCGCCCTCGTACCAGTACAGAAAGCCTTCCACATCGATAACATCGCCGATCTTCAGGGTGGCAACAGCCTTGTAAACATCGCTTTCGGTGTCGGTCAGGTAACGCTCAACGCAGAAGCTGTAGGCAGCACCGTTCAGAGCCAGAGTCAGGTAGATATCGTCGCCGGGCTCGCCGTTCTTGTACTCGATCTTAGCAACAGTCAGGCCATTAAACTTTACCTTCTCGTTTTGATGCTTGATGAGGTCCTCGGTGCCCAGCAGAGCGGTTGCATCAAATGCTTCTGCAATGTAAGGCTCAGCATCCTTAATGATCTCGAACTTGCCGTCAGTAATCTCGACTTCGCCGGACCATTCAGCCTTGTTGCCGGTAATCTTGATCTTGGTGCCGGGAACCAGCTTGGCAGCATCTTCCTCGGTGCAGGCCATCTCATAGGCAAAGTATGCACCGTCTTCGCTCTGGCAGTAAACAGTGATCTTGTTGTCCCACCAGGACTGGGTTGCCTGAACATAGGTCTCGACGGTCACCTGGGTGTCCATAGCGGCAGCCATAAACTGCTCATGGGTCATGGTGGGATTTTTGCCACCGCAAGCGGCCAGGGAAAGAACCATAACCAGTGCCAGCAGCAATGCAGCAAACTTTTTCATTTTTCATTACTCCTTCTTTGTTGTTTTGGGGAACAAGTTCATTATACACCTGTTTCCAAAAAAATCAATATTTTACAGCATCTTCTTTCGTTTTTTTATCCATTTCATACCTGCAAATGCGCCCATAACCAACCAGCAGGACGCCAAAACCGCCAAAAGCGCGATCGCCTTGGCAGGCAGAGGACCGAATTCCGCGCTGTTCTCAGCTTTATCCACCTGGATCTGGTCCAGACGGTACAGTGCAGAAACCTCATGGTAGACCGCGTCATAGTTCAGTTCCTTGCCACGGCGGACGGTCTTTGTCACATTCTCAACAAGCTGACCAGCTGCATTGCGCAGGGATGCAGAGCCGTTGAAGACCGGCGTTACAAAGGTTTTGTCCGTATTGTCCAGGAGCAATTGGGTGGCATCGATTTTTACATCGTAATACAGATCGTTATTCTCTCCCCTGCGGCTGAGATAATCCCGGTACACATCGCTTTGCTGGGCTTTCGATGTAACTGGCACATAGCCCTCCGTCTGGGCATAGGCGATCTGCACCTCATTGGTCAGCATATACTGGGCAAAGAGCCAGCTCGCCAGCACCTCCTGGGGATCTTCCTTATTGAACAGGCACATTGATGGGCCCTGGGAAATCATCTGGGGATTTTGGGTATCAAATTGGGGGATCGGCATTACCACCGTTTCAAACTGCACTAATTTCTCCTCAGCAATGTCCACAAGGGGCGCATTGCTGCCCATCCAGGTGGCACCGGCTGTGGAGTCTACAGCGAAGATGCACTGACCGGCATTTAGGAAATTGGCAGGATAGCCGTTGATCTTGAAGGTGGAAAACGCGCCGGTGGCAGTATGGTCAGCTACCGTTTTGAGGATCGCCATCGTGGTGTCGTTATTGAGAAATATTTCACCGTTGTCCGCTGAGTAGCCTGCGTTCTGCTGCTTGAGCATCTGAATCATCATATTGTCCGTGGACTTATAGAGAAACGGAATCATAACCTTTTGGCCGTTCACTAAGAAGTTACCGTCGGCATCTTTTCTCGCCGCAGCATCACTGACCTCCCACACAAAGTCCCAGGTAAGCACCTCCGGCAGGGTATAGCCTAACTTCTCCACATAGGTCTTGTTCACATAGCAGGCCTCTGTGGAGCGCATATAGGGAACGGCGTAATAATGTCCGTCAAAGGCGCATTCTTCCAGGAATTTGGGGATCACCTGCTGCACAGTGGGCGCACCAAAGGCAACGCCGCAGCCGCCAAGCCCATAGACCGGGTCTGTCAGCAAACCGTCCAGGGGTACAACTGTATCCTCACCGGTGAGGTAAGTTGCGATGTGGTCAGGATAAGTAATGCACACATTGGGGGTAGTGTTTGTGGGGATGTTGGTAATGACATCATTGTAGATCTTGCTGTAATCTGTGTACAGGCGTAGATTCACTTTGATATTGGGATATATCTTCTGAAAATCCTCAATTGCTTTCTTATAGATACCAACCTGGGTCATATTGGTATCATTTTTTGCCCAGAAGGATATTTCATAATTTTTAGAGGTATCGAAGCTTTCGGGAATTTGGAAACCGGATTCCGGCGTGGTCTCCTCTTCCTGCTGGGGTTTTACCAGCTCACCGTGGCAGCCGGACAGGAGCAGGCACAACGAAAGAATGATGCAAAGTATTTTTTTCATCCTTTTGTTCCTCCCCGGGACACGCCCTCCATAATCTTGTTTCGGAACAGCAAAAACAGCACGATCAGCGGCAGCGATATGGTCACAACCGCGGCCATCATCGCGGGGATATTCTCACGGCCAAAGCCGTTCTCGCGAATGAATTGGATGCCGTTGGATACCAAAAAGTGTGTTTCCTTATCGGTGACCAATCTGGGCCACACATAGGAATTCCAGCACTCGATCACTTTTAGAATTGTGATCGTGACCAGTGTGGGCTTGCAAATGGGCACCAATACCCGCAGCAGGTAACGAAAATCTGTCGTGCCATCCACCTTTGCCGCATAGTACAGCTCATTGGGGATCTGAGCAAAATTCTCCCGCAGCAGGTAGATATAAAACACCGATGTTGCCGAAGGAAGAATCAGACCGGCAAAGGTGTTGCGCAATTCCAGATTGGTGATAGTAATATAGTTAGTGATGACTACCAGTTCATTGGGGATCATCATCAGGGACAAAAACAGTGTGAACACCAGATCTCTGCCCCGGAAATTCAGCCGTGCAAAGGCAAATGCCGCCAGCACCGTCACCACAAGCATTACCGCTGTGGTGATCGCGGTAAAAATCAGTGTGTTCAGCAGATACCGAGCTAAGGGTACTGCGGTAAATGCGTGGATATAGTTTTCAAAGGTGGGCGAAAGAGTAAACAGCTGGGGAATATACTCGGAGTTATAAGCACCGTAGCCCTTAACGGATGTCAGCAGCATCCAGTAAAAGGGAAACAGGACCATAATGCTCCAGAGGGCCAAACCTGTGTAGGTAACTGTCGTTACCGCCCGTCTGCGGCGCAGCGCGGCCCGTTCGATCTTCTCAAAATCCATAACCGCACCCCCTTAATAATGGACATGCTTGCGGCTTACCAGCAAATTGATGCAGGTAACGGTCAGCACGATGGCAAACAGAATAATGGCAGCTGCCGAAGCATAAGACGGATAGCCACCGCTGTTGCCGTAAAGCATATCGTACACATAGCCCACGATGGTATTCATACCGGCAGCATTCAGGTCCGTGCCAAAGAGCGCAACTGCATCGCTGTAAGCCTTGAACGCACCGATAAAGCCAGTAATCACAAGGTAGAACATTGTGGGCGAGATCATCGGCAGGGTGATCCTTGTAAATATCCGCATACGGGATGTACCATCTACTCTTGCGGCATTGTAATAGGTCTCGTTGACGGAGGCCAACGCGGTGGTAAGAATCAAAATTTTAAAGGGCATAACCACCCAGATGGTGTAAAAACACAGGACAAACATCTTGGCCCAGTACGGTCCGTCGATAAAATCCACAGGCCCTGCGCCAAACCAGGAGATCACCAAATTGGCAAAGCCGTCGGTGTAGGGTGTTTTCCGAAACAGGATCATAAACACCAGTCCGACTGCCAGGGTATTGGTCACATAGGGCAGAAAATATACCGTCTGCAGCAGCTTACGCAGGGGCTTGATAGAATTCAGACCCACAGAGATCAGCAGGGCGATTCCCGTAGACAACGGCACTGTGATAAACACAAGGATAAAGGTATTTTGCAGCGCCTGCAGGAAATAGGGGTCGTGGAGCACATATTTGTAATTATAAAATCCTGTGCCGAAATAGGTCTGGGATGCAGAATGAAAACCCTCTTCGAAGGAATAGATGAACACATCGATCAGGGGGTACACCATAAATGCGCCCAGAAACAGGATCGCCGGCAGCAGATACAGCCAGCCTTTTGCTTTCTTATCTTCCATATTCTAACTCCTGTCAGCGCAGTCTTTCCTGTGTTTCAGCGTGGAAGATAAACACCTTCTCCGGCTTTACATCAAAACGCACGGCGGCAGATGCCGTATCCACAGCGATGTCACTGCTGATGATGGCGCGGATATCTGCATTTTCGCAATCGCAATGGCTGCAAACGATGCTCACATCTCTGCCCATAATCTCCACACGGCCCAGATTGCAGGTCAGCGCGCCGGTCTCGGACAGGACAAAGCCCTCGGGACGAATGGCCACAGTTACCGGCTGGTCGGCTATGCCCGATGTTTCCAAAATCCGCTCAGAACCAATGTAAAGATATCCTCCCTCAACCTTACCGCTAAACACATTAATGGGAGGTGTACCAAGGAACTTGGCAACAAACAGGTCCACCGGGTCATCATAGACCTCCTGGGGTTTGCCCATTTGGTGGATGACACCGTCCTTCATAACCACGATCATATCGGAGATACTCATAGCCTCTTCCTGGTCGTGGGTAACAAAAATAGTGGTGATGCCGGTTTCATTCTGTATCCGGCGGATCTCCTCCCGGGTCTGCAGACGCAAGCGAGCATCCAGATTGGAAAGCGGCTCGTCCAATAACAGGATCCGGGGCATCTTTACCAACGCGCGGGCAATGGCAACACGCTGCTGCTGGCCGCCGGACAGTTCGTTGGGCTTGCGGTCCAGCAGATTTTGGATCTGCACCAGCTTTGCCACCTCCGCAGCCTTTTGGTACATCTCCTCTTTGGTCAGCTTATCCTTTCCCTTGAGATTTTGCAAAGGGAAAATAATATTCTGCAGCACCGTCAGATGGGGATAGAGGGCATAGTTCTGAAACACCAGGCCCACACCGCGGTTTTCCGGAGGCAGCGCCGTTACATCGTCCTCGCCAAAATAGATTTTGCCGGAGGTAGGCTTCTGCAGGCCGCTGAGCAAATGCAGCGTAGTACTCTTGCCGCAGCCGGAGGGGCCTAACAGACCGATCAACTTGCCGTCGGGGATCTCCAACGACACATCGTTGACTGCCACCACATCCGGCTGTTTCTTCTGAAATCCGGGGAATTTCTTTGTTAAGTTTTCCAGTGTTACTTTCATTGTCGCACCGTCCTTTGGGATTTAATACCATTATTATAGTCAATCCCTCTGCAGTTTGCAAGGACATTTCATTTGTGTATAGCAATTGTTTTTTATCCTCAGTTTTCCTTAAACGAAAAGCCGGCACCTTGGTTTATCCAAGGTGCCGGTCATTTTATTGGTCTAACATGTTAAAGATCATTTGCTGAACATACATACGGAAATTCGTATCGGTTGCACGAGAATTCGTAAGCGTTACCACACCACAGCCCGTTTTCGGGTCCATGAAGAAAGAGCAATAGTAATTCTGTCCGTAATAGGTGCCGGTATGGCCGTAGATATACCGACCGGTAAAGCTATTTAGTATGACACCAAAGCCATAATAGCTGGTAGCTGATCTTATGCTGTGCATTGCAAGCATATCATTCATACTCTCTTCAGACAGAATCCGCTCACCGGAATCCGACACACCGCCGTTCAGGAAAAACCGTGCAAATTTACACAAATCGGTGGTATTGGAGTATAGGCCCGCACCGGCATTGAATGCAGTATTGATTAGGAGTTTATCAACCTTGTGCTTGCCACCGGACACAATGTGGGGCTGGCTCAACGGATATTCCAAGTTTGATGCAACCTCATAATCAAATGTGGTTGCCGTCATATCCAGGGGATCCAATACATACTCCGATACCAACTGGGACAGAGATTTTCCCGTAACAACCGAAGCCACGCAACCGATCAGATTATAGCCCCAGGTTGAGTATTGGTATTTCCCTTCACCAGGCAATGAGGACAGTTTCAAGGTAGGTAGCGTTTCCAGAATCACATCATTCATCGTGCTCTCGTCCGTAGAGCCGGCGTGCATATAGTCATCGGCCGGCATACCGGCTGTATGGGTCAGCAGATGACGCAAGGTCATTGTTTCTTTGGCTTCCGGCCTAGAGAATTCGATGTCAGGAATGTAGGTTTTGATGGGCGTATCCAAATCCAAAACGCCTTCCTCGCAAAGGCACATAATCACAACCGCCGTGAAGGTTTTGGAAACAGAGGCAATTCTGAAAATCGAATCTGCAGAGGTGGGAACATCCGGCTGATCAACACTATCCACGCCAAAGCCTTCACTGAAAATGACCTTTTCGCCGTCCGTAACCGCAACTGCCATACCTGCAACATTATACTGTGCGCGCATTTGTTTCAATTTTAATGATAACGCTTCCGTATCGAGCATAATCACTTTCTCATCTTCCGGTGGCTTTGAATTGTTTTCTGTCTGGTCTGTACTGTTTTCTGTTTGCTCGGTGCTACCTTGCGTTTGCTCGGTACTATCTTGCGTTTGCTCGGTGCCGATCTCGGTTTGCGCTTTACTGCCTTCGGTATTCTGCGTTACAGTGTTTTTACCCTTACACGCAGACAAAGCAAGAACCATCGCTAACACCAGCAACAATGCAATCATTTTCTTCACCGTCTTACCTCTTTTCGTCAAAAACCATAGGGTAATTTTATTGTATTATACCGCTTTGGCCCTTAAAACGCAAGAATTACCAAGGATTTTCGCCTACAGAAATTGCATATATAAGATAACATTATTTTTCCAATCACATATCGCAATTAATTATATTATATACATAGCATTTTTACAGATTCTGTGCTATACTATGGAAAATTGCAGAAATGAGGGTGCAATATGGTACTGAAACAAGGGCGGCCGGAGGATTTGAGCGGTCGGTTGGAGAAAGAAATCCGGGTTTATGATTTTTTAGACAAGCTGGGCATTGACTATATGCAGGTAGATCATGAGCCGGCGATGACCATGGAGGCCTGTCAGGCCGTAGACGAGGCGCTGGGCACCGCAATGTGTAAAAATCTATTCCTGTGTAACCGGCAGCAAACCGACTTTTACATCCTGCTGATGCCCGGAAATAAGGTTTTCAAAACCAAGGATCTGTCCGCGCAGTTGGGTGTTTCCCGTCTGTCCTTTGCCTCCGGGGAGTTTATGGAGGAATTTTTGGATATTACCCCTGGCTCACTAAGTGTACTGGGTCTGATGAACGACAAGGATCACCGGGTGCGGCTTGTGATCGACAAGCCGGTGCTGGAAAGCGAATTTATCGGTGTACACCCCTGCATCAACACCTCCAGCCTGCGGCTGAAAACTGCTGATCTTATGGAGAAAATTATTCCCGCTATGGGTCACGAACCCACAGTTGTACATTTGCCGTAGAAAACACCGCCCTTGGGCGGTGTTTTCTTACTTTAATGCTTTTATGATTTCGGAGGCGTCCTGCAGGACCAGGTGGGGTTTATCGGGGGATTCCGCGAGGATTTGGGGCGTGGTTTCGCCGCTCATAACCAAGATGCCGGTAATGCCGGCGTTCAGGCCGGATCTTACATCGGTGTAGATGCGGTCGCCTACCACCGCTGTTTCTTCCTTGGTATAGCCGTGCTGCTGCATAGCAAGCTGGGGCATCAGGGGGCTGGGTTTGCCGATGACCACAGGGCGCTTTTTCGTCGCGTTATAGATCATATCGCAGACACTGCCGCAATCCGGCACACTGCCAAACTCTGTAGGGCAGACATAATCCGGATTGGTGGCAATATAGGGTATATCCGGGCGGGTCAGCAGCAGTCGGCTCACATCCTCCAGCTTTTGAAAGGTCAACTCTGTGTCAAACCCCATTATGATGCAATCCACTTCGGCAAGGTTTTCTGTCACCGTAAAGCCCTCCCGCCGCAGCTCCTCCTTGAGGGATCGGGTACCGCATACATACAGGCGGTGGTTGGGGTAGTTCTGCTTCAGATACCAGGCCGTTGCCTGGGAAGAGGTGATAAAATAATCCCGGGTGGCCGTAATACCCAATCCGGCTAACTTCTTAATATAATCTTCTACACTTTTGGAGGAATTGTTGGTCATAAACAAATAGCGCCGGCCGGTGGATTTGAGGGTTTCCAGCAACTCTATCGTAAAATCATACAGACGGTTTCCTAAATACAAAGTGCCGTCCATATCAAACAGGTACAGTTTGATGCTCTGTAACAGTTTATCTTTTTCCATAGTTCCTCCTATAGCATCTCACACAGTTGATCCAAGATACCTAAATCCCACGCTAAGCGGGATAGAACATATTTATCACGGATATCTTTGGTTGCACGAAAAGTCAACCTTGCTGTTTCGCTGTCCACACCGATGGTTTCCAAATTCTCCGAAATACCGACTTTATTAAGAAGCTCAGCAAGCTGATCGTATGTGGGTAGCTCCTCATTCAAAATCTGCACGATATTATCCCAGTTGGCAATAATCTTTTCCAGCCGGGCCGGGTGGGTGGATTTATCATATTTCTGTTCACGTTCTTCCTGGCGAATCATCGTTTCGGCGCTGTTACCAAGGAACTTCCGCAAGGCGGTTTTCCAATCATCATAAGAGAATCGGGCTACATATTCCCGGGCGGCAGCTGCATCGGGGGGCATTTTTTTGACTTGCTCATACAATTTCACAGCCTGCAAGGTGGCCATGGCGCACTGGATGCCGTGCAAATCGACCTTTGTGCCGAATTCCAGGCCACGCATATCCCAGATATGGGAAAAATAGTGCTCCACACCGGAAGCAGGCCGGGAGACACCGGCATAGGCCATTGCGATCCCACTAACCACAAGGCCCTCAAACACCGCCTCTACTGCCCTGTCATCCCGTTTCATTAAGCCTACTGCGTGTTCAACACATCGTTTTAGGGTATCGCGGATCAGCTGGGCCACCTGCTCACAGTAATACTCTCCTGTGATAATATGGGCGATCCGCCACTCGGCAACGCTGACATATTTGGCTAAAATATCGCCCAAGCCGGCGCGCAGCATATGCAGCGGTGCATTTTTCAGGACCTCCGTATCACCGATGATCACATCCGCGCAACGGCTGGGCAGCGATACCTTTAAGCCGTCCATAGACATAGACGAGGTTGCCGATGCATAGCCATCCATCGAGGGTGCAGTTGCCACAATAATATACTTTTTTCCCGTGATATTGCTGAGAATCTTGCCGATATCGTTCACTACACCGGAACCAATGCCGATAATCAGATCGCAAGCCGCATCAAAATGCATAACCGCAGAGCCAACGGCAGACTCGTCCGGCTCCAGGTTTTCCTGTTGAAAAATATAGGTGCTGTACGGGATTGTTTTGCGTTCCAGGATCGCTGTCACCTTATCCCCTGCTGCTGCAAAGGTATTTTTGTCTGCCAGCAGGAAGGGTCTCTTTGCACCGAAATGGGCAATAAACTCCCCCAGCCGGTCAATAGCATTTGCGCCGGTTACAACTTCATAAATATCCACGCTGTGTTTTTTACCGCAGCTGCAAGGTTCATTTTTTAAGTAATTTACCATTATGTCCTCCGTGGTGACGGTTGATTTCTTTGCCTATCCGTGGTAATATCATACCGATATATTTGAAAAATGTCAAATCCGTGATTTGAGAGAAGGTTTTACTGTGGCACTTGGGCGTGGACGACCCTTATCCCGGCAGAAGGATGTGGATATGACCACCGGCAACGTGGTTATGCACATTATCCGTTTTGCCTTTCCCCTGCTGATCGGCAATCTGTTTCAGCAGCTTTATAATACCGTGGACACCTGGGTGGTCGGCAATTATGTGAGCAATGAAGCTTTTTCCGCCGTCGGTTCTGTCACACCGATCACCAATATGATGATCGGCTCGTTTACAGGTCTTGCCTCCGGTGCGGGCGTAGTCATCAGTCAGTATTATGGCGCAGGACGGGCTGATAAAGTAGAGCAAACTGTCCACACGGCGGTTAGCCTTACCTTGATCCTAACTGTAGCTTTTACGGCTTTGGGGCTGTTTATTTCGCCCTTTATGATCGGCTTTACCCAGCTGCACGAAGCCGCAGCCAAGGAAGCAAACATCTACCTGACCATTTATTTTGCCGGTATTGCGGGCTTAATGCTCTACAATATGGGCGCCGGTATTCTGCGGGCCATCGGCGACTCTCAGCGGCCATTCTATTTTCTGGTGGTCTGCGCGGTTTTGAATACAATACTCGATTTACTGTTTGTGATCGTGTTTAAAATGGGCGTGGAAGGCGTGGCGCTGGCAACCGTTGTTTCCCAATTCATTTCAGCAATATTGGTCTTTATCGTATTACTCAGAACAAACACCTGCGTAAAGCTTTCCTTTAAAAAGCTGCGCCTGCATCTTCCGATTTTGAAAAAGATCCTGCTTGTGGGTATACCGGCGGCACTGCAAATGGCGATTACCGCATTTTCCAACGTGTTTGTCCAGTCCTACATCAATTTCTTTGATTTGCATCTCCCCTCCCCGGACACCATGGCCGGCTGGACGGCCTACTTAAAGATCGACCAGCTGCTTTTCCTGCCCATGCAGTCCATTTCTTTGGCAACTACTACCTTTGTAGGTCAGAATTTGGGAAAAGGCCAGCTTGCCCGGGCTAAGGACGGTGTCAAAAAGTCCGTTATCCTTTCAATGTCCGCAACGGCCATTATGATGGTCCCGGTGATGGTCTTTGCGCCAAGTGTTGTTGCTTTCCTAAATGACAAGCCGGAGGTCGTGGCCAACGGCACGATGTTCCTGCGGGTGCTGACCCCCTTCTATCTGCTTTGCTGCTACAACCAGATCTATGCCGGCGCGCTCCGGGGCGCAGGCGACAGTAAAGCCTGCATGTTCATTATGCTGGGGTCCTTCGTGGCATTCCGGCAGATCTACCTGTTCGTAGTGTCCAGAATCTGCAACGAGATCATTCCCATCGCCATGTCCTACCCTGCCGGCTGGCTGATGTGCAGCTTGCTCACCATCATTTACTATCGCAAGGTATCTCTCAACAAGACCCGCTTGGTTGAAGACAGTTAAAAAGTACCGCTCCCTGGGGCGGTACTTTTATTTCTCCTTATAAGGTGGGTCGCTGGGGTAAATGCCCTGGAGTTTTTGCATGGTTCTGGGCAGGGCGGTCTGGGCGTTGCCCCAAGGCGCGCCGGCGTTGCGGTAGTCATATTTGGCGATCAGCCAATCCAAGTCTTCCTTAACCCGCTCCATATTTTCACACATCAGTTTATAGGCCGTTGTGTAGAACCAATAGCGCTGGCTGTCCGGCAGGTAATTCTCCGCCTCCTGCAAAAGTCTTGCAAAGTGCCGCATACAAAAGCCTTTGCAATTTTCCACCTTGTCCCGAAGCTCCTTATCCTTGAGCAGAGAGAAAAAGGTCTGATAATGGCGGGACATATTATATTCGATGTTTTCACAGATATAGCAGGAATCCTTCCTGGCGGCTAAGATCTCCCAATAGGGTGTGTCTTGCGTAGGGGGCTTTTTGCGGAAAAGACCTTTTTTCTCCGGGATATCCGGCTTCTCTGCTTTGCGTTTCAGTTCATCAAGCAGTGAGGTCATATGGGTCTGCAGGATCATTGCCGCGCCCAGGTGATTGCCGTAATCATACAGGGATTTTAAGTGATGGGCGCAGAAGCCAACACGGCCTGTGGCTGCACGGACATGGGGCTCCATATAGGTAGCTGACGGGCCGACCACATAACGGATCGACCGCTGCTCCACATCCCGCTCCATGGCGCAAAAGGGGCACTCGTCCTCCATTTCAAAGGCCTCATTGACAGGTATGGTATGTAATTGTTCTTTCATACTGTGTCACCTAAGTAAAAATCCGGGAAGCGCATCCGCTTCCCGGATTCAATATTGTGTCTTACTTCAAAGCCTCTTCCACAGCAACGGCCACGGAAACGGTCATGCCGACCATGGGGTTGTTACCTGCGCCCAGGAAGCCCATCATCTCAACGTGGGCAGGGACGGAGGAAGAACCAGCAAACTGTGCATCGCCGTGCATACGGCCCATAGTGTCGGTCATACCGTAGGAAGCGGGGCCTGCAGCCATGTTATCCGGGTGCAGGGTACGGCCGGTGCCGCCGCCGGAAGCAACGGAGAAGTACTTGCGGCCATTCTCCATGCACTCCTTCTTGTAGGTGCCGGCAACGGGGTGCTGGAAGCGGGTGGGGTTGGTGGAGTTACCGGTGATGGAAACGTCAACACCCTCGTAACGCATAACAGCAACGCCCTCACGGACATCGTCACAGCCGTAGCAGTTAACGGCAGCGCGCTCGCCCTTGGAGTAAGGAATGCGCTCAACAATCTTCAGCTCACCGGTGTAGTAGTCGAACTGGGTCTTTACATAGGTAAAGCCGTTGATACGGGAAATGATCTGTGCAGCGTCCTTGCCCAGACCGTTCAGGATCACGCGCAGGGGCTCCTTACGAGCCTTGTTGGCGGAACGGGCAATACCGATTGCACCCTCAGCAGCAGCGAAGGACTCGTGGCCAGCCAGGAATGCGAAGCACTTGGTCTCGTCACGCAACAGCATTGCGCCCAGGTTGCCGTGGCCGATGCCGACCTTACGGTCCTCAGCAACAGAACCGGGGATACAGAAGGCCTGCAGGCCGATGCCGATCGCCTCAGCGGCCTCAGCGGCGTTCTTAACGCCCTTCTTCATAGCGATGGCAGCGCCAACGCAGTAAGCCCAGGCGGCGTCCTCAAAGGCGATGGGCTGAATGCCCTTAACGATCTCATAGGGATCAAAACCCTTAGCCTGGCACATTTCGCGGCAAGCCTCAACGGACTCCAGGCCGTACTGAGCGAGGACACCATTGATTTTATCAATTTTTCTCTCGTAACCTTCAAACAAAGCCATTTTCGTGTCCTCCTCTTATTCGTGACGGGGATCGATGTACTTGGCAGCATCAGCAAAACGGCCATAGGAGCCCTTTGCCTTCTTCAGTGCCTCGTTGGCATCGTCGCCCTTCTTGATGAAGTCCATCATCTT
>JAZRIT010000037.1:0-40423 GCA_045645385.1 Faecousia sp.
GGCCGGCCAGGATAATTTCCGCGGCGGCGGATTCTCCAGCCACTTCAACACCTACGCTGAGATGCCCTGCACCATGATCCGTCTGAACCTGGTCAAGGGTCTGGGCCCCGTGCTGCAGATCGCTGAGGGCTGGACCGTGAAGCTGCCCGAGGATGTTAACGACACCCTGATGGAGCGCACCAACCCCACCTGGCCCTGCACCTGGTTTGCGCCCCGCTGCGACGGCAAGGAAGGCTCTCCCTTTAAGACTGCATATGAGGTTATGATGAACTGGGGTGCCAACCACGGCGCCATCTCCTACGGCCACATCGGCGCTGACCTGATCACCATGTGCTCCATGCTGCGCATCCCCGTGTGTATGCACAATGTTCCCGAGGACGATATCTACCGTCCCGCTTGCTGGAACGCATTCGGTATGGACAAGGAAGGCCAGGACTACCGCGCCTGCGCCACCTACGGTCCTCTGTACAAGTAAGAAAAACCAAAGGTGGCGGTCTGCTGGCCGCCACCTTTCACCCAATTTTGGAGGTAATTTATGCTGAAAAATATTCCCCCCATCCTCTCTCCCGAGCTGCTGAAGGTCCTGGCTGAGATGGGCCATTCCGACCGCATCTGCATCGGCGACGGCAATTTTCCCGGCGCGGCTATGGCCAAGGCCAAGAATGCCATCTTCCTGCGGGCAGACGGCCACGGTGTACCGGAGCTGCTGGATGCGATCCTGCAGGTATTCCCCCTGGATACCTATGTGGAAAAGCCCGCCATTTTGATGGAGAAAATGGACTGCGACAAGGATCTTGTCATCCCCGTCTGGGACGAGTATAAGAAGATCATTGCCAAGTATGACAGCCGTGGCGCGGAAGCCGTGGGCAATATCGATCGCTTCGATTTCTACGATGAAGCCAAGGATTGCTACTGCATTCTCCAGTCCGGCGAGACTGCCATTTACGCCAATATCATCCTGCAAAAGGGCGTTATCAAGTAAATAGAAAATTATCGTAGGGGCGATTCACGAATCGCCCGCTGCGAGGATCACGAAAAAAGCAACCGCAGCACCCGAGGTGCTGCGGTTAATTCTTGCGTTAAAAGGGAAGAAATGCCGCGATAATGGCAAACAGGACCGCCGGGAGCATATTGGCTACCCGCAATTTTTTGCCCCAAACCAAATTCACACCCACGCAGAAGATCAGCACCGAGCCGATCATAGACACATTCCACAGGGCAGTGTCCGTCATCAGTGGCTGCATCAGCCGGGCCAGCACCGTCACCAGCCCCTGCCACAGACCCACGGGAATGGCGGAGAAGATACACCCCCTGCCCATAGCGCAGGTCATAATCAAAATAATGATCAAGTCCAAAACCGCCTTGGCGGCCAGTACGGAATAATCCCCGGTGAGGCCGTCCTCAATGGCGCCCACAATGGCCATGGCACCGATGCACACCGTCAGGGAGGCGGTGACAAAGGCATCGGTAAACCCACCGTCCTTGGCATTGCCGGTCTTTTTCTTCAGCCAGTCGCCAAACCGCTCAAAAGCGGCTTCAATGTTAATGATCTCGCCCACCAGCGTGCCCAGCGCAAGGCAAATGACCAGCAGCATCGTGCCGCTGCCGGTGAGGGTCGCACCCTCAACTTTCAGCATCTTTTCCAGCGCGCCGCAAATGCCGATAAACAGCGTGCTGACGCCGCAGACCTTGGTCAGCCCGTCCTGTAAGCGGTCGCCTACAAACCGCCCGAACAGCATACCCAACACACCGCCGGCCACAATGGCTCCGCAGTTGATTATCGTACCCAAACCGATCATAATCGCACCTCATTTCTACCGGTATCTTAACCATATCGGCGAAATTTGTCAAGAGTTTCCAAAACGGGAATTCGACACCCATCGGGTCTTTAATGCGCCGGACGCGTATGAGGATGCTTTGCTGGATGCGGGGGGGGGTAAATCTTGTGTTCGTCGCCTGTACGGCCGTATTACCGGCCACGCTCTGGAGGGCGAAACTGTTCGCCGGGAATATGAAATGTAACATATAAAACGACCGTTCCTACCTGAAGCTGGGGTAGGAACGGTCGTTTTTTGACGAATCTTGTAAGTATTTACTTCTTGATTTCTTTATTATAATATTGTATAATGAACAAGAATGTATAAAATGGTAAAAATATTGCAAAAACGGACGCAATTTGGGGGTATTATAATGGCTGATAAAATTCGTGAAAAACAGAACATTCCTTTTTCTCCTCCTGACATCTCCGAAGCAGAAATTCAGGAGGTGGCGGAGGCCCTTCGTTCCGGCTGGATCACCACCGGACCCCGCACCAAGGAATTGGAAAAGAGAATCGCCGCCCGGATGGGTGTCAATAAATGTGTTTGCCTGAACTCCCAGACCGCCTGCGCCGAAATGGCTCTGCGGCTGCTGGGCGTAGGCCCGGGGGATGAGGTCATCGTCCCGGCCTATACATATACGGCGTCTGCCTCGGTGGTGTGCCATGTGGGCGCTACCCCGGTAATGATTGATTGTCAGCAGGACAGCCTGGAAATGGATTACGATGCAGCCGAACAGGCCATCACCGAAAAAACCAAGGCCATCATCCTGGTGGACCTGGCAGGCATACCCTGCGATTACGAAAAGATCTTCTCCATTGTGGAAAAGAAGAAAAATATTTTCCGGCCTGCGGGCGATATCCAGACTGCCTTAGGCCGTGTGGCTGTGATGGCCGATACCGCCCACGCTTTCGGTGCGACCTTAGGCGAAAAGCAGATCGGCTCTGTGGCGGATTTCTCCTCCTTCTCCTTCCACGCGGTGAAGAATTTGACCACCGCCGAAGGCGGCGCTCTGACTTGGAAAACCATTCCCGGCATCGACGACGAGGTGCTGTACAAGCAGCTGCAGCTTCTCAGCCTTCACGGTCAGAGCAAGGACGCGTTGGCAAAGACCCAGCTGGGCGCTTGGGAATATGACATCGTGGGCACCTGGTACAAGTGCAATATGACCGATGTTGTGGCCGCCATTGGCCTCAAGCAGCTGGAGCGGTACGACGGAATGCTCGCCCGCCGCAAGGAAATCATCACCGCCTACGATAAGGTTTTGAAGCCGTTGGGCGTGGAGGTGCTTGACCACTATACCGATGCTTATACCTCCTCCGGTCACCTGTACCTGACCCGCATCCCGGGCATTACCCCGGAGCAACGCAACGAGATTATCATCAAAATGGCCGAGCGGGGCATTGCCTGCAATGTCCACTATAAGCCCCTGCCTATGCATACGGCCTATAAGAATCTGGGATTTGATATTGCGGATTATCCCAATGCCTACGCCCACTTTGCCAACGAGATCACCCTGCCCCTGCACACCAATCTGACCGACGCGCAGGTGGCCTATGTGGCAGAGAATTATGCTGAAATCGTAAAGGAATATATCTGATGTTGCTTTGTAAATGGGAAGACCTCCCCGCCGAATTACAGACAGATACGGTAAAACCCTACTATGACATACTGAAAAAGAAACAGGCAAGCCTGGTTTGCAAGCGGATTTTTGACATCGCGGTGTCAGCGATTATGCTGCTTGTGCTGTCGCCGGTGTTTCTGATCCTGGCCATTGCTATTAAGATCGATTCTCCCGGCCCGGTGTTCTACCGACAGGTTCGGGTAACCCAGTTCGGAAAGCGCTTCTGGATTTTTAAGTTTCGGTCTATGGTCAGCAATGCCGACAAAATCGGCACCCAGGTCACCATCGGAAACGACAGCCGCATCACCCGGGTGGGCAAGCTTATCCGCAAGTGTCGGCTGGATGAATTATGTCAACTGATCGATGTGTTCCGGGGAACGATGACCTTCGTGGGCACCCGCCCGGAGGTGCCCAAGTATGTGGAGGCCTACACCCCGGCAATGCTGGCAACGCTCTTGCTGCCCGCCGGCGTTACCAGCCTGGCCAGCGTCTTCTATAAGGACGAAGACCGGCTTTTGGAGGGCGCAGCGGATGTGGACAAGACCTACATAACGGAAGTCCTCCCCGGCAAAATGCGCTACAACTTAAAAGCAATTGAAACATTCAGCTTTTTCGGTGACATCAAGGTGATGTTTATGACCGTCTTTGCCGTGCTTGGCAAGGAATACGAAACAGAGGAAGAAAAGGAGACTGTGGCATGATAAAAGGCCTTGTTTCTGTGATTACCCCTACATACAACTGCGCCAAGTTCATTGCCGAGACCATCGAATCGGTGCAGGCGCAGACCTATGAAAATTGGGAAATGGTTATTGTGGACGATTGCTCCACCGACAATACCAAAGTCATCGTAGATGCCTATATGGCCAAGGACAGCCGTGTGAAATACCACTGCCTGGAAGAAAATTCCGGCGCAGCCGTGGCCCGCACCAAGGCAATGGAGCTGGCCCAGGGTGAATTTATGGCTTTCTGCGATAGTGACGATTTGTGGATGCCGGATAAATTGGCGCGGCAGCTGGCCTTTATGGCAGAGACCGGCCACGCCTTTACCTGTACCGCATACGAGCAAATGGACGAGGAAAGTAAAAGCCTGGATCGTGTCATCAAGACCGTGACCAAAACCGACTATAACCGTCTTCTGCTGGACTGCCCGGTTGGCAACTCCACAGTTATGTACAATGTGGGCGTGATGGGCAAATTCCAGGTACCCAATATCCGCAAGCGGAATGACGATGCCCTGTGGCTGCAGATGCTGAAAAAGGAAAAGTACATCTGGGGTATGCCGGATGTGCTGATGCGCTATCGCATCCGCAGCAATTCCATTTCCAGCAATAAGCTGAAAGTCATCAAGTACCATTGGATTTTGTACCGGGAAATTGAACACTTAAGCGTGTTCCGTTCCGCCTTCCACATCTGCTGGTGGTGTTTCTTAAAAGTGTTCCACATTAAATAACAGGGGTGAGCAATATGGAAAGAAGCAATCCGTTATATAAACTTCGTCGTATGGTACAAGTGCTGGCGTATCATGTTTTGCCGCATGAAATTCTTTCTAAAATATATTATCGAATTTTATTGCACGAAAAATTAAATTTAAAAGAACCCAAGACATTTAACGAAAAACTCCAGTGGCTAAAGCTGTATCACTTTCCAGATAATGCATTGGCTGTTCAGTGCGCCGATAAGTACCAAGTTCGGGAGTGTATTGGCAAAAAAGGATTGGAAGAAAATTTAACGAAACTGCTTGGCGTGTGGGATGATGCAAGAAAAATAGATTGGGATTCCTTGCCGGAAAAGTTTGTCTTAAAATGCACACATGGTTGTGCGTATAACATTATTTGCAATGATAAAGCAAGCTTTGACCGAAAGGCAGCAACAAAGCAATTAAATAAGTGGTTAAAGGAGAATTTTGCTGCATTTAATGTGGAATTGCATTACGGGAAAATTAAGCCAAGAAGGATTATTGCAGAAGAATTTTTAGGAGATAAATTGATTGATTTTAAGTTCTTTTGTTTCCATGGTCAGCCAAAGTTTATGTATGTCTCGTGCGATATGTACCACGATAGACAATGTACGATGGGATTCTTTGACTTGGAGGGCAACAAAATACCTTTAACCAGAGATGATTACGGTGAAATTGGTGATTTTGAAATGCCAAATTATTTTGGAGAGATGTTGGAAACTGCTAAAATACTTTCAGCGGATTTTCCGTTTGTGCGGGTTGACTTTTTCAAAAGCGAGACCTCGTATAAATTTGCGGAGTTAACATTCACACCGTGTGCTGCTATGATGCCGCTTAATCCGAAAAAATATGATTACCTATGGGGAGAATTGTTGGATATTTCTGTTGTTGGTGGCCCTAGTGAGAAATAATGTGTTTGAATATGATTTAAACAAAAGTGTAATGCAGTTGGATAAAAAAGTAGTGGTTGTCTGTGGTGGCGTTTCCACAGAAAGAGAAGTATCCCTGCACAGCGGCAAGGCGATTTTTGATGCGCTACAGCGGAAAGGTTTTTAAAATGTGATCCTGTTTGATCTGAAGCAGGTGCAGCAGTTGGGCGAAAAGGCCTATAAGGTCCTTGGCTGCTGCGGCCTTTCCAGAATTGACTTTATTGTGGATGAAAAGCAAAGCCCGATGATTATCGAGGTGAACACCTTGCCCGGCATGACGGAAATGAGTCTGTTCCCGGACTCTGCCCGCGCTGCTGGTATTCCTTTCGAGGAACTGACATTTGAAATTTTGAAACTGGGATTACAGAAACACAAATCTTTTATAAAATAACCAGATAGCGTTTTACAATGAAAAAGCAGAGGATGTGGGTTATGAAAAGGCAGAAAAAAGTAGGCATTATTGGCCATTTTGGCGGTAAGGAAACCTTTTTGGATGGGCAGACCATCAAAACAAAAATTTTGGAGCAAGAACTGCAGGTTGCTGCTAAGTGGAAAATCATAAAGGTGGACACTTACTACAAAAAGAAGAATCCTATTCGCTTGATGTGGCAATTATTTGCGTGCCTGTGTGCCTGCAAGGATGTGTTTATCCTAGTGTCGGGTAATGGTATGCGCTTTTTCTTCCCAATTTTGTACTGGTTTGCCAAGCTGTTTGGGACGCGTGTTTACCATGATTTGATTGGCAGCAATCTGAGTAAGTACATTGAAAAATATCCTGAATTTCAAAAGTATATCAATTCCTTCCAGGTGAACTGGGTGGAAACCGGCAGTATTGTGAAGGCACTGGAAGAGGTTGGCGTTACCAATGCGGAGGTCATCCCCAATTTCAAGCGTTTGAATGTGGCGGAGGAAGCTTCTCTGGCTACGGAATTTGCACCGCCTTTCCGTTTTTGTACCTTCTCCCGGGTTATGAAAGAAAAAGGCATTGAGGATGCCATCGAAACAGTGGAAGCCATCAATGCCGAAGCCGGAAAGACGATTTGCCAGCTGGATATCTACGGCAAAATCGATGCCGGTTACACCCAGCGCTTTGAAGAAGTGATGGGCAAGGTTACCCCTGCGGTACAGTACCGGGGCGTTGTGCCGTTTGATAAGAGCGTCGAGGCCATCAAGGATTATTACGCGTTGCTGTTCCCCACCTATTGGAGCGGCGAAGGCTTTGCCGGCACCATCGTGGATGCGCTGTCCGCCGGTCTGCCTGTGATCGCTACGGATTGGAATTGCAACGGCGAGATCGTGGAGGATATGGTCAATGGTATTTTGTACCCCAACGGTCGATTCTCCAATTTGAAGGAAGCGGTGGATTGGATGGTGAAAAACCCGGCCGCCGCAGCAGAAATGAAGAAACAGTGCGTCAAGAGCGCCCAGCGCTATCAGCCGGACGCCTATGTTGAAAAAATTGTTGCTTTTGTGGAAAGCAGATGACCATATCACAGGATAAGGGGGATGATGGAAATGATATTGACCATTGGTGTTGTTACAATGAACCGGTCGGCGCAGTTACGGGAGGCATTGGAAAGCTGCTTAGCTTGTAAGCTGCCCAAGGACACCGAGTTTGTCATTATCGATAATGCCTCGACCGATGATACGGAGCAGACAGTAAAGGCTGTGTTGGAGCATTGCGGTTACTCCTATTACTATGAGAAGTTGCCGAAGAATATAGGTGCAGGTGCTGGTCGAAATATGTATTTTGCCAAGGCGCAAGGTGCCTTTTTGTATGGTATGGATGACGACGCAGTTATTGATGTTGCACATAATCCGGATTTTTTTCTTAGAGCCATTGAAATCATGGAGAATAACCCCAAAATCGGTGCTTTGGCCACACAGATTTTCGATATAGCATGGGACGATAACCGGCAAGTGATCCAAGGTTCGGAAATCGCACCCGGAATTTATAAGAGCAAAATGTTCTCTGGAGGATCTCATTTTCTGAGAACAGCTGTGTTTTCAAAACCGCCGTATTTGCCTAATAAATATGGATACGAAGAGTTGCCCCCGTCCCTGCACGTAATGGATATGGGTATGTTTAATGCCTTTTGCCCGAGTTTGCTGGCGATCCATAAGCCTGCGGTAAACAAGTGGAACTGGTCCGACGAGAAAAACCATAATCTGCTGATCAACGAATGCGCAATACCCTATGCAATCAAGAAGATGATGTATCCTATGGTGTTTCGTCCGTTGTTGCATTTGGCGTTTGTTATGCGATGCCGTAAGCACCTTAAGCAAGTTCCTGACGGCAACACACGGGTAAAAGCAGCAATTCAGGAAATGTATAACAAATACAGAATTTATGAGAAAGTGAAAGTGGTTACCGTTTTGTGTATGGCCAAAGATTTTGGACTGTCTGTATTTTAAATTGTTTGCGTAAAGGAAATGCAATCATGAAAAATATCTTGTTCATTACCAATAGCCTTGGCTTTGGCGGTGCAGAGAAAATGCTGACTTTTGTCGCCAACCAGCTGAGTCTCCGGGGATATAACTGCGGAATCGTAAACTTAAATGTTGTTGGTGATTATATCAATGCCCACAAACAAAAGCTGGAAGAGGATATTGCGCTGTATACTGTTGATCAGCCGCCAGAAGGCGCAAACAAAAATTTGTTTCGCTTAAAGGAAATTTATAGGGCAGCAAAGGAATTCAATGCGGATGTACTGATCGGCTTCACGGAATATCCCAATTTGTATACCAAAATTGTCAGTATGCTGCTGGGTGTTCCTTCCATTATGTCCGAGCGGGGAGACCCCGAAAGGACAGGCGTAGGCAAGGGCTTTAAGAATCAAATAGTGCTGAAATTCATTAATGGTTCCAAAGGCGGCGTGTTTCAGACCGATGGGGCCAAAGCCTATTATGGCAAAGGCCTGCAGCGCCGGGGAATTGTGATCCCCAACCCCATCTTTGTAACCGGTGAGATCCCCAATGTAGCCCAGTCCGAGCGGGAAAAAAGTGTGGTATCTGTTGCCCGGTTGGATAATTTCCAGAAACGCTACGATGTGATGCTGGATGCCTTCAAACTGTTTTCGGACAAACACCCGGACTATGTTTTGAAGCTGTACGGCAAGGGTGGCGACGAAGAACTGATCCGCAGTTGGGTACACGACAGAAATCTGGACGACAAGGTACTTTTCCCTGGCCTTACCAAGCAGCCCATGCAGGATACCTGCCTGGATGGTATGTTCTTAATCACCTCAGATTTTGAAGGCATTTCCAATTCCCTGCTAGAGGCTATGGCGGCCGGCCTGCCATGTGTGTCTACGGATCACACCCCCGGCGGTGCCCGTCTGCTGATTACAGACCATGAGAATGGCCTGTTAGCGCCGATCCGTGATCCGGAAGCCCTGGCGAAGGCCATGTGTGAATTTGCAGAGAATCCTGCGTTGGCAGAAAAATGCGGTAACAACGCAAAAGAGGTTGTGAACCGTTTTGCTCCCGATAAGATCATCGATATGTGGGAGAATTATATTTTGAAATTGACAAAATGATGCATTGAGCACAGACAAGGAAAGAATTTATGAAAATCACACTTAACAGCACCATACGGTTGGATAAAAAAAGAATTGGCTGTTTTTTAGCCTATGTGTATATTTTTACATCTTATATTGCACAGGACCTGCTGCTTAGTTCCAGCATTAACTCCTTGTGTCTGTACATATTCCTGGCATTTTCTGCATATGTGTTTATTTCCCGGATCAACACGTACAAGTCTTTGCCTGTGTTCCTTTGCTGGTATCTCCTGTTTGGCGTGGCATCTTGTTTAATTGCCTTATATTCTCCCAGCTTTACATCGGTATCTTCCGGCTTGTATGCGATGTTTGTGGCCTTTTGCTTGTGCCTGTTTTTACAGATGTATGTGAGAACGGATACGGAATTCAACAGACTTGCCTGGTGCTATGCAATTTCGGGCTTTACATTTGTTATGTTGTTGTTCTTTACCGGAAACCTGGAGGGTGACGCAGAAAACAGACTGGGACAGGAATTGCTGGGCAATGCGAATATCTTTGCTATGATGATGATGGTAGCCGCAATGTACACGATGTGGCTGCTGGTATATAAAGCAGAAAATTTGTCAACCAAAACGCTGCTGCTGGTCATGATCATTATTGATATTTACGCATTGATGCTGTCCGGCGGTCGTAAATTCTTTGTTGTGCCCTTTATTTTCTTCTATTTGCTTCTGTTCTTTAAGACTAACAAAAACGGCAAGCGAAACATTTTCCTGTACTCAGTACTTTTTGCTGTAATTATTGCAGTGGTATGGACTTTGGTTATGAATGTAGAATCTCTCTATAATGCCATCGGCGTGCGTATGGAGGATCTCTTCAAAACCTTTGCCGGTGAGGAGGGTGACTCTTCTGCTGAAATCAGAGAAATAATTCGAAATCTGGCATTTGATAGATGGTTAGAGCGTCCGCTTTTGGGATATGGCTTTGACAGCTTTAAGTACTATGCACAAAGCACAGTGGGACATTTCTATTATTCTCACTGTAATTATACAGAGCTTTTGTATAGCGGCGGTATTGGATATTTCTTCCTGTTTTATTGGATCTTCTACAGAATATTGAGAAATGCGTTTGCAAACAGGAGAATTCCTGTTGCATATAAAGCCTTTGCGGTTGCTACTGTAGTCAGCCTCTTTATCTTTGATTACGGTGCAGTAACCTACAATTTGACTCCCACGTTGATTATGCTAATGATGGCATATACAGCATCAAACTTTGCGAGAGGAGAAACGGAAAACAATGAGCAAACTGCAAACACTGATGCGGATGCTGAAGTATGACCGCAAGGGGATTGCGCAGGCGATTGCCGGCAATTTCTCCGGCTCAAAACTTTCCCATCTTGTCCCGGACAAGCTGTATTTGAAATATATGCACCGGGCACACATTGGCAAAATGCTGAACTTAAAAAAACCCCAAACCTTCAATGAAAAGCTGCAGTGGCTGAAGCTTTATAACCGTGACCCGGAACAGATAAAACTGGTTGATAAATATGAGGTCAAAAAATACATTGCCGAGACCATCGGCGAAGAATATGTGATCCCCACCCTGGGCATTTACGAACGGTTTGAGGATATTGATTTTGATGCACTTCCCGACCAGTTTGTTCTCAAGTGCACCCACGATTCCGGAAGTACTGTGATCTGCCCGGATAAGGCAAGCTTCGATGTGGCGGCGGCCCGGGAAAAACTGACCCGGAAGCTGAAAAGCAATCTGTTTTGGCACGGCAGAGAGTGGCCATATAAAACTGTCAAGCCCCGGATTATTGCGGAGCAGTATATTACAATCGACGGTGAGGCGCCTAACGATTATAAGTTCTTCTGCTTTGACGGCACAGTAAAATGTTTCAAGATCGACTACGACAGATTTAAGGATCATCGTGCCAATTATTATGCACCCGATGGGGAACTTCTGCGATTTGGGGAAGTGGTATGCCCCCCGGATTTTGACCGGGTTGTTGCGCTTCCGCGGTTAAAAGACGAAATGATTGCTTTGGCGGAAAAACTATCTGCCGGACACCCATTTTTGCGTGTTGATTTTTACGAGATCAGCCGGCAGATTTATTTTGGCGAATTAACGTTTTATCCGGCATCCGGATTTGGACCGTTTGAACCGGTGCAGTGGGACGATACCTTGGGCTCTTGGATTCCGTTGCCTACTGTAAAAAGGAAAAATAAGAGGGAATTTCTATGAAACTTTTGATTGGTGCAGATCTGGTGCCGACAAAATCCAATATGGAGTTGTTTGCATCTGCAGATTGCGCAGCTTTGTTGGGCAATGAATTGACAGAACAGCTCCGTTCTGCTGACTACAGGATATTTAATCTGGAGGTTCCATTTGCAGATACTGCTACACCGATCGAAAAGTGCGGTCCTGCGTTGATCGCGCCTACCGTAGCCGTTGCCGGATACAAAGCCTTGGGTGTGGATCTGCTGACGGTTGCCAATAACCACATTATGGATCAAGGCGTACAAGGCTTTGATTCCACCATTCAGGTGTTGAAAGAAAACGGTATCGCCTATGTTGGTGCCGGCAACACCCTCCAGGATGCGGAAAAACCGCATATCTTTGAACTGAACGGCCAAAAGATCGGTGTGTACGCCTGCGCCGAACACGAGTTCTCCATTGCAGACGAGAACATGCCCGGCGCCAATCCCTTTGACGTGTTGGAATCCTTTGGTCACATTGAAGCACTGAAAGCACAGTGCAATTATGTAATTGTTCTCTATCACGGCGGCAAGGAGCATTACCGCTATCCGTCCCCCAACCTGCAAAAGGTCTGTCGCAAAATGGTAGAAAAAGGCGCAGATTTGGTAATTTGCCAGCACAGCCATTGCATCGGCTGTGAGGAAAAATATCAGAACGGCACTATCGTCTACGGCCAGGGCAACTTTTTGTTTGACTTAAGCCAAAGCGAATTTTGGCAGTCCAGCCTGCTGGTGCAGATTGGTGATAATTTTGAAATTTCCTACATCCCGCTGGTCAGGAACGGCAATGGTGTTAAATTGGCGGAGGGAGCGAAGGGTAAAGAAATCTTAGATGCATTTGCTCAGCGCAGTACAGAAATTCAGCAAGCAGATTTCGTGGAAAAACAATACGCAAAATTTGCAGGGGAAATGCTGGATTGGTATTTATTTGCGTTCTCCGGAATGCGCCGTGGCTTTGTTTACAGGGTAATCAATAAGTTGTCCGGCCACCGTTTGGAGCCGTGGTTATTACACAGAAAATACGGCAAACAAACAAAGCTTGTAATTAGAAACTTTGTGGAATGCGAAGCCCACCGGGAACTACTGCTGAAAGGTGTTTGTGACAAATGAACCAACTGAAATTTTATATTTTGGTGCCGGTCTATAAGACAGAAAAATATATTCGGGCGTGTCTGGACTCTGTTGTGAACCAAACTTTCGCAAATTTTCAGACAATTATTGTTGATGACGGAACACCGGATGGAGCAGGCGCAATTTGTGATGAGTTTGCTGCTAAGGATGGCCGTTTTTATGTGATTCACAAAGAAAACCAAGGTTTGATTTCCGCTAGACGGGCTGCGATTAGTTATGTTAAAAATAATTTTGATGCCGATGATGACTATTTTGTGTTCTTAGATTCAGATGATGCCTTAAATCCCAATGCATTGCAGGTAATTGCGGAGACAATCCAGCGAGAAAACTGTGATCTATTGTTCTTTGGAATGGAACGGGTATGCGAGGGGAAGTTCGTTTCAGCCTATGAAAATGCACCCTTTACCGGAACGATTATAAATAAGAGAGATCTTTATAAGCGGGTGTTTTCAAATGCTGCGTACAATCCTCTGTGCCGAAAGTCCATTAAATGCAGCTTGGTGAAGGATGAGGATTATAGCCGATTTTATCATATTAGCAGCGCTGAGGATCTGCTGCAATCCATTCCTGTATACAGAGATTGCGAAAAAGCCGTGTTCATTCCTGATGTTCTTTATAACTACACGGTCAATCCCAATTCTATCACACAAGCTGTAACAGTTCAGAACTTTAAAGTTGATTCAACAGTTCGGTCTGCGGTTTGGGATTTTATTCAGGCACAAGATGTGCTGACTGAGGAAGATAAAAAAGATTACGCATCTGTTTGTAGAAAAATGTTGAGAGACAGCATCATCGGCGCAGCACAACTGAAAACATCCAAAAAGGAAATTATGGCGATATACGAACGGATAAAAGAGGATGCTTATTTTAGTATGTTGCTTAATAATGACGTTGATGATACAGTACTAAACCATTTTCAAAAAGGTAAGTACAAAACCATTATTACGCTTGTGCGCGCAAGGCGTTTGGCTTCAAGAATATATCACTTTTTGCGAGGGAAATGATAACATAAATTCCGGAGGGATCTGTATGGAGAACATTCAAGTCAGCATTATCTGTAATACCTATAACCAAGAAAGTTATGTAACGGATGCACTGGAAAGCTTCGTGTCCCAAAAAACGACTTTTGCATACGAAGTGTTGGTGCACGATGATGCTTCCACTGATGGTACGGCAGATATTATTCGGGAATATGAAGCAAAATACCCGGATCTGATTAAGCCGATTTATCAAAAGGTGAACCAGTATTCCCAAAAGGTATCCATAACAGCTATATTCCAGATACCGAGAGCGAAGGGGAAGTATCTCGCTTTTTGTGAAGGCGACGATTATTGGACAGATCCCTATAAATTGCAAAAGCAGTATGATGCTATGGAACAACATCCGGAAGTGGATATTTGTGCACATACGGCATTCGTTGTAGATGCGGAAACAAAGAATCCAATCAAAACGATCCAGCCGAGACAGCAGGATTGCATAATCCCTGTTGAGGATGTGATTTACGGTGAAGGTGGATTTGTTGCCACAAACTCGTTGATGCTTCAACGTGACTTGAATGAAAACATACCGGAATTCAGACGGATGCTTCCCTATGATTATACTTTACAAATCAATGGTGCATTGAGGGGTGGAATGCTGTATCTTTCAGATGCCATGTCCGCTTACAGAACGATGGCAAAAGGATCCTGGTCGCAGAAAATGGCCAAGGATAATGGTGCGGCATACAAGTTTCATTTGAGAAAACAGGGGATGCTGAGACAGTTAAACTTGGAAACAAATGGACAATATGATGCAGTTATCCAGAAAAGATTGTTAAAAAACGAAATGAATATGTTATTAAAGCAGGAAGCGTGGAGACAAGCGATCCAAAAACAATACCGTTGTTTTTTCCGCGAGTTTTCTTTTTCAGACAAAGTGAAGATATACATCAAAGCGATTCTGTGTAATCGCACAAAAAGGACTTGACGATTGTGAATAGTAAATCTGTACTTAACAATTTAATATGGCGTTTTATGGAGCGGTGTGGTGCACAGGGCGTTTCCTTTGTGGTATCCATTGTTTTAGCACGGCTTTTGGCACCGGAAGCCTATGGTGTAATTGCGCTGATTACGGTATTTACTTCCATTCTGCATGTGTTTATCGACAGCGGCTTAGGATCTTCGCTGATTCAGAAAAAGGATGCAGATGACTTGGATTTTTCTACTGTGTTCTATTTTAACATGGTAATGTGTCTGTTATTGTATGGCTTGTTGTTTTTGGCAGCGCCAATGATCGCGCGTTTTTATGAAATGCCTGAATTGACCCCCGTAGTGAGGGTGTTGGGACTAACGCTGATTATTTCCGGTGTTAAGGGGGTCCAGCAATCTTATATATCAAAGAATCTGCTGTTTAAACGCTTTTTCTTTGCTACGCTCGGCGGTACGATTGGTGCAGCGTTTGTTGGCATTTATATGGCCTCTAAGGGATTTGGCGTATGGGCATTGGTAGTCCAGAGCTTGTTTAATAATACAGTAGATACCGTTATTCTTTGGATTACAGTTAAGTGGCGTCCCAAGTGGATGTTCTCTTGGCAACGGCTGAAAAACTTGTTCACCTATGGTTGGAAACTTTTGGTTTCCAGTTTGTTGAATACGGTATACAATGACATTCGGCAGCTGATTATCGGCAAGCGATATACAGCCGGAGACTTGGCTTATTATAATAAAGCCGCATTGTTCCCAAAAACTGTCGTAACAAACATCAATTCTTCTATCGACAGCGTTTTACTGCCAACTATGGCCGCAGAGCAGTCCGATCGTATACGTATGAAGGCCATGACCCGTCGCGCTATTACCGTCAGTACCTATATTATGATGCCGATGATGATGGGTCTAACTGTGTGTGCGGTACCCTTGACGCGATTGATTTTGACAGAAAAGTGGCTTCCTTCCGTGTTGTTTATGCGGATATTCTGTTTCTCCTATGCGTTCCAGCCCATACATACGGCCAACCTTAACGCCATCAAGGCGATGGGCAGAAGTGATCTGTTCCTGAAACTGGAGATTGCCAAAAAAGTGGTGGGTCTAACTTTGGTTTTGGCAACTATGTTTATCAGCGTAGAGGCAATGGCCTACAGTTTGCTGATATCTGCTGTGACAGGCCAGATCATCAATTCCTGGCCCAATAAAAAACTGTTAAACTACAGTTACATAGAACAGGTCAAGGACATGCTGCCGCAGATTATTCTTTCCTGCGTGATGGGCGCAGTGGTGTATTGCGTAACCTTCCTGGGTCTTGGCGATGTCGTGACATTGCTTGTTCAGGTGCCTTTGGGCGTTGCGATATATGTACTGGGCTCCCGGATGTTCAAGCTGGAAAGCTATGATTATTTACTGGGTTTGCTGAAAAAATTTCAGTTAAAGCGAAAGAAAGGTTGATTGCAAATGAAAAAACTTCTTCTGCTTGGCGGCTCTGCTCAGCAAGTTGTTGCCATCGAAACAGCAAAACGATTGGGGTATTTTACCGTTCTTTGCGATTTCCTCCCGGATAATCCCGGGCAATATGCGGCAGACAAGTTTTATCTTGTCAGTACGACCGATAAAGAGGCAGTGCTGGAGGTTGCCAAGAAGGAAAAAATCGACGGGGTCCTTGCCTACGCATCCGATCCCGCTGCGCCTACGGCAGCTTATGTGGCAGAAATGCTGGGGCTTCCGGGAAACCCTTATGCTTCGGTGGAGTTACTTTGCAATAAAGACGCCTTCCGTGCATTTTTGGAAACGCACCATTTTTGCACCCCCAAAGCCAAAGGTTATAATGAACTGGATGCGGCATATGCAGATCTCCAAAACGGATGTTTTCGGTTGCCGGTCATTGTTAAGCCGGTAGATTCTTCCGGCAGTAAGGGTGTCGGTCGCGTGGATTCTGTAGAGGAAGCCCAAGAGAAACTGGCCTATGCCATGTCGTTTTCCCGGGGAAAACGCATCATTGTAGAGGAGTTCGTGGAAAAATTCGGCTATCAGATTGCCGGTGACGGTCTTTCTGTGGACGGCAAATTGGTGTTCCGCTATTTTGCCAATGACCATTTTAACCCCAAATGCGTCAACCCCTTCGTGCCGATTTCTGCCAGTTTTCCTTACAATATGCCGGATGAAGTGCAGAATAAAATTCACGACGAGATCCAGCGGCTGCTGACATTGTTGGATATGAAAACCTGCACCTACAATTTCGACATCCGTATCGACAAGGATTATAATGTGTACCTGATGGAAATCGCTCCCCGTGACGGTGGCAATTATATCCCCCAGATCATTCGGTATGCCACCGGTGTGGATTTGGCGGAATGTTCCGTCAAAGCCGCTATGGGTGAGCAAATTTGTACGGACGGTTTTGGTGAGCCGAAAGGCTATTATGCCTACTATGCAGTCCATTCTTTGACGGACGGAATTCTGAAAGAGGTCAGGATCGCTCCCCAGGCGCAGATTTTAGAGAATCATCTGCTGGTAAAGCCCGGAGATGCCGTCAAGGCCTTCACCGGCGCCAATACCACCTTGGGCTGTCTGTTGATGCAATTCGATTCTATGGAGCAGATGCTGCGTATGATGGACCATTCAGAGGAATGGATCCAAGTTGTTTTAGAGCAAGGAAGATAGATATGAAAGAAATCGGCGGATATTTCGGGTTGGATGCTTTTTGCGGAAAGGAATACTATCCTGATCTGTTGAAATTGAATACTGCCCGCAATGCCCTTATTTACCTTTGCAGGGCCAGGCAGATCAAAAAGCTATTCCTGCCGTACTTTTTGTGCGATTCGGTAGCGGCTGCCTGTGAGGCAGAGGGCGTGGCATATCAATCATATTCCATAGGACCGGATTTTCTACCGGTTTTCTCTCAAAAGCTGAACGCCGGAGAGTATCTCTATGTGGTGAACTACTACGGTCAGCTTACCGATGCGCAGATCCTTTCCCTGCAAAAGCAGTACGGAAGCATCATTTTGGATAATGTCCAGGCCTTTTTCCAAAAGCCCCTGCTGGGTGTGGATACTATTTATTCCTGCCGAAAGTTCTTCGGCTTACCTGACGGGGCATATCTGGCAACAGATGCGCGTTTGGAGGGCTTGAAGAAGGATAAGTCCGCAGCGCGGATGCGCCATATTTTAGGTCGCCTTGAGGGCTCAGCTTCGGACTATTATAACGATTTTAAGGAAAACGATGCCTCTTTCCGAACCCTACCGCTGATGGAGATGTCGTTGCTAACGGAAAATCTCCTGAAAGCCATTGACTACGAAAAGACTGTTGCAATCAGAAATGCCAATTGGCAACTGCTGCACGAAGCTCTGGGCAGTAAAAATCCACTGAAGCTGCGCAGTCCAAACGGTCCGTATGCCTACCCCTTCTATTGCAAAAACGGTATGCAGATCAAAAAAACATTGGCGGAAAGAAAAATCTTTGTGGCAACCCTGTGGCCCAATGTGCTGCAGATGGAGGGATACCTGGAAAAGGACTATGCAGAAAACATTTTACCCCTGCCTTGCGATCAGCGGTATGACGGTCAGGATATGAAAATAATCATTGAGGCGGTGCTGGAATGTATAAATTAAGAGAACTGGAACGGGGCGACCTGGAGCGGATCAATCAATGGCGGAATGATCCCTATTTGATTGCTTGCTTGGGTGCACCTTATCGGTATATCAATGAGGATGTAGACAAAGTGTGGTATGATAAGTATTTGAATACCAGGAACAACTCTGTTCGCTGTGCCATTGTGGACGAGCAGGACGAGATACTGGGACTTATCAGCCTTTTGGATATCGATTCTGTGAATCGAAGCGCTGCCTTGCATATTATGATCGGCGGTGCGGAAAACCGAGGAAAGGGTATTGGCACTTTTGCGGTCAAGGCTATGGTCGAACATGCGTTTTTGAATTTGAATCTGCGCAGGATCGAACTGGGCGTATTGGAAACAAACCTGCCTGCGATCCGTTTGTATGAAAAAACAGGCTTTGTAAAAGAAGGCATAAAGCGGCAGTCCAATTATAAAAACGGGAAATATGTAAGTATGATCATGATGGGACTGCTCAGGGATGAGTTTGGTGGTAACCTGCAGTAATACTGTCAATATGAATAAAATATGGAAAGGAACAGAATTATGAGTACAGATTTGAAAGGCAAAAAATTACTTCTTTTGGGTGGCGTACAACCCGCGTGCAGTATTGTGAAAAAAGCGCATGAAATGGGCGTCCATGTTACCGTGCTGGATTATAATACCGATTCACCGGCAAAGGAGATTGCGGACGAAGCGGTGCTGATCGATGCTATGGATGTGGACGCAATCGTTGATTATTGCCAAAAGAATGATATCGATGGCGTCACAACCGGCTTTGTTGATATTCTGATGCCTATATGTTATGCTGTTTGCCAGCGGTTGGGCCTTCCTTATTATGCAACCCCTAAAATGCTGACCATGGCAACCAACAAGATTGACTTTAAGGAAACTTGTGCAAAGTATGGCGTTCCTGTCCCGAAAACCTATGTGGTAGGCGGAGAAATTCCGGCAGATATCTTAGACACGATTACATATCCTGTTTTTGTAAAACCCCTTGATGCGAGTGGCTCAAGAGGCGCAGGCCGTTGCAGCAATAAAGAGGAGCTGGTCAAGCAGTTTGCCGAAGCATTAAGCTACTCCAAGTCGGGCAATGCCATCATAGAGGATTATATAACCGGTACGGAATTCCTTATGGACTATGTGGGCGTGGATGGGGAGTTCAGATTACTTTCTATGTTCGATCGTTACCCCAGTCCGGGAAGAGGAACGGCGATAAACTATTCCAATATCGCCCTTGGTCCGGCGAAGCACGTTGACCAGTATTATAGGGAAGTCAATCCGAAGGTTATCAATATGTTCAAGGATCTGGGCTTTACCGACGGCTTGATTTTTATGCAGGGACATACAGACGGTGAGCGGATCACATTCTACGAGATGGGATGCAGATTGGGTGGCTCTTACAATATTTTCGATCAAGAAGTACTGGGCGTGAATCCTGTGGAAATGACGATCCGCTATGCGCTGACAGGTAAAATGCTGGACAGTATTGAAAAAATCAGTCCCCGTTCTGCAGAATTCCCGCGTTACTGTATGATGGCAAACTATCTGCTTACGGGCTACGGAGAAACGGTCGCAAGGATCGACGGCGTTGAGGATGTCAAGAAGATGGAGGGCGTGGTATACGTGGATGAACCGCGGGGTGTCGGCTACTATATCAAGAAAGACGGCATTGTGGACAAACCGGTCGTTCAGGTCCAACTCATCGCTGACAATCTGGATAAAATGAGAGAAAATCTTGCCTTTATGAACGAAAAGATCCAAGTGGTGAATGCGGAGGGCAAATCCCTGCTGGTCCAAAAGTTTGACCCCAACGATCTGAGACGGTAAGTATCGAATTACACGATGGGGTTGCGCGATTCCCATTGTAAAAGGAAAGGAATGATGGCAAATGCCAATCAATGTAACCCGCTCCTCCATGCCCTCCTATGAGGAGTTTTGTGAGGAAATCAAGCAGTTGTGGGATACCCACTGGCTGACCAATATGGGTGTCAAACATAAGACTCTGCAGGCGGAGCTGGAGCGGTATCTGGCTACGCCCCATGTGACCCTCTATACCAACGGCCATCTGGCGTTGGAGAATGTAATCGCAGCCATGGGTCTGCCAGAGGGTGGCGAGGTTATTACCACACCCTTCACCTTTGCTTCCACTACCCATGCCATCGTCCGCAATGGCCTTGAGCCGGTTTTCTGCGATGTAAACCCCGTGGACTATACCATTGACACGACCAAGATTGAAGGCTTGATCACCGAGAAAACCGTGGCGATTATCCCTGTCCATGTGTACGGCAACCTGTGCGATACCGATGCTATTGACACCATCGCCAAAAAGTATAACCTGAAAGTGATCTACGATGCTGCCCACGCCTTCGGCGTTGTGAAAAACGGCGTCAACGCAGTGAATTTCGGCGATGCATCTATGCTCAGCTTCCACGCTACCAAGGTGTTCAACACCATCGAGGGCGGCGCGGTGTGCTTCAAGGACGATGCTTTGGTGCAGGTGCTGAATGATATGAAAAACTTTGGTATCCGTGGCCCGGAGAGCGTGGCCTACATAGGCGGCAATGCCAAGATGAACGAGTTCCAGGCGGCTATGGGTATCTGTAACCTGCGGCATATCGACGGGGAACTGGCTAAGAGAAAGACCGTGGTGGAACATTACCGCAATCGGTTAAAGGATGTACCCGGCATTATTCTGTGCGAAGAGCAGCCCGGCGTGAAATCCAATTATGCTTATTTCCCTGTGGTGTTCGACGGCTACAAGTACGACCGTGACCAGATCCACGCCAAGTTAGGTGAGCAGGGGATTATCGCCCGTAAATATTTCTACCCCCTGACCAATGCTTTTGAATGTTATCAGGATTTCCCCACCGCCGGTGCGGAAAAAACTCCCGTGGCCAACCATATTGCCCAGCGGGTGCTGACCCTGCCGCTGTACGCAGACCTGGCACTTTCCGATGTAGACCGCATCTGCGACATTATTCTGGAAAGATAATTGTTATCAGAAAGGCTGTTTGTATATGAAAGATAGTACTTTGGAAAAAGTTTCCCCAAAGCAGGAACTTGGCAAGGTTCGGGAATCAAATCTGGAGTTATACCGCATTATTGTAATGTTGCTGATTGTAGCGCATCACTATGTGGTCAATTCTGGCTTGACTTCAGCAAGTGGCCCTGTCTATGCAGATCCCCTTTCCTGGCGTTCCGTATTTTTGCTGGAGCTGGGAGCATGGGGCAAAACCGGTATCAACTGCTTTGTCTTGATAACGGGCTATTTTATGTGCAAGTCCCAAATCACAGCTAAAAAGTTTGCAAAGCTGTTGTTTGAGGTCATGTTTTACCGTTTAGTTATCAACGGGATCTTCTGGATTACTGGTTATGCACAGTTCTCTGTGACAACATTGGTCAAAAGCCTGATTCCTGTTAGGAGTGTCAATACGGGCTTTAGCTCGGCATATCTGGTGTTTTTCTTGTTTATTCCGTTCCTGAATATTTTGGTGCAGAATATGACCAGGAAGCAGCACGCATTGTTACTGGTGCTTTGTGCCTTTTTGTATATTTTCCTTGGTACTGTACCGGGTTTCTCTGTAACGATGAACTATGTTTCTTGGTTTATGGTATTGTATCTGATTGCATCTTTTATCCGCCTGTATCCCTGTGAGTTGTTTGTGAACAATAAAATTTGGGGTTGGATGACCCTGGCATCTGTGGCTGTATCTGCAATCTCTGTGATTGCCTGCTTGTGGTTGGGAACAAAATTGGACAGGCAGATGGCCTATAAGTTTGTTACCGATTCCAATACCTTCCTTGCTGTTTGCACAGGTGTCTGTTCGTTCCTGTATTTTAAGAATCTCAAACTGAAGTACAGTAGGTTTATCAATACAGTAGCGGCCTCTACCTTTGGTGTGCTGCTGATCCATGCCAATGGCGATGCGATGCTACAATGGTTATGGAAGGATACCTTGAACAATGTAGGCGCGTACGGTAAGCCTTGGATGCCCCTGCATGCCATTGGCAGTGTGTTGGTGATCTTTGCGGTGTGTACGGCAATTGACTGCCTGCGCATTCGTTTTGTTGAAAAACCTGCATTTGCGTTTTGGGATAAATATACGCAAAATCGGTGTGCAGATAAGTAGAACGAAATTGGAACTGTTTCATGGCGAGGAGAGTGAATACTGTGGCAAAGGAAAGTAAAAGACGTTCTGGTATTGAACTTTTGAGAATTCTGTCAGCTCTGTTCGTGGTGATGCTTCATTATAATGACGGACGAGCATTTGCTTATGTTACAAAGGGTTCTTTAAGTCAATATGCACTGCTTGGTGTGGAAAGCATAGGTATTTGCGCAGTCAATCTGTTTGTGCTGATTTCCGGCTATTTTTTGTCGGGATCGCAAAAAAGAAGTGTTTTAAAGCCGTTTGAATTGCTTGTGCAGGTCATGGCATTTTCAGAAGCAAGGTATATACTTATGGTTTTGCAATCGGAAGCAACTCTAAATATAAAAGATATTGTTTACAATGCACTGCCAAATAGCTACTTTGTTATTCTGTATGCGGTGGTGTATTTGATTTCGCCATATATGAACGTAGTTTTCAAGAATTTGAGTCAGAAAAAGTGGAATCAGTTTGTCGGATTGCTTCTTTTGTTGTTTTCCGTTTGGCCGGTCATAGTAGATCTGTCTGAGGAAGTGTTGGGGCGCGAATGGTTTGGTTTTAGTACAATTGCAGCATGGGGGAGCCAACAGGGCTTTAATGTGGTCCATTTTTCCTTGATGTATATTTTGGGCGGCTATTTGCGGTATCATGGGATTCCGGAAAAATATAATAAAAAGCGACTTTTGATTCCTGCGTGGCTTCTTACAGTAGCGGGTATTTTCTTGTGGGCGCTGATTACAGAAAATATGACCCGTATGGAATTGAGAAGCGCATGGGTATATCATAATCCTTTGGTGATTTTATCTGCAGTTTTGCTTTTCTGTATATTTGCAAAATTGGATTTCTCCAGCAAATTGATCAACAGATTGGCTGGTGCAGCATTCACCAACTTTTTGCTGCATTCTGAGATTCTGGGGATATTTGCTATTGAAACAGCAATCAACGCCGGTGTTGGGCCTATGCTGATGCATGTGATATTTGTGGCAATCAGCTGTTATATTTTGGCTTGGATTGCTCATGAAATCTATCATTTTATGACGGATTGGGCATTTAAGAAGCTAAGTAATATTCAAATATTTGCAAACAAAGAAGTTGTCTGATAAAACTGCAACAGATTACGAAAGGGCGGTGAGGGCATGCAAAAGGAACAGGTATTATTTGCGCTGCTGCGGAATACAGTCTGCGGACAGCCGGTGTCTGAGGACATAAAGGCCGCCTGTACGGCTGAAATGCTGGAGCGAGTGTATGCCCTTGCTGCTAAGCATGATCTTGCCCACCTGACAGGGCAGGCTTTGGGCAAGCTGAATCTGCCGGAAAGCGATGGCCTTGCCAAATGCCGCACAGCCACAAAGCAGGCGATCTTCCGATATATGCGCCTGGACCATACCTATGGCCAAATTTGCGATGCGCTGGAAAAAGCGCAGATCCCGTTTGTTCCGCTGAAAGGCTCCGTGCTTCGGAATTATTATCCGGAAGCATGGATGCGGACGAGCTGTGATATTGATATTCTGGTGCAGGAAACCAATCTGGAAGCTGCGGTAAAGGCGCTGACAGAATCCCTCCAATTTACCCAAACGGAGATCGGAAACCACGATGTTTCTTTGTTTTCTCCTACGGGTGTCCATTTGGAGCTGCACTATGCAATGGTGGCTGACGCCGAGGAAATTCAAAAATGTAACGATGTCCTATCCCGGATTTGGAAAGATGCCACCCCTGTTCAGGTGGGCGCGTTTTGTCATCGAATGTCCGACGGAATGTTTTATTTCTATCACATTGCCCATATGGCAAAGCACATTGTCAATGGCGGCTGTGGCGTTCGTCCGTTTTTGGACCTGTGGGTGATGAACCGCCGTGTAGGTTTGAACGCCAACCAATGCGCGCAGCTGCTGGAAGAGGGCGGATTGTATGCCTTTGCTCAGGTGGCAGAGAAGCTGTCCGAGGCGTGGTTTTCGGAAATGCCTTGCGATTCCATGACGGAGCAAATGGCACGGTATATCCTTGGCGGCGGCGTGTATGGCACAATGGAGAATCAAGTGGCTATGCAGCAGCAGAAACAGGGCGGCAAGCTTCGCTATACCCTAAGTAAAATAATCCTGCCCTATGAAACGATCAAGTTTCATTACCCGGTGCTGCAAAAGCATAAGTGGCTGACGCCTTGCTATCAAGTGGTACGCTGGTTTAAACTGTTATTCAAGGGCGGCGTAAAGCGCTCTGTCAGACAGCTGCAGCTGAATGCAACAGCTTCCCGGGAAGAAATACAATCGACCCAAATACTGTTGCAATATATGGGCTTGAAACAACCGGAAAAATAAAACAGGGATGGAACGATAAGTGGGCATTTAAGCAATAAATAAGTGAGATAGACAAAGGCGGTACGAGTTTTCACCCGTACCGCCGTCATTTTCTTTAACTACGCAGTCTCATGGAGATAAACAACAAACCCGAACGTTTCACCGATTGGTAAAAGGTTCGGGTTTGAATGCTTTGGTGCCGGTGGCCGGACTCGAACCGGCACGCTGTCGCCAGCGGTGGATTTTGAGTCCACTACGTCTACCATTCCATCACACCGGCAGGTGCAACTGATCACCCCAATACTATACACCATCTTTTCCAAAATAGCAAGGGGGATTTTGTAGAAAAAGGGGTCCTTTTTTAGGACCCCTGCGTATTTTGTGTGCGGTAGAGCTTGGCGTAGATGCCGTCCCGGGTCAGCAGCTCCTCGTGGCTGCCGCATTCGGTGATCCTGCCGTCGGCAATGGACACGATCCGCCCGGCCGCCCGGATCGTAGACAGACGGTGGGCAATAATCAATGTGGTCCGCCCCACACTGAGGGCATCAAAGGCCCGCTGGATCTTGGCCTCCGTTACCGAATCCAAGGCGGAAGTTGCCTCGTCCAGAATCAGGATAGGCGGGTTTTTCAGGAAGATCCGGGCGATAGCCACCCGCTGCTTCTGTCCGCCGGACAGGAGCGTCCCCCGTTCGCCCACATAGGTCTCAAAACCCTGGGGCATAGCCAGAATGTCCTCGTAGATCTCGGCCTTCTTAGCGGCCTCCACGACCTCATCTATGGTGGCGTCGGGCTTGCCGTAGCGGATATTTTCAAAGATCGTGTCGGCAAACAGGAATACATCCTGCTGGACGATGCCGATACTCTGATGAATGGATGCCTGGGTCACATCCCGGATGTCCCTGCCGTCGATGCGGATCGTGCCGGCGGACACATCATAAAACCGGGGAATCAGTTGACATAATGTTGTCTTGCCGCCGCCGGAGGGGCCAACAATGGCCACGGTCTCGCCGGGGATCACCTCCAGAGACACATCGTGCAGCACCGCCAAATCTCCGTCATAGGCAAAGGACACATTCTCCACGGAAATAGCGCCCTGCACATCCGTCAGTGCTTCCGCGCCGGGCTTATCCTGCACCGTGGGCTCCATACGCATCACATCCACAAACCGCTTTAATCCCGCAAAACCGTTGGCAAACAGCTCCGAGAAGCCGGACAGCTTCCGCATCGGTCCCACAAAGGACGAAATATACAGACAGAATGTCACCAAATCACGATAATCCAGCTTCTCGTGCATCACATAATAGCCACCCACGCCGATGACCACTACATTCAGACTGCACAGGAAGAATTCAATGGAGCTGTGAAACAGGCCCATAGACTTGTAAAATTCCTTACGGGCGGTCTTAAACAGGGCATTGGCCGCGTCAAAACGACGGCTTTCCGCCTCTTCGTTGGCAAAGGCCTTGGCGGTGCGGGCACCGGACAGACTGGACTCGATCTCCTGGTTGATGTGGCCGGTGGTCTCCTTGGAGGCAGCCGAGGCCCGTCCCATACGGCGGCGCATAGCCATCACGATGGCCATAAACACCGGGATCATCAGCAGCACGATCACCGCCAGCTGCCATTGGATCGTACCCATAACGATCAGTGCGCCCGCGATGGTCAAAAAGGAGGTGACCAGATCCTCCGGGCCGTGATGAGACAGCTCCACCACCTCAAATAGGTCCGAGGTCAGCCGGGCCATCAGCTTGCCGGTGCGGTTGCGGTCATAAAAATCGTAGCTAAGGGTCTGCATATGCCGGAACAGATCCCGGCGAATATCCGCCTCCACCCGCACGCCGAACATATGCCCATAGTAGGACACGATAAAGTTCAGCAGAGAACGGAGCAGATAGCTGACGATCACCGCCCCCATCACGATGAAAAAGGTCCTGTACATCTGCCCCGGCAGCATATCGTACAGTGCGCTGCGGGTCACCAGGGGGAAGGTCAGATCAATGCCTGCGATCAGGCAGGCGCAGAGCATATCCACGGCAAACAGCTTTTTGTGATTGCCGAAATAGCTTAAAAAGATGGTTAAGGGGCGTTTTTTCTGAAAATCCTTTGCGGTCATAGGTGATCCTCCTTATTAGCTCCATTATACCGAATTTGCGGAAAATTTCAATAATTTTTGACATTTGCAAAATGTTTGCTATACTATTGTGGAGGTGATACCGTGGAACTGTTGGAAGTGAATCCGGATTTTGCTGTCTGCATCAAGCCGGTGGGCCTGGATGCGGAGCAGGAACTGCCCGATGCCTTGCGTAAGCAGCTGGGCGGCGAGATTTTTACCCTGCACCGGCTGGATAAAAATGTGGGCGGTGTGATGGTCTATGCCCGGAGTAAGCAGGCGGCCGCAGTGCTCTCAAAGGCTATAACCAACGGCGAAATGGTAAAAGAATATGTGGCTCTGGTCCACGGCGCACCGCCCCCTGAGGGGGACTGGGAGGACCTTTTGTTCAAGGACAGCCGGAAGAATAAGGCCTTTGTGGTCAAGCGCCAGCGCGCCGGTGTCAAGGCGGCACGGCTTGCCTATACCTGCCTGCGAACCGGGGAGCAAAGCTTAGTCCGCGTCCGGCTCTATACCGGAAGGAGCCACCAGATCCGCGTCCAGTTTGCCAGCCGGGGCTATCCCCTGGTGGGCGACCACAAGTACGGCAGCCGGGACGCTGCCACCGCGCCGATGTTATTTTCCTGCTGCGTGACCTTCCCCTACAAGGGTGAGCTGCAGCGGTTTGAAGCCTATCCGGAATGGGGGAGTGTAGAATGAACAAAGCAAAACTCGGATTCTTGTCCGCAATGGCCGTCTTCGGCACAGTGGGCATTTTTGTGCGGAATATTCCCTTGCCCTCGGCAGCCATTGCCTGTCTGCGGGGCTTTATGGGTATGGCAGTCTTGCTGATTGTCATGCTGCTGACGGGGAAGAAGCCGGACGGTATCAGCATCCGTAAAAACCTGCCCGTATTGCTCCTTTCCGGCGCGGCCATCGGCGGCAACTGGATATTGCTGTTTGAGGCTTACCGCTATACTACCGTGGCGACAGCCACCATTTGCTACTATATGGCACCGGTGTTTTTGGTGTTGGCATCACCCCTGCTGGGCGAGCGGCTGACGGCGAAGAAGCTGCTGCTGTCCGGCACGGCGCTGCTGGGTATGGTGTTTGTGTCCGGGGTGCTGAAGGGCGGTCTGTCCGGCGCAAAGGGCATCGCCTGCGGCGTGGGCGCAGCCTGCCTGTACGCGTCGGTAATGTTTATGAATAAGAAACTGGGGCCGATCTCCGCCTATGATAAAACGGTGATTCAGCTGGCGGCAGCGGCCATCGTGATCCTGCCCTACTGCCTGGTAAGCCACGGCTTTGATATGTCCGGGATGGACGGCAGGGGGTATCTGCTGCTGGCGGTGGTGGGTATTGTACATACCGGCTTTTCCTACTGGCTGTATTTCGGCGCGATGGGGCAGCTGCCCTCCCAGACTGTGGCACTGTTCAGCTACTTAGACCCGGTGCTGGCCATTATCCTGTCTGCTCTGCTTCTGCGGGAAACAATGGACTGGCAGGGGATCCTGGGTGCGGTTCTGATTTTGGGCAGTGCGCTGTGCAGTGAAATTCCGGAACAAAAAATCACGAAAAAGGGTTGACATTTGACTATCGTTGGGTTATAATAGCAAAGCTGTGTAAAAAATGCTGCTATAGCTCAGTCGGTAGAGCGCATCCTTGGTAAGGATGAGGTCGCCAGTTCAAATCTGGCTAGCAGCTCCAAAACCCTGAAACTCCTTGAGTTTCGGGGTTTTTCTTTTTATATCGTGGTTTTACATGACCTCATCCCTCACTTGATAATTTTAAGTAGGGATGAGGTCAAGTTTTATGCAAAAAATAACAATGCCAATGGAAGTATCTAAGAACTTTTTAGAAGTTTTTGAGATGTTTATAACATCTCAGACAGCAAAAGGTGTTGCGGATATTACAATCCGCAATTACCGCTACAACATGAAGAACATGAAAAACTATTTCGATGCAGAAAGGCCGTTTGATGCTGTTTCCAAAAGGGATATTGAAGCTATGGTAGTTGCAATGCGGAAGGCCGGACTTGCGCACAATACAATTGCAACCTATAACCGGATGCTCAAAACCTTCTACAACTGGTGCGGCAACGAAAACCTTTCTACCCTCACTATTGCCACTATTAAAGAAAAGGAAACGGTGAAGGAAACCTATACCGATGAGGAATTGCGGCGGTTGCTCCAACGCCCGGAAAAGGGCTGCGATTTTGGGGAGTTCAGAAGTTGGGTTGTGGTAAACTTCCTCTTAAATTGCGGTTGCCGTGCTGCCACGGTGCGAAATATCCAAAACCGGGATGTGGATTTTGAATCTTCACAAGTAGTTTTCCGGCACAACAAAAACGGAAAGATTCAGGTCATTCCGCTGTGCAGCCTCATGGCAAATATCCTCCGGGAATATATGAAGATAAGAGGCGGCAAACCGGAAGATTATCTCTTCTGTGATGTGTACGGCGGTATGCTGACGGAGGATGCCTTGCGCCACGCAATCACCCGGTACAATAAAAGCAGAGGGGTCAACAGTACATCTATCCACAAATTCCGGCACACCTTTGCCCGTAAGTATCTGTTGGACTGTGGCGGCAATGCGTTCACCCTCCAAAAGCTGATGGGACATAGCACCCTGAATATGACAAAGCACTATTGCCGGGTGTTCGATAGTGATGTTGGAAAGGATTATGACCTACACTCACCCCTTGCGCAGTTCCAAAAGGCAAAGGCAAGGATACGGAAATAATAACGAAGCCAGGAACACTTTAGTTCCTGGCTTCAGTTCTCGATAGGTTCAGATGCTAATCGCAAGTGTTATTACCGGCACAATTAAGCCCAAATTCACGGCTCAGAAGATTAGGAATGGAATGTCTATGAGAAAAACTGTAGGTTTCCATTGCATTTTTCAATGGATTGGGAATGCCAAAAGAAGATTGTGCTATTGCGGTTTTCCCACATACTTTCATAAATGCTCTGTTTTTTCTAACATTCTTTCGCATGGTAGGGTTTAGAAATACATTCTCAGTATAGCTAAATACCAAGTAGTTGATTGCGGCAAGTTGGTCGTCAGCATCCAATTTATTTAGTTGCTTGAAGAATTTACGATACCGTTTTGTACCATCCTCAACAAACAAAAATACTACACTAGAATCCTTCAATGGAAACACTGCAACTTGTATGTATTCTAAATTATATTGGCTTGAAAAATTATAAATATTATTGATTAGATTCCCCTCAAAATCTACAATCAAAGGAATTGTTGTTTGTGTTGCATATGGCACAACATAGTCAAGGAATCTATAATAGCCGAGATAATATCGGTTAGTATATTTCCCTGACAAGGATTTTATAGCATACTGTAATCGCTTTTGGTATTCCTCCAAGTCAATTTCTTCTATAGTTTTACCGTCCCCAGGGAGGCTCGTAAAGTTATCAAGCCGTTGTTCTAATAGGTCATACAGTTCAAATTCAACTTTACGCTTGCTTATCATTTGTAAATAGTTTTTTGCGGCAATCTGTGCAAGCATAATATCATTTGGCCGGTTTATATATGCTGAAGGATTTTCATAATCTTGAAAAATAGAATTATCACAATCATTGCAAATTATGTGGAATGTACCGGCCTGATTCAATCCCGTATCATTTCCCAGAGTGGGCAATTCACCTTGCAAAGTTTCCGCAACCTTTCCTTTTTCGGAAACATTTGCTAGGGTAAACCTTGGTACAGAATGTGAGTTACAAAAACTTGTGCATGGCTTGCCACATAGATAGCAAGTTGTGCCTTTGGCGTTGGTTCGGGCTTTCTTAAATATTCGGGAAGTAAACTTATTAATTGGAATTTTTCTCTCTCCAGAATCCTTATAGTTTGATTCCAAACTAAGCATATTAGTAAAATATTCTAACGGCTCTTTTGACATTAGTACATCTCCCTGATTTTATCCATATATGCCCGGAATTGGTCTATTACATCATCCGGGTATAGCAGCTTTGCTTTTTTGCCAAAGCCCAAAAGCCACCCAAAGAATTGGTCGCTGATTTCCACCTTTGCGGTAACACTAAAATGCTTATCGTCCGCCTTTGCATATTGCACATCCTTTGTGCCAAAGCGGTCAACAACAGCATCCAACAGCGGATTGATAAACCGCATCTCCACAAGCTTCTGTTCGCCGCCGTACATGGAGAATACCCGTTTGGTGTATGTTTTCAGGTCGATAGCTTCAAAGGCTTCTGCGCCGTCCCTGGCCTCTCCGGTGAAGCGAATATCCTTCATCCGGTCAACCCGGTATGTCCGCATATCTTGGCGTTGCTCGTCAAAGGCCAACAGATAATAGTTGCCGTCATTGATAAGCAGCTGAAAGGGGCTAACCGTGTAGCTTGCGCCCTTGCGCCGTTCTATCTGTTGGCGCATATCACCGATGGAATATGTCAGGTACTTAAAGGTGATTTTCTCCGGTGTGTGCGGCTGCCCGTCTATATTCGCACTCATGGCCTCATTTATGGCGGCTATGTTGTTCAGTACGCCCCGGTTGTCTGTCTTTACCCGGTCAGTAAGAAAGGCATTGTGGCGGATTCTTTGGGCTTGCGGCTCACTCACGAACTCACAGACCACATCCACAAGCCGCTTTGCCTGACCCTCTGCAATGAATTTCGCAGAATACACGCACTCAGCCAACAGGCGAATATCGTTCAGGTCATACTTGCGCTGCCGGACATAAAAGCCCTTTTTGTTCTTATCGTACAGTATCAGCTTCAAATCGTTTACAGCTTCTTCGTCGCCGGATTCCTCCGCTTCCGCAAACATCATATCCACATCGTCAAGGTCGGTTTCTTCTTCCAACATGAGGGAAATACGGTTGATGTCCTCAATGTCCCGGTAAATGGAACGGCGTTCAGCGCAAAGGCCGCATTCCTCCAAATAGCCGATAATGTCAAACGCAGATTTTGCGTTGTTTTCGTCTGAGTATTTCAAAAGGTACTGCAACACCAGATAGGGCTTTAACTTCTGGTTGTTTTGCTTGCCGTGCTTGACTATGACTTTCCCTTCCAAATGCTTATCCGCTTTCCGTGTCATTTTCTTGTAAACGGGCGTATCACTCATTACGGCGGCCTCCCTTGCGCTTTTTGTTAGTATATCATACCAAAAGCAAAGAGAAAAGCCGCAGTTTTCCAAAATATATTGAATTTTCTTAACGGGCGTGGTATCATATCTATGCCAAACTAATCAAATAAAGATAAAGCATCGAAAGTATGGGGGTAGTATACCCTTTTGTATTCATGCCTAGAATTTGTTAAAAATGCAAATTCCGGCGGTATGAATGCAGAGATGCTTTATATTGATTAGTTTGGCGACTATCGGAGTTTGCGTTTTTTGTGCGGTTACTTCGGTAGCCGCACTTTTTTATTTTTACAGAAAGAAGGAACACACTATGAAAAAAGCATTATCCCTACTCTTGGCACTTGTTATGTGTCTGTCCCTGTGCGCTTGTGCTGTGCAGAGCCCAGAAAACAACACCCCCATAAACAAACCCAAAACCGTAGAACAGGCGTGTGCAGAGGCTGATAAACTTGTAGCACAATGGAACTCCGAGGCCTTTGCCGGGTGCGGTTATTCCGGCGAATACGATACAGAACTTGCCGGAGGCCCGTACTATAAAGTTAATGCAAGATATTTCAAAAGTATTGTTGACAGCAGCGATTATCCGGAATATGTGTTAACCGGTATGACACAAGATATTTTCTCCGATGTATATCCCAAACTGTGTGATGTATTTGAAGGGTTGAATGTATGCGTTCTTATTACCTTAGCCGATGAAAACGGAGCAAACTCTTATAGCGGTATCATTGATGGCGAAATTACTTATTTTGATTAAGGATAGTTTGTTATGAGAAAGAAGTTAGCAATAACACAAATTTGCGGTCTGTTTATTGCGGCCATACTGCCACTTATTGATGGCATGTTTGAGTGGATAACTTATAATAGGTTTACTAATATCAGCAAAACAGAGATGAGCCTTGACAACTTGATGACCGTTCAAAGAATTGGCGGCGGCCCTATTCTGTATTATCTTTTTTATATCGCACTCATTGCGACGGCTGTGTATTGCATAGCACAATTATTTGTTGAGCATCGGTTATGGAGCAATAAGGCAATGGTTGTATTGCCGGGAGCAAGTCTTTTGCTAACGGTGATAATGCTTGTTGCCTGTGATAAATATACCGATACATTCAAGTGGAATGGCGAACTGAGAAATGTAGCGGTTTCTTGGGGCATTCTTGCCTATGTTCAGCTAGCAGTTCTTGGCGCTGTGGTAATCATTGAGTTCTACAAGCAATTCAAGTGTAACGAATAAGCAAAAGCGGAAGCCGTGATTGGCTTCCGCTTCCTTTATGCTCCAAAAGAGATAGGTTGTTTGCGGCGGCCTCATAGAAGCTGCGCATGGTTTTGGATAGCTTGCTCTATCCGTTGCGGCTCAATGCCGATATACCGCTGTGTGGTGGCGGCTGAACTGTGCTGCAACAGCCTTTGCACAAGGGCGATATCGTAACCGTTATTCTTGTAAATCTCCGTTGCGTACCACTTGCGGAAGCTGTGGGTGCTGATATCGGTATAGTCAAGATAATCACATACGATTGCAAGCTGCTTTTGGATTGCCCGTTCCGTGATAGGGAAAATGCGCTCCGTGCGCCGGATGCCGTTGCGCAGACAGTAGTTCTCAATATATTGCTGAATCAGGAGCGGGACGGTGAAGATTCTGCGCTTTCCGGTTTTCTGCTCCACGATTTCCAAACGGTAGCGGTCGCCGTCCCGGACAATATCGCAAAGCCGCAGTTTCAGTATATCGCTGACACGCAGACCTAAGTTCGCTTCCAACACAAGGGCGGTTGCTATGCGCTCGTTGGGGCGGCAGCCGCAAAAGCCCGCTTTCATTGTCTGAATAATCTCCTTGTACTGCCCCTCGGTCAGGGCTTTTGTTTTCTTGTTCATAGCTGCCTCCAATAGCCAAAGTTCGTATTTTTTGCAATAATTGTTCGTTAATTTTTACAACTTTGCAATAGTTGTTGCAAACAGGCGCTTTTAGTGTTCGATCTCTTTTACGAACTGTCCGGATTTTGGGAAACCGTGGGCGGCTTGCGCCCACGGTACTGCTCCCTTATGCGCTGATAGTGAAGCGACGGCTTGCGCTCTGCTTGGTGTACTCCTTATAAAGGTCGGCGTACATCTTTTTGAAGCCGGTAGTATCGAAGCGGTTGGACAGAACAGAAGTCCAGCGCACGATGTACTGACCAACACTCATTTCCTCGGTGTTCCGGCTGAGCATTTCAGCCTTGATTTCATCCCGGAGGGCTTCGGCCTCAGCCTTGGCTTCCTCAATCAGTTCTTCCAGTTCCCGGAGGCTTTCGATTTTGGATGTGATTTCGATAGTAGACATAGTGGTTATCTCCTTTGGTTGTTTTTGTATTTGCCGTCTTTCCGTGCTGCCTTAGCCACTCTACCAATTTCGCAAGGCGGTTTGTTTGGGCTTCGTCAACTTGTCCGCTCTCATTTACAAGCATATTATAGCACGAAAAATCGTGCAAGTCTATTGACATATTGCACGAAAAGTAGTGCTATTTATTGTGCATTTTTGCACTTGATTTCGTGCAATATTTCCGGTATAATATGGACAATGGGAAAGGAGGCGGTTATCCGTGCCGTTGCGTTATAAAATAGATGTTCTCAACGCCTTAAAAGAGAAAGGCTACAACACGAACAAAATCAGAACGGAAGGGCTGCTGAGCCAATCCACCTTGCAGAAGTTCCGGCAGCAGCAGGGCGTGTCTTGGGAGAACCTCGAAACCCTTTGCAAGCTGTTGGAGTGTCAGCCCGGGGATTTGATTGAATACATAGAGAGAGAGGGCTAAAAATGGCTAAGTTAAAGGTTGCGCTCCGTGGCGGTTTCGCCGATAGAAATAAGATTAAAGAGGAAAATACAACAATGCAAGTTCTTGCTTTTGATGAGCGAACAAGAACAGCGTTGGTTAATATGACAGACATTGTCATTCACGGGTATTTTCCCAATGTTGACATATCACACTATAGCGACAGATATGCTGATACACAGGATTTTTTGAAGAACCTTTTAGCCGATGTTTACTGTTACGCAGTGAATTGGTCATCTTCTGTTACATACAGCACAGTGAAATCGATAATCAACGACACAATATCTACGGATGATTATGCTTCTGTTTTGGCTGTCATTGAGTATATAACACAAATGGCTCAAACGCGGTCATATCGCAATGTTTCCTACAAAGGAAGAACATATACTGCTGAGCAAGCCTATAATCTTGTTATGCAACAGGAGTATATGGGTTATCGTCTTATCAAAGGTCAAGCCCGACCGATTACGGACGAAAACGAAATTAGAACAGTTAAAGAAACTATCGACACCAAGTATTCTGAGGTAAAGCAACACATCGGCAAATCACTAAATTTTCTTTCCGACCGCAAAGCACCAGACTATGCCAACTCTATCAAGGAAAGTATTAGTGCGGTGGAGAGAATGTGTTCCATTATTCTTGGACACGCAACCACTTTGGGAGATGCTTTGAAACATTTGGAAGATTCCGGTGTAACTATCCATCCCGCCTTAAAGGGTGCATTTAGCAAGCTGTACGGCTATACAAGTGATGCCTCTGGAATCCGCCATGCTGGTGAACTCGGTGGTAAGGATTCCACTTTTGAAGAAGCAAAATTTATGTTGGTTTCCTGCTGCGCATTTATAAACTATCTCACCGGCGTTATGGCTAAACGCCCGTAAGCCCCGGGGGTATGTTTCGGGAAAACTCTTTTTACTTTCCCTTTTGGGGAAAAGGGGTGGGCAAATTCCTTTCCAAAAGAGGATTTTGTTTCCAATGACGGTTTGTATGGCCGTCTGCGGCAGAATGTATTTCTTTCCGTCTGACGGGCAATAACGAAAAATAACGGCAAGCGGTTCTTATCGAATCGCTTGCCGTTTTCTTATTTCCAATCCTTGAATATATCATCCATCGCTTTGTCGATTGCAGCCTTTAGGCTCTTTTCTACAATCCGGTTAAGTTCTGCCTAAATGATGGATTGCTGCTTCTTCTTTTTCTTCTTGCGCTCTTGCTCGGTCATTTCAACTTTACCTCACTTGTGATGCTGAAAGTATAATCGTCCTCGGCTGCCGCCTCTGCCTTGGCTTTTGCGGCGGCTTCCTCTTGCTCATAGTATTTCAGTAAGAATTGCTGCTTGGCATCCTCGACCCTCCATATTGCCCGTGTTTCGTCTGACGGGTTGGCAATTCCTTTTCTAATCTGCTGTTGGTGATGTATCATATATCGCATTACATCGGCGTTTGTCATATCTTTTAATCTCCTTTTCTTCTTTTACTTTTGGATGAACCGCCCCCGGCGGTTCACGACTTGATAGAGTATCTTGGAGTAATGAGTGCGAAGCACGAATTACGAAAAGATACTCTATCAAGTCGCCTAAGGGAAAGTGGAGAAAACCGTAGGTTTTCCCGTACGCCCCCCATCACTCCCATTATTATATAAAAGTTGTTACAGACCGGCTAACCGGATTTGCCCAAATTATTTTTGCTTGATTGCCCGGTTTTACCCAAACAAATAAATGCCGCCGTCCCGGCTTAGAATATCCAGAACGGCGGTATGTTTTTCAGTTTTGGAGCGGCTTTACACTCTTGGATGTGGTCAAACACCCGGAACAGTTCGGCATCCGTTTTCAGTTCTGAAAACTGCTTGACCACTTCCAGAGGGTAACCCCGCCCGGTGTAATACTCATAACAGACTTGCAAGGCAGCCTCCCGCAAAGAGCAATTAGCGCCTGCCGCAAGGGTTTCCAAAATGTAGCGGTATTTAATATCCATAATGCTACCTCAGTTAGGCTGCATCTTTCTTTTCAATGAGGGCGGGTCTGCCACCCTCAGATTGTATTTTCAGCATACCGAACTCCATGATTTCTGGGTACTTGGCAAGAAACCATCTTTTGATAACGGGATAGCGACGGGAGCGGCTGTGGCACTCTGCAAGCAAGCGCAGTTCGTTGTATTCGTCCAGCACTTCCAAAACGGTGTCCTTGCCCTCATGGGTCAGAATGTAGTGTTCCATGTACTCATAGGTCAGCCCCTTGTAGGATTCCTTTTCAGGGTTACTCTTACAAGTACGGGTGCTAACTGTGAAGTTGGGGTAGTCCTGACGAACTCTCTGCAGTTGAATATATTCGTCGCTGGCGGGGTTAGCGCAATTCTTAGCAAATGCTCTGTCCATAACAATTCGCTTCTTAGCGAAATCAACCCTAATAACATTCTTCATTTTCTTTTCCTCCTTTTCTTAGGCTGCCTGCTTGGCAGCCATGCGCTTGGCCTTTGCCTTTTCCAGAATGGCATTGACCGTATCGTTCATATTCTCAACTTCGGGATAGGTAGCCAGGAACCACATTTTCAGTTCGCCGTAAGATACTGCCTGTGCAAGTTCCATCTTGTGGCCTTGCGCATCCATACCACGCAGAGCATAAAACTCGTGCAAAATGGTATTCTCTGCATCGTCGTGCGCCTTGATGTAGCGCTCCATGTAGTTGGTGTCCAGACCCTTCATGCTGTCCTTGCTCTTGGAAGCCCGGATAACAATGCGGAAGGTGGGGTAGGCGGCACGCAAAGCTGCCAGTTCGTTGAACTCGTGGGAGTTGACTTTGCCGGCGGCCTTAGCCTCGGCCTTGCTCATAATGATGGATGCGGAAACAAAATTTGCGTTCATAGTTGATTTCTCCTTTAATATAATATTTTTTATTTTTCCGGAGGTTCTTTCGTTCCCCCTTTGTGTCTTTATTATACAACATATAATTTTGAGTCTGTCATTTTAATGGCACTGGTTATGTGCGTATAAGAAATAAAACCCAGACCAAAAGTCTGGGTTTACCGGGTGGCGGGGCGAACTACAAATGCCTAAAAGATGCTATTAAATCGATAAAAAGATGTATGCTTGTCTATTAGAATTTGTATTGGAATTCCTAAGAAATTGATTGAATTTCGCTTCCTGATGGTTTATAATATAATTAAAGTGAAGGATGAGGACATACCCACACAAAAGGGATAAGCCTCACCAATAGGTAAAAACGAAAACCCATTGATATTTCAGGGTTTTGGCTCAGTCGGTAGAGCGACCACCGGGGGACGAAGTCCCTCGACCCTTGGTAAGGATGAGGTCGCCAGTTCAAATCTGGCTAGCAGCTCCAAACGAAAATCCGTTCTCGTAAGGGGACGGATTTTTGTTTGTTTTATTCACTATTCATCATTCATTATTCATTAAAGAAGAGCGGACACAGATTGGCGAGGTGGGGGTTGGCAGATGTCCTTAGGCGATCATAGGAACGGTCATTGACCGTCCGCGAAGTCTTCCCTTGACACACCACCCTCTATCGGTATATAATTCTTTTGATATTTCTCCAATATAAAAAGAAAGAGGAGCATTATGAAGAAAAAGATATGTTTGTTTTTGGCGTTGATGCTGTGCCTGTGCGCCTGCGGCAAGGAGCCTGCTGGCATTGAAGCGCCTAAGGATGAAAAGGCCGCAGAGGTGTTCACCCAGATCAAGGGGCTGTACAATGTCACCCTGACCAGCGGCGATGCCATCAGCAGCGCAGAGGCGGCCTATGAAGCCCTCACCGAGAAGCAAAAGGCGGCGGTCACCAATTATAATGAACTGAAAACCGCAAGAAACACCTTCGACCGCCTCACCAATGTGTATAATCTGATCGAGAGCATCGGAACGGTAACGGCAGAAAGCGAAGCCGCGATTACGGCGGCAGAGGAGGCCTACGACCTGCTGCCGGAGCGGGAGCAAGATCGCATTCCGAATGCCGACAAGCTTACCGCGGCCCGCGCCGCCTTCAATGCCATCGGCACGGCCATTACCTTGGATAAGGACAATTTTGCCTTTTACTTTGATATTAAAAATGACTGCGCGGTTAACAAAAGCGAGTCAGACGGCAATTACGGCACCAGGATCACCGGCAATATCATCGTGGAACAGTCAGAAACCCTGGAATCCGTGGACGGTGTTGCAGTAACCGTTCGGGTGCACTACTCCGTGGGCCGCATTGAGAGGGACGAGACCGTTTATACAGCGGGATCCCGGGATGTTTCCATCACCCTGTCGGAAGAAACCGGCTCCGGCTCGGTCCCCTTTAATACCGATACCTTCACCGGCGCGGAGGATTATCCCACCTTTGAGATCAAATCCTATGAGGTGATTTCCGCCAGCGGTACGGCTTTAAGAAAAAGCGAGTAAGGGTTTTCAGCGCAGATAATAGGAATCAGCCGTCCAGCTCAGGGCGGCTGATTTTTTAGCAAATGTCCCTACGATCTCTTTATTAGGCAAGGGAAGCATAAAAATGACCGCCCCCGCACGGAAAGTGCGGGGGCGGCTTGCTGTGTTGTCAGAGAGGTTTCTTAGCCCCAGGGCAGACGGTCATCGCCGCCGGGCAGCTGGCTGATGTTCATAATGCTCTCGGCAGTAAAGGTAATGACCTCGATTTTGGGGATTTCAAATGTTTTCATATTCAGTCACCTCTCAATTAGGAGGTAAAGTATGCGGCAGCTGCGTCGCAGTACTTCATCAGGTCTTCCAGATAGGGGTAGTTCTCGATCATACGGCCCACATAAGCAGCCAGGCTGTCGGTTACGGTTGTAGTGCCGTCGTTGATCACGAAATTGACTTCCTTACGGCCGTCAGCGGCATTCAGGCCGTTGAAGGTGATGATGGAGTAGCCGTTATCGGCAGTGACAACTGCATCGATCTCGGATTCTTCACCGTCAACATAAACCTTAACGGAGTTCACGGTGCCTTCCACAGCAATCAGCATTACAATGTTGCTCTTCAGCTCAAAGGCGGTACCCATATAACCGGTGCCGGTTACGGTAGCAGCCTTGGCAGTATAGGCGCTGGAGGGAGAAGCGTAAGCCCACTCGGTGGCAGTAAGGTTGAGGTTTACCAGATTGTTGTTGTCGTACTCAAACTGAACCTGAGCCATCGTGCAGTAGCGCAGCATATCCACCAGGAGGGTCTTCAAAGCCTTATTCTGGGGGATGGAATCATCTGCATATTTGTCGCTTCTGAGCTGCCGGATCGCATAATCGTAAACGCTGTCGGTCTTGGTCTCGGTAACTGCATTGCCGGCTGCATCATATACGGTTATGGTGACAGTGTCCCGGATTTCCTTAGCGGCGATGCCGGTGTAAGGAATGACATAGCAGGTAAGATCGCCCACGGTCTCCGTTTTGATACTGCTATCACTCAGATTTACCCGGAGAGGTGACCTGGTAGTAATGGTGCCGTCGGGATTAACCTTGGTTCTGGTGATGAGGGCGTAGCCGTTGCGATCAACCTTGGTCACATCCAGCGCAAACTCCAGGATCAGATCATCCTCCACACCCACGCGGGTACCCTCAAACTGGGCAACTGCCTTCTGGGGATAGATCTTGATAAAATGACGGTAACGGGAATTAAATCTTCCGTTGAAGGTATCAAAATCGGTGTAGATGTTCGCTGCGGGGGTGGTGGGCAAGGTGATCTCACCGGTGGTG
>JAZRIT010000038.1:0-9054 GCA_045645385.1 Faecousia sp.
ATCTGCCCTGCTGACGACATCGAGGCAAAGGCTGCTGTGAAGGCCGCTTATGAGCTGGAAGGCCCTGTGTACCTGCGGTTCGGCCGTCTGGCAGTGCCCGTATTCCATGCAGAGGACTATAAGTTTGAGATCGGCAAGGGCGAGGTGATCAAGGATGGCACCGATGTTGCCATCATCGCCAACGGCCTGCTGGTTTACGAAGCCATTGAGGCGGCTGAAAAGCTGGCGGAAGCCGGTATCAGTGCTATGGTCATCAATATGGCTACCATCAAGCCTCTGGACGAGGAGCTGGTCATCGCTGCTGCCAAGAAGTGCGGCAAGGTGGTCACCTGCGAGGAGCACTCCGTCATCGGCGGTCTGGGCGAGGCAGTTTGCGCAGTCCTCAGTGAGAAGTGCCCCACGCCCGTCAAGCCCATCGGCGTCAATGACGTGTTCGGTCACTCCGGCCCGGCCAAGGATCTGCTGAAGCAGTTCGGCCTGTGCGCGGACAACATCGTGGAAGTCACCAAGACCTTCTGCGGCAAGTAAAAATAGGGAAGCGGAGTGCAGCTGCACTCCGCTTTTTCCGTAGGGGCGATTCACGAATCGCCCGAAAACAAATACCGCCCACAGAGAAATCTGCGGGCGGTATTTATTCAGCGGGAGATTACAGGGAGGTCTTCTTGGCTACCACCACGAAACGGCCATGGGAATCCAGCACATCGTGGTCGCAGGTGGACAGGGTCAGCAGCTTGTTGCCGTAAACGGCGGTCTCGCCGGTGTCATACAGGGACAGCCGCTTGCATTCGTCCACAAATTGGATGAAATCATATTCGTCGCCGTCGATAAACTCGTGATAGGAAAAGCCTGTTGTGGGGTCATCGGTGGTGTAGAACACAGCGATGATCTTGTAGATCTGGTGGGTGGTAAGGGTGTCAAAGAGAATGTAAGGGTGTTCTTTGTAGAACTCGGGGTCTTCGTAGGCGTGCAGGCCTGCAAACATACTGCCGTCAGCCATATTGTGACCGTAAAGGGTGATGTTGTCGGAGGGGGCTCTGAGATCGGCCATTTCGTTGGCGTAAATGGAGCCGTGGCGGGCGGACTGCTTGTAGAAGTCCCGCTTTAGATAATAGTTGATATTATCCATATTCTGCAGCACCGGATAGTTGACCTTGGTGCCGGGGATCTTGATCCAACCTGCCAGATCCGGGTTCATCAGATAGACGGTGGAGTATTCCCGCAGCACATCCAGGATCTCGCCGGTCTCCGGATTGGTCACTTCCACATAGATGTTGTTATTGTTGATCAGGGGGTTTTCTGGATCCACATTCAGACTGCCGTCGGGGTTGACGATGTTGCTGCCGCCGGTATTCATCTCCTGCTGCATCTGTTCAACGATGTTTGCCAGCTTGTCATTCTGCTGGGCCTGCTTGTTGGAATTGATGTAATAGACCACCAGAAATCCTGTGCTGTACAGAAAGACAGCGGCAAAAATGACCATCAAGGAGGTGTAGATGAATTTAGAGGGCTTTTCCTTGATCTTGGCGATCCATTCTTTTATATTCAGCTTTATATTCCGTTTTTTCATAGCGCCAGTTCCTTTCTGGAGAATAGTTGGATAGTATTATAACATTCTTTCGGGAAAAAGTAAAGACGGAAACCACCGACTGTACGCCTTTTTGCAATTCAGTGTAGGGAAGCAAAATATTCTTCCAGACACAGGCCGGAGTTCTTCAGCTCCAAGGCCAGTTCCTTGCCCACATAGCGGTAATGCCAGGGTTCGTAAATGATGCCGGTGGCTTCGCTTTTGCCGTTGGGATACCGCAGGATAAAGCCGTATTCCCAGCAGTGCTCCATCAGCCATTTCTGGGCGGGGGTGTTCTCCTGAGTTTCATCCAGTACCCAGTGGCTGGAATCCACAAGGTCTACGGCCAGTCCCAGCTGGTGCTCGCTGGTACCGGGCATGGCGACGACGGTGGCGGCTTCCTTCCTGGCGTCGGCCACGGTATAGCCCCGGTCAATAAAATACCAAACCTTCTTGTTGTATAGCTCGACCTGGGTCTCCTGCCTGCGGTAAGCGGAGGTGATCCGGGCATCGTGACCGGCGGCGCGGCAATCGGCCAGCATCTGCAAAAGATCGTCCTTGCAGCTGCGGTCCACAATATAGCCGTCCTCGGCATCCACCAGATCCGGGGTGTAACCGCTGGGGATCACATTCCAGGGGTTTACCACCAGTGTTTTCACACCGGTGGAGGTGAAATAATATGTATCCCGGTCAATGATGGCCTTGCCCCGGATGGCAGAACCGTCTGTCTTCAAGTAGTACTGTTTTCCGTCCAGCTCCAGCCATCCGGTCTGCAGAAAGCCGTCCTGATCCAGATAATAGCGCTTTCCGTCCAGCTCCAGCCAGCCGGAGTGCAGGCTGCCGTCTTCTTTTATGTAGAAGGTCTGTCCTGCATCCGTTACCCAGCGGGCGGCGTTGGCCTCAGTGGATTCGGCGGTGCTTTCTGTGCCGCCGGTCGGCAGGGTACTGATACAGCCGGTGAGCAAAAAGGACAGCAGAAAAAGTAAAATCAAATAGCGTTTCATATAACATCCTCGCAGGTGACAGGATTTATGCCGCTATTTTATCATATCCTGTCAAAAAAGAAAAGAGGGAAAATCTGCAGCGGTTATTGAAGATTGTGAAAAAGCTACAAAGAAGAAAAGGAAAGTCGGAAAAATTTGGGAACTATGAATCTTGAAAAACCCGATTTTCAGGCGTATGATTGTGGAGGTAATTCCAAATTCAAAGCAAAGAAGGCAATTATAATGGAAGTATACTTGATCTGTCTGGCCACCGCTCTGATCGGTGGACTTTTGCTGTCCAGACTGACAAAGCGTATGAACCTGCCGGCGGTGACCGCCTATCTGGTGGCGGGATTGCTGCTTGGTCCCTTCGTGCTGGGCAGGCTGGGAGTCCCCGGCCTGGGTTTCGGGAGCCTTGCGCAGGTAGAGCTGATGGGCGTTATGACCCAGACGGCGCTGGGATTTATCGCGTTTACCATCGGTAATGAGTTCCGGGTGTCGCAGCTGAAGGCAATGGGCAGCCGTGCCATCGTCATCGGTGTTTTGCAGGCGGTGGTCACCACGGTGGCGGTGGATATCATTCTGATCGCACTGCACCTGTGCTTCCCCCACATCCTCTCTCTGCCCTGTGCCATTACCTTAGGTGCCATCGCCTCGGCCACCGCCCCGGCAGCGACCCTGATGGTGGTCCGGCAGTATAAGGCCGACGGCCCTCTGACCCGGCTTCTGATGCTGGTGGTGGCCATTGATGACGCGGTGGGCCTGGTGCTGTTCAGCGTGTCCTTTGGTATCGCCACAGCCCTGTCCAGCGGGGCGGTCAGTGTGCTGGCGGTGGCGGTAGAGCCCATCGTGGAGATCGTCCTGTCCCTGACTTTGGGCAGCCTGCTTGGCTGGCTTTTGGACCGGGTGGAGCGGTTTTTCCACTCCAGAAGCAAGCGTATGACCATCTCCGTGGCCTTTGTGCTGCTGGCTGTGGGTCTGTCCCGGGTAAAATTCACAATTGGCGGCCTGCACTGCGGTTTCTCGTTGCTGCTGGTGTGTATGATGACCGGCACGATCTTCTGCAATATCAGCTCCACCTCGGAGGAGCTGATGGAGCGCGTGGAGGGCTGGGTCACGCCGCTGCATGTGCTGTTTTTTGTGATCTCCGGCGCGGAGCTGGACCTGAATGTGCTGGTGCAGCCGGTGACGCTTTTGGTGGGTGTGATCTACATCATCGCCCGTTCTGCCGGTAAGTACTACGGCTCTGCCGTCAGCTGTAAGCTTACGAAACAATCCAAGCCTATCACGGACAATTTGGGTATCACCCTGCTGCCTCAGGCAGGTGTTGCGTTGGGTATGGCGCTGACGGCGGCCAGCCTTCCCGATGGCGCGCTGACCCGGAATGTGGTGCTGTTTGCGGTGCTGATCTATGAACTGGTCGGCCCTGCGCTGACCAAGCGCTCGCTGCTGGCTGTGGGCGAGATCAAACCGGAAGGCCGTACCAGCGCCCGCCGTCACAACGCCCCCAAAGAACAGAATTGATACATATAACAAGGTGGCTGCCCAACCGGGCAGCGGCCTGCTTGTTTACAAAAACGGTCATTGCGAACCAGTTCGCAAACTGGTGTGGCAATCTCCATCTTGAAGCAGGGACGGTTTCATTAATCCCAATCCGGCTGAATATCCGTCAGCATAGGAAGGCTTTGGAAGATCTGCCGGGTGATTGCCCTGTATTCCTGCGCGTTGGTGGTTTTTCGCAGCTGTTTACCCAGCTTTTGAGAATCTTCAAATTTGCACAGCCAGTAACGCCAGTTTTCCTTCATGCGGAACATAGTGTTCCGTTCCGAGCCGAAGGTGCGCATATATTCTGCGAAAAGGGCATCGTGAAAGGCCTCCAGGGTCTTTGCGTCCGTGCCGCCCAGGGTCAATAGTCCGGGATCGGCGATCAGCCCCCGTCCCAGCATTACCGCCTGCAAATTGGGAAGCTGCCCGGCAATATTTTCCATATCCTGCCGGGTGCAAAGACTTCCATTGTAGCACACCGGCGCTTTGCTTTCTGCCGTGGCATAGTGAAATGCTTCCATATCCACCGGGCCGCTGTAAAATGCGGAGCGGACACGGGGATGGATGATCAGTTCCTTGATGGGATAGCGGTTATAGAGGGCAAGAAGCCGCTCCCATTCTTCCGGCTGTTCAAAACCGATACGGGTCTTTACGGAGATCGGCAGGGGAGACCGGGAGAAACTGTCGTATAAGAAGCAATCCAAAGCGTCCAGATTCCGGAGCATACCCGCACCTTTGCCCTTGGCGGTGACGGTGCCCGAGGGACAACCCAGATTCAGATTGATTTCCCGATAACCCAAATCCCGGCAGACTCCCGCAAACCATACAAAATCCTCGGCATTTTTTGTCAGCACCTGGGGCACAACGGTAAAATCCACGCTATCTGCCCTGGGCAGCTCCCGTTCCTCCCGGGGTGTCAGCGCCCGGTGGACAGTGGGGGAGAAGAAGGGGGTATAATACCGCTCCGGCCCGCCGAAAAACTGATGGTGCAGCCGCCTGTAAGTGCTGTCTGTCAACCCCTCCAACGGGGCGAAATAGTAACGCATTGGCGTTCCTCCGTTAATCTATCTGTTTCTGCGCCCAAGTGAATAATGTTTCTGACATCTCCTGAAAACGCACTGTTTCGCCGCTTTTTAGCTGCAAATAAGTATCCACGATTTTATTGTCATCGGAAGAGGCAACCGCAAGCAGCTCCTTGTGTCGGGGGATATATTTTCCGGTTTGCTGAAAATAAAGTGTCTGCACAGTGAACACTGCGGATTTGTACAGTCCTCTTAAAATCCCGTCGCTTTTTTTATAAAGCATATTGTGGACACAGCCGTGATACACATTGCACACGCCCATCTTAATAGCTCTGGCAATGGTTTCCTTGTCCGGTGGCGACAGGAGATCGTCAAGACTGCCCATGATGGGCTTGGTGTCATAATAAAACTGGAATAGGTCTGCCGGTTCCCAGTTCGCAATTTCCTTTTGACCGGCAAGAAAACCGCAGATCAGCTCTCTGTGGGGGAGGGTATCCAGTGTAGCATTGTAGGCGGCAATATCCGAAGCCGAGAGCTTGTCCAAAATGACCACCACATCAATATCGCTGCCTTCGGTTGCCTCACCCCGGGCATAGCTTCCCTGCAAGCCCACAAACCGAATCCGCTCTGCAAATGCAGCCTTCAATACCTGTGAAAATTTTTCTATAAAAGGGGTAATATCGATCATTTTATCTACCTCGCTAAAATCTAACAAAGGAAAAACCACCCTTTTCGGGTGGCTTTGCTTTTGGAGCAGGGTACGGGAATCGAACCCGCCTCTGTGGCTTGGGAAGCGACCATTCTACCGATGAACTAACCCTGCATATGACCACATTATAGCAAAGGAAAACTGGAAATTCAAGCCTTATTTGTCGAAGTACTCGCAATTTGGCGGCGGGTATGCTATAATAAACCCAAAGGAGGGAAATTCTGTGGCAGAATACGAAATGGTCCGTGAGATCAAAAACCAATGTCCCAACAACCAGATGCGGGACATCTTTTTCGACGAGGTGGAGACCGACGACCCGGCGGAATATGTCCGGGCATTCTTGAAGGGCAAGGCGGTGGAGCTGTCCTGGGAGCCGGGGCAGGGCGGGGCGGTCACGGTCCACGCGGTGTGCGACGGCTTGCATCAGAAATTTGTTTTTACACCCCTGTAACAGGTTTTGGTTTCCCTTAGCTTAGCAATATGCGATTTTGTCATTGTTACTATAAAATTATTTCCGCCTAAATCACGAAAAAAGCGGAAATAGTAGTTGAATTTATCAGCTTTATGTGATATAGTATATTGGAATCGATATGGGCGTACTGCGGCCAAATGAGAAGGAAAAGAAAAAATGTTGGAGGAAAGAAAAAATATGAATGTTGCGCAGATTATGGAGGAGCGTTCTGCATTCTCCTTCGAGGTATTCCCCCCGAAGACGGATGTGGGCATGGAAAAGCTCTGCGGTAAGGGCGGCGTGCTGGAACAGCTGTACACCCTGAACCCGGATTACATTTCCTGTACTTACGGTGCTGGCGGCACCAATGTGGGCAAGAATCTGGAAGTGCTGGACAAGATCGTCGCTGACGGCAAGTGCACCGGCGTGACCCATTTCACCTGCATCGGCAATACCAAGGAAGGCATTAAGGAGCAGCTGCAGACCTACTTAGACCACGGTATCGACCATATGCTGGCGCTCCGGGGCGACCTGCCCTTTGGCTGGACCGGCACCGGCGGCGATCTGCATTACGCTACCGAGCTGGTAAAGTTTGCACGTCAGGAGTTTGGCGACAAGTTCTGCATCGCAGTGGCCGGCTCTCCCGAGGGCCACATCCAGTGCCGCAGCCTGGATGCTGACATCGCGTTTCTGAAGCAGAAGCAGGATAACGGCGCTGACTACATTATGACCCAGCTGTGCTGGGATATGGACCAGTTCCGCTACTGGCTGGATGCCATCCGCGCCGCCGGTATCTGGCTGCCTGTGGATGTGGGCATTATGCCCATCCTGGACCAGGCCGCTACCATCAATATGGCCCTGTCCCGGAACGCTTGCGTTATGCCCAGAGCTCTGTCTGAGATCATCTCCAAGCACTGGATCTTCCCCAACCCCTTCGACAAGGAGCCCTTCGATGCTATGGCTGAGCAGAAGAAGGCTGACTTCAAGAAGGCCGGTATCGAGTATACCATCAACCAGATCGACGAGGACCGCGCCTGCGGCATCAGCGGCATTCATCTGTACGCGCTGAACAAGTTCGACGATGTTGCCTACATCGCTAAGGAAGCGGGCCTTCTGGACCTGATCTGATTCTCTATGTAGGGGCGACCATTGGTCGTCCGTGGACGGCTGGCGGCGTCCCCTGCAATTCCAAATCAAGGAGCAATTTCTATGGCAACACCCCATACCATCGCAGTAGCCGGCAAAGGCGGCGTGGGTAAAACCACCACCTGCGGCATGATTATTGATTACCTTTGCAATAAGAAGGACGGCCCTGTCCTGGTGGTAGACGCCGACGCCAATGCAAACCTCAATGAGGTGCTGGGCGTGGAAGTGGAAACCAGCCTGGGCGAGATCCGTGAGGAAATGGCCCGTGCGGAGCTGAAGGGCACCATCCCTTCCGGTATGACCAAGGCAGACTATGCTGACTTTAAGTTCAGCTCTGCCATTATCGAGGAAGATGACTTCGATATGCTGGTCATGGGCCGCACTCAGGGCAAAGGCTGCTACTGCTATGTCAACGGCGTGCTGAAAACCCAGGTGGACAAGTACGCAAAGAATTACAGCTACATCGTAATGGACAACGAGGCTGGTCTGGAGCATGTGGCAAGAGGCACACTGCCCAAGGTAGACACCATGCTGCTGATCTCCGACTGTTCCCGCCGGGGCATCCAGGCAGCAGCCCGGGTAGCCGAGATCGTTGCCGAGATGGAGCTGAATCCCGCCCAGATGGGTCTGATCGTCAATCGGGCGCCGGAGGGCAAGCTGGACGACGGCGTAATGGAAGAGATCGAAAAGCACGGCCTGAAGCTGCTGGGTGTTCTGCCCCAGGATGACGGCGTGTACCGCTGCGATTGCGACGGTGAGCCCTCTGCCAAGCTGCCGGAGACCAATCCGGTAAAAGCCGCAGTCAAGCAAGTGATGCAGTCTTTGGGACTGTAAAACGCAAATGTGTTAATAAATTTATTTATTATAAAAATCTTTATTTAAGGGGGAACCTAATATGTCTTTTGAACCTAAGACGGGAGCCTTCAGCGGCAAGATCAATGCCGTGACCCTGGGCGTTGGCGAAAAAGCCATCGTACTCGGCGGTCAGAGTGTGCTGCCCTTCTACACCTTCGATGCACCCATCGAAAACGCACCCAAGGTCGGCGTGGAAGTGTCCGATCTGGCTGCTGACTGGAACTGGCCCGAGCTGGCTGCTTTCTACGCAGGCTGCGCTACCATGGCAGGGCGCGCCAAGAAGGCTGCGGCCGTTGAGGGCGTGGACTTCCTGTGCCTGCACTTCGAGTCCGCTGATCCCAACGGCGCAAACCGCGCTACCGCTGACTGCGTTGCTGATGCTGTTGCAGTGGCAGAAGCTTGCGCTAAGCCCATCGTGGTCATCGGCTGCAAGAACATGGAAAAGGACGGCGAGCTGCTGGGCGCCATTGCTGATGCACTGCGGGGCAAGAATGTTCTGTGCATGAGCGCAAAGCAGGAAAACTGCAAGACCGTGGGCGCTTCCGTTGCACTGGCTTCCGGCCAGAAGGTGGGCGCTGAGACTGCTGACGATATCAACCTGGCAAAGCAGCTGAACATTATGCTCAAGAAGGACGCAAATGTTCCTGCTGACACCATCGTGATGGACATCGGTACTGCTGCTGTTGGCTACGGCTACGAGTACGCCGCATCTACCTTTGACCGCATCCGTCTGGCTGCTCTGGCGCAGTCTGATGAGGACCTGCAGATGCCCATTCTGG
>JAZRIT010000039.1:0-45086 GCA_045645385.1 Faecousia sp.
TTCTTCAGCTTTTTGTTGATAGGTGTAGCCGAACTAACACCAAATACTGTTTTCATATTCGAAAACCTCCTTTGTTTTTTGTTTAAAAATTTTCTTTTTTTGCAGCTGCACCCCAAGTATACAAAACAACCCTGACAACTATTGTCAGGGTTGAAAACTTTTCTAAAGTTTTTTTGTGAAATCCAAGGAAATCCATCCAGCACTGGATTTGAGCTTACCCCATTTGGCTGCGCCTTTCCCCTGGCACTCTTCTACGATGGTGTAAACACCTTTGTCTGTGATTGAGCCGGCCTTTGCGGTATTCGTGCCTGCCCCTTTGCGGATATTCAGACAATCAGCCGTTACCTGTACCAAGTACGGACAGTTCCCTCCTGTTTGAGCAGCTTCAGTAGTATTCGCTTTTCTAACAACGGTCAGAAATTTCTTATGAATTGGACTGCAGATGGAGTTTGTTCCCTTTTCATTCTTATCAATGACCACACGATCACCTACCGGGTCACTATATACATACCAGTTTTGCGCCTTCACCCAAGAGGGGATGCTCTTGCCGTTGTAGTATGTGGCATTCTCTGCAACAGAAACCAAATCACCTTTCTCTACAGGTGTTTGCGCAGATTCAACCATCTGTTTATCCTTTGGATTCTCTGTTTCTTTTTGGAGAATTTCAGACACCTGTTTTCTAAAATCCTCCATGTTTTCGCCGAAATTCTTCATCCAGTGCTCTGGATCGGAATGGTTGCTGCCATATCCCAAGCGATATGCTTCGCAATGACCTACAATTTTATCCACATCAAATTTGTAGGTTTTGCAAAGCTCCGCGCAGTACTCAGCCGCTACGGCAAAAGCCTTTTCATAATATGTCTTGTCTGTGCCGTTGTCTTCGCAGATTTCAAACTGAATATAGGCCGGATCGTAGTTGTAACTGCCGTTTTTGCCGCTGCCCACTCCCCAGCAGCAAATATTGAGCGGCAGAATTTCCGCAACACGAACCTGCTTGTTTTTGTCGTATCCGATAAATGCGTGAACGCAAACCTTTGTGCCGTTGGGTCTGGCAACATTCCAGTGATTTCCATATTGGTTTACACCAACCTCCTCCGGTGCATCTACATATCGTTTCAAGTACGGATTGTTGGCACCGGTGGAGTGGACAACGATTCCCTGAGGGGTCATTTTTTGTGCCGCAATATAACAAAGATTATTGACAGCGTGTGCTTTGATAACTGGAAACACTGTCATTCCTCCTTTTTCGCCTGAATATAAAGCTGATTTACATATACACTGGCACCAGCCAGCAAAACACCCTGTGTCACGGCCGTAAAGACCGCAGACGCGGCTTCTTTAATATCGGTAACGTCTGTTGTCGCAATCACCCAAATCGCGGACAGCAGAACCGCAGATACGCCCAGGGTCACAGGGATCCACTTATCAGGCAGTTTGCTTTTCTTTAGTCCGATTCCCAGGATGTAAAGAACCGGAATCAAAACAACAAGCTCTGTTTTGATATAGTCCTGATAGTTCATAATTTCTCCTTTCTCAAACGAGGATCATTCCAATCATTGCTGAAATCAAACCGCCGGCTAAAGCAGCGATAATTGCTGTAATGATCTGCTGCATTCGCTGCTTGGGCACTGCATCCATCTCGTCGATTTTTCGTTCGTGTCTTGCCAGGTGCTCGTTTGTATGTTTTAATTCGGTAGCAAGTGTCACAAGCGTTTCATTCATAGAACGAATTTCACCTTGAACCGCTCTCATATCGCTCATCTCGCGCTCAAGAGTTTTAATTCTCTGCTCGTGACGTTCAATAACAACCTCAATATCCATTGATAACCTCCTTTCTCAGCTGCGCATTTAGTATAAAAAATAACCCTGACAACGAGTGTCAGGGTTATCGCAATTAATTTTCATCAAGTAAATGCCTATGCATAATTATCGGCCTTACCAACAAAGTAGGTATGGCAGTCTTCGACTTCGAAGTTAAAGACTTCGACGGGTTCGGGGAGTTCCAGCAGGTTGACGCTGCGGACGGTTGCGGTGTTCCAGTCCTTGGTATAGACAACGTCACCGGGAGTCAGATTGCAGGCATCCACCCAGCCCTTGCCCTTTACCTGGAAGGAGTGGGTCTCGGTACACTGGATAATTTTGCCGTCAATAGATCACTTCCTGACAGTTTTGCCTGAACCGTTTCGTGGAATCTCGTCCACCAAGATAATGCGTGATGGCATTTGATATGCCGGCAAATTTGAATTGCAAAGTTCCTTGACTTCCGCTACATCAGAAAAATCGCCAACGACGGTCAAAATGATCTGTACGCCCAGTTTTTCATCGTGATCCCCACAAACATAAGCTTCGTGCACACGGGGATCCAGCCTGAGCGCGCTTTCAATTTCCTGGGGATAGATATTCATTCCCGCCTTAATTATCAAATCGTCCATTCGGCCCTTGATTTTCAGCAGACCGGCATCATTAAACAACGCCAGATCGCCTGTACATAGCCATCCATCCTTAATTACTTCGGCTGTTTTTGCAGGATTGTTATAATAGCCTGCCATGACATTTTCTCCCTTAACCCACAGTGTGCCGATTTCGTTCAGATCAACAGACTTTCCATTGGCGGAAACAATCTTTAAAGAAACAGAACGCAAAGGGATTCCCACACAATCTGCATATTGTTTAAACATACTGGGCGGCAGATAGGACACCCGTGGGCAAGCCTCAGTAAGTCCATAAATATGGTAAATTTCTGCGTCCGGAAATGCCTCCGCAATCTGCATACCCGTTTCATAGCTCATACATTCGCCGCTAATACAGATATGTTTTAACGAGTCCTCGGCCGGTCTCCTTTTGAACCGTGCCATCATACGGAGCAATGTGGGGGTGCCGCAAAAGGCTGTAATTTGATATTCCCTCAACAGCTTGAGGACAAGTGCTGGATTAAACGTCCCGGAATAGAAACGTATTTTTACGCCTTTAACAAGTGCCGTAAGAAACTCACCACTTAGGACAGCACAATGGTATAAGGGTCTTGAAATCAAAATTGCATCGGATGTATCAATTGCAAAGTACAAAGCAATATCCGATACATTTGTTATAATATTTGCATCTGTCAGCATAGCAGCCTTTGGAACACCTGTGGTGCCTGATGTGCACATCATAATTGCAGGGTGCAATTTCGGTTCTACATACGCAGAATCCTTAATATGTATAATTTGCAATTCTCCATACTGATCGGTAATCACTGCATCAGGATTCACTGCATCCAGAATTTTATTGCAATGTAGCTCTCCATATCGTTGCGACAACGGCAATGCCGTCACTTCCGCTGCAAAGCAACTTAAAAGAGCCATACTTGCGGCCATCTCAGATTGGCACAAAATGGCGCAGCATTTGATCCCAACCAGTTTTTTGCCAAAATTTTCTGCAAAAACAATCATCTCTTCAAATGTCATAGATGCATCATTTTCGCAAACAACCTGGCGCAAATTGAGCTGCATCTTATTTTTAAGATACTTCCAAAGATTCATTCTTTTGTTCCTTTCTTGCCTTTTCCACAAGTATAGTCAGCAGTTCTTCTTCGTCCTTCATAAGCGCCAGCAGTTTCTTTTGGATAACAGGAAGAACAGCATCTCTGCGTTTCATATGATGGGACGCATACAGCATACGCATCATATCCGCTTCAGCCACCAACCGTTTATATTTCTCGCTGATTTCATTATTCATTTCAAGGCTATCTTCAATCATTTTGATTCGTTGCAGCATAACCTTTTTGTGCTCCCAGATCAAACGAAAAACACGGCGATCCATTCGTTCATACGGAATTGAACCGTCAAACAATTTCCCAACATACTTAGCAATATACGCATGTACAACAACACCATATACATCACCTTCGCCATCTTCCGGGTATTTTTCCATATTGGAATCAAGGTATCTCACAATTCCGTTTATTGCGGTTTCCGGCAAAAAGGCAATTTCCTCTGGTTTCGGCTTAATTCCGCACAAATAACCAGATTCCCCTTTTTTTGCGAGTGCTTCCCTTCCTTTGGCAAAGCATTTTTGTGGAGTCCAGAACTTTTGATAAATCCAGTTGCTGTCATATGCATAGATGCAATAAGTCTTATCCTCCTGGTTATATCCGCATATTGCCCCATCATGCCTAAAATGTCTTGTTTTGTACCAGCTTTTACCTTGTACGTAATAATCGTCAACACCAGTAAAATAAACGTAATAGCCTTCGTCTATCAAATTGCGTATAACCCTGTTCATACACCCCTTCACAAATGCCATCGAAATATATTTTCTTTCGATGTATGGACTGCTGCCTATTGCAATGCCAATAACGCTTATATTAGGTGTTGTATATCCAGATAAAAACTTGCGGTTGCACTCCAAATTCATAACTTGGTTTAAGTACCAATTCCGAATGGATGGATTTTTTGCAAGTACAGCTGACGCAATACCATTGTGGTATGTGCTGTACATTGGTTCTATAAGCGGTAATTCAGTAAAAATATTCATCCGCGAAACCTCTGTATTTGCTAACCATATCTATAATTTCTTGAACTGTAGTCAAATCAAACGGATTCATATCCGATTCATCAAGTTGAATTTCAAATATATCCTCGATTTTGATCAGCAACATTACCATTGCAAGGCTATCCAGCGCAAGATCTTTCTGCAAGGATGCTTCATTGGCAATATTTTCGTCACCACTAAGGTCATATAAAATTGCTTTTACTTTCTCTTCAATGCTCATTGCTTAATACCCTTTCTACTTCTTCTTTCACAGCCGCATAGCAATCCTGCACCGGCATTTCCGTTGATATCAGTACGCCGTTATTTGCTTTACAAATTGCAATATAGGCATCACGCAGCTTGTACTGCAGCTCCATATCAATGTATCGGTTCTTTTCATCCGCACGGCTGCGAACTCGCGCAACAGCCGTTTCCACCGGCACATCAAAGAAAAATGCAACATCCGGTTTTACAATAGATTCAGCAATTTCGCAAATCCACTTATCTTGATCAAAACCACGTGCACGCAAATTGGCTAAGCAGGAATAAAAATATCTGTCACTGATAACAACCTTTCCACTTTCCATTTGGGGTTCAATTACCTTGTTCACATGCTGTAGTCTGTCACTTGCCGCAAGCAACGAAAGACTTCGATAATCGTATGCATCATGGTTTGGACTATCCATATAGGTTCTGAAAATATTTGACTGGCGTACAGCATCAGTAGGCTGCTTTGTCAGAAATACCTCATATTTTTGCTCCAACTCTTGTTTGAGCATCGTCAGCATAGTGGTTTTACCACACCCGTCCAATCCACAGAAAGTAAACAGATACCCCTTTGTCTTATTGGGCCTCATATTTAATGTCTTCATTGACTTTTCACCTCCTGCAATAGCACCCGTCTGTTATCGGCAAAGAAGCGCTTTTCAATATCTTTTTGTGTAAACACATATTCCTTTTTCTCTTTTGGAGAAACAATAAAATGGATAAACATAGGATCGCTGTCTAAAATCTCTTCTGCCACCGGTACCGCATACATATTTTCAAATTGAAACAGTTTGGACATCTGGACTACCGTAAACGCACAAACTTTTTCCATCCCAAGTTCTTTGGCGCGGTTAAATAAGCCGTCAATTTGTTCCTTCGAAGCATCATTCAAAAGCATATAAATATCGCAATACTTATACATAGTCATATCCCGCATCATCTCGACCCAGGGCAATGTAGTTGCTTCTTTGTAAAGATGACTGCATAAATGCACGAAGAAATCATCACTTTGTAATGTGGGAACGCAAGTCTTTCCTAACGTCTCCACTACTACATTGTTAAGCATTTGTGTGAGAACTGCGGTGTCTCCGGGTTTATAATCCAGAGAAAAGTTAATATCAACCTCCAAAAACTGCATCCCCGGGAGATTAATTTCCTTAATATATGGGATCGTTTCTCCACGCATCATTTTGGATTCAACAATTTCCCTTCGGGTCGCAGATTCGAATTTTCCATTGCGGATGTTGCCTTGCTTAAAACCCGCTTTTAATAATGCTTCGCCGACCTGGGTTACATCTTGTGGGTGGACCAGCAAATCCACATCGTTGGATGTTCTATAGCCTTTTGGATAACAGTTGCACAAATATGCGCCTTTTAGCATTGCATAATTGCATTGGCAGGTGGACAGTACCTTTTGAATATGCTGTATGCCCCAAAAGAAGCTCTCATTCTTTTCAAGGTTTTGCTCATAGGCACCTTTCAGAGAATTGCGAAACTCTCGGTTCACTTTGCCCAACAAGCCGTGCTTTTTCAGGGTTCCGTAAGCAACGCCTTGCATGCGGTTAAAAAACAAATATCCCAGTACAGCTGGTGTGGCAGCACTTAGCAAAGTGTCATCAAACGTTGCCGATTTAAAACTGCACAGACTTTTATACAATTTTCTTTCCTTTGGTTTCATAGCTTTTTTCCTTTCTTGATTTCGGTTTTGAATATTGCGAAATAATATTTTTTAGCACACGGTACTCATCCTTGCTTAAAATACAGTCGACCTGCTTTTCTGCAAAGGATGCCACCTTTTGCAAGACAGACAGCTCTGCTTCTGTCATATACATTCTGCTTATTGTATAATCACCTGTTACAAACACGCCCCCTCCATATCTTCCGCACTGGGTATAAATGGGCTCTGTCATGCTAAGTGCTTCCAGATCTCGCGCAATAGTTCTTGTGGAAACGCCGAACTCTTCTGCTAAATTAGAAATTTTTTCGTGCCTTCGCCGGCATAGGACACGCATAATTTCTCTTCTTCGGTCGGCCGTTCCCATTCATATCCCTCCTTTCTTTCTCACAGTGTATTGTCTAACCCTGACAACTACTGTCATAATTAAAAGAAAAAATAAAAACCTAGCGAAATGTTGTGATAAACACATCATTTCACTAGGTTTGTTTTTGTTGGTCAACAATTTCAATGTCTCTCTATTTCGTTCAACATTTAAAACGCAAACTTCAACTGCCTGTCAAGCATACTGTTTAATTGGGTATTAATATTTACTTATAGATAAATACTTAACTAACAAGTTTCTTCTTTTGTTAAGTGATAACTGCTATACTAAAGTTGGTGATAATAATGATAGATTACAAATCCATCGGCAGACGCATTGCTATTTATCGCAAAAACTTCCCAATGACCCAATCTACCCTTTCGGAAAAATTAGGTGTGTCTGAAAGCTATATCAGCCAGATAGAGCGAGGTTCCGCAAAAGTATCACTGCCTCGGCTTGCACAGATTTCCGATATATTGGGCGTTGATATTGCTCTGCTGATAACTGACAAAGCAATCGTTTCTCCATATCCTGTAAACGCAGAAATGCTTGAAATTATAAAAGACTGGCCGGCAGAGCACAAATCGTTTCTTGCCGACTTGCTCATTTTTATCGACGATAGAATGAGAAAGCCGAAACAATAAAAAGAGGCGATTCACCGATCCGGTGAATCGCCTTTTCTCTTTTTAGGCAAAGAAGCCCATGAGCCAATTCAGAAGGCCAAACAGTGTGCTATACATAGGCACTTTCTTCCTTTCTTGTGTTTTGTCTGACTGTGTTATAAAATAAAGAAAGGAAGATTTTTATAGGGGTTAGAGTTTAAGCTGAAACAAAAGGAGTGAACCGTACTATGCTGATTGCCATTTGTGATGACGACCCAATTTTTCGCAAGGAGCTCAGAGCCTTTATTCTGGATTACAAAACGAATCGGCGGCTGCATATTGACATTTACGAGTATGCTGCCGGTGAAGCGCTCCTCTTGGAAAAGAAAATGTTTGATATAGTTTTTCTGGATTACCAAATGCCGGGTATGGATGGCATGGAGGTCGCCCGGGTATTGCGGAGCCGAAACATCACTTGCAGCATTGTGTTTGTGACCAGCTACCCACATTTTGTATATGAGGCCTTTGAGGTACAGCCCTACCGTTTCTTCGAAAAGCCTGTGATTCAAGAACAAATAGATTCTCTTTTAACCACCTTTATTCGCCAGCAAAAGCTGTTGGCACCCATCATTGTGATCAACGACAGTGAGCAGAAAATTATACCGGCAAAGGATATTTTATATATTGAAGGTGACGGAAAATACTGCATTGTCCGCACAAGCAAGGAAACCTATAACAGCTCCAAAACTTTGGCTCAGGTACACATGTTGTTACCGCAGCACTGCTTCTACCGTAGTCATAAGTCTTATGTTATCAACTTGTACAGCATTAGCTCTTTTAACAAAGGTATTGCTACTCTTACAAATGGAGAAATTGCCAGAATCGGACGCACCAAAATGGGAGAATTCAAGCGGGTATATAAGCAATTTTTAAGGGATTATTATTTTAAGATATGAAATTTGGACTCATAACCATTTATAATACAATTTTATATTATTCCTGCCTTTTACTCCTAACCCGTTGCATTTTCAACTGCATCCCTAGAAAACGCATTTTGTTGTGTTCCTTTTTTGGTTTTGTTCCATTAATAGTGTTTGCACTGCAAGGTACAGAAACTTTGCTGTATCCTGCCTATGTATTATTTCAAATTATTCAATTTGTTTTAATTAAGCTCTCTTATAGAACCATAAAAATCAGTCAAGTAGTCTTCTTCTATATTATTTTCTATTGCATCAATGTCGTTCTTACGTCTTTATTGGTCGTTTTTATTCCCCAAGATATTAGATATCTTGACGCTTGCACCAACACCGCCATAACTGCCTTATGGGTATTGGTGTGTCTGTCTCAAATAAGGCACACCGTTCAGCAAATATTAAGCTATCTACCAAGATACATCTTGATTATCTCTGCGTTCCTCCTTGTAGTAGCCGCACTTATGTCTGTAATGATCTCCAATTTTCAGCAATATGATTTCCCTGAAGTGTGGAGTCGATGGATCCAAATATTCACCTTATTCCTACTTATGGCCATTTGCCTTGTAGTGCCGGTTATTTTTATGATTTCTTTTTCCAACACCCGGCTGAAAACGCTGACCGCCGAATACGAACAGCAAATTCACGCTCAGGCAGAGCATTACAAAAATTTAGCCCAGGCCAATTATGAAATCCGGCGTTTTCGTCACGATTTCAAAAACATTCGTATTGCCATTGGAAGCCTGTTGGAGCGCGGCGAATATGATGAAGCCCTGAAGCTGATCCACCAGTGCAACAACGACCTTGAACATCCGGGCGGTGTCCATACTGTCTTCGACACCGGTAACGGCATTGCAGATGCCTTGCTGACAGACAAACAGGAAAAAGCTTTGGTCAATAACGCACAAATTATTTTCCGGGGCGTAATTCCAACCGATTTCCTGTCACCAACAGACCTATGCGTCATTCTTGGTAACTCTTTGGATAACGCCTTGGAAGCGTGTCAAAAGCTCCCCTCTCAAGACACCAAAACCATTTCCGTTTCCTGTAATTGCAGCAGTGGTTTTCTATTCTTGTCTATCACCAACCCCATTGCAGAAAAGGTGGTAATCCGCAACAATCATATCGCCACTACGAAGGAAAACAAAACCCTCCACGGCTTTGGTCTGTATTCCTTGCATGCCATTGTAAAGAAGTATGATGGTGAGCTGCAGTTATCCTCTACCGAAGACTCCTTTACAGTAAGCATTGATCTGTGTGTTACGGCAAATATACGGTAATCCCAAACAGCATAACACCGGCGCTGCGAAATGCAGCGCCGGTGCTTTATTCTTCTGCAAAAGGAAACCGATCCCAGGATAAGCGCTGACCGCAACGGTCGCAAAACTGTGTATACTCCCTGTCGAAACTGCTGTCACAACGAGGACACACCGGATATCCACCATCGTTATACACCCGTATCTGTACCACTGGCATTGGGATTCGATAGGACACAGCATTTAGTACGGCTTTTGTCACACCTAATCTATGCAACAAGCGATTCTTCTGCTTTAATGACATCTTCGCTCTTTCTCCAAGAAAGCTGGCAGAATATAGGCGTGTCCGTTCGGAAGTAACGCCATTATGGTAATGCTGCAACAATTCTTTCCATACGCAAAACATTTGAGCAAACTCTCACCCATAATCAGTTCCTTTGCTATTTGATGCCAAATAAGCTCCGGTGCAGCCCTTGAACGAATAAATTTACTATAGATATGGTTTTTTAGAATCATGTCAAATGCTTTTCTCATAAATATCTCCTTTCTGGTCAGAATTTCACAGAATTCTAACCGGAGACCCGGCAGCTGCTTTCTACCACATACCAGAACATCGCAGGAGAGTTTCAAAAGCCCAATCAAATTAGTTGTGTTTTTTTGTAATTGTCAAGACCAACCGGAGTAAAACCGACAAAAAATGGACTAAATATTTATACACAACCCCTCCGCCGCTATTTAATTTTTGCACGTATATTGGTAAAACACGATACTAATGCAAAAATATCCCCAGCCATATTGGCTGGGGATATTACGCATTGTTAAACGCATATGATTTCATAAAATTAGAATATTAGTGGTTTTATTTTGGATCCAATTTTGGGGATACTTTGTCACGTTCCATTGTTTCTGTAAATGCGCGACGCATAAAGGCATTCAGGGATTCGCCCATGGCCTCTGCGTGTGCTGTTACAGTTTCTTTTTCGGCAGGAGTAACACGCGCCTGTAAGTATTCATACTTTTGGTGGTACTTTTTGCTTGCACGGAGCTGTGCCTCTGTTTGAGCCATTGCGATCACCTCTAAATAAGTATAGCAGATGTGTTACAGAAAATAAAGATATGTGCATACACACAAAACGCACAATAAATGCGTTGGAAATTTGTTGAAAATACCACATTGATATGTGTATGCACATATGGTATAATGCAGATAGAAAATAAAACAACGGCAGTGCAAGGGAGCGCCAACTCCCATGCACCTGCGCAGGTGAAGTGAGCACCTACACAACGGGATTACCCCGCACCGCAAGGATATTATATCCTTTTTGTATCTTTTTTGCAAGAGGGAAAGTATATCTTGGTAAGGTTACTCCCGGCTGTCATATTATGATCTGCACCGTGTAGAGCTATCAGCCCTGCACGGTGTTTTGTTTTCTCTATTACAAATCAAGGAGGAAACACTATGGAAAACAAAAGATTTTTGACAGCCAACGATGTGGCAGAGTATATGGGCATCTCGGTGCCTATGGCCTACAAGATCATTCGTCGCTTGAATGATGAACTGGTAGCTGCCGGGTATATCATCGTTTCCGGTCGCATCAGCCGTAGCTATTTCGAAAAGAAAATCTACGGCGGCATCGCGTAGGAGGTGAGCATATGCCTGCTTATAAGGAAAAAGACAGAAACACTTGGACAGTGAAATTTAAGCACAAAAACTGGAGTGGCAAAATCAAGTGGGTTACCAAAAGAGGTTTTGCAACCAAACGGGATGCGCTACAATATGAGCGTGATTTTCTGGCTCGTCAGAGTGGCAACCTGGATATGTCATTTGCTACCTTCGTCGAAGCCTATCGGGAAGAGCGTGGGGCCCGGGTGAAAGAGAGCACACTGTCAATGAAAGACAATATTATCGACACCAAGCTGATACCTTATTTCGGCAAAAAATGTATGCGCGAAATCACCACCAAAGATATTATGCTTTGGCAAAACGAGCTGCTGGCTTACCGTGATCCCAAGGATGGCAAGCCCTACTCCAAATCGTACCTGAAAACGATGCACAATCAGCTGAGTGCCATTTTCAACCATGCAGTCCGCTACTACAAGCTGGCAGAGAACCCTGCCAGAACGGTTGGAAATATGGGCAGTGAAAAGGGCATCGAAATGAAATGCTGGACCCGCGAGGAGTATCTGAAATTCTCCGAATATATGATGGACGATCCTGTGGGCTACTACTATTTTCAAATACTCTACTGGTGCGGACTTCGTGAGGGCGAGGCGCTGGCTTTAACTATCGACGATTTTGATTTTGCAAAGAAGACCGTTTCCATCACAAAAACCTTTCAGCATCTGAAAGGAAAAGATGTGATTACCGAACCCAAGACACCAAAGAGCAACCGAATCGTGGAAATGCCGGCATTCCTGGTGGAAGAAATCCGGTACTACATTGAAAAACTGTATGAACCGAAACCCGACGACCGATTGTTCCCCTTATCCAAGAGCTACCTCTACCGCAAGATGGAACAGGGCAGCAAGGAAATGGGCATTCAGCGCATTCGGGTGCACGACCTGCGGCATTCCCACGTATCTTTGCTCATTCATATGGGGTACAGCGCCGTGGCGATCGCGGAGCGGATGGGACATGAGTCCATCGATATCACTTATCGGTACGCCCATCTGTTTCCCACTGTGCAACGGCAAATGGCTACTGATTTGAATGCATTACAGGAAAGGGGTGCTACAGATGTCAGCTAAAGCTCGTGACGGGCAAGGCCGCTGGCGTTGCAAGACGATCGGTGTCCGTATATCTCCGGAAGAAAATGCTGAGCTGGACGCATTGGTGGCCTTGTCGGGCATGACCAAACAAGACTATTGCATCAATCGTATGCTGCAGCGGGATGTTGTGGTCGTCGGAAATCCAAGAGTGCATAAAGCACTCAAAATCCAAATGGAGCAGCTCTGCCGAGAGTTTAGCAAACTGTGCAGCGTAAATGATGTCAGCGCAGAGGCATTGCATGTTCTGGAATATCTTACAAAATTATATAAAGGCCTAGAGTACTAACAACAACAAAATCTCCTCTGTTTACAAGCAGGGGAGATTTTTAGATAAAGAAGCAAATGTTAATCTGCAATTATGAATTTTTCGCGAACTTTTGCGCGAATATGTTGACAATAGAATTGCAGATCGTTATACTAAAATCAAGTAAATATAAATGTGGAGCCGGGGTATTGTAATGTGCCTTTCTAATGCACCCGGGATGTGACGGACCTGGATCACTCCTCTATAGGAGTAGGGAGATTCAGTTGGAGATGATGGTTTTGAATGATGCAGTTGTCCGGATTATCTTACTCCGTACAGCTGCATTTTTATTTTATATTTAATTCTGAAAGGATGATTATTTATGATTGTAGAAGCGATTGATAAGAGAATGGGAAAGACCGTAAAAATTGAGGAGGCATATTCCGGTCAACGCCTTGCGTGCCCGTACTGTGGTGTGGATGTGCACCCTGTACTGGGGGTCGATACGCAGTTTTTCCGCTGCTACGAAGGCGGAAAGCATACGAATTACATCTGCGAGCAATTGGACAGAACGAACAGAGTGTACGATCCCCAATTAACGGATATTGCGCAGCTGTTTGACAATCTGTTTAACCCAGTACATGAAAAGGAAGAACCATCTTGGGAGTCTGATGAGGACGAGGGCCTCGTTGAGACTGAGCTGGAGGACGAGCTTATGTATGGGGACGAATCGGAGTATGGCACAGACGTCGATACAGATGATGTTGATAAAGAGGAAGGTAAACCTGCTTCCGAGCCGGTGATCCTTCCCTGTAGAACATTACGCCAGCTTTGGAAGGCCAAAATTCAAGCGTTTAAGGCAAATGAACGTATCGGATCTCACTTAAGATCGGATATTTTCCTGTGGTATAAGGATTTTGATAGGTTCTTCGCCCGTCGAGATGACTTAGGGAAGCGTGTACTTGCGATACGTCCGCTGAAACCCGTCAACAGATCTAACGCTATTTTGTTTGATTCCTTTGCTAAGGATTGGAATACCAAAGTGTATAAAAAGAAGAATTTTGTGCTTGTGTTCCAGGATCGGAGAGAATACAATCAGGCCTGCAAAAAACTGTTCATCCGCAATATTGAAAACCGTGGTGCAAGCAGCACCGACCCCAAGTATGATATGGTGTTGGTGGCCGGTGATTGGGCGGAACTGGATGCGGAGGAATATGCAGTATTCGGCGTAAAACCCGGCGAGAATTTTTATGGTGCGCAGAGTTCCACCTTCTATTCCAAGAATCAGATTTACGCAATTCCGGATCACAAAATCAAAAAATAACGGACCTGCAACGAAGGCAGCCGGGTGCAAATCGCCCGGCTGCCTTTTCTTATGTCTTGGTATATACCTTATGATATTGCTGCTGTGTGTCCACAAATCGATCGTACTCATTTGCCTTCACCGTGTAATGACGGCAATTTAAATTGATGCGCATATTCTGCGGATTGGAAGAAAGGTTGACACAAATATTATCCGTGGGTTCATTTGCGGTAATGTGCATCTCGGTTTCTGCTGAATCTGCCGGTATTTGTACACGGGCAGTATGTTGCAACTGTAGCCGCTCTCCTACATTGATGCGCTCAATCTGAGAAAGGTCACTGTTGACCAAAGGCCTGCGATCCATTTTCTGCTTAATGGCAAACAGCTTCTCCTCGTTTACAAATTCGTTTCGGGTTTCGTAAGGGTCATCAATGTCGTGCCCGATCACATACTCAATTTCCGGTTCGCTCAAACCGAGAATGTGTAAATGCGTTCCAAAATTACGGCGAAACAGATAGGCCGTGGGATCTTTTCGATCCTCAAAAGGCAGGCTGTCCTTCTGGGATACCGGTTCATCCTGAAGATCCTCACTGATGGATGCCATTTGAACAGCCCTAATTTTGATGCTTTGGAATAGAACGCGGGCAGCATTCGTTAACTCACGGGCAGAGCATCGAACATCCCACCGATCGTTGTTGCACACAATGGGGTAATCGTCGATCGACTTGTTAAGCTGAGACTCTATATACTGACGCCGCTGGTGGATCAGTGCGGCAACGTTATCAGGCACCGGGATAATGCGGTCTGCATTTCTGGTTTTTCCGCCCAGCTTACCTGCGCTGCTGTCATAGCCGGTGGTTTTGTAGATCCATATTACCGGGCAGTCAGGATGAGTTTGCATAGGCTTGATGTCACCGAAATCCACCGCACAGGCTTCCGCATTGCGCAGACCCAGAGAATACATTAACAGCAAGCCCATATTTTGACCGGATTGCAGCGAATCTGAAAGGAGCGCCTTGGCCACGGCCTGCTCTTGGGGGATGGTCAGCGATTTACTGAGCAGCGCCTGATTGGCTTTTGTTTCCTCACTTCCGGTGGTGGCTTCGGGGTTTAAACTGCTTTCCCAAAGAACATTATCGCATTCACCGTGCCTTGCGGCTGTTTCCACGACGTAGTAGATCAAACGGCGAAAATCCTGCAGGGTGCTTTCTTTGTAGGGCATGTATTGCTTGCTCTTTGTATCCTGACCCCGTTTGATCAATGCCTGAATAACAGCATCGTAATCTTCCTGAGTATAGGCGCTTATCGGGGTCTCATCGTGCTTACGAAGCAGCGGGATGATTTGATTGCAGTAACGTAGGTGGTTGCTTCTCTGCGTGGAGTCTGCTTTCCAGTGCTCTTCGAAATCCTCATAGTAATCGTGATAGATACCGTAAAAGGTGTGCTCTTCACCAACAAAACATTTCCACTCTGTCATTGGACCTCCTCCTTTCCAGCTGTACCGTATACGGCAATGCTACCGGTTGTACCGTGGTCACATTCGATTAAAACATCAATATAGCTTCCGCTCACTTCCTTGGTAGAGGATACCGTGATAGAGACAGCATTATAATGATTCTTTTTACAGTCTGAATGAACGGTGGTATTGCGGGTAAATGTTGAAATCTCGGATGTGCTTTGCGCAGTATTACGTATGCCGGTTTCATGGGTATGGGCCCATCGGTTCAGTTTTTGAACCATCCCATACTGGACCAAATCGTTTGTGTAGTCACAGTAATGCTGAGAAAACGTATCCGGAGCCTTATTTCCCACAACATAGGATAGCTCGCCTCGATTGAAGGAACAGGCGTGGTTTGCACGATGCTTGAAATTACTGTAGAAAATATCACCCTGATATTTGTTCATATCTATAACCAGGGCTTCTCCGTCACCGGGCAGGACCAGTTCCTGGGTGGGAATGTTCGCTTTTTCAACCAAAGCACGGCAAACCCGAATGGCAGCGTCGTACTTACAGAAGGATGGCTTGGAAAGCGCTGCAACGGTCTTTTTGTTTTCTGGCATAATGACCGGCAAATGCTGCAGTTCTGCTTCTGTAAAGCCGCACATAGCCTTTAGGTAGTTTTTTCGGCTTTCTAGCATATCTGCCAAAAGCGACGCTACCGGTACTTTTCTGCAGGCAGTGCCTTCCGAATGGTAGATCACTGCGCCTTCGTCTGATATAAACTTGTATACCAAAAGGCGGTGGGCGTTCAGACCGGGGATAGCTTCAAAATCATCCCAGGTCAGTGCGCAGGCTTCCCGGGTGCTCATACCGGTAAACAGTTGGATCGGACCAAGCAGCAAGGTGCTGTCTTCCTCAAACCGCAAGGCCTTTCTTGGACCAAAATCTGTTTTACCTTCTTCGCGAACATAAGCAAGGATTCGGGCCTCTTCCTCAAGGGTAAGAGTTTTCTTTGTGAGCATATTTCGCAGATTGCGCAGTTCTTTGGATGCCCGATTGCTGATTACCGGCAAAAGTGCAGGAATTGGATTTGCGTTGATAAAACCGCTTTCCTCGGCAGTCCTCATAATGATGTTTAACTGCTGCCAGTACTTAACAACGGCGATGCTGCCCTTTGGGATGACAGCCTGCATTGCATTGCGATAATCATCGTCGCTGGCATTCGCTGGGTAGAGCGCGGACAGTGTATTCTTCTCGGGACCAAAAAGAATGTTCCGGGCAATTTCGTCACAGTAGTCCCGCCGTGCCAGCAAGCGGCTGCGGCAGCAAAACCAGATCGTTTTGAGAGAGCAATTTGCAAGACTCTCATCGTAGTAATCCAGCATATCCCCCACGACATAGGGGTAAATGGAATCAATAAAGGGAACGCCATCCAGCTTGCCAATTACGGATTCCCGATCCTTACAGCGCAGGCCTTTTTGTGTTGCGGGAGAATTCCAGACTTGTCCATCGTTCGTGTTTTCAGGTGCCGTTTTCCCTCTATAGTAGGCCTCGCCAACATAAACGTCATGCTTGTCTCGATGGATGGTATAAAACAGCGAGATCTCATTTGAGAACTGATAGACAGATGGACGCTTACGACGCTTGACAGAGTCTGGGTCGATTTTTGCTTTTTCAAATGCCTCCCGAAGCTTGACCAGGGTTGTCGGCTTATTAAGCTGTTGTTGGGATATCTGGATATATTCTTTTTCAACAATAAGATTGGATACACTTTTGTCACACTGGGTAAAGAAAACAGGAATCGGCACATTGGGATCGGCGTTGCGACCTGCGAACAGAATCATTTTCTTTCTTGGCTGGGTGACCGTGGCATTGGGTGCAATTGCAATAATTTTGTTGGGGAGGAAACCGTGATCCCGTAAGACTGCGCAAACATTGTCCTCAGGTGCGGATATAAAGGTCTGAGGGAGTAATGCTATGAAATTTGCATTATCCTTGGCGGCAGAAAGCATGGTACCAATGCTGAATTCTTCCGCTGTGAACGGGGAGACAATCGCAATCAGGTCAAACCTTTTTGCGTAGTCTGCAATGTCAGAAAAAATGCAGAACTGAAGGCTCTTGAATTCCATTCGATAGGCGGATGCCACATATATGTTCGGCACGGCAACATAGCATTTACATGCGTACTTTTTTGCTTTTTGAGACCACGCAAGGAGAAAGTCGGGACCCGGATTCACAATCAGGATCTGAGATGCTTTCCGGGCTAATACTTCAAACTGCTGCATGAAAAAGGAGCATTCGAATTTGCCATCGTAATTGTTTCTGACTTTAAGATCCGGTCTCCGCCCAAAGAGTGCTGGGAAGGGGTAGAGTGCGGCGCGGATAACATCGCTGGGTTTTTCGTTCCGGATATCTTCAACCATATTAAAGGTCGATTCGGCAATGCTGATGCCCTCCGCAATATTGCCCTTTCCTTTTATCGCTTGTTGAAACTCTACCCAGGGATTAAATGCATCCTCAATCTGTGTGCGATGCTTGTTGTACTGGCAATAGTTTGCAACAAGCTGCAGGCTGGAAACCTTGTGCTGACGGTAGAACCGAATGGTATCCACCAGCTTGGGACTGACAGTTCCTTTTAGCTCGGGCATATGATTGTAATACACGGCTTGCCAACAACCAGCGAAAGTGTCCTTCGTAATTTCAAGGGAACTATAAAGTTCACTGTTTGCATCATAGAAGCTTTCAATCGTAGACGCATCAATCTCCGGAAACGACAACTGAGAATCGTTTGTGGTCTTGAGAATCAGATAAAGAACACAGGCTTGTTTATCGTGATGCCCTTTAGGGAATATAGACACAAGTCTGTCCCAGTCAACAACGAGGAAGGGAGCGAAGGCTTCAAAAAACAGGCGGCAATCCTTATCCATACCTGCCGAGACAAGCTCACTGCAAAGTGAGAAAAAGCAGGACTACCATAGTACGGTTCTGCGTTAGGGGACAGTAACTGATACTGTGAAATCTCCGCAGTAAATTCTGCCGTATGAATTCCGTCAGTATAATCAGGCTTTCCGGAGTGCTCTATATTGAGCTTCGCCAGGGCGTAGCAGCGGACAATATCCTCGTAATGATAGATATCTATATTGAGTGCGGTAAGCTTTTTCAGGATAGAATGACAGATATTGCTCATTATAAAACACCTCCATAAATAAAGTTATGAGCCGATTGATTTTGCTAGAAAAATGTATCTTCCCAACAATCTTACCACTTAAAATAAATCTTTGCAAGTGTGTATGAAAATAATCAAGTGGGAAACTGTTGGTCAAAAGTTGGTCAAATTCAAAACGCTGAAAATCAGTTTCCGCAAATTAAGAACAAAAAACACCGTGTTTTGCGGTTTTGTTCGCGAAACACGGTGTTTTTCTAACTATTCAGAGAACCATACAGCCACACAGGGTCATTCCCACTCGATGGTGCCGGTGGGCTTGGGGGTCAGGTCGAAGAGGACGCGGTTGATGCCCTCTACCTCGGAGGTGATGCGGGAGACGATCTTGTGCAGCACCGGGTAGGGGATCTCCTCGATGGTGGCGGTCATGGCGTCCTTGGTGTTCACGGCGCGGATGATGGCAGGCCAACCTTCGTAGCGGCTCTCGTCCTTCACGCCCACGCTCTTGATATCGGGGATGGCGATAAAGTACTGCCAGGTCTTCTCGGCAAGACCGCAGTTGGCAAACTCCTCCCGGAGGATCGCATCGGCCTCCCGCAGGGCATGCAGCCGGTCACGGGTGATAGCGCCTAAGCAGCGGACACCCAGGCCGGGGCCGGGGAAGGGCTGACGGTAGACCATTGCGTGGGGCAGACCCAGTGCCTCGCCAACCACACGGACCTCGTCCTTGAACAGCAGCTTCAACGGCTCCACCAGCTCAAACTGCAGATCCTCGGGCAGACCGCCCACATTGTGGTGGGACTTGACGGCCTTCTTGCCCTCGGCAGCCTTGATGGACTCCAGAATATCGGGGTAGATGGTACCCTGTGCCAGGAAGGAAATACCCTCCTGCTTCCGGGCTTCATCAGCAAACACGGTGATAAATTCCTTGCCGATGATCTTACGCTTGGTCTCAGGGTCGGATACGCCTGCCAGCAGATCCAGGAAATGATCGGTGGCATCCACATAAATGAGGTTGGCATCCATACCGTCCTTGAACATTTTGATGACACCCTCGGACTCATCCTTCCGCATCAGACCGTGATTCACGTGCACGCACACCAGCTGCTTGCCGATGGCTTTGATCAGCAACGCGGCAACCACAGAAGAGTCCACGCCGCCGCTAAGGGCCAGCAGCACCTTCTTATCGCCCACCTGGGCGCGAACAGCGGCAACCTGTTCTTCGATAAAAGCATCCGCCAGGGCCCTGGTGGTGATACGCTCCATAGTCTCGGGACGAAGATTATTACTCATAATGAAATCCTCCTTAAGAATCGGTTCCCTTTGTCATTGCGAGGGCGGCTTGCCGCCTGTGGCAATCTCCCAATGACGGAGATTCCTCGGCTTCGCTCGGAATGACAAATTGATTAAAAATATATTGTATTATACCTCTGTTTTTTCCGATGTGCAAGAAAAAAATACGCCCTTTGACAACTTTTTTAATCCAGCGCCAAGCCGAAATAGGCAGGAACGGGGCAATTGGCCGTCAATGGCAAAAACATTGCAAAATCCCGTCCCGCACCGGGGGCGCGGAAATCGCCTTGGGGAATGTCCAATGCCCGCAAAATTCCGGGTGCTGCGGCGGTGTTGCCCAAAAGCTCCTGCACCCGCAAAATATCCTTTTCCGTGGCGGCAGCCAGCAGAAAATCCTCTCCTGCGTAAAACCGGCAGCAGGTTTGCAAAAAGCAAAGCGCTGCGCCCTCCTGCACCACACCGCCCCGGGGCAGATACTGCCGGCGCAAGCGGGCATACTCAGTGGCATTGATTTGGGTCAAGTCAGCAGGCGCACTCCCCCGTTCAGCGGCAAATTCCGAAACGGTGGTTACCGTTCGGTAGCCCATTTTTTCGTACATCGCAAACAGCTCCAGCGACCCCGGCACCAGGATCGCGCCGGCGTAGCCTTTTGCTTTCAAAATTCCGTGGGTCTCGGTCATCAGCTTACGGGCAAGGCCCTTGCCGCGGTGTTTTTCGTCCGTTGCCACCGCATACAGATATGCCAGTTTCTGACCGGCCAATTGGCAGTCAAACCAGTAAAGAGCACTGACCGGGACGCCGTTTTCCACTATATAATGACAGCGGTCCTCTGAAAAACCCGCGGCAAAAAAGCCGTCCAGGGTTTCGTCCGTGTCACCAAAGGCCTGCTGCCACAGCGCCCGCAGATCAGCAATCATAGCCTTCCTCCTTCAGACAGGCCCAGTATTTTTCCACCAGCCGGTCCGGGCAATAGGAGAGCTTGGCCTTTCGCAGGCCTTCCAGACCTAAATCGTCCTCCCGGTTGAGCCATTGAAGCCGGGGGTATTTCTCACGCAAATATTGGGCAAACTCCCGGTTGATGGCGGCATATGCCCCGTCATAGCCCTCAGCTGCCTTTTCAAACTGCACATCGAAGGTGTTGTCCGACAGGGGTGAGCCAAGGGTCATCGCAATCACCTTGCCCTTATCCAGCAGCACCAGGCCCTCCATCCCCAGCGCCTGCCGGTACTCCAGCGCTTTGAGAATGGCGGTACGCTCCAGGTGGAAGCTGGCGGTGGGGTCCTGCGCCTTTTTATGGGCATACCAGGCTTCCAGCATTTGGGCCACCTGGGGTGTGTTTTCGTCGGTGATGGGCTGAGCGGTACAGTGGGCGTGGAGCAGGCGGAAGCGGTTATAATGATTGCGCTTGCGCTGGAGCTTTTTGCCCTTTAATTCGGCCAAGGCCTCGATAGAATAGATATAATCAAAGTTGTCCCGGTCCGGCTGGAAATAAAATTTTCCGGGATACCACTGCTCCAATCGGTCGCAATCGGCGGCTGTCAGACTGGTAAGCCGGCAGGGAATGCCCCGCACGCACGCATCGTGGATGATGGCATCGACGGTGGGCTTTAAGTCCTCGCCCAGGGGGAACAGGTACACGCTTTTCCGGTTAAACTGGCAGAAAAAGGCCAAATTTCCCTGGTGGATCGTGGCTTTTTGCCGCCCCCACAGAAAGAGGTTGGCAAAATTATACTCACAGCCCCGCTCCCCGCAGGAAAGCAGGTACAGGTCATAGGCGGCTTTGTTTTCCGGCTTTAAGGGTGAAAAATTCAGCATTTTCTGTCACTTCCTTTTGCAATCAGTATACCACATTATTTGCGTTTGTACAATGAAAAATCAACCGTTGACAAACTGCTTTTTATGAGAGTACAATGTAGTTATATTTAAGAAAGGAGAGTACACCATGGATTCTGGCAGTAGCGGCAATATACCCGGCCGAAGTAGGCGGCAGTCCACGGGTGGACTCTGCTGATTTTTGTGCCGGTGTTGCCCCTCAAATCAAGTAAGGAGGAACACCAATGACTGAACGCTTTGAACTGATAAAAAAGACCCTTTCCCAAATGCTGGAGGAACGAAAATATGCCGCATTGCGGGATATTTTGGAGACTATGTATCCGGTAGATATCGCAGCCGTTTTTTCCGACCTGCAGGCGCAGCGGCTGCCGGTAATATTCCGCCTGCTGCCCAAGGAGCTGGCAGCGGAGACCTTTGCGGAAATGGAGCCGGAGGAACAGGCGCTGCTGATCCGGGGCTTTTCCGATAACGAGCTGAAGGAAGTACTGCAGGAGCTGTATGTGGACGATGCCGCCGCTCTGGCAGAGGAGATGCCTGCCAATGTGGTACGGCGGATCCTGCAGCAGGCTGACCCGGAAATGCGCCGCTCTATCAACCAGATCTTGCGGTATCCGGAAAATTCCGCCGGCTCCATAATGACCACCGAATATGTATCGCTGAAGCCGAATATGACCGTGGGCGAGAGCATCCTGCGGATCCGCCGGCAGGGCGTGGACAAGGAGACCATCTACACCTGCTATGTCACCCGGGACAGGACCCTTTTGGGTCTGGTAACGGTGAAGGATCTGCTTTTGGCAGAAGACGATGATATGCCGGTTTCAGAAATTATGTTAACTAATCCCATCTTCGTCACCACCCACACCGACCAGGAAGAGGTGGGCCGGATGTTCACCAAGTATAATCTGCTGGCCCTGCCGGTGGTGGACAAAGAGCAGCGGATGGTGGGCATCGTCACCTTTGACGATGCGATGGATGTGATCGAAGAAGAGACCACCGAGGATATGGAGCTGATGGGCGGTATGCTGCCGTCGGAAAAGACCTATCTGAAAAGCAGCATTTGGGAGCTGTTCCGCCACCGCATCCCCTGGCTGATGCTTCTGATGCTCTCTGCCACCTTCACAGGACTCATTATCACCTCTTTCGAAGAGGCGCTGGCGGCCCAGGTGGCGCTGACCGCCTTTATTCCCATGCTGATGGGCACCGGCGGTAACTCCGGCTCCCAGTCTTCTGTTACGGTCATTCGCGCCCTGAGCCTGAATGAGCTGCGATTTTCTGACCTGCCCCGGGTATTGTGGAAAGAAATGCGCACCTCGGTGCTGTGCGGCGTGGTGCTGGCAGTATTCTGCTTCGGCAAGATCTGGCTGGTGGACCGGCTGCTGCTGGGCAATCCCCAGATCACCTTGCTGGTGGACGCGGTGGTATGCCTTGCATTATTGGTGACAGTGATCGCGGCCAAGATTGTGGGCGCGGTGCTTCCTATGGCGGCCAAGGCCGTAAAGCTGGACCCGGCGGTGATGGCCAGCCCCTTTATCACCACGGTGGTGGATGCCCTTTCCCTGCTGGTTTACTTTTTCTTTGCCAAGCTGCTTTTGCATATCTAACCTTGGGCGGTCTGTTGGCCGCCCAAAAACACGCCTTTTATCTGGTTATATAAAATTAGTCGAATTTGGTACTACCATTATCACCAGAGAGTGCTATAATACAGAAAAACGACCGGAGGTGTGGCAAGTGCAAACGAAAGAATCCCTGCGGAAGCTCTGTATGGCGGCGCTGTTTGCCGCCCTGTGCTACATTGGCTTTACATACTGCAAAATCGACATTCCCGTAGGCGGAGAAAAGACCGCGTTCCATTTAGGCAATGTGTTCTGCGTGCTGGCGGCCCTGTTTTTAGGGGGCTTCTGGGGCGGTATGGCCGGCGCGGTGGGTATGACTATCGCCGACCTGACTACCGCCTATGTGACCTCCGCCCCCAAGACCTTTGTGCTGAAGCTTTGCATCGGTCTGATCACAGGCCTGCTTGCCCACCGGGTGTTTCACTTAAGCCGGGACGGTCAGCGGAAGCTTCCCCTGCCGGTGGCCACAGCCCTCAGCTGCGCCGGCGGTATGGCCTTTAATGTGGTGGCTGACCCGGTAGTCGGCTATTTTTACAAGATGTATATACTGGGTGTTCCCCAGGAGGCGGCGACTATTTGGGCCAAAATGGGCGCGGTGACCACGGCGGTAAATGCTGTAGTGGCTGTGATCGCGGCCACAGTCTTCTACCTTGCCCTGCGGCCTGCCCTAACCCGCAGCAAGCTATTGCCGCAAGTGAAATAAGCATTGAGACCCGGTTGCAAAACGATGTGATGTTATCCTTTGTCATTGCGAACCAGTGACCGATGTCACTGGTGTGGCAATCTCAAATGAAAGGTTGATTCTTGAGATTCCCACGCCAGTGTGCGCACTGGCTCGGAATGACAAATAACTTCTTATCACGCTGTTAGTTGCAAAACCGGGTCTTATTTGTTATAATGAAAGGCAATTCTACATAATGGGGGTATTTTTAATGAATATCATCATTGCCGGCGCCGGTAAGGTGGGCAAGGTGTTGGTCCGTCAGCTCACCGCCGAGGGACACGATCTGACCATCATCGACCGGGACAACCAGGTTCTGGAGAGTCTGGTGGTCAAGCACGATGCCATCGGTGTGCAGGGTAACTGCGCCTCCAAGGCGGTGTTGGAGCAGGCCGGTGTGCAGAATGCCGACCTGGTGATCGCCGCCACCAATGCCGATGAGGTAAATCTGCTGTGCTGCCTCACCGCCCACGGCATCAACCCCAATATCCATACCATCGCCCGGATCCGGGACCCGGAATATACCGAGCAGATCATGACTATGCGGCAGACCTTCCCCCTGTCCTTGACGGTGAATCCCGAAAAGCTGGCCGCAATGGAAATTGAAAGATTGCTGAAATTCCCCGGCTTTCTCCGCCGGGAATCCTTTGCCAAGGGCCGTTCCCAGATCGTGGAGCTGCGGATCGACGGCAAGAGCAAGCTGAAAAATGTTGCCTTGACGGATATGAGCAATGTGGTCAAGTGCCGGGTGCTGGTGTGTGCGGTCCTGCGGGGCGGCCAGGCAGTTGCCCCCAGCGGTAATTTCGTGCTGCAGGAGGGCGATCGGATCTTCGTTACCGCCCCCACCTCCACATTGGCGGTACTGCTGAAAAATTTGGATATCACCACCCGCCGTGTCCGCAGAGTGCTTCTATGCGGCGGCGGCCGGGTCAGCTTTTATTTGGCAGGCCTTTTGGAAAAGGACCGGATCTCCGTGCAGCTTCTGGAGAAGGACCGCTCCCGGTGTCTGGCATTGGCAGAGGCCCTGCCGGAGACCGCCGTTGTTCAGGGTGACTGCAGCAACCAATCCATACTGGACGATCAGGGTATCGACCAGTGTGACGCGGTGATCTCCCTGACCGGTCTGGATGAGACCAATATGATCGTATCACTGTACGCTGCCAACCGGGGCGTAGGCCAGACCATTACCAAGCTCAGCCGGGAGGAGAGCATCCGCATCGCCAATACAATGAATTTAGGCAGTATTATCAGCCCGAAAGAACTGTGCAGCAATGTGATCGTCCGCTATGTCCGGGCAATGCAGAATCAGACCGGCGCGGCAGTGTCCGTCCATGCCATTGCCGACGGACAGGCCGAAGCGGTGGAGTTCAAGGTGGAAGCCGGCACGCCCAACTGCGATGTTCCTCTGAAGGAGCTGAAGCTGAAGCAGGATGTGCTGATCGCTGGCATCGTCCACGGTATGCAGTCGGAAGTGCCCAACGGCGATTCCCGCTTCGTCCCCGGAGATCGGGTGGTCGTGGTCACCGGCCGCCGGGGTATGCTGCAGCAGCTGGGCGACATTTTCGCATAAAGAGGCGCGGCTATGAACATAAAAATGATGGGGCGGTTTATCGCCCAGATTATTGCCATTGAGGCAGCATTTATGCTCCCGGCGCTGGCCATCAGCCTTGGCTGCGGAGAGTGGCCGGGGGTAAAGGCCTTCGGCATCACCGTCGGCATTATGGTCCTGCTGTCTGCCGGTATGTTCCTTCTGTGCCGAAGGGCCGGCAGACTGTTCGGCGCGAAAGAGGGTTTTGTGTGCGTTGCCCTCAGCTGGATCGTTATGAGCCTTTTGGGGGCGCTGCCGCTGGTGCTGTGCGGGCAGGTGCCTCACTACATCGACGCGCTGTTTGAGATCGTCTCCGGCTTTACCACCACCGGCGCTTCGGTAATTTCCGATGTGGAGGGTCTATTCCGGGGTATGCTCTACTGGCGCAGCTTCACCCATTGGGTGGGCGGTATGGGTGTGCTGGTATTTCTGCTGGCGGTTCTGCCCACAGGCAACGGCGCAGGCTTTACCATGCATCTGCTGCGGGCGGAAAGTCCCGGCCCGGATGTGGGTAAATTAGTGCCGAAAATGCGTCAGACCGCGCTGATCCTTTATGTTATATACATCGTGCTGACCATTATCAATGTGATCTTCCTGCTGGCCGGCGGTATGCATTGGCTCCACGCCCTGTGTACAGCCTTCGGCACGGCAGGTACCGGCGGCTTCGGCACGTTCAACACCTCTCTTGCCGATGTCAGCCCCTATCTTCAGAATGCGACCACGGTGTTTATGTTCCTGTTCGGCATCAATTTCAGCTGCTTCTATCTGCTGCTGATGGGAAAGCTCCGCAGCGTTTTGAAGGACGAGGAGCTGCGGCTGTATATCGGTATGTTCGTGGCCTGTGTGATTGGTATTGTGCTTTCTGTGCGGCCACTGTACGGCACATTGGCCGAAACGATCCGTCACGCAGCATTCCAGGTATCCTCCGTAATGACCACCACCGGCTTCTCCACCACGGATTTTGACCTGTGGCCCAGCTTTGCCAAGGGCATTTTGCTGATGCTGATGGTGGTGGGCGCCTGCGCCGGCTCCACCGGCGGCGGTCTGAAATGCATCCGGGTGCTGCTGCTGTTTAAGGTCCTGGGCCGGAATATCCGCCAGATCTTAACCCCCCGGAAGGTGCTGGTGGTCCGCAGCAACGGCAAGGTGGTAGACGAAAAGGTTTTGGCCAACACCAACGCTTATTTTGCCGCCTATATGATCATTCTGGTGCTGAGTACACTGGTCCTGTCTCTGGACGGCTTTAGTGTGGAGACCAATCTGTCGGCGGCGCTGGCTACCTTTAACAACATCGGTCCCGGCATCGGCGCGGTGGGTCCCACCTGCAACTTTGCCGCCTTCAGCGATCTATCCAAGGTGACTATGTGTCTGACCATGCTGGCAGGCCGTCTGGAAATATTCCCCCTGCTGGTGCTGTTCTCCCGCAGCACCTGGACACGGAAATAAGAAAAACGGTCATTCCGAGGGTGCGTCAGCACCCGTGGGAATCCCCTTCTTGAGAGGAGATTGCCACACCAGTTAAGCGCACTGGTTCGCAATGACCGTATTTTTAATGATACTTGTGTCAGACAGGCTCTTTTCCATAGGTTTGGATATGCTTTTTAATGGCTTCGAAGGATTCGTCGCTGATGGCATGCTCCAGCTTGCAGGCATCCTCCAGGGCGGTGGTCTCGCTGACACCCAAGGTTATCAAAAGCCGGGTCAGCAGAGTATGGCGCTCATAGATCTTCTCCGCCACGGCAAGGCCGGAATCGGTCAGGGTAATTGCCCCGTCGGCTGCGATCTCAATAAATCCGCCGTTTTTCAAAAGGCCCATTGCCCGGCTGATGCTGGGCTTGGAATAGCCCATATGCTCTGCCACATCCACGGAACGGACATATTTCTTTTCCTTCAGCAAGACGTGGATCGTCTCCAAATACATCTCGCCGGATTCCTGAATACGCATACAGACCCTCCTGTGTAAACGGATTTGTTATAGTATAACACGAAGTTGCCCCGTTGACAAGTATCCCCAATTGCATTATACTGTTACCATAAAAATTAAGGAGCGGTGAAAATGCTTGGTGTACAACTGAAATGGTTAGGCTGCGCCTGTTTTGAGATGGATTTCGGCGGCGTGCATATCGTGGCTGACCCCTGGATCACCAACAACGAAAAGACCGATCTGACTTGGGAAAATGTAGAAAAGTGCGACTATATCACCCTCTCCCACGGCCATCACGATCACATTATGGACATCCCCGCCTTGGTGGAGAAATTTGCCCCTTGTATCCTGTGCGGCGAAGGAACGGCAATGCCGCTGATGCAATGGGCCAACAGTAACCCCATGAAGATGTATCCCATGACACCCGATCTGGAATTGGATTTCGACACGGTAAAGGTGCAGGCGCTGTTTGGCCGCCACACCCCGCTTGCCGGCACTTTCCGGGAGCGGAACGATTTTTGGAAAGGTCACCGGCTGTGCGGAAAAGACGAGCTTCTGTACCAACTGGCCCTTTGGGGTGATTTGGAGTACCGGAATTTCCTGTTCACCACCCCGGAGGGTGCCAAAATCCTCCTTTGGGGCAATACCATCTCCCGGCCGGAGGAACGGAATCTGCTGCGGAAAATCAGACCCGATGTTGCTATTATGCAGATGACCGGTGCTAACCGCCCGGAGGATATGGCCGCTCTTTGCAAAGAAATGGGCTGCAAGGTGGTCATCCCCCACCACATCGATTACCCGCGGGATTATATGCACTATGTCAAAGCCTTGGGTGAAGCGCTCTGCACCATTGCCCCGGAAATTCGCTACATCATTCCGGAGTACGGCAAATGGACCACCCTATAAACACATAAAAACACCGCCAATCGCTTGACGCGATTGGCGGCTTTTTTTGCATTACTGCATGCCCTGCTCGTAAGCCTCGATCATCTTCTTGACCATCTGGCCGCCGACGGAGCCAGCCTCACGGCTGGTCAGGTGACCGTTGTAGCCGTTGGTCAGGTTCACGCCCACTTCCTGTGCAGCCTGCATCTTGAAGCGGTCCATTGCTTCCCGTGCCTGAGGAACATTGATCTGGTTGTTGTTCTTCATATCGAGTTCTCTCCTTTTCTCGTTTTCCCGGAAAGTCAAGGCGCTTTCCATCGGGAAAACGTCTTTTCTTTCCGCAACCATAGCTTTGCCGAATTGAAGGAGAATATGATTGTTTCTTTTCGGAAAAAGACGCAAAATTTGGAAAGACTGAAATCAAACATTTTCCTTTGCTGCCGCTTTTAATCCCTGCATATATTGGAGGGACTCTTGGATGGGATAGCGTTTCAGGTCTAAATATTCCGTATAGTATTTTTGAAACGGACCGTCCACGTCCCCGGAAAGGGCGTCTACGAATTCTGTGGGCGTTATTCCCGTGTATTTTTTGAATACACGGTTAAAATAGGAGGCGTTCCCATATCCATATTGATCCGCCAGCGCGCGGATGGGAAAATCCTTGTTGTAGCCGTTATATTGCAGGGTAATGAGTATCTTGCGAATTCTGTGATAGTTGACATATTCGGATATGGTAACGCCGGTTTCACGGCGAAAGGCGGTACACAGGTAGTTTTTATTGAAGCCTAAGGAATGGGCAAGGTCGGAAAGGTCATATTTTCTGTCGCTGTCTTTTTCCACATAGGAAAGGATGCGCTGAATCAGGGGCGAATATCTAACCGCATCCACATACCCGGCCGACCCATCCTCAGAATCCGGCTTGCCCGTCAAAAAGGAAAACAGGATCGCTTGCAAAAAGGATTCGACACCGGCGCTGCACAGCGGATCCACGCTCTTATAATGCATACAGATATAGGAAAAAAGGGGCTCCAGATGGGAAGCACCGTGCAATACCAGGACCTTTTTTGTGTCAAAAAGCGATTGCAGCTGCGGATCGAGTATGCGGAACATAACCTCAAACTGTGTGCAGAGGTTGTGGGTATCCTTGGGTACGGCGTGGTCCACACCGGGGGGAAGCAAGATCAGAGAGCCCTCCGACAGAGGGTAGTCAACGCCGTCGGCGCGGAAAACAAGCTGCCCTCTGTGGACATAGGCTAAGTGATAAAAGTCGTGGCTATGGGGCTGCAGCACCCAGCCGGCAGGGAGCTCCGTTTCACCGCTCCATATGAATTGCATTTTTTCCATAGGTGCCTCCCGTACATTGAGAATCACTGCTATTGTATCACAAGTCCCGGCAAAAGTATACTCCTATATTCAGATTTTGGAGGGGATTTCCACTCTGCAGAGGCGGATTCTATATCCGCCTCTGCAGAAGCATATAGAATACTCCCCCTGCGCGGTGTAAACAGGCAATGTGAATATAGGAGTATATCAAAGCAGGACAAGCTATTGCTTTTTAGGCCCGGATGGAATAAAGTGATTGGCAGAAAAAGCCGCGATTGCCGATCGCGGTGAAAGAGAGGTTTTATTCATGAAACGCAAAGGCTTCAATATTGGCTATTTTTATGCCATCGCCGTAGGTGTTCTCTGCGGCATCATCCCCGTCATTATTCAAAAGGTGGTGGGTGCAAACGGCTTGCCCCGGGCAACCGCATTGTTTGTAAAATTCGCAGCATCGTCCATTATCCTGCTGCCCATTGCGGCACCGAAGATGAAAAAAGTGCAATTTCCCACGGGATTTGGTTGGAAGCTGCCGGTTTGCGCCCTGTTTTATGTGGCCACGCTGGTGTTTTTGTATGAATCCTATCGATTTATCCCCACAAGCATCGGCGTTGCCCTGCAATACACCTTCCCCCTGTTTACCATGGGCTTCAGCGTTTTGTTCTTCCGTTTCCGCTGCACGATCCCAAGCTTTTTGGCGATGGTTCTCTCCCTTGTGGGTGCAATGCTGCTCAGCGGCGGCAGTCTAAACGGCGACAAAGCCTACATTGGCATTATTTTAGGCATCGGCTGTGCAATCTCCTACGCCGCCTACTTCCTGTTTGTGGAGCATACCCAACTGGCCGCCATGGACACCACGGTGTTTGTCTCTCTGAAAACCATGATGTCCACGGTCTTTTTCTTCCTGTACATTCTGGTGACTAAGCAAATGACATTTACTATGTCCCTGCAGACATTCCTGGGCCTGGTGGCAAGCGGTATCTGCACGATTCTTGCCAGTTACTGCCTGACCTTGGCTATCCAGCATATCGGTTCTGTATATACCTCCATTTTGGGATCCATTGAACTGATCGTCTGTGCTGTTGCCGGCTATTTTATTCTGGATGAGGGCCTCAGCTGGGGCAGCAAGATCGGCATCGCCGTCATTATGATTGCCACAATTCTGGTAGCAATCAGCAAGAACGAAAAGAAAGGTTGAGCATTATGTTGGAAAACTTAAAGCCCAAGGGCTTTTTCAAATGGTTTGAAGCACTCACCCGTATCCCCCACGGCAGCGGTCACGAAGAAAAAATGGCGGCATTTTTGGAAAACTTCGCCAAAGAGCGGAATTTAGAGTGCCTGCGGGATGAATGGAACAATGTTTTGATCCGTGTCCCCGCCACACCGGGGTACGAAAACGAGCCGGCGATCCTGTTGCAGGGCCATATGGATATGGTATGGGCAAAAGACGCTGCCGCCACCATCGACTTGGAAAAAGATCCGCTGGAGCTTTGCATCAACGGAAATGAACTCAAGGCAAAGGGTACGACCTTAGGCGCTGACGACGGTGCTGCCGTAGCCACTATGCTGGCCATTGCCGATGACAGCACCATCCCCCACCCGGCGCTGGAATGCCTGTGCACCACCGACGAGGAAACCGGCTTGATCGGTATTCGCAACGGGGATTGGAGCGTAATAAAATCCCGGCGGATGATCAACCTGGACGCTGGCAGCTCCCATGAGATCTGCGTCAGCGCTGCGGGCGCAAAAATGGTCACTTTTGAGAAGAAATTTGAGAGCCGCACCCAAGCCGGTCTGCAGCAATTACACTTAAATCTTTATGGCGGACTGGGCGGACACGCGGGCATTTTGAGCCACAAAAACCGCGCCTGCTGCATCAACATTATGGGCGAGCTGCTGTTTATGCTGGGCCGCCGGATGCCGGTGTATGTGGCGGAGCTCATTGCCGAGGGTCCCTCCATCCACGGTGACTGCCAGGCATATATCAGCGTGCCGGCAGAGTGTGTTACCGAGGCAGAAAATCTGCTGCAAACGCAATTCCGCCAGATCAACACCCGGTATGAAAAATCCGACCCCAATCTGAAGCTCGCGGTATCGGCACCGGCAGAAGCCAGGGCCGTTCTCTCCGCCGAGGATTCTGCCAATATCATTCGGGCAATGTTTCTGCTACACACCGGTGTCAGAAAAAGCGACGCGGATGATCTGCGCATCATCATTACCTCCATCACCTTCAGCAAGATTTCCCTCAGGGACGGGGAATTTGCCGGCGCTTATTCCATCCGCAGTCTGGACGATTCCGTCCGGGATATGTGGTATTACCGCACAGAAGAGCTGCTGCGTATGCTGGGCTTTGAGACCGTCATTCAGCACGCCTTTACCGGCTGGCCGGGCAGCCGCCGCTTTGTGATGCAGGAGCGGTTTATCCGGGAGCACAAGCGGCTCTTTGGCGAGGATATCAAGATCCTGCATCTGCACGCCAGCATTGAGGTCAACATTCTGATGGGACAGATCCCGGATATGGACGCCGTGGCCATTCAGCCCACGGCGGTGGATTTCCACACCCCCAAGGAGACCCTGTTCATTGACCAGGTGCAGCCCTACTGGGATCTGCTGCTGGCGGTTTTGGCGCAAAAAGATTAAGTGTCTCATTTGGAAGCTGCAATCTAAGCAAAAATCTCCTTTCTTTTTTGGCTGCCCGGTGGTATGATATGGCTATACCAAAACACAAAGGAGGGTACATATTATGGATTGGATATTTGCAAAATTGCGCCAGCTGGGCGATTTCGGCCTTGCAAAGGTGCTGCCGGGTCTGATTATCGCGGTGATCGGCATTCTGGTGATCCGGATCGTTTTGCGGATCATTAAAGCAGCGCTGGACAAGTCCAGACTGGAAAAAGCAGCCCACAAGCTGATCTGCTCCGTGGTGAAGGTTGCGCTGTACCTGCTGCTGGGTCTGATCGTGGCCTCCAAGTTAGGCATCGATGTGACCGGCGTGGTGGCCCTGGCCAGTGTGCTGACCCTGGCAATTTCCCTGTCTGTGCAGACAGCCCTGACCAACCTCATCGGCGGCTTCACATTGCTCAGCACCAAGCCCTTCGCCTCCGGTGATTTTGTGGAAATTGCCGGCCAGTCCGGTACGGTGCAGGAGATTGGTCTGACCTACACCAAGTTGACCACCGCTGACAACAAGACCATCTCCATCCCCAACAGCTCCGTGGTTGCCGCCGAGATCGTCAACTACACCGTTGCCGGCACCCGGCGGGTGGATGTAGCCGTGTCTGCATCCTACGATGCCCCGGTGGAAAAGGTGCTGGCGGCCTTGATCGAGGCCGGTACGGTATCTACCATCCTGCCGGACATAGCTCCCGCCTCCGCCGTAACCAGCTACGGCGACAACGCTATTAACTACACGCTGCGGGTGTGGTGCAAAACCCCCGACTACTGGGACACCCTGTGTACCGTCAACAAAAATGTCAAGACCGTTTTCGATGCCCAGGGTATTGAAATGACCTACCCCCATCTGAATGTCCATCTGGACAAATAATCCTGACCCCCGGGAATTCCCGGGGGTTTTCCTTTGCGATTATTACATATACTATGGTACATTCCGTTTTGGGAGGCCTGTATGAGAAAAGCCGGGATTTTACTGCATATCTCTTCCCTGCCGGGGCCGTTCGGCTGCGGCACTTTTGGGAAATCCGCCTACAGGTTTGCTGACTTTTTGGCGGCGAGCGGATTTACCATTTGGCAGGTGCTGCCCTTTAATTTACCCCACACAGACGGCTGCCCCTACTACTCCCTGTCCACCTTTGCGCAAAATCCTCTGTTTATCGACCCGGAGATCTTGCAGGAAAAGGGGTTGCTGACACCGGGAGAGGTTGCAGAAATTGCATCAGATGCTGTGGGGGATTTTGCTGTTTTGGCGCAAAAGCGGGAAAAATATCTGCATCTAGCGGCAAAACGGTTTGCCCGGACGCCCCAGGCAGAGGATGCCCGGCGGTATGTAACGGCACGGCCCGCTGTTTTGCAGTCCTGCCTGTTTTTGTGCCGGGAAAATCCTACAGAGGAAAACCTGTTTTACTACACCTTTTTGCAGTACGAATTCTTCCGGCAATGGGATGCTCTGCACCGGTATCTTGCCGATCGGAACATTGCGGTCATCGGGGATATTCCGTATTATGTCAATCTAAACAGCAGCGAGGTATACCATAACCCGGAATGTTTCCTGCTGAATGAGGATGGGCAGCCGGCGTTCGTCTCCGGCGTGCCCGGTGACCGCTTCAGCGATGCCGGGCAAAAATGGGGGCACCCCCTCTACAACACCCAAGAACTTGCAAAAAGCAATTATCGGCTGCTCTTTGACAGGATGGCCTTTGCCGCCGCATTTTACGATGTGGTGCGGATCGACCATTTTCAGGCCGTGGGGGCATTTTATGCCATTCCCGCGGACGGTCATCCCCGGGATGGCCATTGGGAAACCGGCGTGGGTGCGGATTTTGTCCACCGGCTTGTCACCGAGATCGGCAAGGAAAAATTCGTAGTCGAAGACTTTAACTGCTTCCCCGGCGGGTCTTACACCATTGCTATGCAATACGGTCTTCCGGATATGCAGATCTTCCAATCTACCCTCCTGGCAGGCCACACCGCCGCAAGCTATCGGGAAAACACCGTAGCATATCTTGGCACCCACGACTGCGAAACCTTGATGGGGTATTTGCAAGACTTAGACCCGGAAACAAGGCAGAATGTGGCCGCTTTGTTGGAGGCTGACCCGCAATCAGATAATGCAGTGTTATGTCAACTTGCTTTCCGGGATATTCTTGCCTGCAAAGCAGAACGGGTCATATTACAGGCCCAGGATCTGCTGTTGGAGGGAAACGAGAGCCGTATGAATATCCCCGGCACAGTCAGCCTGCAAAACTGGGCCTGGCGCTTAACGGAAGAAAAACTTGCTCTGCTGGAGGCCACCGCCGGCTATTGGCGCAAATTGCTGAGAGTGTACGCCAGGAAATAAGCCCCCCTGTACGAAGGGACGGCAAACAAAGACAGCAGGGATTATTCCCTGCTGTCTTTTCATCGTTTTATGCAAAATTGCCCTCTAAGTATTCTGCCATGGGGCCGTCATAGATTGCTTCGCAAAGGCAACCGCTCCAGGTATCACCCTGGGTTCCGGTGAGGTAATTGATATAGGTCTTTCCCTCAAACTCGCATATATCCACATCGGAGTTGTTGATATTGGTGTTGTGTGCGTTTTTCTCCTCCACCTCCGGATCAATATAATAGCCGGGCTTGGTGTGTCGGTCTTCTTCACTGGCGATAAAAATGGGGTTGCACATACCCATTTCCCATTCCTTAAAATCCTTCGTCCGGTACATATAGGGTGCATACCGGGTCAGCGGCAGCTCCTCCAGGCAGACCATATAATAGTAGCCGTTACAGTACCGCAGGCAGGGGCAGGCAACATACCGCTCAGGGGTATAGCCATCCTCAAAGGGGTAAAGTGTCCAATGCTCCAAATCAGTGGATTCCGCGAAAAACTCTGTGAAATGGACGCCGATATAGGGGTTGCCGGTGTTTTTCTCCTTGCCCGTCCGCAGGCCTGCCCAGGCAGCCTCAATGGCCATCATATACTTGTCGTCGCCCTTGCACACGGAGGTATTGAACAACCGGAAGATATCCGGAAACTCCAAAACCAGAGACTTGGTCCAGGTCTTTAAGTCTTCGGTCACATAGCGATACACTTTATTTTCAATGGTGCTGAATATATAGATCCGATCCTCATCACAGAAGGCAGACAGAAAACGGTCCCCGTCACCTGCCATAGTTGACAGCACTTCTCTTGTAAAGTAATCAACAACACGGCCTTCCCGGTTGAGCATAGGGCCGCGGTTATCCAGAGCAAGGAGTCTTCCCTTATATACAAAAATGGACGGCTCGCCGGCTTTCCCGGCAATGGCTCCGTTTTTCTGAATTTTGGGGAAGGGCTTTGCAAAAACTTTTCCGAAATAATTGGTTTCTATCATAGTGATTCCTCCTTTGCTGTAAGCCGCTACAGCATATGTCGGTCACTGACCGCTTTGCCCTCTTTATACCACATATCCGAGAAAAAATACATTGCAAAAATCGACAAATGCTTGCGTTTCATACACTTGCCAATTCTTTTTGGGGAAGGTTTTTCCACGTTAACCCTCTTGGGTAAAAGAACCGCACCTTCTCCTCCGCGATCTGAAAATCCACAGTCTCGGCCATCCGCAGCTCACCGTCCAGATTGATGGGGGTGGGTTTGTCGCAGATGATTCGCAATTTGTCGGTGGAATAGTGGCTGACCAATTTCGGAAGCTTCTTGTATTCTCCGTTTTTGTATTTGCCGATGACCCCCGGTACTTGCAGCAGCGACACGGCATCCACCACAAGCACATCCAATTTCCCGTCCGTCGGATCGGCCTCCGGCACGGGGTTAAAACCACCACCGTAAAATCTGCCGTTACAGACACAAATCATGGTTTTTCTTCCGTCGATCTGCTGGCCGTCAATTTCGACAATGTAATGCTCGCTGATGCCCCGCAGCACATTCACAACAGTAGAGGCCGCATAAGCCCGGAAGCCGCTGAGCAGAGGCAGGCGCTTATAATTGGCAACATCTGTGCCGATACGGGCATCCAGACCCACGGAGCAGATATTTAAGCTGTAATCGTCATTGCAGCGGATCAGATCGAAGGTAACCTCCTGGGCATCCAACAGGCGCTCCAAATCCTTGAAGGCCTCCGGCTCATTGAAAATCCGCACGAAATCGTTGCCGCTGCCGCCGGAGAACATAGTCACCGCTACATTGTCGTAACCTGCCACGCCGGCCACGATCTCGTTCATGGTGCCGTCGCCGCCGCAGGAATAGATGCGGTATTCCTCCCCGGTCTGGGCTGCCCGGCGGGCGATCTTGGTGCATTGACCGGGGGCGGCGGACACCTCGATGGCGTAGTCCATATCCCGACCCTCGCAGGCCGCTGCGATTTTTTTGCGGTAGGCTTCCGTCTGATTGCGGCTGCCGGCGGCGGGGTTGATGATAAACAGGTGTTTCATTTCTTTCTCCTGGTGTTATCCGTAAACATATAGTAATCACATTTAATTTTGCCGTTGTAGAACTTGCGCTTTTTGTCTGCCCGGCGGCCGAAATAATGCTCAAATTCCGGCTCGGAGGTGATGACAAACTGCTTCCAGTCGTTGGCAAATTTCAGATGCCGGCCCAGGGCGCTGTAGAGCCGCTTGGCGCTATTTTGCTCCATCATCCGCTCGCCATAGGGGGGATTGCAGACGATGATCCCGCTTTCCGCCGGCAGGCTCATTTTGGTTGCGTCGCCGTCTTTGAAGGTGACGCAGTCGGCAACACCTGCCTTGCGGGCATTGGCAAAGGCCAGGGATACGCAGGTAGGGTCATTGTCCGAGCCCATAATGCGGTAATTGCCGGAGAATTCTATATCTTTTGCCTCCTGCTTGGCCTGCTCCCAGGCGGATTTGGGCATCCATGGGTAATTCTCCGCAGCAAAGCTGCGGTTTAAGCCGGGGGGGCGGTTTTTGGCGATCAGCGCCGCTTCGATGGGGATGGTACCCGAGCCGCAGAAGGGATCCCAGAAAAATTCCCTGCCCCGGTAACGGGCCAGCTGGATCATACCGGCGGCCAGGGTCTCGTGGAGGGGGGCATCGTTGCCGATGGCCCGGTAGCCGCGCTTGTGCAGGCCCTGTCCGGAGGTGTCCAGAGACAGGGTCGCCTGGTCATTGAGGACGGTAAAGTGCAGCTGGAATTTCACGCCGGTCTCCGGCAGCCAGGCAACACCGTACTTCTCGCCCAAACGGCGGGAGGCGGCCTTTTTGATAATTGCCTGGCAGTCGGAAACGCTCATCAGCTGGCTGTTTAGGCAGTGTCCCTTTACAGGGAACTGGCCGTCTTTGGGAATATAATCCTCCAAGTTGGTATGCAATACCCCTTGGAACAGCTCTTCAAAGGTCTTGGCCCGGAACTGGGCCAGCACCACCATCACCCGTTCGCCGGTGCGCAGGCAGATATTGGCCTTGGCCAAGGCATTCTCGTCCCCGGTGAACAGGACACGGCGGTCCTCCACCCGGACATTTTCCATTTTCATTCTGCGCAGTTCATCGCCTGCAAGACCCTCTAAGCCAAACAAACAAGGTACGATCAGTTGCATAATATCCTCCTACGGGATAATTTTATTTTTCTTCAAGTAGCGTTCTTCCTCGGAAAAGACGCAGCCGCAGTATTTCTGCATATAGAATTCGTGTTCTCTGGCATATGCCTGCCCGGCTTTGAACACTTCCCGGAAATCCCGGTAGAGAAATTCCACACCGTATTCCTCAGCAGCACGCTCCGCCACGGATTTCATCAGCTCGTGGTTCTGATAGGGGCTGATAAAGAGCGAGGATGTAAAGCTGTCAAAGCCCTGCTCCTTGGCGGTTTTGGCCGCTGCAAACAGGCGCATTTCATAACATTTGACGCAGCGGTTTGCAATATCCTCGGCAACCTCACGGACAAAGGGCCGCAGGGCATAATCATTCTGCTCGATCAGCGGCAGCTGCACGGATTCCGCGTAAGCCCGCAGGCAATTGCGGCGCTCCCGATACTCGGTAAAGGGGTGGATATTGGGGTTATACCAAAAGCCGGTCACCTGAATTCCCTCGTCCCGGAGGGTCGTAACACATTGGTTGGCGCAGGGGGCGCAGCAGATATGCAGTAAGGTTTTCATCGATCTGCCTCCAAGGTAAAAGCAATAAAAATATTATAGCACAAAGTGCCAAAATTCACAAGTAGCGAAAACCGCCACTGTTTATACAGCGGCGGTTTTTCTATATATGGGCGATTCACGAATCGCCCGCGGACGACCAATGGTCGCCCCTACATTCTGTTATGAAGATTTTACATTACAGCGCCATTACAAAGCGCAGCATAGCGTCTTTTTCGATAACGCCGGTGTGCAGTTCCTTTTTCTCCTGCAGGCCGGAAAGATTGGCCGGAATCGGCCAGCCGGTGAGCGCTGCCAGGCGGTCCATCTGAGCAAACTCGTCGTTGCCGGTGACCTCCTCCAGGGCAGAAAGCACCGCGCCGGGGAACTTATAGGCAGAGGCGGTGGACAGAACCACCATAGGCCGGGTATCGCCGGTTTGGTTTACATAATCTTCTGCCACTGCCCAGGCGGTAGCGGTATGGGTATCGCAGAGGTAATTCTGTTCTTTGTAGACCCTGGCGATGGTAGCCTTTGCGCCGGCATCGTCGCAGCAGCCTGCCCAGAATTCTTCTGTGATGGCATTTTTCAGCTCTGCGGGGACGGTATAGCTGCCCTCAGTGTTCAGCTGCTGCATCAGCCTTGCAACCAGCTCGGTATCCCCGGACAGGAAGTACAGCAGCCGCTCCAAATTGGATGAGACCAAAATGTCCATGGAGGGGGACAGGGTCTTATGCAGGGGGCGGCGGCGGTCATAAGTACCGGTCTGAATGAAGTCCGTCAGCACATTGTTGGCATTGGATGCACAGATCAGCTTGCCCACGGGCAGGCCTAACTTTTTGGCCAGCCAGCCGGCTAAAATGTCGCCGAAATTGCCGGTGGGAACACAGAAATTCACGGTGTCGCCCATCTTGATCTGACCCCGGCGCAGCAGGTCTGCGTAGGCCTTGAAATAGTAAGTGATCTGGGGGGCAAGGCGGCCAATGTTGATGGAGTTGGCGGTGGACAGGCGCAGGCAGTTGCCGGCAGGAAGTCTGCCATTTTCCGCAGCGGCAAAGATATTCTTTACGCCGGTCTGGGCATCGTCAAAATTGCCATAGACCGCGCAAACAGCCACATTACTGCCCTCCTGGGTCACCATTTGCGCCCGCTGGACCGCAGACACGCCGCCGTCGGGGTAGAACACGCAGATCTTCACCCCGGGCACATCCGCAAAGCCAGCCAAAGCAGCCTTGCCGGTATCGCCGGAGGTGGCGGTGAGGATCAGCACATCCTCCTCCAGCCCCTTCACTTTTCTGGCAGCGGTGAGCAGCTGTGGCAGCATACACAGCGCCACATCCTTAAAGGCTGAAGTAGGGCCGCGGAACAGCTCCAGCACCGTAAAGCGGCCTGTATCCACCGTGGGGGTCAGTTCCTCGGTTTGAAATTTCCCCCGGTAGGCCCGGTCCACCAACTTTTCCATATCCGGGATCGCAGGCAGCAGCGCGCCGATGATCTGGGAAGCCATCTGCATCGTATTCTCCTGCAGGCAGGCAGCAACATCGATTTTGGGCAAATTTTCCGGCACATACAGGCCGCCGTCAGGGGCTAAACCTGCCAGCACCGCCTGGGCGCTGTCCACAAAATTTGCCCCGTTTCTCGTCGAATGGTATCGCATAGGGTCCTCCTTATCTGCAAATTGCACAAAAGTGGCAAAAAATAATTGGAATTGTTGGTTTTTATGAAACAATTGCAATTCTTTAAAATATATGATATACTCTTCTTTAAGAAATTGCAAGCACTATTATTCATAAAAACTTACGATACCCATAGAAAAAATATATAGGAGACAGAAACATGAAGATTGGTTTGCTCGGTTTTGGTGTTGTGGGCAGAGGTGTTTACGATCTGACTGCCCCCCGCGAGGATATGTCCGTTGCCAAAGTGGTGTGCTTGGAGGATGTGCAGCTTCCGGACGCCCAGGTGACGAAGGATTTTAACGATGTGCTGAACGACCCCACCATTGACACCGTGGTAGAGGCAATGGGCGGACTGCACCCGGCTTATGAGTTTGTCAAGGCCGCTATTGAAGCAGGCAAGCACATCGTCACCTCCAACAAGGCGCTGGTCGCCACCTTCTATGACGAGCTGATCCCCCTGGCCCAGGAGAAGGGCGTTTGCTTCCGCTGCACCGCTGCTGTGGGCGGCGGCATCGGCTGGCTTTCCGAGCTGGAGCGGGCCAGAAGAATGCAGACCATCGAAAAGGTGGGCGGCATTATGAACGGCACCTGCAACTACATTCTCGACTCTATGACCCGTTTAGGTCTGACCTACGCCGACGCACTGAAGCAGGCCCAGCAGCTGGGCTACGCCGAGGCCAACCCCACCACCGATGTGGAGGGCATCGACACCTGTCACAAGGTGATTTTGTCTTCCAATGTGGCCTTTGGCATCCGGCTGGACACTGCCACCGTGCCTGTCGCCGGTATCAGCCGCATTCAGGCCTCCGATGTGGAGAATTTCAAGGCTCACGGCCTGGTATGTAAGCTGATCTCCACCGGCAAATGCGCAGACGGCAAGGTCAGCGCCTATGTGCAGCCCACCCTTGTAAAGTTAGGCGAGCCGGAATCCGCCGTTCCCGCCAACTATAACCTCATCACTCTGGTCGGCTCTGCCTCCGGCCGCATGAGCTTCTACGGTCAGGGCGCAGGCCGTTACCCCACTGCATATAATGTGGTGCAGGACTGTGCCGATGTGCTTCTGGGCAAGGGCTTCTACAGCCCCTGCGGCAAAAAAGTCGCAGCTGAAAACACCGACAAGCTGTGCTACTATGTCCGGGGCGGTATGGATGCCTGGCTGCAGGAGGTCGCCGCCGAAGCCTGGGGCGATGCGGTGATCACCAAGCCGGTTTCCGTGGAGGCTATGCACAAGTGGCTCCAGGACCAGCCCAAGGCATTCATCGCCGCATTGGCAGAGTAATCCCGTTGGGAAAGGAAAGATTGTTATGCTGAAAGTAACCAAATTCGGCGGCTCTTCTATGGCAGACGCCGGTCAATACAAAAAGGTCCGGGATATTGTGACCTCTGATCCCGAGCGCCGGGTGGTGGTAGTTTCCGCGGCCGGCAAGCGCTCCTCTGACGATCACAAGATCACTGTTCTTCTGTACCTGTGCCACGCCCACACCCAGTACGGTGTGGCCTGCGACCCGGTTTTTGAGATGATCACCTCCCGGTACACGGAAATTCGCGATGCGCTGGGCATCACCTTGGATTTGGAGTCCGAGTTTGCCGCGCTGAAAGCCAGATTGGATGCCAAGCAGGTATCCCAGGATGAGATGGCCAGCCGGGGCGAGTATTTCTCCGCCAAGCTGATGGCCGCTTACTTAGGCTTCGACTTTGTGGACGCCACAGAATGGGTATTCTTCACCATCGACGGCAAGGTGGACACCGAAAAGTCCTATGCCGCCCTCAGCGCCAAGGCAAAAGATTGCCACGGTATCGTCACTCCCGGCTTCTACGGTGTAATGCCCGACGGCAGTATCCGCACCTTCTCCCGGGGCGGCAGTGATATCACCGGCTCCCTGGCTGCCGCTGCCCTGGATGCCGGCGTTTATGAAAACTGGACCGATGTTTCCGGCATCCTGATGGCCGACCCCCGGATCGTGGAAAATCCCCACCCCATCGCCGAGATCACTTACGAGGAGCTGCGGGAGCTGGCCTACGCCGGCGCAAATGTGCTTCACGAGGGCGCGATCTATCCGGTACGGAAGAAGAACATCCCTCTGAACATCCGCAACACCAACGACCCCGCCGCCCCCGGCACCATGATCCGCAAGCATTTTGATACGGAGGTCGATCCCAACCGGATCATCACCGGTATCGCCGGCAAAAAGGATTTCTCCATCATCACCATCTTCAAGCGGGGGCTTACCAACGAGGTGGGTATCCTGCGGCGCATCCTGTCGGTGCTGGAAAAGCACAGCGTGTCCGTGGAATTCGTCCCCAACGGTATGGACAATGTGTCTCTTGCCATTCCCACCGCCAAGCTTGCCCCCCATCTGTACGCCATTTTGGCTGACATTCAGCAGGAGATCGCCCCGGATAACATCACCGTCCACGATCAGATCGCTGTCATCACCGCCGTTGGCCATCAGATGGCTTTCCGTCCCGGTGTGTCCGGTAAGATCTTCGCCGCGCTGGGCAAGGCCGACATCAATATCCGTATGATCAACCAGGGTCCCGACGAGCTGAACATCATCTTCGGCGTAGAAAACAAGGATTTCGCCGCCGCCATCCGGGTTCTGTACAATAGCTTTATTAAGTAAGGAGGGTTTCTATGAAGACCTATACTGTTGCCGTTCTGGGCGCAACCGGCGCCGTAGGACAGGAAATGATCCACATTCTGCAGGAGCGGAATTTCCCCGTTGGCAAGCTGATCCCTCTGGCCAGCGCCCGCAGCGCAGGTAAGACCCTGAAGTTCCGGGGCGAGGATGTGACTATCCAGCTGGCCTGCGATGAAGCTTTCGAGGGTGTGGATATCGTGCTGGGCGCTGCTGAGAATGACATTGCCAAGCAGTTTGCTCCCGCCATCGTCAAGGCCGGTGCGGTGTTTGTGGATAATTCCTCCGCTTTCCGCATGGATCCGGAGGTGCCGCTGATCGTCCCCGAGGTCAACCCCCAGGATGTGAAGGGCCACAAGGGCATTATCTCTAACCCCAACTGCTCCACCATCATCACCGTCACCGCTGTCAATGCGCTGAATTCCATCGCCCCCATCCGCACTATGACCGCCTCCACCTACCAAGCGGTATCCGGCGCAGGCGCAGGCGGCCCTATCGAGCTGATGAACGAGGTGGAGGCCCTGCGCAAGGGCGAGACCTACGAGCCCCAGATCTTCTCCCACCAGATCGCCTACAATCTGATCCCCCAGATCGGCGGCGAAGCCTTCGAGGGCTACACCAGTGAGGAGATGAAGATGCAGAACGAGGGCCGGAAGATCATGCATCTGCCGGAGCTGAAGGTGTCCTGCACCTGTGTCCGCGTGCCGGTCGTGCGCAGCCACTCCATTTCCGTGTCCTGCCACTTTGATGTGCCTGTCACCGTAGAGCAGGCCCGTGAGGTGATAGCCAAGGCCCCCGGCTGTAAGCTGGTGGACGATCTGGCTAAGAAGGAATATCCCATGCCTCTGGAGACCAGCGGCCAGGATATCGTGTATGTGGGCCGTATCCGTCCCGACCTGACCGATGACAACGGCATCTGCCTGTGGTGCTGCGGCGACCAGGTCCGCAAGGGCGCTGCCACCAACGCCATCCAGATCGCAGAACTGCTCATTAAGTAAAAGGAAAATCCCCACCGATCGGTGGGGATTTTTAATTGTAGGGGGCGGCGCCTTCGACGCCCCGCGGGCGATTCGTGAATCGCCCCTACACATTTTTATCGGATAAATTCGTAGGGCCACCCCTCCCGGGGTGGCTGATTATTTTTTGCGGACACCCGGGAACGGGTGTCCCTACATTTTGCATTTTACATTTTGCATTAAAAAATCCCCGGGGTGACCCGGGGATTTTTATTAGAATTCGCACTTTTTGGCGATGTAGTTCTTCAGCTCGCTGATAGGGATACGGACCTGCTCCATGGTGTCACGGTCGCGGACGGTTACACAGTTGTCAGCCTCGGTAGTTTCGTCGCCGATGGTCTGGAAGTCCACAGTGATACACAAGGGTGTGCCGATCTCGTCTTCTCGGCGGTAACGCTTGCCGATAGAGCCGGCATCGTCAAAGTCGATCATAAAGTCCTTGCGCAGCTCGCGGTATATCTCCTCTGCCTTGGGGGTCAGCTTCTTGCTAAGGGGCAGCACGGCAGCCTTGAAGGGAGCCAGCGCTGGGTGCAGACGCAGCACGGTGCGGACATCGTCCTTGCCGTTCTTGTCCTGACCCACAACTTCCTCGTCGTAAGCCTCGCACAGGAATGCCAGAGCCACACGGTCGCAGCCCAGAGAGGGCTCGATAACATAGGGAATGTAATGCTCGTTGCGCTCCTGATCGAAATAGGTCAGCTTCTTGCCGGAAGCCTCCTGATGGCGGCCCAGGTCATAGTCGGTACGGTCAGCAATGCCCCACAGCTCGCCCCAGCCGGAGCCGAAGGGGAACTGATACTCAATATCGGTGGTAGCCCGGGAGTAGAAGGCCAGCTCTGCTGGCTCGTGGTCACGGAGACGCAGGGACTCTTCCTTGATGCCCAGGGAGATCAGCCAGTTCTTGCAGAAATCCTTCCAGTAGGCAAACCACTCTAAGTCGGTGCCGGGCTGGCAGAAGAATTCGCACTCCATCTGCTCAAACTCACGGGTACGGAAGGTGAAGTTGCCCGGGGTGATCTCGTTGCGGAAAGCCTTACCCACCTGGCAAACGCCGAAGGGCAGCTTTTTCCGGGTGGTACGCTGAATGTTGTCGAAGTTGACGAAGATACCCTGTGCGGTTTCGGGGCGCAGGTATGCAATGGAGGAGGAGTCCTCGGTAACGCCGATCTTGGTCTGGAACATCAGGTTAAAGTTACGGATGGAGGTAAAGTGGTGCTTGCCGCAGTTGGGGCAGACCACATCCTCGTGCTCGGCGATAAAGTCGTTCATTTCCGCAGGC
>JAZRIT010000040.1:0-10964 GCA_045645385.1 Faecousia sp.
TGACTACATCTACTTTTACAACAATGAACGTATCCAAACAAAAACAGGAGTGGCGCCGCTAACGCTACGCCACTCCGCTTGAATTAAATATTTCCTACATAGGGGTGTTTTTGTGCTGTCCGAACAAATTGGGGCAGTTCACCAGCAGAGTGCGTTTTGTTATCTTCCTGAAAGCTCCACCTGCCTGCGGAGAATACTCATTGCAGGCACAGGCTTTGGCAGCTGCAGATAGAACTGCATTTGGGGTGTCCTCGGCTCGTCCAATGCTTCGCCCTCGAGTGTTTGCATATCCTTCACAGTAAAAGGGAAGGGGCGCATATCCGGTCCCACTGCCTCCAATGCGTCGCCCTTGGAGAATTTGTTCCGCAGACTGCACAGGGCAAGACCGTTTTCATCACAGCGCTCCACAATGGCGCAGATCTGCCACTGGCGTATGTACCGGGAATGGTCTGTATACTGGCCGGGATAGCCGTAATAAAAGCCTGTGGAGTAGTACCGATGGCTCACGTGCTCCACCTCATCCCGCCAAACGGGATCAATGGGTCGTCCGGCAGCAATGTCGTCGATTGCGTGGCGATAAGCGCCGGTGACGATAGCGGCATAATAGGCAGATTTTGCCCGTCCTTCGATCTTAATGCAGTCAATGTCCGCATCCATAAGATCCTGCAGATGGTCAATGGTGCACATATCCTGGGAGTTCAGAATATATGTGCCCTTTTCGTCCTCGAAAACAGGGAAGTATTCCCCGGGGCGCTTTTCCTCCATCAGCGCATACTGATATCGGCAGGGCTGGGCGCAAGCGCCCCGGTTGGAATCACGGCCGGTCATATAGTTGCTGAGCAGGCATCTGCCGGGGTAGCTGACACACATAGCGCCGTGGCCAAAGGTCTCAATTTCCAGATCCTGATCGGTCTTTTCCCGGATAGTACGGATCTCCTCAAGACTTAATTCCCTTGCCAGCACCACCCGCTTTGCGCCGAGATCGTACCAGGCCTGGGCGCATTCGTAGTTGGCGATGGACTGCTGGGTGGAGATATGCCGCTGGCACTTAGGCGCGTATTTTCCGGCCAGGGTAAACGCACCCATATCCGCAACGATCAGCGCATCCACTCCCGCATCCTGCAGCTGCTCCAAATAAGGAGGCAGGGCGGCGATCTCGTCATTGCGGGGCATGGTGTTTACAGTCACATGGACCTTCGCGCCGTGACTGTGGGCAAATTCCACCGCCTTTGGCAGCTCCTCCGGGGTGAAATTCCCCGCAAAGGAGCGCATACCAAAGTCCGTGCCGGCCAGATACACCGCATCTGCGCCGTACGCAACGGCCATTTGCAGCCGTTCCATATCCCCGGCAGGGCTGAGTAATTCTAATTTTGCCATAGCTTACCCCATCAATTCTGCCACATTCTTGTTGTGCTCGCTCTCAGTAACGGCAAAACGGTGGGCAGACTCGCTTCTGTCATAAACAAAGTAGTTGTAACTGGTGTCGTTGGGCTCCAGTGCGGCATACAGGGCCTGCACGCCCATATTACAGATCGGTCCGGGAGGGATTCCTTGATTCTTACGGGTGTTGTAGGGACTGTCTGCATTTAGATGCTCCGCGGTCAGCTCGTCGATCTCGCCGAAATAATCGCCAATGGCGTAATAAACAGTAGCATCTGCGCCCAGCGACAGAATGTTGGGATTACTGAGCCGGTTGTAGAATACGGAAGCAATATCAAAGCCTTCGTTTACCGAGGCAGCTTCTTTCTGCACAACGGATGCAAGGGTCACCACCTGATGCAGGGTCAGCGTGTGCTCCTGGATATAGGCAGCGGTGAAGCCTTTGGTCCGCAGCTTCGCGGCAAAGGTGCTTTGGATGGTCTTAAAATCCTCTTTCATCTTATCGGTAAACCGATCGTCAAATTCGTTAAGGAATTTTTCCAGCACCCGGCGGGGACTGTCATTGAGATAGAAGGAGTAGGTATCCGGTGCCAGATAGCCTTCCAGGCAGTACTTGTCGCCGCGTGAAACGCCCTCTAAGAACCAGTATTCCTTCAGCTCGCCGTTGGCGGCATATTCCTCCAGCTCAGCTGCCGTACATACACCCTTGGTCTCCAATGTTTTGAAGATCTGGGCGCAGTTGTAGCCCTCCGGGAACATAATATCCACAACGCCCCGTTTGGAGGTGCTGCTGTACATGGCGTTGATCATCGCATTGTAATCCAGCTGGGGAGAGAGGGTGAATGTGCCAACGCAAATATCCTCGGCCTTGCCGGTCACATTGGCAAAAAACTTAAACAAATCGGGATATCTCACAAGATTTGCCTGTCCCAGCTTTTTGGAGATGGTGTCGATGGTGTCGTCGGCAGTAATGGTAATGGTCACCTTTTGGTCATCCTTGCCGAAGGCCATCACATCTGCGCAGCAGACCCAAAGCACCCGGCCCAAAGAAACACCGATGGCCAAGATCAGCGCCAGCCAGATGACGGTGGCAAAAATATGGGGAATGCCCAATAATCCGTAACCGTCCTTCTTTTTGGGGCGGCCTTTTTTTGGGGTGCTTCTGCGGCCCTTCGTCGGATGCTCCGCCTCCGTTTCCGGGGCAGCTTCCTCTGCTTCGGATATTTCCTGGACAGGGCCGGCTTCCTCTGCAGGCTCCTCCGGCAGGTCAATATGATCCCAGTCGGTGGACAGAATATCATCGATCTCCAGTTCCTCGGCGGTCTTTTCGGCAACAGGCTCCGTAGCCGGGTCCTGTTCCGGCTCTACGATCGGTTCAAGGGCCTTGGTGTTGGCATCCATCATTTCTTCCAGCCATTTTAAGTTTTCCTCTGTCAGACCCGGGGTGGGTGTATTCCGGTTGTTGTTATCCATAGGTTCTCCTCCTGTCAGCGGATCACGATCTGCTTTGCGATTGCCGCAGCCTGTTCGGGTCCTTTCAGTGCATCGATCAGCATAAGGGCAAAAGGTATGGCGCAGCCGGCAGACGCACCGGTAATGAGCCTGCCGTCCCGGACACAGGGCACATCGGCGCACACTTTGGCATTGCCCATACCACTCTCACAGCCGGGGTAGCAGGTTGCATTCTTACCATCTGTAATGTGCAGATCGGCAAGAACGGTAGGTCCGGCGCAGATGGCGGCGACGAATTTGTCGTTCTCCCAGGCAAAACGCAGGGCGTCCAGTGCCTTTTGGCTGGCCCGGGCAGAGGCGACACCGGCCAGCCCGCCGGGCAGAACGATCATTTCCAAATCGGTTAAATCCATTTCCTCAAGGGTAATATCTGCTTCCACGCCAATGTTATGTCCGCCATAAACGGTTTTTCCTGTCACACCTACGGTCAGCACCTGGATACCGGCCCGGCGCAGCAGATCAATAGGGGCAATGGCTTCTATTTCTTCAAAGCCTGTGCCCAGTAATACATATACCATAGCTTATCCCTCCAGGCACTTACACACGTGCCCATAGATCTCCTTGTGAATATCCTCGACGGTTCGCATCGCACCGTCCCTGACACATTGTATCACAGTCCAGCCGTAGTATTCCGCAGCGGCCCGGCCCGTCTCCCGGCAGGTGGCAAGATACTGCATATCCTGCTCGTGAATATCGGCCTTGGTGTTGGTGTCAGCCTCCCGGTGGCGCAGGAGCTTTTCGGTAAAGTCGGTGGGTACATCTAAATAGATCACCAGATCCGGTTTGGGAAGACCTAACTTTGCATACTCGAAATCATAAAGCCAGTGGAGATATGCCTCCCGCTTGCCGTCGGGCTCTTTGGATGCCTGATGCACCGCGTTGGAGGTTGTGTACCGGTCGGACAGGACCAGGCCGCCCTCTTCGTACCACTGACCCCAATCCATTTTGTAAGACGCATAGCGATCCACCGCATAAAAAGCGGATGCGGCATAAGCGTTGACATCAGAGGGCTTGCTGCCGAACTGACCGCCCAAATACATACGGATCAGCGCAGAGCTTTCCTCGGAATACCGGGGAAATACCAGATGCTTAAATGCAATATTATCTTTTTCCAGATGCTGGGACATCATACGAAACTGTGTGGATTTCCCGGAACCGTCAGTACCTTCAATTACAATTAGCTTGCCCATTTTTCGCAAACTCCTTTTCCGATTATTTCGCATATAAATTACCAACTTAAAATATAGCATATTTTCTGCAGTTTGTCCACAGGGGAATGGTTGCAAAAAGAGAAATTATCTGCTAAGATAGGTGTAACCAAAGAAAAAGGACGCTGAAATATGGAAGAAATTATGTTTAAGGATTTAGGTCTGTCTGAGGCAATGCTGAAGGCGCTGGAGAAGAAGGGCTACGGCTATCCCACCACCATTCAGGCCAAGGCGATCCCGGAGTTTATGCAATGGAAAGATGTGATCGCCAAAGCCCCCACCGGCACCGGCAAGACCTTTGCCTTCGGCATTCCCATGATCGAGCATGTGGATACGGATTGTGAAGATGTACAGGGGCTGATCCTTGCCCCCACCCGGGAACTGGCTATTCAGATTGGTGACGAGCTGCGGGGTCTGCTGACCTATTACCAGGGTATCCGTGTGGCGGTGCTGTACGGCGGCGCAGGCACCGTGGGGCAGGCTAAGCAGTTGGAGAAGAAGCCCCAGATTGTGGTGGCTACCCCCGGCCGTCTGATGGACCACTATAACCGCAAGAATATCCGCCTGGACAAGATCCAGACCGTGGTGCTGGACGAGGCGGACCGTATGCTGGATATGGGATTTTTCAAGGATGTGACCCGTATCATCGAAAAGGTGAAAAACCGCAAGAACCTGGGCCTGTTTTCTGCAACCATCTCCCAGGAGGTTATGACGGTCTCCTGGATGTACCAACGGGACGAGGTGGAGATCACCGTCGAGCCAAAGCAGGAGGACCGCCCGGACATCGACCAGTATTCTATCACAGTCACCCCCCTTGAAAAGGCAGAAACCGCCCTGCGGCTGATCCGTACCCAGGGGTATGAACGGGTGATGATCTTCTGCAACACCAAGCATATGTGCCAGCGCCTGTCCGACGATTTTCAGCGGGCCGGAGCAGATTGCGACTGCATCCACGGAGACATCCGCCAGAGCCAGCGGGAAAAGACCATGCAGCGCTACCGGGACGGTAAGCTGGCCATCCTGATCGCTACCGATGTTGCCTCCCGGGGTATCGATGTGGGCGATGTGGATTGTGTCATCAACTTTGATGTACCGGAAGAAAATGAATACTATGTCCACCGTATCGGCAGAACGGGCCGCGCCAAGCGAAAGGGTGTCGCCTGGTCCATCATCGGCAATTTCCCGGAAAAAGCCAAGCTGGATGAGATCGCAAAATATTCCAATTATTCCATTACCCCTATGCTTCTGGGGACTGACGGCACCTTGACCCAAGAGGAGATCAAAGCGCCGGTGGTAAAGAAGCGGTTCCGTTGACGGCCCGGGAACGGGGTTTCCTGCTGCTGACCAGCTCTATGGGAGACCCGGACAGAAAGCCCCTGACCGTTGCGCAGTTCCGCACTTTGGCAGTCCGTGTGGCCCAAACGGACCGGCCGTTGGAGGACAGAGATATCTGCGTAGAAGATCTTGTGAGATTGGGTTATGACCGGAAGACGGCCCGACGGATTACGGATTTGCTGGACGGGAAACGGGCGCTGGATAAATACATTCACCGGGGAAAACAGTGTGGCTGCGTTCCCTTGAGCCGGGCAGGGGAGGCTTATCCGCCCGCCGTCCGGCAAAGGCTTGGTCTGGATGCCCCCGGCTGCCTGTGGGCAAAGGGCGACCTGTCGCTGCTTTCGACCCGGATGATCGCATTGGTGGGAAGCCGGGAGCTGAACATTCAAAACCGGGCGTTTGCAGAAGCTGCCGGCAGTGCTGCGGCAAGGCAGGGCTTTACGCTGGTGTCCGGCAATGCCAAAGGCGCAGACCGCACAGCCCAGGAGGCCTGCCTGAATGCCGGCGGCAGGGTGATCTGCGTGGTTGCCGATGAACTGTACAAGCACCCGCTTCGCGAGAATGTGCTGTATCTGTCAGAGGATAGCTACGATCTGCCCTTTTCCGGTCAGAGAGCGCTCAGCCGTAACCGGGTGATCCATGCGCTGGGGTATATAACCTTGGTGGCCCAGTGCGGCATCGGCACAGGAGGTACTTGGGACGGCACAGTCCGCAACCTGCACAACAGCTGGAGTCCGGTGTTTTTCTTTGATGACGGCAGTGCTGCCGGTATCGAATTGCAACAGCGCGGCGCAGCTCTCATAAGAACAGAACAGCTATCGGATATCGCTGCCCTACAGCAGGATATCCCTAAACTAATATAAAAACGCGTGTCGGTTGACACGCGTTTTTCTTTATACTCTTACTCGGGGTAACAGTTCCTTTTCAATAACATCTGCCAGTTTGCTCAGTTCTTCTTCGGTGGTGTCCCGGCAGATTGACACCCGGAATGCGCCGTCAATGACCTCCGGTTTTAACCCCATAGCGGTCATCACATGGCTGCGGTGGCCTTTGGCGCAGGCCGACCCTGCCGACACGCAGATTCCCGCATCCTGCAGAATATTAATGGAATTCTGAGTGGGCAGACCGGGAATGGAAAGCGAGAGAATGTGGGGCGCGTCGTGGGCACCATTGACGATCAATCCGTCCAGCTTGCTGAGTTTGGCGATCAACGCATCCAGCAATGCCTTTTCCCGGGAAATATCCGCCTGCAGGGTTGCCTTGCAGGCTTCGCAGGCAGCGGCAAAGCCAAAGATGGCCGGTGTGCCTTCTGTGCCGCTGCGGAAACCGGCTTCCTGTCCGCCGCCAAAGAGCAGGGGGGGGAACGCCTTCAGCCGGGGACTGATATACAGCGCGCCCACACCCTTCGGCCCGTGGATCTTGTGGGAGGAAACAGAGATCAGATCCGCGCCCAGTGTCTTGGCAGCGAAGGGGATTTTTAAGAAACCCTGCACCGCATCCGTGTGGAAAATGGCGTCGGGGGATAGCCTTTTGGTCAGCTTTACCATCTGGGCAATTGGCATCACCGCGCCTGTTTCGTTGTTGACCATCATAACGGAAACCAGCGCCGTGTCCTTCCGCAAAGCGGCCTTAAAATCATCCAAAGAGATGTTGCCCAGGGCATCCGGCTGCAGATAGGTGACATCGTACCCTTGATGCTCCAGCTCATTCATACACCGCAGGATCGCGTGATGCTCAATGGCGGTGGTAATAATGTGCTTATTTCTGTGGCCGTACCGCTTAACGGTGCTGAAAATGGCCCAGTTGTCAGCCTCTGTGCCGCCGGATGTGAAGAATACCCGGTCCGGCTCAGCGCCCATAGCGGCAGCGACTTTTTGCCGCGCCCCCCGGAGCAAAGCACCGGTCTCTATACCAAATCCGTACAGGGCACTGGGATTTGCCCAATGCTCTGTCAGTGCATCTGTCATCGCTGCCACCGCCTCCTGACAGGGCTTGGTGGTAGCGGAATTATCCAAATAAATCATAATCGTTGTCATTGCGAGCCGGTGCGCACACCGGTGTGGCAATCTCCTGTATTATTTTCCTACGCAGAATCGCTCAAAAATTCTTGCGGTTATATCCTCCCGGACGGTATTGCCGGTGACCTCGCCCATAGCTTCCATGGCGGCTTCCACATCGGTCAGTACCGCATCCGGTGTCTGGCCCAGCTTTAATCCCTGCAGCGCAGCCAGCATCGCTTCGTATGCTCGCCGAATGGCGTCAAACTGCCGGGGGCTGGTAAGGATCGAGCCGTCGCAGGGCATATCGTTTGCAAACATCACATCCACCGCATCGGCCAGCTGGTCAAGACCCTCGCCGGTCTTGGTGCAAATGGAAATCACCTGCATAAAGGGCAGATCCGACGGAACAACCACACTACCAAGATCAGACTTGTTGATCAGGGCAATGGCGTTCTCCACATCCAAGCACACATTGATAACCTCTCTGTCCTCGTCGGTCAGCGGCTGTGAGCCGTCACACACAAACAGCACCAAATCGGCGTTTTCCACAGCCTGTTTGGACCGCTCCACACCGATGGCCTCAATGCGATCTTCTGTCTGCCGGATGCCGGCGGTGTCGATGAGCCGCAGCCGGGTAGCGCCCAGCATTACAGACTCTTCTACAGTATCCCGTGTGGTGCCTGCGATTTCCGTAACGATCACCCGCTCATAACCGGCCAGGGCGTTCAGCAGACTGGACTTGCCTACATTGGGTTTACCCACAATGGCAGCAGCCACACCTTGCTTTAAAATGCGGCCCTGTCCGTAGGTCTGCAGCAATGCGTGCAGCTCTTTCGCACTGGACCGAAGGGCGATGTAATAGCTGTCCAGCCCAAAATCCTCGATATCCTCGTCGGGGTAATCCAACACCGCGTGGAAATGGCTGCACAGATCGGTCAGTGTATTATAAATAGGTGCAAGCTTTTTCTGCAGCCGGCCACCCACCTGACCTGCCGCGTTGGCAGCAGCATCGGCGGTCTCGGCTTCAATCAGATCGATCACCGCTTCCGCCTGGGTCAGATCCAGCTGCCCGTTGAGAAATGCCCGCTTGGTAAATTCGCCCCGCTTGGCAGGCACAGCACCGGCAGCAAACAAAGCATCCAAACCCGCAGCCAATACGGCAGGCGACCCGTGACAGTGAAATTCCACCGTATCCTCGCCGGTGTAGGTGTGGGGGGCCCGGGTGTAAACGGCCATACACTGGTCGATCACGCGCCCTTGCGTATCCCGCAGTGTGCCTAACACCAATTTTCGGTTGGGCGCTTCCCATAGTGGCAGACCGCTGGTCAGGGTGAATACCTTTCCGGCAACCTGGGCGCAGCCGTCACCTGTAAGCCGCAGAATGCCGATGGCTGAAATCTGACTGCCGGTGGATACGGCAGCGATCACTGAAGACATAGAAGTTCCTCCAAAATCCGTACATTAATATAACTATACCACTTTCCGGCGGAAATTGCAATTATAAACCGCGCAGAATCGGGTAAGCTATTCGGGAGGTGAGATGATGCAGGAAAAAGCTTACATTGGGGAAATGACAGATCCCAACATCAGCCATATTTTCCGGGATGCTGCAGACTTTATCCGCAGGGAGCTGCACTGCGGGGAATTCACCGTCTATGCCTATGCTATCGACGGCCTGATTGCATCTGCCTATGCTTCTGATTATATTTTTAAGCCTATTACGCAGCATTTGACAGGAAATACAATGGAAGAACTGTACCGCCATTCCATAAACGGTATGATATACAATAATGTGGCAGTCCCCTGCAAAGACTTAGATCAGATCGCATTCCTACTGGTGAACGGTTTTTGCGTTGTCCTGTTTCCAGGGGCAGGCGCCATCGGCTTTGAGGTAAAAACCCCCGATAAGCGCGGCCCATCCGCTCCGGAGGTGGAAAACACCGTCAAGGGCGCGAAAGACGCTTTTGTGGAAACCGTCCGCTCCAATACCAGCTATGTCCGGCGGCATCTCCGTTCACCGGACCTGCGGATCTATGAAACGCAAGTGGGGGAACGCTCCCTGACCAATGTGAGCGTAGTGTGGCTGGAGGGGATCACAAACCCGGAACTGGTGACCAAAATGAAAGACCGTCTTTCACAAATCCACATTGACGGCCTGCTCAGTCCTGCCGCCGTGGAAGAATATATAACCGGCTCCCGGGCTACCGCTTTTCCTTTGATGCAGTACACGGAACGGTCTGACCGCTTCTGCCAAGGGATCCTGGATGGCCGGGTGGGCCTGCTGATAGACGGCTTGCCGCTGGGGTATCTTGCGCCGGCAGACCTGATGTATCTAATGGAAAGTCCCGAAGACCGGGGCAGGGATTATATCGGCGCATCTGCGGTGCGGATCTTGCGCTATCTTGCACTGCTGGCCGGTTTGTTGCTGCCGGGTATCTATATCGCGCTGGCCACCTTCCACCAGGCGGTCATTCCTCTGCCTCTGCTGTTGTCCATTATAGAAAGCAAGCAGGCAGTACCCTTTTCCACAGCGGCAGAAGTACTGGGCCTGCTGATTGCCTTTGAGCTGTTGCAGGAATCCGGCATCCATCTTCCTCAGGCCATTGGTCAATCCGTATCGGTCATCGGAGGCATTGTGGTGGGTACAGCTGCTGTGGAGGCAGGTCTTATCTCTCCGGTTGCGCTGATTATGGTATCCGTCGCCGGGGTCTGCGGCTTTGTCCTGCCCAATCGGGATCTGGCCAACGCGCTGCGGGTGTGGCGGTTCGGTATTGCGGTGCTATCATCCTTTGCCGGCTTGTACGGCACCGCTGCCGGCCTTTTGATTCTGATCATCCACTTGTCCGGACTGCGTTGCCTGGGTATTAACTACCTCTCGCCCACCGGTCGAATTCTCCGCCGCCGCCTGGAGAAAACAAAATTCCGCACCGAAAAACTCAAACCTACAGACAGGAGAAATCAACAATGAGAAAATTCATTTACGCCTTGATTATAGCCGCCCTTTTTCTTGTGCCCCTGAAGCGGGCGGATATTGCAAAGCTGCGTCCGGTACAGGCCGTTGCTATGTATATGGAAGATAATAATATCGTACTGGAGACCGATACCGGCGATTTGGGCAGGGGAGAGAATGTTTTAAGGGCGTTGGAAAATTTGAAAGAAAAGACGGCTGCGGTGGTGTATCTGGATACTGCGGATTTTCTCCTTGTGGCGAAAAATGCGGTTTCCCGGGTTGGGGAAATGGCGCAGCATATCAAGCAGTCTGTAAAGGTGTGCGTCTGTGAGGCGGCAGGCCGTGTGAAAGAGGCGGCCCAGTATCTGGATGTCCACGGAAATCTGCCCAAATTACGGGATTGGACGGGCGAAAAATAAACTTGTTGAAAAATATTGAAAAAAATGAAAAATAGTTGTTGACAAACGAAAAGACGCGTGATAGAATGAACAAGCTCGCCACGCGGGTGGCTGGGCGAATGTACCTTGTAAATTGAATAACGCAAAGACGAACAAGTAACACCTTGGACAATTATTAAAT
>JAZRIT010000041.1:0-4003 GCA_045645385.1 Faecousia sp.
TACAATAAGACCCTGGGCAACTTCCAGTTGTCTGGTATCGCTCCCGCACCCCGGGGCGTGCCTCAGATCGAGGTTACCTTTGATATTGACGCCAACGGCATCGTAAAGGTTTCCGCCAAGGACCTGGGCACCGGCAAGGAGCAGAATATCACCATCACCGCTTCCACCAACCTGTCCCAGGAGGACATCGACAAGGCTGTTCGCGAGGCAGCGCAGTTCGCTGCCGAGGATAAGGCCAAGAAGGAAGAGGTGGATACCCACAACAACGCCGAGCACCTGATCTACCAGACCGAAAAGACCCTGGCAGACCTGGGCGACAAGGCTACCGAAGAGGAAAAGGCTGCTGTGCAGGCTGCCATCGACAAGCTGAAGGAAGTCAACAAGGGCACGGATCTGGAGGCTATCAAGGCTGCCGGTGACGAGCTGCAGAAGGCTTTCTATCCCATCCCTGAGAAGATGTATCAGAACGCCAATGCCCAGGGCCAGAACTGCGACGGCAACTGCGGTAACTGCGGCGACGACGGCGTGGTAGACGCTGACTACACCACCGTAGACTAACAAACCCCAAAGGGGCGGGCAACCCGCCCCTTTTCGGTGCATACCACCCCACTTGCCTCTCCCCTTGGGAGAGGTGTCTGCCCTTGCGGGCAGACGGAGAGGGTTTTCTCCTTAAAATGGACAACCTCTCAGTCAGCTTTGCTGACAGCTCCCCCAGAGGGGGAGCCAAGTTTCCTCTAAGAGGTGAATTAGATGGCAGATAAACGCGATTACTATGAGGTGCTGGGCGTACAAAAGGGCGCCAGCGCCGATGAAATAAAGAAAGCATACCGCAAAAGCGCAATGAAGTACCACCCGGACCGCAACCCCGGCGACAAGGAAGCCGAGGAGAAGTTCAAGGAAATCGGCGAGGCGTACGAGGTCCTGTCCGACGACGAAAAGCGCTCCCGCTATGACCAGTTCGGCTTTGCCGGTGTGGACCCCAGCTACGGCGGCGGCGCCGGCGGCGCAGGCTTCGGTGGCTTTGGCGGCGGCTTCGGCGGCTTTGATTTCGGCGATATTTTCGGCGATTTCTTTGGCGGCGGCAGCAGGACCCGTCAGAGCACCCAGAATATGCCCCGCCGGGGCGAAAATGTGGGCGCGCGGCTGGATCTGACCTTTGAGGAGGCCGCCTTCGGCGTGGAAAAGGAAGTGTCCGCCCGCCGGATCGAAAACTGCGCTGAGTGCAGCGGCACCGGCTCTGCCGATGGCAAGACCGAGACCTGCTCCCAGTGCCGGGGCAGCGGCCAGGTCCGCACCGTGCAGAATATCATGGGTATGCAGATGCAGTCCACCACCACCTGTCCCCAGTGTTCCGGCCGTGGTAAGATCATCAAAAATCCCTGTAACACCTGCCGGGGCAAGGGCAAGGTCTACCGCACCCAGAAGATCAAGGTCAATGTACCCGCCGGCATCAATGAGGGGCAGACCGTCCGTGTCCGGGGCGAGGGCTGTGTGGGCAGCAACGGCGGTCCCAACGGCGACCTGATGGTGGATATTTACATTAAGCGCCATCCCATTTTCGAGCGGGAGGGTATGGATGTGTACTGCGAAGTGCCCATCACCTTCACCCAGGCGGCGCTGGGCGCGGAAATCGAAGTTCCCACTTTGGACGGCAAGGTAAAATTCGAGATCCCCGAGGGTACGCAGACCGGCAAGATGTTCTCCCTCACCGGCAGAGGCATTCCCTTTGTGAATAATCCCAAGCGCCGGGGTGACCACCGCTTTACGGTGGTTGTGGAGACGCCTACCAAGCTGAGCAAGGAACAAAAAGAGCTTCTGCGGAAGCTGGACGACACCCTGGAGGTAAAATCCAGCCCCAAGCGGAACAAATTCTTCGACACCATCAAGGAATTCTTTGAGTAAAGCCTCCCTTGTGCAAAGGGAGGTGGCACGGCGAATGCCGTGACGGAGGGATTGGGATGTGTCGATATCGGACAATCCTCCAGTCTTTTTGCTACGCAAAAATTCAGCCCCCTTTAGGCAAGGGGGCCTTTTTGTGACAATTATCACACACATTTCCCAAAACCTGTGGTATACTACAGTCACAAAGAAAAACTACACAAAGAGGTAACTACAATGAGTGTACTGCATATTACGAAAGAAACCTTTGAAGCGGAGGTTCTTCACTCCGACAAGCCTGTTCTTCTGGACTTTTTTGCCGTCTGGTGCGGCCCCTGCAAGATGATTGCCCCGGTGCTGGACGAGATCGCTGCCGAGCGGGAGGACATCAAGGTCTGCAAGGTGAATGTGGACGAAGAGCCGGAGCTGGCCGCCAAGTATCAGGTGATGAGCATCCCCACTCTGTTTGTTATTAAGGATGGCCAGGTCGTGAACCAGTCCTTAGGTGCAAAGCCCAAAGCCCAGATCTTAGCAATGCTGTAAAAACCCCATAATAAAAAGGCAGACCTGCGGGTCTGCCTTTTTGATTACAGTTTCAAAATATATTCGGCGGTCTTGTGGGCGATTTGCTCAAACTGGTCGTCGGTGAGCTTTAACTTGAGGAATCGCTCCATTTCCTGCGCAGGGTCCCACATAGGAAAGTCGCTTCCGTAGACAAACCGCTCTGCGCCGTATTGGTTGACATAATTTTCTGCAACACCCTCATCCATAAACATCAGCGAGCTGGACACATCAAAGAAACAGTCCTTGTCCTTCAGCAGGGGGAAGGCTTCAGCGTGAATCTGATAGGAGCCGAAATGGGCGGCAATGACCTGCAGCCGGGGGAACATATCCAGCACCCGGCGCAGCCGCTTGGGGTGGGAGTAATCATACCGCTTGTCACCCATATGGAGCATCACCGGCAGCTTGCCCTGAATATGCTCATACACCGGCAAAAGCCGGGGATCGTCAATATTGAATACCTGAGAATCCGGGTGCATTTTAATGCCCCGCAGACCAGACTCCCGGATATAATCCACCTCATCGATGATATTCTCCGTGGCTGCGTGGATCGTGCCGAAGCCAATGAAGCGGGGCTCTTGGGCAACCTGCTCCAAAATGAAATCATTTATGTGGCGGGTTCTGTCCGGCCGCAGCGCCACCGGCAGGATCACAAACTGATCAACACCGGCCTTGGTCCCCAGCTCCAGCAGATTTTTGGTGGTACCGTGGATGGCGGGGTTGCCCTCTCCCTCGTAAAATTCCCGGACACTGTCTGCTGCCTTGGCGGCAATGGCATCGGGATACACATGGGTGTGAAAATCGATAAATTTCAAAACGAAGACCTCATAAGCATTGGGTGTGTTTTGCAACACACCCAATGACATTTGGATTATTTGTAGATGATGGACTCTGCGAAGCGGGTAGCGATCACGCCTTCGGGCTCACCGGTGGCCTTGGACTCGGACAGAATGTGCTCGATGGTGTTGTAGATGTTGTCAACCTTAGCCAGAACAGCGTCCTTGTTGTAGGGGCCGTCAACCTCAGCTGCTGCGTTGATAACACCGCCGCCGTTGATAACGAAGTCGGGAGCGTAGTAGATGCCGCGCTGCTTCAGAGCGATACCGGAAGCATCGTCCAGGATCTGGTTGTTAGCACCACCGGCAACAGCCTTACACTTCAGCTGAGGAATGGTGGTGGGGTTCAGGATAGCACCCATAGCGTTGGGGGAGAAGATGTCGCACTCCTGAGCGTAGATTTCCTCGGTGGGAACGATGGTAGCACCGAACTCAGCAATAGCCTTTTCAGCCATTTCCTTGTTGGAGCGGTTAGCGATGATCAGCTTGGCGCCGGAGTTGTGCAGGTGACGGCACAGATCGTAGCCGACCTTGCCCAGGCCCTGCACAGCAATGGTCAGGCCTTCCAGATCGTCACGGCCCAGAGCAACCTTAGCGGTAGCGCGGATACCCTGCCATACACCGCGAGCGGTGAAAGGAGAGGGGTCACCGCTGTTCTGGGGCAGACCGCAGATGTGATTGGTCTTACGCAGCATAACCAAAGCATCGTCGCAAGTGGTGTTCACGTC
>JAZRIT010000042.1:0-3580 GCA_045645385.1 Faecousia sp.
ATGTGTGCCAGAATGATGTGTCCGTTGCCGATGTCCACATTGAACATCGCATTCGGCAGTGCATCGGTTACGATGCCTTCAATCTCGATTACGTCGTCTTTTGCCAAGTTATTAACCTCCCAGGTTTTACTTTGCAGTTGCCGACTTATACAAGTCGGAGATCTTCGGCGACGGTGAGTATTTCCGGCTCCCCGTCGGTGATGAGTACAGTATTCTCATAGTGGGCGGAGAGCTTGCCGTCGGCGGTGACAGTGGTCCAGCCATCTTTCAACACCTGGACATCATATACGCCGGCGTTGACCATAGGCTCGATGGCCAGTGTCATACCGGGAAGCAATCTCGGCCCGCGACCGGGAGCACCGAAATTAGGCACTTCCGGCTCCTCGTGCAGTTGTGCGCCTACGCCGTGACCCACGAAGGACCGCACAACGGAAAAACCGTTAGACTCCACATACGTCTGTATGGCGTGGGAGATATCGGACACTCTGTGTCCCTTGGTGGCAAAGCGGATACCTTCAAAAAAGATCTGCCTCGTCACTTGGATCAGTCTTTCAGCCTCGGCACTGATCGTGCCACAGGGAAACGTTGCTGCGCAATCGCCGTGAAACCCTTTATAGTAGGCACCAACATCCACGGAAACGATGTCTCCGTCCTGCAGCACATATCCGCCGGGAATGCCGTGGATCACCGTGTTGTTGACACTGATGCAGCTGCTTGCGGGGAAGCCGTGGTAGTGCAGGAACGACGGTTTTGCGCCCTGCGTGAGAATTAATTCCCTCACGGCTCTGTCGATTTCTTTCGTGGATACGCCCGGTCTTACCATCTCCCCTGCCAGTGCACGGGCTGCCGCGGTAATTTTACAGGCCTGACGCATCACGGAAAGCTCTTGTTCATTTTTGATTGCGATCATACTGTTTCTCCCAAGGCTTTTAAGATGTCCTTGAAAGCACCTTCGATGGATTGGTCGCCCTCCACAAGCCGAAGCTTGCCTTGCGCGGCATAGTAATCCTTCAGCACCTCTGTGGTCGCGTGGTAGATGGCAAGACGGCTCTTTACCGTTTCCGGCGCGTCGTCCTTGCGGATCACCAGCGCTGCACCGCACAGGTCGCAGGTGTTATCTTCTTTCGGGGGATTTGCGGTAATGTGGAAGCTGGCTCCACATTTGGGACAAACCCGGCGGCCGGTCATACGGCCTTCGATCACGGCATCGGCGATCTCCAGGGAAACTACATGGTCGATCCGTACACCCTTTGCATCCAAAGCCTCCGCCTGGGCCAGGGTGCGAGGCACCCCGTCCAGGATAAAGCCGTTTTTGCAATCGGGTCTTGCGGTCCGCTCGGCTACGATGCCCAGCACCAGCTCGTCATCAACCAGCCGGCCTTCGTCCATAGCCTGTTTCACCTGCTTGCCCAGCTCAGAGCCGTTGGCCATAGCCTCTCTGAGCATATTGCCGGTGGAAATGGTTGGGATCTGCAGCTTTTGGGCCAGCATTTCTGCCTGTGTTCCCTTACCTGCGCCGGGCGCACCCAACAGAATCAGGTTCATTGCTTGCCTCCGTGCTTAGTCCAGGAAGCCCTTGTAGTGCCGCATCAGCATCTGGGTCTCCAGAGCCTTCACAGTCTCAAGAGCAACACCCACGATAATGATGATGGAGGTACCGCCGATAGCCAGATTGGCAACGCCGGGTACCAGCTTGCCGCCAACCAAAGGCATCAGAGCAACGATTGCCAGATACACAGCACCGAAGATCACGATCTTGCCGATGACCTTCTTGATAAAGTCCGCCGTGGGCTTGCCGGGCCGGAAGCCGGGGATAAATCCGCCGTTCTTCTTCAGATTGTTGGATATCTCCACGGGATCGTACTGAATGGTGGAGTAGAACCAGCTGAAGAAGAAGATCAGCAGACCGTAGAATACAATATAGATCCAGGTTTCGCTGGACCAGATATTGTTGTACCACCAGTTATCCTCGCCGGCCTTGCCAACGAAGGTGGCAATGGTAGCAGGCAGAGAAGAGATGGACTGGGCAAAGATGATGGGCATAACGCCGGTCATAGCAACCTTGATAGGCAGGTTGGTGTTCTGACCGCCGTAGACCTTACGGCCCACCACACGCTTGGCGTACTGAATGGGGATGCGGCGCTCTGCATCGTTGATGAACACGATGAAGATCACCAGCAGCAGCATGACGATGCCGATGATGATGGCGATCCACCACTTCAGACCCAGCAGCCGGCTGAAGGTGCCGGGCAGGCCGGAAACGATGTTGGCAAACAGGATCATAGAGATGCCGTTGCCGATGCCGAACTCGGTGATCTGCTCACCCATCCACATAACCGCGGAAGAACCGGCCGTGAAGGCCAGGATGATCACGATGGCAGGCAGGATGCCCTTATCGGTGATGATGTTCAGGCCCTGAGTGCTGTAGTTGCGCAGCATAGTGTAGTAGGCAAAGCCCAGCAGGACACCCAGTGCCACGGTGGAGTAGCGGGTAAGGCGTTCAATCTTCTTCTTACCAACCTCGCCTTCCTCCTTTGCCCACCGCTCCAGAGCGGGGATGGCAATGGTCAGAAGCTGGATGATAATGGAAGCATTGATGTAGGGCTGAATGCCCAATGCCAGAACGGATGCCTGAGAGAAGGCAGAGCCGGACATAGCATCGTACAAGCCCAGGATAGTGTTTGACAGAGTCTGGTTAAAGTAGTCGGACAGGATGCCTGCATCGATATAGGGAACGGGGATCACATTACCGATCCGGTACAGCAGCAGCATCAGCATGGTGAAGATCAGCTTTTTGCGGAGCTCAGGAATCTTCCAAGCGTTCTGCAATGTGCTAAACACTTAAACCACCTCGGCCTTTCCGCCTGCCTGCTCAATTTTTTCTTTCGCAGACTCAGAGAAAGCCGCAGCCTTAACGGTAATCTTCTTGGTCAGAGTACCGTTTGCCAGTACTTTCAGGCCATTGGGGCAAGCATCGATGATGCCTGCTTCGATCAGAGTAGCAGCGTCAACAACAGCGCCGTCTTCAAAGCGGTTCAGAACAGTCAGGTTGATGGCTGTCAGAGGCTTTGCGAACACATTGATGAAGCCACGCTTGGGAACACGACGGACCAGAGGCATCTGGCCGCCTTCAAAGCCGACGCGGGTCTTGCCGCCGGAACGGGCGTGCTGACCCTTGTGACCACGGCCACCGGTCTTACCGTTGCCGGTACCGACACCGCGGCCCTTACGCTTGCCCACATGGGTGGAGCCAGCGACAGGAGACAGTTCAGAGAGTTTCATTTCTTATCTCCTCCTTATTCAACTTCGGTGACCTGCAGCATGAAGCCGATCTTGGCGATCTTACCGCGGGTCTGGGTGTTATCGGGCTGGATAGTGACCTGGCCGATCTTACGCAGGCCCAGGGAGTGGGCGGTAGCGATCTGCTTTTCCAGGCGGCCGTTCAGGCTCTTAACAAGGGTAATCTTCAGGTTAGCCATAGTGATTGCCCTCCTTACAGGATTTCTTCCACGCTCTTACCGCGGATCGCAGCGATCTGCTCGGGAGAACGCAGAGAGGTCAGACCCATCATAGTTGCCTT
>JAZRIT010000043.1:0-5907 GCA_045645385.1 Faecousia sp.
CGCCCCAGTAGTTTGCCATGGGCAAGTTCATATCCAAATAGTTGCCGCAATCGCGTGCGCTGGCACCGGGCACTTCACCCCGGTAGTCTGCGATGAAAGCAAAGCAGTCCTTCACCAAATTCCGGATGTCTTCCGGCTCTAAATCGCCCCACAGGAGCAGGTAAAAGCCGGTACGGCAGCCCATAGGACCGAAGTAGAGGACTTTTTCCTTCCAGTTCGGTTCGTTCCGCAGGTAGGTAGCTGCCAAATGCTCGATGGTATGCATCTCGGCAGTATTCATCACCGGCTCGCCGTTTGGCTTTGTGACCCGCAGGTCAAAGGTGGTCACGGTTTGACCGCCCATTTTGTCCTTCCGGGAAACATAGAGGCCCGGCTGCAGCAAAATATGGTCAATGGTAAAACTGGTAATCTTTTCCATAAGGCACTTCCTTTGTTTTTCTGCCCCTATCATACCCCAAAGAGGGCAAAATTGCAACTGAAAAAAGGCACGCCGAAGCGTGCCTTTTTTAACCTTTTCTGAAGCGGGAGAGGAAATCTTTGGTTTCCTGTTTTTGGGGATTGCCGAACACCTCGTCCGGTGTTCCCTGTTCGCAAATAATACCCTCGTTCATATAGACCACCCGGTTGCTCACGTCCCGGGCAAAGGCCATCTCGTGGGTCACCACCAGCATGGTCATTCCCTCCCGGGCCAGCTGCTGCATAACGGAGAGCACCTCGCCTACCATCTCCGGATCGAGGGCCGAGGTGGGCTCATCAAACAAGAGGACCTCCGGGTGCATAGCCAAGGCTCTGGCGATGGCCACCCGCTGCTTCTGGCCGCCGGACAGCTGCCGGGGCTTGGCGTTGATATAAGGTGCCATACCCACCTTTTGCAGGTAGTCCATGGCAATTTCCTTGGCCTCCTGCTTGCTCCGCTTCAGCACCTGCTGCTGGCCCACCATACAGTTTTCCAGCACGGTCATATTGTTGAACAGGTTAAAAGACTGGAACACCATACCCACCCGGGCCCGGTATTCGTGGGGCTTGATGCTGCCGCTGAGCACATTGGTATCGTGGTAGAAGATCTCACCGGCGGTGGGAGTCTCCAAGAGGTTTAAGCACCGCAGCAGAGTGGATTTGCCCGAGCCGGATGCACCGATGACGGAGATCACATCGCCCTTGTTCACGGAAAAATCGATGTCCCGCAGGACTTGGTGACTGCCGAAGGACTTGGACAAATGCTTTATATTCAGAATCATATCAGCATCCGCCTCCATCCGGGAATTCCAGGTTACGCTCGTCGAAATTGCTGCCCCGCTGGGGATGGCTGTAGGTGCCGGCAGTCATAGTCAGGCTGTCCTCCTGCACCAGCTCATAGCTGTCTGCGCCGTCCATCTTCTTCTCCACCCAACGCAGCAGGAACGATGCCGCTAAGGTCATGGTCAGATAGGCGATCATCTCGATGGCTGCGGAGGGGAAATACATATTGTTTACTCCCACGATATAGCGGTGAGCAGCGAACAGCTCCGTAAAGCTGATGATGAACATCACGGAGGTATCCTTCACATTGATGATGAAATTGTTGCCGATCTGGGGCATAATGTTCCGCAGCGCCTGGGGCAGGATCACCTTTGTCATAGTCTGCACATGGGTCATACCGATGGCCTTTGCGCCCTCGGTCTGGCCGGGGTCGATGGAAATGATACCGCCACGGACCGACTCGGCCATATAAGCGCCGGTGTTGATGGACACGATCAGAATGGACGCCACCCAGATGCTTTCAAAGCGGACGGCGTAATTGGTAAAGTACGGCAGGCCGTAGTAGATAAACACCGCCTGCAGCACCATAGGCGTCCCCCGGAATACCTCCACATAGATCCGCACCAGCACGCGGATCAGTTTTAAGAAAAACCGCTTTGCCGGGTGGTCCTTGGGGGTGTAGGGTATGGTATTGAGTACGCCGCACACCAGGCCGATCAGACAGCCGATGAGGGTAGCTACCAGGGCAAGGGCCAGGGTACTGCCAATGCCCCGCAGGTACATTGTGCCGTACTTGGACCACAGCCGGGCCATATCGCTAAAAAGCTTTGCAAATATCTCCATAGTTTAGATTTCCGGCTGGATGGCAATGGCGTAATCCATCAGGGCGTTAAAATGATCCACGGTGAGGATGGACAGGGCTCTGTTGACAGCATCGGTAAGCTCCTGATTGCCCTTCAGCACGGAGATGCCGATGTTCACATTCTCGGCCCGCTCCTGCTCGCTGGCGAACCGGAAGTCGCCGTCAGTGCCGGAGAAGTCCAGAATTACCAGATTGTCATCCTTGGCAACAGCACCCATTGCGGTGGGCATATCGGTGCAGACAAAGTCCACAGTCTTGGACTGCAGCTGCATCAGCATAGCCGGCGCGGTCTCCGCGGGGGCGATCAGCTGGGCATTTTCGATCTGGGGCAGGCAGGAATCGTACCAGATGGTACCGCTCTGGGCGGTACACTTGCCGCCAGCCAGGTCTGCGATGGACTTTGCGTTTGCATATTGGCTGTCCTTGGTGGTCACGCACACGATGGTGGCGTAGTAGTAAGGACCTGCCATATTCACTTCGGCCATACGGTCAGCGGTCATAGACTGGCCGGCGATGTTGGCATCCATGGTCTTGGACTGGACAGCGGGGGTCAGAGAGTCCCAAGCAGAGGAGACGATCTCCAGCTTCCAGCCGTAGGTGTCACAGATCCGCTTTGCGATCATCACATCGTAGCCGTTGGCATAGGAGCCGGGCACATTGGAAATAGGCACTGCGCCGTTGCTGTCATCGGTCTGGGTCCAGTTGTAGGGAGCGTAGGCGCATTCCATACCAACGGTCAGCACGCCGTCCTCCAGGCCGATGATCTTGGAGGTGTCTGTCCCGGTCAGGTCTTCCACAGCGGGAACATTGGCCAAATACTTATCGGGATCTACCTTGCCGGAGCCTTCCCTGCCGAAAATGATGCCCAGCACCAGCGCTGCAATCACCAGCAAAATAACCACCAAACTCACGATTCTCTTCATAACTTTCTTTCCTTTCCGTTTGCTTGTATTTGGGGACAAAAAAATCGGATCGCTTTGTGTTAAGCGATCCAACAGCAATACAGGTATCCTACTATGGAAAGGATACAGAAAGTTCACTGCAGTCGATAGCGCTCCACAAAAATTTTTGTGACAGTCCGGCAGATATTCTCTGACGGCCCAGCAGGGTTTCTTCAGGCAAGATTCCCAACTTCGGCGGTATCCCCTTTCCCGTTCGCGGCTGCCTGGCCTTGCGAAACGGTACTGATGAATTCCCGCGCCTCTATCTCAAGCGATTCAATTTTGACCCCATACTACCACCGACTTTTCCTTTTGTCAACCCCCAATTTTATTTTTCAAAAAAATTGCCGGACGGTTGTCCGGCAATTTTTGTATCAGCGTTCTTCGCGGAAGTAGGAAAGGCCTAAGCTCTGGGGCGGCTGGTTTTCCCGCTTGTTGCGCATACTGGTGAAGATCAACACAAAAATCGTGACGACATAGGGAAGCATCTTAAACAGCTCCTTGCCGGCAAAACCAACACCGGGGATATAGCTGCTGGCCACATACAGTGCGCCAAACACCAAAGATCCCAAAATCGCCCAGTTGGGCTTCCAGACAGTGAAAATAACCAACGCAAGGGACAGCCAGCCAATGGCATCCACACAGTATTCCCACATACCGTTCAAGTAGTCCATAATAAAGGACAAACCACCAAGACCGGCTACACCGCAACCAATGCAGGTTGCCAAATAACGGTACTTAGAAACATTGATACCGGCCGCGTCCGCAGTCGCAGGATTCTCACCCACGGCACGCAGGTGCAGACCCACACGGGTCTTATTCAGAACATAAGTAGTAACCAAAGCAACGGCCAAGGCGATATACACAAAGACACCATAGCCCAAAACCAGCTTGCCAAAAGTACCCAGTTCATCAGCAAAGGGAATGAGCGCAGCGGTGAAGTGCTTACTTGCCATAGAAAAAATCACATCGGCTTCACCGATAATGTACTCAGACATACCCACGCCCAAGGTGGTAATTGCCAGGCCGGTGACATTCTGATTGGCGCGGAGGGTAACTGTAAAGAAGCTAAACAGCAAGCCCATGAATGCGCCGCCCCCTATTGCCGCCAGAATCGGCAACAGCACAGCCAAAGCCGGCACATAATTGGAACCCGCTCCGGTCAAATACGCATACTCCACATAACAACCGCAGGCTGCACCCATACACATAACACCGGGCAGGCCCAGGTTCAGGTGGCCGGCTTTTTCCGTGATCGTCTCACCGGTGGAGCCCAGCAGGAAGGTCATTCCCAAACGAATCGCACTTACAAGAAAAGCAATCATTTTGCAGCCTCCTTCCGATTCTTATTGAAGATAACACGGTACTGCAGGAAGAACTCGCAGCCAATGATAAACAGCAGGATAATGCCGGTGCTGATATCCGCAATGGAACTGGAAATGCCGAAATCGGATGTCAACTGCTTGGAACCCTGCTCCAGGAAAACAACCAGGAATGTGGTCAGCACCATAAAGAGTGGATTAAATTTTGCAAGCCAGGATACCATAATGGCGGTAAATCCCCGTCCATCAACGGTCGTAGTGCTGATGGTATGGTTGGTGCCACCCACCAGCAGAAGGCCTGCCACGCCGCAAAGGGCACCGGAGATCAGCATTGTGCGGATAACGACCTTTTTCACATTGATGCCCACATAGCGGGCAGTATTTTCACTTTCGCCCACAACGGTGATCTCATAGCCCTGCTTGCTGTGCTTCAGGTAAATATACACCAGCAAGGTCAGCACAGTCACAAGAATCACATTCAGCAAATATTTATACTCGCCAATTTCCGGCAGACCGTATTGGGGCATTTTATCCATAACACCGGAGCCGCTCTTCACATATTCCTTCAGAAACCAGGCCACAAGCTGGGTGGCTACATAGTTCATCATCAGAGTGAACAGTGTTTCGTTGGTATTCCAAAAAGCCTTAAACACAGCCGGAAGGACCGCCCAGATCATACCAGCCAACACACTGACCAGGATCATAATCACCAGCAGCAGACCCTTGGGAATGGTGCCGCCCAGGAAGAACATCACTGCGGCGCAGGCAAGACCGCCCACAAGGGCCTGGCCCTCGGCACCGATGTTCCAGAATTTCATCTTAAACGCAGGGGTAACCGCCAGAGAGACACATAGCAGCATAGCCATTGCCTGCGCTGCGTTCCACATACGACGCTCGGTGCCAAACACACCGGAGATCATAGATTTATAAACCTTAAAGGGGTTTGTATCTGCCAGGATCGTGATTAGCACGCCACACACGATCAGCGCAACCAGAATCGCAACCGCCCGGACCAACAGTTTATACTGCCAGGTGAGGGTGCCCTGGTCCCGCTTTACGATGTGCACCAGGGGAATATGCTTTTTTTCAGTTTTCGCCATCTTGCACTTCCTCCTTGGATTTTGTCATCAGCAGGCCGATCTCATCCTTACGGGCAGTCCGACCATCTACGATCGCTGCAATGCCACCGGCATTGATGACCATAATACGGTCACAAAGTTCCAGTAAAACATCCAGATCCTCGCCCACGAAGATCACAGCAACGCCCTTTTCTTTTTCCTCATTTAGGAGATTATAGATGGAATAAGACGAATTGATATCGAGACCGCGGGCAGGATAGGCAGCCATAATAACAGTCGGCGCAGAAGCAATCTCACGGCCCACCAGCACCTTCTGCACATTACCGCCGGAAAGTCGGCGTACCGGAGTCGTGGCGCTGGGAGTCACAACGCCCAACTGCTCAATGACCTGCTCTGCCAGATTGCGGGGATCCTTGCGCTTTAAGAACATAGAACGTCCGCGGCGATAGCTGCGCAGCATCATG
>JAZRIT010000044.1:0-50983 GCA_045645385.1 Faecousia sp.
GATGACCAAAGGTACCATATTACCGATCATAGAGGCGATGGAACGCCATGCAGAAAGGCTTGCACGGTCAGCAGGCTCTTTGGAGATCAAGCTCAGCAGGCTGCCGTAAGGCACATTGGCCACGGTGTAGAAAGCATCCCAAATAACATAACCAGCCATAAAGATAATGATCTTTGCCCACTCGGGAGCGCCGGGTACGGGAACAAAGCAAAGTGCACCGCCAACGATCAAACCGATAGAGCCTGCCCAGATGTACTGCAAGAACTTATTTCTTCTATACTGGCGTCTGTCGGAGTCAACGATGGAGCCGATCAGCGGATCGTTGATGGCATCCCACACCTGCAGGATCACGATCAACAGAGAGTACCAAGCGCTCAGGCCCATAACCTGGGTCCAGAACAAAGGCATAATGGTGCCCTTCAGGGCGAAGCTCATATTACAGCCAAGGTCACCGGCTGCGTAAGCCACGCTGTCCCGTATGCCAAAGGGACGGGGTTCGTTTGTCTTCTTCACAGAGAATAACCTCCTCAACAATTTTACCAAAGGAATCCACCGGGCGGATTTCTTTTTTTACATTTTACCACATAGTTCCCCTTGCGAAAACAATAAATCTTTGCTATTATAAAACAAATCTCACATATAATTGGGGGTGTCTTTGTGGAAGATACATTCGGTTTTCTGCAGAAATTATTAAAAAATACAAACAGTATCCCGCTGTCCCGGGTGGATCGCACCGACACCGCCCTACAGAAGTTTATGCAGGATCACACCGCATATATTTCCCGGATCTTCTTCCCGGATGATCATCCTGTGTGGCAGCAGCTGGAGTGGTTTTCCAAGCAGACAGATTGTCTGTATCAATGGACGATGCCCGGCGGGATCACCTTTTTGCTTTACCCGGCAGAGGGCTTCTGTTTTGGGCCGGTGCTGGCCCAGACATTTTCCCGGGAGGAGACCCTTCGCATGCTGGAGTCCTACGACCTCAATTCCCGGGCCAAATCCGACATTCTGCAGTTTTGCAGCACGCTGCCGGTGGTGGAAACGCACACCTTTCAGCGGATCGGCGCTTTGGTGGCAGGCCATCTGACCGGACAGGAGGAGATCCTGCAGGTAGATTATATTCAGCCCCCTGCGACCCACTCCCAGCTGCACCGCAGCCAATTCTCCCCGGGAGAAGATATCGTACAGATGCGGCAGGTGGAGACCCGGTATGAGCACAGCGCAGCCCTGACCGACGCGGTCAGCCAGGGCAATCTGTCCCTGGCGCTGCACATTATCGGCAATTACGACCCCGGCACACAAACACAGGTGCGCAACACCAATCCCCTGCGCAACGCCCAGAACTACTGCATCGTGCTCAACACCCAGCTGCGTCACGCTCTGGAGCAGACCGGCATCCATCCTTATCAGGTGGACAGGCTTTCCAATCAGATCGGCCTGGAGATCGAGCAGCTGAAAAGCATCAAGCAGCTGCCCCAGTTTTTTCGGCAGGTGCTGGCCCGGTACTGCCGGCTGGTACAGGAGCATACCTATCCGCAGCTGAAGCCCCTGACCCATCTGGCAGTGACCTATATCAAGGAGCATTTGGCGGATAATCTCACCGTCCGGGACACCGCCGCGGTGCTGACCGTCAACGCCAACTATCTGTCAGCCACCTTCCACCGGGATATGGGGGTGACCTTTATCGATTTTGTCAACCGGGAGCGCACCCGGCAGGCAGCGGCGCTACTGAAACACACCGGTCTGCAAATTCAGCAGATCGCATCTACCGTTGGCTACAACAACACCAGCTACTTTGCAAAACAATTTATGCGGTTTTACGGGGTTTCGCCCAGTCAATACCGGCAATAAAAAACAAACTGTCATTCCGAGCCAGTGCGCACACTGGCGTGGGAATCCCCCGGTTATTGCAGGAGATTGCCACACCGGTGACATCGGTCACCGGTTCGCAATGACAGTCTTTTTTAGTAGAGTTTGAATATCTCCACCACCTTGCGGGCGGTGCGGTACAGAGGGCCCTCCAAGGTCTTTTTCACATTTTTCAGCTCCTGACGGATTTGGATGCCCTGGGGGCAATGCTTTTCGCACTTGCCGCAGCCGATGCAGAGGTTGGCGGCGGTAGAGTCCTGCCGGGCCGCGCTGCACATAAAATGCTCCTTGAGACCGGCAAATTTTCCCTCGGAGGCCACCCGGTTATAGGAGGCAAAGGCACCGGGAATGTCCACGCCCTTGGGACAGGGCATACAGTAGCCGCAGCCGGTGCAGCCTACCTTCATACCGGCATTGATGGCCGCCACCACCTGGCAGAGCATCTCCTGCTCCCCTGCCCCCAGCTCGCCGATCTCCGTGGTGGATGCGGTTTCCACATTGTCGGCAAGCATTTCCATAGAATTCATTCCGGACAGGACGCAGGTGACTTCCTTCTGATCCCACAGCCAGCGGAAAGCCCACTGGGCCGGGGTGCGTTTGACCGGGTAATCCTCAAAAACATCCCGCGCCTTTTGGGGCAGTCGGTTTACCAGCTTGCCGCCGCGCAGTGGCTCCATAATCACCACCGGCAAGCCCTTGGAATGGGCATACTGCAACCCTCTGCGGCCGGCCTGGGAATGCTCGTCCATATAGTTATATTGAATTTGGCAGAAATCCCAGTCATAGGCGTCCACCAGACGGCAGAACATATCGGAATTGCCGTGGTAGGAAAAGCCGATCTGACGGATAGCGCCGGATTTTTTCTTCTCCTCCAAAAATTCCAGCACGCCCAGCTTCTTCAGCTTCTCCCAGGTCTGCACATCGGTAAGCATATGCATCAGATAATAGTCGATATAGTCGGTCTTCAGCCGCTTGAGATGCTCAGCAAAAAGCTTTTCCATACCCTCCCGGGATTTTATGAGGTAATGGGGCAGTTTGGTAGCGATGTACACCTTTTCCCGGGCATTGTTTTTGGACAGGATCTCACCCAGGGCCGCTTCGCTGCCGGGGTAGATGTAGGCAGTATCAAAGTAGTTGATACCGGCCTCGATGGCAGCCATAATTTCCCGCTCAGCTTCCGGCATATTGATGCCTGCGCCGCTGCGCTGGAAGCGCATACAGCCGAAGCCTAAGGACGATATATCGTTGCCGTATTTATCCTTGCGGTATTTCATACTGCCACCTTCTTTTTGCTTTTATAGTACTTGCGGAAAGCGAAAATCTCTGCCACTATGCACACGGGAATTGCCGCGAAAATATCCACCACGGAATGCTGCTTGGTAAAGGCTACCGACAGGCAGACCCCAATCACAAACACCGCCACAATCAGCTTTACATACCAGGCGGCAGATTTCTCCTTCAGCCAGGCAGAGGCAATGCCAATGGAGTATGCCACATGCAGGGACGGGCAGACACCGGTATTGGTGTCAAAACGGTAGATAATACCCATGATCCAGGTGAGGAAATTCTCCCGGGGGAAGGTTTCCGGGCGCAGGTCCTGCCGGGTGGGCCACAGGATATAGCACACCATGGCAAGGCCCTGGGTAATCATAATAAAAGTCTGCAGGCCTTTGAAATTTTCCACATTATAAAGCAGAAAATATCCCAAGGATATCACGATCAGTAAGTACCAGCCCACATAGAAGATGACGAAAAATTCGTTAAAGGGAATGATATCGTCCAGCTTGCACCACACCGGGTAGCAGTTCTCTGCGGGAATCAGATTCTCCGTCAAGGCATACAAAAGGAAATACACCAGCCAGCCGGAAAGCAGCAACAGATGCCGGTACTGGGGGCTTGTAATATTGGAAAGCCGCAATTTGCGGTAGTCCACCACAGGTTTTTTCATTGCTTTTCCTCCTTGTTATAAGGATAGTCCTTTTTCGGCAGGTTGGGGTAAGGCACGACCCGGTGCCTGGGCAGGCTGACGGCAATCTCTGTCACCGCATCCATTAAGTAATCAGCGATCCGCTGCCGCTCCTCCTCCATAGGTACATCGGAGTTAAACACGGTAGGCTTGCCGATATAGAGCTTCTTCAGCGCCGGGGCAATATACATGGGCACAAAGGAAACCGCCTTGCCGGTACGCTTGTAATAAAGCTTCGCCACATCGATAAACTTATCCTGGAACCGGTAGACGATGTGGTTATGAGGTTCGTAGCACTCAGGGAAAATAATCACGCTGCCCCCGGCTTCCAATTCAGCAATGGTCTGCTTGAAGGTGGTCATCAGGCGGTTATCCCGGAACACCGGGATGGTGTAGGCGTTTTGAAACACACAGGCGGCAATGGGGGCAATGATATAGGAAAGCAGCCGGTAGAACGGGTGAGTCCATTTGGGCTTGCCGCTCCAAAAGTCCTCGAATGCGTAGGCCGGGACTTCCTTTACGTACATCATCTGGTGGGCGCTCCAGGTCTTCCGCCTACCGGGGAAATACAGCTCGCCGCAGATCGGGCCGTTCATCTGGGTATGGTTACCCACCGCGATGCATGCCTCATCGGGCAGGTTTTCCAATCCCTCTACGGTCATTTTGGGATAGAACAGCCATACAAGAAACCGGATCACCCGGAAACACAGGTAGGAAAATGTATGCTTTTTCTTCATTTTTATCGCGCTCCTGCAAATATTGAATGTATTATAGCACAAAAATTTCCCCTTTGCATCTGTTTCTTTATAAATTTACAAAAAGATCAAAAACGCCTTGATTTACCAAGGCAAAAGTGGTAAAATAAGGGATGAACTATGGCTACAAAGAAAGGATGGCAAATTATGACTCTTAACGAAGAATTTTTGCGCACCATTGACGCAGATGCCCAAGAGGCGCTGGACCTTCTGATTCAGCTGGGCAAGATCCCCGCCCCCTCCCATCACGAGGAAAAGCGTGCGGAATTTTGCAAGCAATGGCTGGAAGCCCAGGGCGCTGAGGGTGTGTACATAGACGAGGCTCTGAATGTGATCTATCCCATCGGCTGCACCGCGGATAACCCTGTGGTGGTTTACGCCGCCCACCTGGATGTGGTCTTCCCCGACACTGAGGAGCTGCCCATGCGCATTGAGGACGGCAGGATCTACTGCCCCGGTATCGGCGACGATACTGCCCATGTGGTTGCCCTTATGATGGCTGCCAAGTATGTGGCGAAGAACAAACTGTTTCCCAAGGACTGCGGTGTTCTGCTGGTTTGCAACTCCTGCGAGGAAGGCCTGGGCAATCTGAAGGGCACACGGGCGCTGATGGATAAGTTCGGCAGCCGGGTGAAGGAGTTTATCACCTTTGACGGTCCCGGTGTCAACATCATTGACCGTGCCGTCGGTTCTAAGCGCTACAAGGTAGAAATTGACACCGAGGGCGGTCACTCCTTCAGCCGGTTCGGCAACCGCAACGCCATTGCCTATCTGGCATCTTTGATCGATACGCTGTATATGATGAAGGTCCCCGCAAGAGGCAAGACCACCTACAATGTAGGCACCATCTCCGGCGGCACCTCCGTCAACACCATCGCCCAGCACGCGGAGATGCTCTATGAGTTCCGTTCCGATGACCGGGATGATCTGGCAGAGATGGAATCCCATTTCCAGGCTGCCCTGGATTTCTACCGCACCAAAGGCATCACAGTCACCTGTACCCAGGTTGGTGATCGCCCCTGCGGCGCACCGGTGGACGAAGCAAAGCACGATGCACTGGTTACACGGGCGGACAAGGCACTGAGAATGTACCGCAATGTTGACCCTAAGCTGGGTGCAGCTTCCACCGACTGTAACATTCCTCTGTCTATGGGGATCCCCTCCATTATGGTTCCCTGCTGCCGGGGTCTGGGCGCACACACCCGGGGCGAATACATTGAGATCGACAGCCTGCTTCCCGGCGTTAAATTTGCAACCGCTATGGTTATGCACCATTTCTAAAATATTACATAAAGGAGAGATCATTATGTCTGAGAAAACAACCTTTATTGCTACCGGCGACTCTTTTATGACCCGCCGCCTGCCCAAGGACGGCTATCCCGGCTTTGAGAAGATCCAGGAGATCATCGGTCGCCACGATGTGAAATTCAACAACTTAGAGATCACCATCCACAATCAGGAGGGCTATCCCGCCACCACCTCCGGCGGTACCTGGGCTATGGCTGAGCCGGAAATTCTGGACGATCTGAAGCGTTTCGGCTTCAACCTGTACAACACTGCCAACAACCACTCCGGCGACTACAGCCAGGGCGGTGTGATGGCTACCATTAAGTACCTGCGTGAGCGGGATATGGTTTACGCCGGTACCGGTGAGACCCTGCGGGATGCCGCTGCTCCCGCTTACCTGGAGACCCCCAATGCCCGCGTAGCGCTGATTGCTGCCAGCTCCACCGTTGCAGGCGCTTCCGCCATTGCAGGTGACCGCAGTGTCAGTATGCAGGTAGGCCGTCCGGGCCTCAACCCCCTGCGCCGTGTCACCACCTACCACGTGGAGCAGAAGTACTTCGATATGCTGAAGGAAGTTGCTGACACCACCTGCATGAATGCCGGTCAGCTCTACTCCATTGCCAACGGCTATGCCAACCCCCTGCCCGAGGATCGTCTGAACTTCGGCGGCATCAGCTTCAAGCTGGACGACAAGACCGAAAAGCACGTTGCACCCAACGCCAAGGATATGGAGCGTATGGTTGCCAATATTCAGGAAGCACGCCGTCAGGCTGACTATGTGCTGGTGAGCATCCACTCCCACACCTTCGACGGTCTGGACACCGTTCCCCCTTCTGAGTACCTGGTCACCTTTGCCAAGGCTTGTATCGATGCCGGTGCTGACGCTATCCTGGGTCACGGCCCCCACGAGCTGCGTGGCATTGAGATCTACAAGGGCAAGCCCATCTTCTACTCCCTGGGCAACTTCATCTTCCAGACCGAGACCGTCAGCCATCAGCCTGCCGACGCTTATGCGAACAAGAATATGCCCCACGACACCTTCGTCGGCGCCTATATGAATCAACGCAGCGCAGACGGCACCCGGGGCTATTGCGTGCTGGAGAACATCTGGCGCAGCGTGATGGCCGCCTTCACCGCCGAGGACGGCAAGGTCACCCAGATCCAGCTCTACCCCATTGATATGCGTATGGGCGCGCCCAGAAGCAAGATGGGTATCCCCCATCTGGCCGAAAATGATGCCGTGCTGAAGTATTTGGCGGAGCTTTCCGCACCTTTCGGCACCAAGATCACCATCCGCGACAATGTTGGTTACATCGATCTGTAATTGAGGTGCTTACCCATGGAACATGCAGATCGCATTCAGCAATTGCTGGACAACAAAAAGAAGATCTTTACCGATCTGAACGATGAGGTTTGGGAGTATGCTGAGCCTCGGTTTGCTGAGTACAAGTCCGCTGCCGCCCACTGCCGGGTAATGGAAGAGCAGGGCTTCCGGGTGAAGGTGGGTCTTGCCGGCGAGGAGACTGCGTTCATAGCTGAATATGGATCTGGCAAGCCGGTCATCGCCATTTTGGGCGAGTACGACTCCCTGTCCGGCCTTTCCCAGCAGGCTGACTGCACCGAGCCCAACCCTGTAATCGAAAACGGTCAGGGTCACGGCTGTGGCCACAATACCTTAGGCGCTGCCGGCGCTGCCGCCATCACCGCGCTGAAGGACTATATGGAAGAGAACAGCCTGCCCGGCACCATCCGGTTCTACGGCTGCCCCGCTGAGGAAAACGCCGGCGGTAAGGCATTTTTGGTCCGGGACGGTCTGTTTAACGATGTGGACATCTGCTTAGCCTACCACCCCGGCACCCTGAATATGGCTGACCAGGGCGGCAGCCTGGCCAACTTCCGGGTGTTCTACACCTTCAAGGGCACTTCCGCCCACGCTGCCAGTTCCCCCCATATGGGACGCAGCGCCCTGGATGCCTGCGAGCTGATGAATGTGGGCTGCAACTATATGCGTGAGCATATGATCTCCCAGGCCCGTGTCCACTACGCCTACACCAATGTGGGCGGCACTGCTCCCAATGTGGTCCAGTCCGATGCCCAGCTACTCTATGCTATGCGCGCTCCCACCGTCACCCAGGTCAAGGAGCTTTATAACCGGTTGGAAAAGATCGCCAAGGGCGCGGCTATGATGACCGAAACCGAAGTTACCATCAAGCAGGTTGCCGCTTACTCCAACACCATCGCCAACGATGTGATCAACGAGCGTTATGAGACATACCTCGACAAGTTCCTGCCTTTGGATTACACCGAGGAAGAAATGGAATATCTCCGCAAGTTCTATGCGCTGGTTCCCGAGGCTTCCAAGAAGGCTGTGGAGAGAACTGCCATCCAGACCTTTGGCAAGACCGAAAAGGCAGCAGAAATAGCTGCTCTGCCCATCCGGAATTACCTTTACAGAGAGCCTGCAAATGCCAGCGGTGCAAAAGCTTCCAACGATGTGGGCGATGTCAGCTGGGTCTGCCCCACCTCCATTGTGCGCACCGCCTGCTACGCAGCCGGCACCACCGGTCACCACTGGACGCAGACTGCCCAGGGCAAGTCCTCCGTGTGCCACAAGGGTATGCTGCTGGCAGCTGCCGTTATGGCAAGCACCGCTGTGGACTTTTTGACCCAGCCGGAGTTGGTTGCCAAGGCCAAAGAAAACTGGCTGGAGCGCCTGGACGGCGAGACTTACCCCAATCCCCTGCCTGCTGACTGCAAGCCGGAAATTTGGTAAGCCAAAAACTTAATATAAAAACTACCCGAAAATTAGATTTTCGGGTAGTTTTTTCGATATATTGCTTTGCAATTCGATATTTTTGCCTGAAGGCAAAATCGATATATTTACCTTTCGGTAAATTCGATATGCCCTAAATCCCCCCTTGCCCCGCAGGGCATATCGAGTGCACAGCACATATCGAACACCTAAGGTGTATATCGAAAATCCCGTGAGGGATTTATATCGATATTGTTCAATTTTTACCGGGGACACCGGGCTGGGTCATACCGTGGGCATCCAGTACGCGGTCCACTTCTTCGGCGGTCATCACGCCCTGCTCCACCAGGAGTGTGCGGACAGGAACACCGGTCTTCAGGGCTTCCTTGGCGATGGATGCCGCCTTTGCATAGCCGATGTAAGGACAGACTGCGGTGACAGGGCCGACGCTGGCATTGAGCAGGTCCAGGCAATGCTGCTCGTTGGCGGTGATGCCTTCCACGCAATTGACGGTGAAGGTCCTGACTGCGCCGGTCAGAGCAGTGATGGACTGGAACAGTGCGTCGAACACCACCGGCTCGAAGGCATTGAGTTCCAGCTGACCGGCTTCCACAGCCATAGAAACGGTCACATCGTTGCCTGCGATCCGGTATGCCACCTGGGTGACCACCTCGGGGATCACGGGGTTGACCTTGCCGGGCATAATAGACGAGCCGTTTTGCCGGCTGGGCAGGTTGATCTCACCGAAGCCGGTGCGCGGACCGGAGGACATGAGCCGCAGGTCATTGGCAATCTTGGACAGAGCCAGACCGCACTGCTTCAGCGCGCCGGAGACGGCAGCGAAGCAATCGATATGCTGGGTGCCATCGATCATATCCTCTGCCTGGCAGAAAGGCACGCCGGTCAGGTCGGCAAGCACCTTAGTAACGGTATTAAAATAGGTCAGGTCCGCATTGATGCCGGTGCCGATGGCAGTGCCACCCATATTCACCGGGTACATCTCTGCCTGCACAGCCTCGAGGCGCCGAATCGACCGGCGGGTAGCGGATGCGTAAGCGGCAAATTCCTGGCCCAGGCGGATGGGAACGGCGTCCTGCATCTGGGTGCGGCCCATCTTGATCACGGAATCGAATTGTGCAGCTTTCCGGTCGAACGCATCGGCCAGCTTATTGAGTTCAGCCAGCAGGGGCTGCAGCAGGGTCAGAACGGTCATTTTGCCGGCGGTGGGCACGATATCGTTGGTGGACTGGCCCTGGTTGACATGGTCATTGGGGTGGACGATGGAATAGTCGCCTAACTTGCCCCCTAACTTTTCGATGGCCACATTTGCAATGACCTCATTGGCATTCATATTCATAGAAGTGCCGGCGCTGCCCTGGATGGGATCGACGATAAACTGGTCGTGGAAACGGCCTGCAATCACATCCTCGCAGGCGGCGACAATGGCATCGGCGATCTTGGAATCAAAAACACCGGCCTGCTTATTGGCGATGGCGCAAGCCTTTTTCAGCAAGGCTAAATTCCGGATCATCTCGGTATGCAGCCGATTTCCGGTGATAGGGAAATTCTCCAACGCCCGCAAGGACTGGACGCCGTAGTATACATCGGCGGGCAGTTCCTTTGTGCCGATGGAATCGGACTCTAAACGCATAGCTTTCGTGCAGGTACTCATAGGGATCCCCTTCCTTCTTATAATGTCAGTTTGAGTATAACACCGGGCGTATATATAATCAAATATATATAAACTTATACGCAACATTCTTTTTGTGTTATGTTTTTATTGACATTATTTGGCGAAAATGATAGAATCTAAGCAGAATCCAATCTGCAGGAGGTCCGGTATGGAAAATTTATTTCACAAGAAGATGCTGGTCTACACCATCGCTAAGGAACAGAGCTTCTCCAAGGCGGCTCAGAAGTTATTTGTCGCCCAACCCTCTTTGAGCCTGATGGTCAAGAACTTGGAGGAAGAGCTGGGTGCGCCCCTGTTTGACCGCAGCTGCAAGCCCATCCGGCTGACAGAGGCCGGCGAGGCTTATGTACGCGCAGCGGAGCAGATCATTGAGATCGAGCGGACCTACAAGGAATACATACTGGCGCTGAACAATTTAGAGACCGGCTCCCTGCGAATCGGCAGCAATCAGCTGCTTTCCTCTCTGGTGCTGCCTAAGCATATTTCTGCCTTTATGCAGGCGTACCCCAAGATCCACCTGTCTTTGATGGATGCCAACTCCACCTCATTGGAAAACGAGATCATCAATGGCTCTTTGGACATCGTCATCGACAACAGCGAGCTGCCCGCAGAGCTTTTTGAGCAAAAGTATCTGTCCTCTGAGTATCTTCTGCTGGCTGTGCCGGCGGCCTTCCCGGAAAACGAGGTGTGCAAGCACTACGGCCTGAGCTACGAGGACATTCTGCAGAACCGCCACACAGTCAATCCGCCTCCCGTTTCCCTGGAGCATTTTGCCAACACGCCCTTTATTCTGATGAACCGGAACAATGACACCCGCAAGCAGACCAATGCTATTTTCCAGGCTGCGAACTTCACCCCCAATGTGCTGTTTGAAATGGACCGGCTGACAAACCTCTATTCTTATGTGGAGCACGGCACGGCAGCCAGCCTGGTCAGCGATACACTGGTAAAGAACATCCGGGGAGTGGACCAGAGCAACATCGTCTTCTATCCCCTGCCCACCCACTATAACCGCCGGAACATCTACGCCTACTACAAGAAAAATAAATACTGCACAAAGGCTATGTCTGCCCTGATCGAAAGTCTCGGCAGTCTGATCTAACAAATAACCGGCACCTGCCAAAGCAGGTGCCGTGCTGTATATTAGTCGTAGATACTATCATAATACCGATAGTATATACATTCTTTCATAAAGCCGCTGAGCTTTGATTCAAATGCAGCCTTATCAACAGAAACATCTGTAATCTCAACAAGGATTTCTGTCCCCTCGGGAAGTACTGTATCGATTTCGATAAAGCAGTAAAAAGTGCCTGACATAAACTGGCTGGGAAATGCAGCAGTATTGTCATTGCGACTCGTTCTGGTTATAAAGCACTTCAAAACGCCGTTCGCGTAAACCACATCTGTTACTTCCAAGGCCGCTGTTACGCTGCCTGTTCCAATCAAGATCAAACTGTTGTTATCGAAGAAATCCTTTGAATAGGGCAGAGCGTTCAGCTTCTTTGTGTATTCATTGTCCGGACCGTATGGGTTGAGCAGTAAAATGCGGTTTAACTCAGATCGAAATGCATCATAGGTCAGCCGCATACCTTTTTGCAGCTGCGTCAGGTTTAGCTGCGCCTCTATATTAAAAAAAGAAACTTTCCAGTTAAATGCAAGTGACTCCGGCAGATTGTTTTTTTCTTCTTCCTGAAAAATGGTGTTTTCGCCGCTCTTCGTCGTATCGGTATTTTCGTTTTGGCCGGTGGTTTGGACCGGATCGTTTGCCGGCGGGGTTGGACTGCCCTTGCAGGCTGTCAGCAAAAGAAGGCAGATAGCCAACACCAAACAAATCCCAATACGATACCATTTTTTCACAATGTCCACCTTCCTTTCTGAAATTTTCTTTTGCGGGAGATACCAATGTACTTTTCTATTTATATTATAGCAAAAATGCATATTGGTGACAATTATTTAACAACGACAAATGAAATTAAGAAATTTTATGCAAAATACACAAGGCACCTGCCAAAGCAGGTGCCGTTAAATATTGCAAAGTGCGCGCTGTCATTCCGAACATAGTCGAGGAATCTCATGCGGCATTGGCGGTTAGATATTGCTTTGAGATCTCTCCACGCGCTGTGCTTGGTCGAGATGACAGCGGTTTTTGCATTATTCCTCTTCTTCGGGGGATTCTGTGGGGAGCTTGCGCAGGAGGGCAGTCTCCACCTGGAAATTGTGGACCTTGGTGACGGATATCTCCAAATGCTCCAGCCGGAGCTGATCGTTTTCCTCGGGGGTAGTGCCCAAATGGTGGAAGATCAGGCCATTGAGGGTATCATATTCCTCGGATTCCAGGGGCAGTTCCAGGGCCTGGGACAGCTCCTCCAGCAACACGCCGCCCTCTGCCTGCCACAGGTCCTCGCTAAGCTTTACAATGGGCTGGACGATTTCTTCCTCCGGGATATCATCTTCCAGATCGCCTACCAGCTCCTCGATCAGGTCCTTGATGGTGATCACGCCGCTTAAGCCGCCGTATTCATCCAGCACCACAGCAAACTGCTGATGCTCCTTCTTCATATTCCGGAACAGCACATCGGCCTTTAGGGATTCCGGTACGATGTACGGCTCGGTGACCGCCTGGTCCAGCACGGACTGCTTGGTCTTGTCCTTGATACGGAAATAGATCTTGGTGTTCAGCACGCCCACGATCTTATCGGGGGTCTCTTCGCAGATGGGATAGTAAGTAAAACGGGTCTCGGAGATGGTCTTATCCCATTCCTCTAAGGAATCCTCCGCATACAGGAAGGCAACCTCCGTTCTGTGGGTGATGATCTCCTCAGCGGAGGTATTGTCAAACTCAAAGACGTTCTGAATAAACTCCCGTTCCTCGTTGTCAATGGTGCCCTTTTCGTTGCCGGCATCCACCATCATACGGATCTCCTCCTCGCCCACTTCCTCGGGAGGGGCGTTGGGATCGATGCGCATCAGTCGCAGAACGCCGTTGGTGGACACAGTCAGCAGCCACACCAGAGGGGCGCAGATCTTGGAAATGCCGCCGATCAGACCGGACATACCCAGGGCTAACTTTTCGGCGTTGCGCATAGCCACCTGCTTGGGAACCAGCTCGCCGAAGACAAGAGTGAAATAGGACAGGATAATGGTAATGGCCACAACGGAGATGGATTCCAGTGCTTCCAGAGTCAGAGGCACGCCGATATTTTTCAGCCACGCAGCCAAAAGACCTGCAAAATTCTCCGCCGCAAATGCAGAGCCTAAGAAGCCGGACAGGGTGATGGCCACCTGGATGGTCGCCAAAAAGCGGGCAGGCTGGCCGGTGAGCTTTTGCAGGCGCTGGGCCCGCTTGTTGCCCTCGGATGCCATCTTGGCCAGTTTTGTATCATTGATAGAGATCATGGCGATCTCAGCGCAGGCAAACACCGCGTTCAAGGCGATCAGTGCCACCTGCAAACCAATTATAAAAGGGATATTCATATTCTCGATTCCTCCAAAATTTTATCAAAAAGTGTCTTAAAAAACGAACAAAAGGCCAAGCCCAGCCCTACATCCGCAGATGCGCGCTACGCTTGCCCTGAACAACCTTATGATAAATGGCAGGATTATCGGGATTACTGTCGCCGTCGTCCATAGTTACAAGGGTTTCTCCTTCCTCAAACATTCGATAGGCATTATATCACAAAAAACAAAAAATGCAAGTGTTTTTTAGAATTTTACCGGCAGACACCAAGGTGTCTGCCGGTATAGGTGCTTTACAGGGCGCGGATGGATTCCACAGGCTTCTTGCGTGCGGCTTTGCGCACAGGCAGGTAGGTGGCGATCACCACAGTTACCAAAGCTGCGCCGGTAAGCACGCCGAAGGATGCCGGGCCGAACACAAACAGCGATGCGCCCAGCTCCACAGCCAGGGATGCATTGATAAGATTACAGGTCACAATGCTGGCCGCCACAGACAGGGCCATACAGATCAGCGCAATGACGAAGGATTCGGAGAAGAAGATCTTGAACACATCGGCGCTTCTTGCGCCCACGGCCCGGAGAATGCCGATCTCCTTTTTCTTCTGGACAATGGACGCAGAGATGAAATTGGAGAACAGCAAAATGGCAAACACCGCAAAGACCAGGGCCACCCAGAAGAAGATCTGCGACAGGCTCTTGACCATATCGTCCACCATTTGCAGGGTACTGATAAAGTTGCCGCTCAGGGCAACACGGCTCTCGTCTGCCGCCCAATCCTCATTGCTGAAGATGTCCCAGTAGATATCCGCCGCGGCGGGAGAATACACGAAGGGCAGGTACAGCTTGTTATAGATCGCATCCTTGGCGGGCTTGTAGTTGGACTCGGTGATACCGTAATAGGAGACGGTCTGCTTCTGCTCCTGCCACAGGCGGTCAAAGGCTGCATCGGACAGGTAGAGCATATTGCTGCCGTAATTGGTGTTCTCCATTAAGTACACACCCACAACCGTCAGCTCCAGCACCTCGCCGTAGGCTGCATTGTTTTCCCTGTTGAACAGCTTCATGCCTAAAGTCATATCCACCTTGTCCCGCTGGACACAGCCCATAAGCTCCGTCAGCTTCGCTTTGATCTGCTCCTTGGTAAAAGCGGTAAATTCCGGCTCTTCCTTTTTGTCCGGATCCAGATTTTCGTAGTTGTATATGCCGCCCATACTGATCTCATCGGCAAGCTGAATGGTCTGGTCGTAGAGGCGCACCAGATCTTCATCCTCGAACGCCTGATCCCGCATGGGGTAATAGGCATTTCTTACCCTATCGGCAAACATTCTGTAAGACAGGACGACCTCGTTGTCACCCACGGCATCCTTACCGGAAACAAACAGGATATCACCTGCATCCAGGGAAGAAGCCTTACTGTAGGTGCTGTCACCCCATTCGGGGAACTGATACTCCCCATCCTGCTTCGTCGCGGTGACTGCAGAGGTATAGTTCTCTTCCTTTTCATAATTGTCATAGCTCTGCGCAGACAGGGCTTCCAGCCGCTCCTGATTGACAAAGGCCAGCAGGTGCAGGCCGTCGCCCAAGTAGGAATAGAACTCAGAGCGCAGATTATAATCCGGTTCGGCGCTTTCCTTCAAGGGATCAAAATGCGACGGGATCTCGCCGGAATCCAAAATACCGGTGACCGTATAGGACACGCCGTTGACGGTAAATTTCTTACCGATGATCTGATTCCGTTCCGTCAGTTCCAGAGAATTGCCCTCGCTGTCATAAGCCTTGCAGGCGATGAGCATATCCGCCATATAGGAGGAGATCACCAGCTCATCGGCAGTCTTGGGATAATCGCCGGTGATCTTCTGCTGCAGGGAATGGTCTGCCGGCAGAAGGCCCATACCGAAAATACTGTTCTGCCAGTAGTCAATGTTATTCTGCCGCAGGTTAAAATTGCCGTAACTTTCAACAATACCAAAGGCATCGGTCCCCAGCTGGGCGCTGTACGCCTTCCGCTCGGCATCGGTAAACTTGGTTTGATTATAGCCATCGTGCTGATAAACCTGCTCGCCGTTTTCATAGCCGGTGTGCAGGGTCTTATAGTACTTTACCATCTGCACAACCGATGCGTTGGTATCCCGCATAGTCTGCAGAAACGTGGCCTCAGAATCGTAGAAATTTAAGGTGGACAGCAGAGAGAACATGGTAAATGCCACTGTGCACAAAAGGATCGTGAAGAACAGGCGGAAGGGTTTGCTTTTCAGACTGGAGGTGCCAATCTTCGCCGCGTGGCGAATGGGCAGCTTGGAGCGGATAAAACGGCTTTCTTCCTTGGTGTAGGACTTGGCCGCCGGCTGGGCGGTGTCCCGGAAGACCTCCTTGGTGCCGTCGTCGCTGATACGGCTGACCTTTTTGAAGTTCACAACATCCTTTTCGCCGCCGGCAATGATGGCATCGGTACCGGAACGCTTCAAAAACGCCTTAATCTGTTCAAAGTCAGCATCGGTCAGCTCTGCGCCATTTTTCACGCACAGCACATCCCCCACGGCATTGACATTGGCGGTCAGCTGCTGCTGGGCCTGCCGGGTCTTGCTGATATCGGAGATCACCTTACCGTCGGACAGCTCAATGATCCGGTCGCCGTACTGCTCGGCAAAATCCCGGTCGTGGGACACCACGATCACAAGCTTGGTGGCAGAGAGCTTTTTCAGGGTTTCCAGTACCTGCTTGCCGGTTTTGGAATCCAACGCGCCGGTAGGCTCGTCGGCCATAATGATCTCCGGGGTCTTAATTAGCGCACGGGCAATAGCAATGCGCTGCTTCTGACCGCCGGACAGGGTGTTGGGCTTACGCTTGGCATAGCCCTGCAGGTCCACCTCTTCCAGCAGCTGATTGATGGCCGCCTTGTCCTTGGGCTTTCCCTGCAGTTCCAAAGCAAGGGCAATATTATCCTCTACAGAGAACTCATTGAGGATGTTATATTCCTGGAAAATAAAGCCGATAAAGGTGTTGCGGTAGCTGTCAAAGTCGCTTTGGCTAAAGTCCTTGCTGCTGCGGCCCTTGACGACGATCTCGCCGTCGGTGGGAGAATCCAGGCCGCCGCACACATTCAAAAGGGTGGATTTGCCGCTGCCGGATTTACCCAGCAGGAACACCATTCCCGTTTCCGGGAAGCGGAGGGTCACCCCGTCCAAAGCATTGACCGGTGCGCCTTTTTTGGTTTTATATACCTTGCGGAGATTTTTGACTTCTAACACAAAAACCGCTCCTTTGCATTTTTCTTTTATCTTACCATAGCCACCTTGTTTTTTCAACTGAAAAAGCGCACCGCTCAGCGATGCGCTTATAATTCATTTATCTAAAATAAAGTCTGCGATCAGCTTGCCGAAAATGCTTTCGCCTTTTTCGTCCGCTTTGCGGATATAGGCGCAATGGGTGCTGTGCATTACCTGCAGCTTGACATTTTCAGTATGACCGAAATGCTTCAAGGTTGACATCAGCAGGATCGTCTGCTCGTAACGGTTCTGCATATCATTGTCGGAGACGATCACCAGCATAGGCGGGTAAACAGGGTCTGTACCAATATGATAAAGCGGTGCGGACTCATCGATGATTACCCGGCGGGTATCGATGCCCCGCTCCCGCAGCACATTGAAATGGCAGGTGGGCTGACCGGCATCGTGGATAAATCCGGTGATATCCATAGGGGAAATGCCGTGGACTGCAAGATATTTCTTATCAAAGCAGAGCATCTGGGTGATATAGCCGCCGGCAGAGCTGCCGCCCACATAAATATCCGTCACACTGCCGTAGGTTTTCATATTCGCAAACACCCACGCCACCGCCTTGGCAGAATCCACCAGAAAATCCGGGTATTTGGCATCGGGGTACATTCTGTAATTGGCGCTGACCACGGCAATGCCGCGGGACACCAAATGGCCGATGAACAGGTCAAATCTTTGTGCCTTGTCCCCTTCCTCCAGGCCGCCGCCGTGGAAGTATATAAAAACAGGGAAGCTGTCGCCGTCCGGCAGGTAGAGGTCCAAATACTGCTGATGTTCATCGCAGTAGCATATATTTTGGATTATTTTCATATGCATCCTCACTTCATTGGGCATTGACCACGGCAAGGATTTTATGAATCAGTGCGGAATCAAAGTTTTCAAATTCTTTTGCTTTTACCTCAATACCGGTGAGGGTGCGCAGCCACAGGGCAGCCACGGCAAAGCGGCCGTAATCCAGGGTCAAATGGTAGCCGTCCCGGTTCAAAGACATGCCGCCCTTGGCATAGTCAAATTCCGGGAGAGTTTCCCGCAGGGTTTGAATCAGGGTGCCGGCGGGAATCATTTTGGCCGGAATGGAGGCCGCAGCGGCTTCCGAGGCAGACACAATGCAATCGTACATTTTCCGCTGGTCATTGTCATAATTGGCAAAACCGGAATGCTGAGAGTCAATCTCATAAGCCCAGGTCTGGTGGAACCAAATCTCTGCCTGGGGCTGCAGCTTACGGATCAGTGCCACAAGGCTGGATAAGTAAGGCTCATAGGTCTCCAACTGACCGCTTTTGCCGCTGACCTGCTGGACTGTTACGATGTCCCACTGGGCCATCTTCAGCGCGCCTTCAATGGATATTTTCCAGGGGCATTTGGTGCCGTTGGGTTCAAAATCATATTCGGCAGCATTGGTCTGGATGTTACTCCAATGCCGCTCCAGGCTGCAGCCGCCAATGTACAGATTCAGGGTCTCCATTTCTATGCCGTTCAGCTTTGCGAGCTGATGCAGCCACTTGTGAGCATCCTGAGAAAAACTGTTGCCGATAGATAATACTTTCATTTCTTATTCCTCCCGATTTTTTAAGCCCCGGCAGGTCCACCGGGCGCGAAGCTGTGCCCATTTCCGGCCGGCAAGCAATGCTGCAAAGTACACAGGGCCATAGACGAGGGCAGACAGGATAAATGCCAGCCGCTCCGGTTCAAAATCCAGCCGCTCGATAAGCAGGTTGCTCAGATGGTAGCCGCAAAAGGCGACCGGATAGTTATTCCGCACAGTGAGTCCGCAAAAAATCCACAGCGCAAAATAAAGCGCCACACCGCCGGCGGCATCCCATACAATTTCCTGCTTCGGCCACTCCAGTATATCTTTTCGCCGGGATTGTATCAGCATCAGGATCACAAAGCCGCCGATGATGCCGATGGTACTCATCAGTATGTCTTCCACCAGGCGGGATGTGCCGGGATCGCCGTAATAGCTGCCCCGCCAAACATACAGCGGAATAAATGCCGCCGCAAGGGTCAGCAGCGCCGCGCCCCAGACCCGGCCAAGGGCTTGCCAGAAAACACCGGTCTTAAACCAGTACTTGTACCACTGCTTCATCGCATCCTCTCCTTTGCACTTATAGTAGCACGCGGCGGCTGTTTTGGCAATTGTAAAAATGTATGAACGGTAACAGCCTTACGAGGGGGCTAAAAAGTGTCCCCCGGACACTTGATTACACCAGTGTGCGCACTGGTGCCGCCCTTTCGAATCCTATCTCATCCTCTGCCAATAAAAACGCCACCCATCTGGGTGGCGTTTTTATTGGCAGAGGATGAGGGATTCGAACCCCCGCAAACGGAGTCAGAGTCCGGTGTGCTACCGTTACACTAATCCTCTATCACACGGACGAGATTTATTATACGCTGAATACAGAAAAAGTCAAGCATTATTTTCATTTTCTGCCAGTTTTTTTACTGCGTCCGTAGGTAGTATTTCCAAGGTGAAATGATTTATACGCCACGATCTTGAGATTGCCACGCCAGTGTGCGCTACTCTTGGCAATGACATAAGAAAGCGTTGCCTATGTTTCTTCCCAGGGGAAGGGCTTTCCTTTCAGAACATGGTGCTTGATATAGCGGAAGGTCTCCTTCTCCCCTTTTTGCGCAAGCATCTCCAGCAGGTAGTCCAGCTCCTGCCGGGTCCGGGGGTGCATACGGTCCTTTTCCAGGCTGTTGCGCAGATATTTGAGCGGCGCATCATCTTTATAATTCCTGCCTTGATAGGTGATGCAGGCCGCCCGCCGGTCCATTACCATTTCCGCCAGGTACTTTCTGGGCATAGGCAGGGATTCATAGCGCTTGGTTTCCAGGCTCAGATCCGTCCAGTATTCATAGTGATGGCGGTTACGGCCCTTGTGGTGCATCCAGGCCTCGCTGTAGCCCTTTATTTCCCGCTCGGCGGTATTGGGACTGCGGGTGCCCTGATAATACTTTACACCGGTTAAAAATTCCGTGGGGGAATATTTGGACAGGTCGTGGATCAGTCCCTGCCAGTAAAGTCCCACCCGGAAACAGCCATCCATCACCAGAAAATGGTGCTTGGTGATGGTTTTAAAGTGTTGCCACGCTTTCACACTATAACAACTCGCTTTCATGAGAAGGAGATTGCCACGCCAGTGTGCGCACTGGCTCGCAATGACCGTGTTGTTTCACTTATCTTGCTAAGAAGCCGATCTTTTTATAGACCTTGCGGAGGGTCTTTTCCGCCTCGTAGGCGGCCCGCTCCGCGCCGCTGCGGTAGACAGATTCCAGGTAGGCCTTATCCTTCAGCAGACGGCTCGCCTCCTCCCGGATGGGCCGCAGGGTCTCAATGACCGCCTCGCCCACCTTGGGCTTGAATGCGCCGTAGCCCTGGCCGGCAAATTCGGACTCGATTTGCTCATAGGTCTTGCCGGTGACGGCAGAATAGATACTCATCAGATTTGCCACGCCGGGCTTATTTTCCGGGTCAAAACGGACGCAATTTTCGGTATCGGAGTCGGTGATTGCCCGCTTGAACTTCCGCTGGATATCCTCCGGTCGTTCCATCAAAAACACGCAGCCCTCGGGCATAGATTTACTCATTTTGCTGTCGGGGGCGTTCAGGCTCATGACCCGGGCGCCGGTCTCGGGAATGTACGGCTCGGGGATCTTGAACACATCGCCGTAGATGCTGTTGAACCGCTGAGCAACATCTCTTGTCAGCTCGCAGTGCTGCTTCTGATCGTGGCCCACGGGCACCAGGTCCGGCTGGTACAGCAGGATATCCGCCGCCATCAGCGCAGGGTAAGTGAACAAGCCGCCGTTGATATTTTCCGCATTCTTGGCAGACTTATCCTTAAACTGGGTCATACGGGAGAGCTCTCCGAACATAGTGTAGCAGTTGAGGACCCAGCCCAGCTCCGCGTGCTGGTGTACATGGCTCTGGACAAAGAGGGTGTTCTTCTCCGGGTCTAAGCCGCAGGCGATGTACTGGGCCAGCTGCTCCAGGGTGCGGCGGCGCAGGTCTGCCGGAGTCTGCCGGACGGTGATGGTGTGCATATCGGCCATAAAATAGAAGCACTCAAATTGCTCAGCACGGCTGCTCCAGTTCTTGATCGCGCCCAGATAGTTGCCCAAATGCAGGTCACCGCTGGGCTGAATGCCGGATAACATTCTTTTCTTTGCGATTTCTTCCATTTTGTATCCCTCGTTTTCGGTAATTTCTAAATATTTTATCACACCCGGCAGAAAAAGGCAACGGGAAATTGACTTTATCCCCATATCTGTGCTACAATATTTCAAGAATTTCAAAAAGAGGTAGTAACTATGGATTATACGATGCTTGCAGAACTTTTATTCCCCAACGTCACCGACACCCCCGAGATGCTGGAGGAGAAATATCCTCTGCGCACTTGCCCTGAGGGCGCGGTCATCACCCGTATGGCCCCCTCCCCCACCGGCTTTGTTCATCTGGGCAATCTGGTGCAGGGTCTGATTTCCGAAAGAATGGCTCACCAGAGCGGTGGCGTTCTGTTTTTGCGTGTGGAAGACACCGATGCCAAGCGGGAAGTTCCCGGTGCGGTGGAGGTACTGATCGACACTTTGAAGCACTACGGCATTGCGTTCGACGAGGGCGCTGCCCACGGCGGCGACTTTGGCGATTACGGCCCTTACCGTCAGCGTCAGCGTGCTGATCTTTACCATGTTTTTGCCAAGAAACTGGTAAGTGAGGGCAAGGCCTATCCCTGCTTCTGCACCGAAGAGGAGCTGGGCGCTATGCGTGAGCAGCAGGAAGCAAACAAGGAGAATTTCGGCTACTACGGCAAGTATGCCATCTGGCGTGACCGGTCCGTGGAAGATATCAAGGCAGAGCTGGCTGCCGGTAAGCCCTGGGTGCTCCGCTTCCGCAGTGAGGGTTCTATTGAGAATCAGTTTAAGTTTGACGATGTGGTCAAGGGCAAGCTGACCATCACCGAGAACGATATTGACCATGTGCTGCTGAAGTCCGACGGCATTCCCACCTATCACTTTGCCCACGCGGTGGACGATCACCTGATGCGCACCACCCATGTAGTCCGTGGTGACGAATGGATGGCTACCCTGCCCTTCCATATTCAGCTGTTTAAGGCGCTGGATTTTAAGCTGCCCAAGTATGTCCACATTGGACCGCTGATGAAGATGGACGGCGATTCCAAGCGGAAATTCTCCAAGCGCAAAGACCCCGAAAGCGCATTGACCTATTATAAGGCCGAGGGTTACCCCGTTGCGTCTGTCCGGGAATACCTGCTGACATTGCTCAATTCCAATTTTGAAGATTGGCGCAGAGCCAATCCCGATGCGGATTTGGATGAATTTAAATTCACGCCCAAGAAGCTGAACCCTGCCGGCAGCCTGTTTGATATGGCAAAGCTTGTGGACATTTCTAAGAATGTCATTTCCCGTATGGATGCAGAAACTGTCTACACCCTACTGACTGAGTGGGCCAAGGAGTTTGACGCGGACTTTGCTGAAAAGCTGGAGGCCGATCCTGCCTATGCCAAGGCGATTTTGGCAATCGGCCGGGGCGGCAAGAAGCCCAGAAAGGACATTGCCGTCTGGACAGAGGCCAAGGGCTATATGGGCTTCTTCTATGATGCTTATTTAGAAAAGCCGGTATTCGACGAAAAGTTCTCTGGCAACACTGTGAAGACCGCCCTTTCCAAGTTCTTAGAGAAGTTTGATATTGCCGACGATTCCCAGGTATGGTTTGACAAGGTCAAGATCATCACCGAAGAGATGGGCTTTACCACCGATATGAAGGCCTACAAGGCCGATCCCGACGCGTTCCCTGGCACGGTGGCCGATGTATCCACCTTTATTCGTCAGGCCGTCACCGGAAAGACAAATTCTCCGGATCTGTATACGGTTATGCAGATTTTGGGTTACGAACGCACCGTGGCAAGAATCCGGGCGGTTATGGAAAATCTGTAATAGAAAAGGCGTGCTAACGATGGTAGCACGCCTTTTTTGCGGGCGATTCGTGAGTCACCCCTACGAATAAGGACCGGCATACAGGCCGGTCCTTACTGCATCTTGTTGGAGATTGCCACACCAGTGTGCGCACTGGTTCGCAATGACAATAAAGTTAATTCTTCAAGCTTTGCAGGGGGGCGGGGATGCGCCCGCCGCGGGCGATGAAGTCTGCGGCAGATTCACTGTGGACGGGCATCACCGGGGCAGTGCCCAGCAGGCCGCCCAGTTCCACCGTATCGCCCACGGTCTTGCCGGGGGCGGGGATAATACGGACGGCGGTGGTCTTGGAATTGACCATACCGATAGCGGCTTCGTCTGCGATGATGGCGGAGATGGTAGCGGCGCTGGTGTCGCCGGGGACAGCGATCATATCCAGACCCACAGAGCAAACGCAGGTCATAGCCTCTAATTTTTCCAGTGTCAGCACACCGGACTGGGCAGCGGCGATCATACCCTCATCCTCAGACACGGGGATAAACGCACCACTCAGGCCGCCCACATGGTTAGAGGCCATCACGCCGCCTTTCTTTACAGCGTCGTTCAGCAGCGCCAGTGCTGCGGTGGTGCCGTGGGTACCGCAGACCTCCAGGCCCATTTCCTCCAAAATACGGGCAACAGAATCACCCACAGCGGGGGTAGGTGCCAGGCTCAGGTCCACAATACCGAAGGGTACATCCAACCGCTTGCCGGCTTCCACGCCCACCATCTGACCCATACGGGTGATTCGGAAGGCGGTTTTCTTAATGGTCTCGGCCACCACATCAAAGGGCTGGCCCTTGACACTTTGCAGGGCGTGGTACACCACGCCCGGGCCGGAAACACCCACATTCAGCTCGCACTCCGGCTCGCCCACGCCGTGGAACGCGCCGGCCATAAAGGGGTTATCCTCCACCGCATTGGAAAAAACCACCAGCTTGCCGCAGCCTAAGCCGTCATTTTCAGCGGTGAGCTCAGCTGTTTTCTTGATAATCTGACCCATTTTGGCAACGGCATCCATATTGATACCGGCTTTCGTGGAGCCGACATTGACACTGGAGCAGACCAGTTCGGTGTTCTTGAGAGCTTCGGGGATGGAATCCATCAGAATCCAGTCGCCCTTTGTGCAGCCCTTTTGCACCAGAGCAGAAAAACCACCGATGAAATTGACGCCGCATTCCTGGGCGGCTTTATCCATAGCCATAGCCAGGGGCACATAGGAATCGGTCTTGCAGGCGTTGCCCACCAGGGCGATGGGGGTGACAGAAATGCGCTTGTTGACGATGGGGATACCGAATTCCCACTCAATCTCCTCGCCAACTTTGACCAGGTTTTCTGCCCGGCGGGTGATCTTATCGTAGATTCGGCGGGCGCATTCATTCACATCCTCGTGGGCACAATCCAGAAGCGAAATACCCATGGTGATGGTGCGGATGTCCAAATGGCGCATATCGATCATATCCTGGGTGGCTAAAATATCGTTTACATTCAGCATATTTTCTCCTTATACCCGGTGCATAGCCTGGAAGATCTCTTCCCGCTGCAGGCGGATGGACAAACCCTCCTGCTTGCCCTTTTCCTCTAACTTTTGGGCAAGCTCTGCCACAGGACAGGTGGCATTGGACACATCCACCACCATCATCATAGTGAAATAGCCCTGCATAACCGTCTGGTTGATATCCAGAACATTCACATTAAAAGCGGCAAGGTCCACGCAAACACCGGCAATGATGCCAACACGGTCCTCACCGATCACGGTTACAATTGCTTTCATATTCTATCTCCTTACAGATCATAGTCCGCACAGACGCGGGTGTCCAGGAAGTGCCAGAAGTGCTCCTTGGCAGCTAAGTGGGCGGGGTGGGCGGCATAATTGGCCAGCGCCTCACGGCTTTCAAATTCCGAGTACAGGGCGTAATCCATACCGTTATAGGCGGCACGGATCTCCATATGTAAAAGGCCGGGGATCACGCCAACCAAGGGCTCTAACTGCGCCTTGATAATGGATACAGCTTCTTCTTTGTTCACGCCCTCTTTGAAGGTGTAGAGTACAATGTGCTTTACCATATTTCTTCTCCTTCTAATATCGTAGAGGCGGATTCCATATCCGCCCGTTTGCGGGAGCATATGAAATGCTCCCCTACATTTGGAATACGAAAATACCGGGGCCGGTTGACCGGTCCCGGTATGTAATGGACATTAAGCCTCTTCGGTTACTTCCTCAGCTGCTTCCTCGGTTACTTCCTCAGCAGACTCTTCTTCCTCAGCGGGATCCAGCAGCGCGCGGATGGACAGGGAGATACGCTTGCTCTCTGCGTCCACATCGGTGATCTTCACCTGGACGACCTGGCCCTCAGCCAGAACATCCTCGGGCTTGCCGATGCGCTTGTTGGCGATCTGGGAAATGTGGATCAGGCCGTCAACACCGGGAATGATCTCAGCAAATGCGCCGAAGGTCATCAGCTTGACGATCTTGGCGTCCACAACATCACCCACATTGTAGGTGGTCATAAACTGATTCCAGGGGTTCATCTCAGCAGTCTTGTAGCCCAGAGAGATCTTGCGCTTCTCGGGGTCGTAGGCGATGACATAAACATCGATCTCGTCGCCAACGGAAACCACCTCTGCGGGGGTCTTGATGCGATTCCAGCTCAGCTCGGAAACATGGACCATACCGTCCACACCGCCGATGTCCACGAATGCGCCGTAGGAAGTCAGGGACTTAACGGTTCCGTGGTACTTGGCACCCACTTCGATCTCAGACCAGATCTTCTCCAGTGCAGCCTTGCGGGTCTCGGAGGAGACGGCGCGGATAGAACCGATGACACGGCGGCGTGCCCGGTTGACCTCGGTGATCTTCAGCTCGGTGGTCTTGCCTACCACAGCAGCCATGTCGCCGCCCTTGGCGATACCGGACTGGGAAGCGGGGATAAAGACGCGGATGCCCTTAACGGTAGCAACCAGGCCGCCCTTGTTCTCCTCGGTGATGGTGCCTTCCACGGTGGTCTTCTCTTCGCACCAGGTAGCCATCTCGTCCCAAACCTTCATGCCTTCCAGCTTCTTTCTGGAAACCTGGCAAACGCCCTCCTGATCGTTGACGCGAACGACGAATACCTCGATCTCGTCGCCGACCTTCAGAACATCCTCGGGCTTTACAGTGGGATCTGCGCTGACTTCATCATACGGAATATAGCCGGCATGCTTGGTGCCCAGATCGATCTGGACTTCTGTAGCGCCGATACCGGTCACGATACCAAGAACCTTGTCTCCTGTATTTAAAGTCTTGATGGACTGCTCAAGGAGTGCCTCAAAGTTTTCCTCCTGTACAGTCTCAACATTCATAATTTCGCTCATAGTCTTGTTGACCTCCTTTATAATCCACGCCGGTGTTGATGCACCGGCAGTGATTCCAACATCACTTACACCACGGAAAAAGTCAGGCTCCAGCTCCGATGCGTTATCCACCAGAGCTACCTGTCCGCAGCGCTCCCGACAGATCATTGCAAGGCGGCCTGTGTTGGAAGAGTGGGTGTCACCTACAACGACCATGGCCTGACATACTTTACTTAAGTTTGCCGCTTCGCTCTGTCGGAATTCAGTAGCTTTGCATATTGTATCAAAAATTTTCAGATTAGTAAACACCTTTTTTGCAAAATTTTCGCAGGATTTCCACAAAGATTCCGTGGAAGTGGTCTGACAGACCATACTGATAGGAAAATCCAGAGGAATTTTTCCGGAATTTGCCCATTGCTCCAACTCTTCGGCGTTTTCAAAAATTTTGCATTTTTCGCACCAGCCGGCGATCCCCACCACCTCCGGGTGGGTGCGGGTGCCGATGATGACAGGGAGTCTGCCCTCGGCCTCGGCTTTGCTTACAATGCCGTGGATCCGCTTGACAAAGGGACAGGTGGCATCCACCACCTCCACACCCTGGGCTTCCAAGGCTTCCTGCACCGCACGGGTCACGCCGTGGGAACGGATGATGACCGTCTGGCCCGGCTGGGCATCTTCGGGGGAATCCATGACCTCCACGCCCATTGCCTCAAAATGGGAAACCGCGTGGCGGTTATGGATGATAGGGCCTAAGGTGCGGACGGTCTTGCCCTCGGATGCCGCCTGCTCCACCAGCTCCACCGCCCGGTTGACACCGAAGCAAAAGCCGGCGCTCTCTGCAACGCGAATGCTCATAGGGGGATCTTCTCCCCGATAATTTTTTTCATTGCGGCCATTACGCCTTCGATATCCAGCGCGGAGGTGTCCAGCTTAACAGAATCCCGGGCCATTTTCAAAGGGGCAATTTCCCGGTGGGTATCCTGGTAGTCCCGCTGGATGATTTCCTTGAGCACCACCTCGTATTCTGCCTGCTGGCCCTTGGCGATCAGCTCGTCGGTACGGCGCTTGGCACGGACCTCGGGGGTAGCTGTAAGAAAAATCTTCACATCGGCCTTGGGCAGCACCACGGTGCCGATATCCCGGCCATCCATGATCACATTATGGGCCTTGGCCACATCCCGCTGCATATCCAGCAGCACCTCCCGGACCACCGCGTGGGCAGATACTAAGCTTGCCTTCTGAGAGATGCCCTGGGTACGGACCACGCCGGTGACATCCATACCGTTCATGATCATATGCTGCTTGCCTTCTTCATCGTATGTTATCTCGATGGTCAGCTCGTCGATGTACCGCTCCACGCCGTCGGCATCCTTGGGACTGACGCCTAAAAGATCCAAAAAGTATGCCACGGTGCGGTAGATCGCGCCAGTATCCACATAGTAATAGCCCAGTTCCTTGGCTAAACGCTTGGCGATGGTACTCTTGCCTGCGCCGGCAGGGCCGTCGATTGCGATCGCGTAAGTCTTTGCCATTGGTATTTCCTCCTTATTGTTCCTGCCGCAGCTTTTGCAGCGCAGCAGCTTCCATTTTCGTCACTTCGTCAGCGGTCAGGCCCATAGCCTGTCCCACCTGTATAGCATCCATGGGCATACCGCCCTCCAGGCCAAATCGCAGGGTCAGGAGCTTTGCTTCCTGTTCACTCAAATCAGAGAGCATATCCTGTATCCGCTGGCGCATTTGGAAATAGGCGGTATTCTCCACCGACTGGTCGTCGTCAGGCGTTTCCTCTTTGGGTGCGCGCAACTGATCCACCTGCTGACGCAGCTTTGCCTGGCTCAGCATCTCCGCATAGACTGCCGCCTCTGCCGGGGTACAGTGGATAGCCTCAGCGATCTCCTCTAAGGTAGGGTTTCTGCCCAGCTCGGCCAGGAGCTTTTGGTCGGCATCCCGAAAGTCTTCCATACCCTGCCGGGCTTTGTAGATCACATCATCTGTATGGGCCTGCATCAAAACAGCCGTTTTCAGATACCGGTCGATCTGTCGGCAGATGTAGGTTTCATAGTCGCCGCCGGAATATTTCATAATGCCCTGCCAAAGGCCCATGCACCCCTCCTGGATCAGGTCCAAAAGGAGCACACCGTGGCCAGTCATTCTGCAGGCCCGTTCCACCACCCGGCCTAAGGAGCACTCGGCAAGCTGCCGGGTGATATCCTCGTTGCCGGCCATATATTGGGCAAGCAGGGCCTTTTCATCCGCCGGGGGCATTGCCGCCAATTCCTCTAAAAACAGGCGCAGGGGGTCATTTTCCTCCAGGCCGGTCATCAGATCGCCGGACTTTGCCAATTTATCTTCCAATTTCAAACGCCGGGCTGTGTGTTCGTCCCGCTCATACAGGGGAATACAGGTAACATCGATCTTGTCACAGCCCTCTGCCAAAGCATACAGCGCTTCTTCCGCTTCCTCCTCGGAAAGATCCTCGATCACTTCCAGGCATTCCAGCGCGGAGATGCCGTCCCGGGAAGCGATCGCCTCCTGCAGTCTCTCCTCAGGCGATTTTTCAAATATAAATTCCATCAAGTCAGAAAATCCTCCAGTCCGATCTCTACGCCAAGCCTGCGCAGCTTGTCCAATGCCTGCTTTTCCAGCTGGCGGGCCCGCTCCTTAGAGACCTCTAACTTTTTGCCGATGGCCTCCAAGGACCAGCAGGTACCGTCTTCCATACCGAATCGCAGCCGCAGCAGGTGTTCTTCCCGCTCAGGAAGCTGCCCCAGCAGGGCATTCATGGTCTGCTCCAGCTCCCGGCGCACCAGCTCCTCCTGGGGCTGGAGGGCTTGCAGATCCTCCAAAAGCTGCTGTAGGGTGCCATCTCCGTCCTCCCCGGTGGGGGTATCCAAAGAGCCAACCTCCGGCAGCAGGTCCAAATATTCCTTTACTTTTTGCAGAGGAATGCCGCTTCTTGCAGCGATCTCCTCCAATTCCGGCAGCCGTTCCAATTCCTGGATCAGCGCTGTTCTGGCGGACAGGACTTTCCGAATCCGCTCGGCGGTATGTACCGGCACGCGGATCAGTCCCGCGTGGTTCAGAACGCTGCGGCTCACACCCTGCCGAATCCATTTGGTGGCATAGGTGGAAAAACGGTTGCCTAAGGTATAGTCAAATTTCTTTGCCGCGATCAGCAGACCGATACTGCCGTCCTGGATCAGATCCATCAGCGGCACGCCCCGGCCGGCATATTCCCTGGCAACGGACACCACCAAACGCAGGTTGGCATTCACCATTTTCCGGACGGCTTCACTGTCGCCGGCGGCGCAGCCCTTAGCCAGCTCCAGTTCCTGCTCCGGTGTCAGCCGGGGAATGGCCCGGATCTGCTGCAGGTACTGCTGCACCTCGTCCTTGCCGTGGGTAACGGGGATCTCCTGTTCAACAGGTAGGATCATACATTTGCTCCCTTGCTTTCTTTCAGCTTATTGCGCAGCGCCATCAGTTCATCGTCAGTGGTGATGTTTTTGCGCTGCTGCTCCGATAAAATCAGCTTGACACAGTCGGAAAATGCTTTTTGATTCACAGGGCCGGTCTGCTTCTGGCAGATTCCTGCAATATGAGAGACCTCCTCCGCCGACAGGTCCTCCAGTACCGCCAAGGAAACCTCTAAGCCGCTGCCGTGGCGGGCTTGCAGCTGGTCAAAGACCCGGCCGAAAAGCGGTACAGAGAATTGGCTGCCGGTAAGATTCCGGCAGGTATCCAGCATGGCCGGCTCCCGGAGGGACTGGGCGATGACCGTTTCCTCGGCCACAGCGGATCTCACATTATCGTAGCGGATGGACCGCTCCTTGGGCTGCATATTCCGCACAGGCGCAAGGTCAATCTGCTCCTGTTTTTTCTTTTCCCGGGACTGCCGGAGCTTGCGGGCTTTCGCCACCTCCAGCTTCATAGCGTCCACTGTGATGCCGGCAGCTTCCGCCACCCGGCCGCCATAGACCTCCCGCTTGACAGAACTGTCCAAAGAGGAAATCAGCTCCGCAGACTCCTGGACATAGAGAATTTTTTGGTCGTCCACACGCAGGTCATATTTGCTGCGGATGGCATTGAGCTGGTACTCCACCCGGTTGGCAGATTCCTCCAGCAGCAGTTTAAAGCGGTCTGCGCCGAATTTCTGTAAAAATTCGTCCGGGTCCTTGGCATCCTTCACCTGCAGGACTCTGACCTTGATACCGGCCTTCTCCAGCATGGGAATGGCCCGTTTGGCGGCCCGCTGGCCGGCTTCGTCACCGTCATAAGTAAGGATGACCTCTTCGGTATAGCGGCTGAGGAGGGTCACCTGCTCTTCCGTTAAGGATGTACCCAAGGATGCCACCGCGTTATCAAAACCGAACTGGTGCAGCGTCACCACATCGATATTGCCCTCCACCAGAATGATGTTGGGTTGCTTGGTCTTTTTGGCAAAGTTTAAGCCAAACAGGTTTTTTCTCTTATTGAAAATTAGTGTTTCGTTAGAATTGAGGTATTTCGGCTCGGATTTGTCCAGCACACGGCCGCCAAAGCCAACCACATTGCCCCGTACATCGATGATGGGGAACATCAGGCGGTTGCGGAAACGGTCATATATTCTGCCGTTCTTCTCGCCCACTAGGTCCGCTGCCTGCAGCTCCTGGTCGGTATAGCCTTTTTTGCGCATAGCGTCCACCAAGGCGTTCCAGGAGTCCGGCGCATAGCCGATGCCGAACTGGGTGACGATGCTTTTGGTGAGGCCGCGCTTTGCCACATACTCCCGGCAGGCGGCGCCCTCCGGAGCATAGAGCCGTTCATTAAAAAAGCGGCCGGCTTCCTTCATCAGTGCCCACAATCGCTCCTGGGCGCGGTAGCGGCTTTGGTACTGCTCGTCCTCCGGTACTTCCATTCCCGCCCGCTTGGCTAAACTGCGGACGGCATCCGGGTAGCTGAGGCCCTCAATCTCCATCATAAAATTGATGACACCGCCGCCCTTATGGCAGCCGAAGCAATAGCAGATGCCCTTATCCGGGGAGACAGAAAAAGACGCGGTCTTTTCCCCGTGGAACGGGCAAAGGCCGAACATATTGGCGCCGGAGCGCTTGAGGCTCACATACTGGCCAACCACTTCCTCGATAGGATTGCGGGCAACCAGTTCATCGATAAAAGACGCAGGAAACGCCATGGTTTTCTCCCCTTTCTGTAAAAATTAAGGTATATTATAGCACATTATCCCCGGATATGCCACCCTATGGGGATAAAAAGTTCCGTATATTTATCCACGGCGTAATTATCGGTCATACCGGCAATATAGTCGCAAACGGTGCGCTCCATACCCTCAAAGGACATCTGCGGCTGGAAGTCCGCCGGCAACGCCTCCGGGTGGGTATGGTAGTAATCGTAAAGCCGTTTGAGCATTTCCCGGGCCTTGGCCTCCTCAGCCTTGGCAAGGGGGTTGCGGTAGACCCGCTGGAACATAAATTCCCGCAGGTCGTTCAGCGCCTTTTCCACCTGGGGTGAAAGGGCGATACACCCTGCCTCCCGGGAGGTGGTGATCATATCGCAGACCAGGGTGTTGATCCGGGAAGAATGGGTCGCGCCCAAGGTCTTGGTAATGAACCGGGGCAGGTCCTCCCGGCGCAAAACGCCGGCACGGATAGCATCGTCAATATCGTGGTTCACATAGGCCATACGGTCCGCCCAGCGGACGATCTGACCTTCTAAGGTTTCGGGGATGTGGGGGCCGGTGTGGCCCAAAATGCCCATACGCACCTCATAGGTCAGGTTCAGGCCCGCGCCGTCATTTTCCAACAGGTCCACCACACGCAAGGACTGCTCATTGTGGCGGAAGGGTTCACCCATTGCTTCGGTCAGCGCCACCTCGCCGGCGTGGCCGAAGGGGGTATGGCCCAAATCGTGGCCCATAGCGATAGCCTCGGCCAGATCCTCGTTGAGCTTTAACGCCTTGGCGACGGTCCTGGCGATGCGGGTCACCTCTAAGGTATGGGTCATACGGGTGCGGTAATGGTCACCCTCCGGCTGCAAAAACACCTGAGTTTTATGCATCAGCCGGCGAAAGGCCTTGCAGTGGACGATCTTGTCCGTATCCCGCTGATAGGCGGTACGCACATCCTCCTGCCGGGGCGCTTCCGGGTGGAGTCTGCCCCGGGTCTCATTGGCAAAGGCCGCCTTGGGGTCTAATTGTTCGTGTTCCAATGCTTCCAGTTCTTCCCGTAATGTCATCGCTCTCACTCCTTTCCTACCGAAAATGCCCGGTATTCCTGTGCGGTCTCCAATCCTTCCACCGTACCGGCGGTCATATCCAAGATCTTATCCAAAAACACCTGGGCCTTGGGCTGGGCCACCAAGATCTCCAGCTCCACCTCAGCACCAAACCGGGTGTCCCGGATCACGCCGCCGAAGGCCTCCACCTCTAACTTCACCCGTTCGTAGAAGGTGTAGGGGCAGGGTATGTACAGCACGCTCCACACCCGTTTCATAGATTTGCCTGCTGCGTCTACAGCAATTTTTGCACCTTTGGTATAGGCACGGACCAGTCCGCCGGCACCCAACAGGGTGCCGCCAAAGTACCGGGTGACCACACAGCAGACATTGTACAGATTTTCCTTTTGCAGCACCATCATCATAGGGTTGCCCGCCGTGCCGCCGGGCTCTCCGTCATCGGAAAAACGCATAGCGCCGCTTTTGAGCACATAGGCCCAGCAGTTATGGGTAGCATCGTAATGCTGTTTTTTCATTTCGGCGATGCGGGCAAGGGCCTCTTCCTCCGTTTCCACAGGCCAGACTCTGCCGATAAACCGGGACTTTTTTTCCACAAATTCGTCCTCACCGTAGCCGGTGGGCACCAGATATTCCTCCAAAGGTCAACACTCCTTTGTGATATAGGCTTTGAGTCTGCCGTAGAGAATCGGGTCAACCACGGTCTCCACACGGATGCCCTCGCCGGTATACTCCACATTCAGCACCTGGGCGCCGGAGTGGAGGGTGTCCACCATACCGCCCATAGAATAAGGCAGGGTCACGATGATGTGATGACGGCTGTGACCTAAGGCATCTTCGATGGCCTTTAAAAGTGCATCCATTCCGTAGCCCTCTTTGGCGGAAATCTTCACGATGTCCTGGCCCACAGGGATATCCTCGGGGGTGACCAAGTCGGCTTTATTGTAGCACTGCAGCACCTTGGTGCCGGGTTTGGCAAGCTTGCCGATCAAACTGTCCACCACGGCGATATGCTCCTGGCGGTTGGGATCGAAGGCATCGATGACGTGGAGCAGCAGGTCTGCGTATTCCAGCTCCTCCAGGGTCGCCCGGAAGGCATCCACCAAATGGTGGGGCAGTTTTGCGATAAAGCCAACGGTATCGGACAGGATCACATCCAAATTATCTGACACCGTCAGCTGCCGGGAGGTGGTGTCCAAGGTGTCAAACAGGCGGTTATTGGCGGGGATGCCCGCGTCGGTCAATTGGTTCAGCAGGGTGGATTTTCCCGCGTTGGTATAGCCCACGATGGCCACCACCGGCACGGAGTTCTTCATCCGCCGCTCCCGCTGGACGCCACGGACCTGCCGCACCTGTTCCAATTCTGTTTGAAGTCTGGCGATGCGCTCCCGGATGTGCCGGCGGTCGGATTCCAGCTTGGTCTCGCCGGGGCCACGGGTGCCGATGCCGCCGCCCTGCCGGGAAAGGCTTTTGCCCATTCCGGAAAGCCGGGGCAGCAAATATTTATACTGGGCCAGCTCTACCTGCAGGCGACCCTCCCGGGTCTTGGCCCGCTGGGCAAAAATATCCAGAATCAGCGCGCTTCTGTCCAGCACGGTCACACCTAAAATTTCCTCCAGCGCCCGGATGTGGCCGGGAGACAGCTCATTATCGAAGACCACCATACCGGACTCGGTGAACTCACAGAGCATTTTCACTTCCTGGGCCTTGCCCTCGCCGATAAAGCTGTGGGCATCGGGGGTGTGACGGTTTTGCAGGACCTTGCCTGTACAGAAGCCGCCGGCAGTCTCCAAAAGGGCTTCCAGCTCCTCCAGGGTCTCGTCGGTAGCGGTCTGCTGGGCGGTAAAGCAATCGGCATTTAAGCCCACCAGCACTGCCCGCTCCTGTCTGTGTTCGTCGAAGTTCTGTTCCATAGGGCCTCCTGCAAAGTTTCTCAACCTATATTATAACACAAAATTTTTGTTTCGCACAGTATTTTGTGTAAAAAATCGTCGAAAAGTATACAAATTATCCCGGAGATTGCCACGGGCGCAAGCGCCCTCGCAATGACAAGGGGGGGTACAAAGCAAAGAAAAAAGTCCGTGCTGCAATTTGCAGTACGGACTTCATTCTTACTTCAGATTGAATCTCTTGTTGAAACGGTCAACACGTCCACCGGTGTCAACCAGCTTCTGCTTGCCGGTATAGAAAGGGTGGCACTTGGAGCAGATTTCAACCTTGATGTCCTTCTTGGTAGAGCCGGTGGTAAAGACATTACCGCAAGCACAACGAATGGTAGTCTGTTCGTAGTTGGGGTGGATACCTTCCTTCATATTGTTCACCTCTTTCTGATAGGGTAAAGGGGCATAATAACCCCAGGATTTCTTAGTCGCCCGGATATCATAACACAGGTGCTTCCATAATGCAAGTATTTTTTTTAATTTTTTGAAAAATAATTCAGAATGCCCAGTTGCCCTGGCGGAAAATGGGAACGGTCTTGCCTTCCCGGGTGATGGCATCGATGTTCATGGTGGCGCAGCCGATCATAAAATCCTCGTGGATCATGGAATCGTTGATGCCCAGCTCACGGCACTCGTCCAGGGATTTATTATGGTGGTCACGGATGGTATCGGCATAGCCCATACCCAGTGCCAGGTGGCAGGCAGCATTTTCGTCGAACAGGGTGTTATAGAACAGCAGGCCGCTTTCGGCGATGGGGCTCTTCTCAGGGACCAGCGCGCATTCGCCCAGGTAGGCTGCGCCCTCGTCCATAGAGATCATGGTATTCAGCAGTTCCTCACCAACTTCTGCCTTGGCTTCCACAGCCTTGCCCTTTTCAAAGCGGATGGAGAACTTGTCAATGAGCTGGCCCTGGTAGGACAGAGGCTTGGTGGAATAGACGATGCCCTCGGCCTGCCCCCGCTTGGGAGAGATGAAGCACTCCTCGGAGGGGATGTTGGGATTGTAGGTGATGCCCCGGCGGCTGGTTTCGCTGCCACCGCAGAAGATAGCTTCGGGGATCATACCCACGGTCAGGTCCGTGCCGTTATCGGCATAGAAATGGAGCTTATCGATGCCTAAGCTGTTGAGGTAGTCGCAGCGGGCGTGGATATTTTTGTTGTGGGCCTCCCAGGCGGCGATGGGATCGTCAGTGACACGGGCGGTAAAGAGGATGGCTTCCCAAAGCTTCTCAATCGCTACACTGGTGCGGACACCGGGGAAAACTTTCTTAGCCCAGGCTGCGCCGGGAACAGCGGCGATACACCACTGCTGGTTGCCCTCCCGCTGGTCCAGGTAGGGCTTTAAAATGGGATAGCTCATCCTTCTGGCTTTGGCCATTTTTTCCATATTCATGCCCTTCAGGCCGTCGGGATCTTCGGAAATCAGGTGGGTGCGGGCAGGCATAGTATCGCAGTAATGCTGCTGGCGGGCCTTCTGGAAATCGGTGACCGTACCCATGGTCTTGACGGACTGGTAGCGGACATGGAGCTTTTCCAAAGGCTGGTAGTTCCACTCCACGGTGACCTTTTTGGCCTTGGCCTTATAGGCCTCCTCCACCACCATTTTGACAAATTCCGGCTGGTCCAGCTCTGCATAGATCAGGACCTCCTGGTCCTTCTGCACATTCACGCCGCAGCGGACGATAAGATTGGCATAGGCTCTTAAAACAGATTTTTTCATAGATTTTCTCCTTGCTTTGAAATTTCTCTCATTTTAACAGATTCCCCAAACTTCGTCAATCTATGTTGCTTTTTTTCCGGGCAGCGGGTATAATGAAAGCCAAAGGAAGTGATGCTATGCTGACACGGAAGGAACTGTCTGCTATTTTTGAAAAAACCGTTCTGCTGGACGGCGCCACCGGTTCCAATCTCCAAAAGGCCGGAATGCCCCGGGGCTGCTGTACCGAGGAGTGGATCTTGGCCAATCCGGACAAGCTGGTGGCGTTGCAGCGGCAATATGTGAGGGCCGGAAGCAACATCCTCTACGCCCCCACCTTCCAGGCCCAGCCCATCGCTCTGGAAAAGGTGAATCTGCATAAGCAGGCCGCGGCTATCAACGCCCAATTGGTGGCGCTGAGCAAATCGGTAGCTCCGGATGTGCTGGTGGCAGGCAATTTAACCACTTTGGCCGCTTTCTGCGACAGCTACGATCCGGACAAATTTGACCTGCTAGTGGAAAATTACCGGGTGCAGATCAGCGGTCTTTTGGAGGGCGGCGCGGATCTGTTAGCAGCAGAGACGCTGATGTACCCCCAGGAGGCGGAGGCTATCTTCACCGCCGCGGAATTGGAGGGCGCGGAGGCTGTTCTGTACACCTTCACAATGCAATCCGACGGAAGTCTGTTCTCAGGTCGGGATGCTGCGCCGGTTTTGCAGGAGCTGGAGCAGGCCGGCGCTTGCGCCGTGGGCTTTAACTGTGTGGCGGCGGATAGTATGACCCCGGGATTGGTCAGCCGCCTGAGGCGGTATGTAAAAGGCCCGCTGGTGTGCAAGCCCAACGCCGGCAATCCCACCATCGGCCCGGATAACATTCCGGTATATCCCATGGGGGCAGAAGAATTTGCTGTAATCGTTGCCGACTGCGCCGCAATGGGCGCAAAAATCTTAGGCGGCTGCTGCGGCACCACCCCGGCGCACATCGCTGCTGTAAAGGATAAAACCATCCGTTAATTCCAAATACATTTACACGGTATTCATCCGCAAGTTATTTGAATAAGTCAAACGGCTTGACCCGCTGGTCAAGCCGTTTTCTTTAGACTTTCACTGTATGCAACAGACCGTCTGCGCCCTGCTCCACGCGGAGGACAAAGGGGAATTTATCCGCTTCTGTGCAGAGCCAGAAATCTTCCTCCGGGAAGGGAGTCTTGGCGGGGTCGAAGAATTTCGCGCCGCTGGTGGCTTTGCATTCTGCGATGCCGGGGGCAAGGTCAATGGGATTGCCCTCCACCTGGGATTTGATATACTGGGCGCAGAGGGTGTCCTCCCGGGTGGATTCCTTGCCGGCAAGGCCCATACACACCAAGGACACTTCCTCTGCCCCGCTCCTCTTTATGTATTCGGCGATGGCTTTGGCATTGACCAGACTGCCGGTGAGCATTTCCGTGGCGAAGGTTGCATTGGCTACACCCTGGGTGCCGGCGCTGGTGGTATGGACCACGGTCTTGCCGGTAAAATCCACATCCTGCACCTGGAAAGGCGAATTGCCGAAATCAAAGCCGGGACACATAGCGCCGCCCCGCTCCCCCATCAAAACCGTGCCGGGGTGGGCATCCCGGTAGGCATAGGCCGCATTGATATCCCCCCGCCGCGCTGTTTTGGATCACATAGGCCTCCACGGTCATCGCCCGGAACACATCAATTATAACAGTCAGCCCCCTGGCAGCTTTTGCACCTTCGATCAGCTCTAAAATCCGGATGTTCATATTACACGATCTCCAGCACAGCCTCCGGCAGATAGGCGGAGACATCCTGGCCGTAGTAGTGCAGCTCTTTGACCATAGAGGAGGACACCGCAACATTCTCCGCCCGGAAGTACACATATTCCATCTCCGGGTTGATCAGCTTGTTGACCTCGGCAATGTTCTCTTCGTAATTGTAGTCCATATTGTTGCGCAGGCCGCGGATCATATATTTGATACCGTTGGTTTTGGCATACTCTGCCACAAGGCCCTCAAATACCGCCACCTGCACATTGGTGATGCCCAGAGTCTTCAGGGTGGCTTCGATGGCGCGCTTCATATTGGCCGGATCAAAGGAGCGGCGCTTATTGGCATTGACACCGATCACCACATAAACCTCTCCAAACAGCTCCGCTGCCTTCTTTACGATATCCAGATGGCCGTTGGTAAAGGGATCAAAGGACCCCGGATAAATTGCTTTGCTTTTCATTTCTGACCGCCTCCGCAATACATTTTTTGTCATTGTATCATCTTGGCTGTAATTTTTCAAGATTTTACTTTCTGGTAAACTCGGTGGCTTCGCCCTTCACCACGACCTTCTGGCCGCTGTGCTCCCAGTTGGGATAGGCTTCTTCGAAGTCCTGAGGGATATTCACAAGGCCCATAGTAGCCAGGCCGCCCAGGGCAGAGGTGGCCTATCTGATGCAGGATTACATCAATGCCAATTACAGCTACAACATTACCCCCAAGAGCATTGCGGAAAAGTTTTAGGATTTCCATAGGGGGAGCAATAAAATTGCAACAAATTTCCATTTGGTCCTTGCATTTCCATCGGGTCTTGCTATAATGGTCCTGCGACATTTTTAGGCTGTCTTGCTTACAGAAAGAGGTTTTGATTATGAAACGGGCATTATCCCTGCTTCTGATGCTGGCATTGTGTTTTACCCTTTTCGCTTGCGAAAGTACCGGCGAGGAAATGACAGAGCACAACCCCGGCATATCCGAAAGCACAAACGCTGTCGAAAATAATACCGCCACCAAAAACACCGAATCCGCCAAAAGCACAGAAAGCACCGAATCAGCGGAAACCGTCCATATCCACACCTGGAAGAACGCCACTTGCTCTGCGCCCAAGATCTGCTCTGCCTGCGGTGCTACGGAAGGCAGTGTAAAAAATCACACCTGGAAGGATGCCACCTGCACCGCCGCAAAAACCTGCACCTCCTGCGGTGTTACGGAAGGCAGTGCAAAAAATCACACCTGGAAGGATGCCACCTACACAGCGCCTAAAACATGCACCGGCTGCGGCGCTACGGAAGGAGATCCCATTGAAGTACCGGAAAAAGAAAATTATCACGGGCATGTATACACAGGCGGCGAAACCAGCAAAAAGTACCATTATGAAGCAAACTGCGCCGGAAAAAACAGTCACGAGATCACCTGGGAGGAAGTGGAGCGCCGTAACCTGGGCCCCTGCGGCACTTGTGTTTTAAAATAAGCATTTATTGAATAGGTTTTGTTTCAGCAAAAGGGCTGATAAGTAATCCTGATAATCTTCATTTTAACGCATCCTCACTTTACGAATTTGGACTTCGTTATTTTGAAGTTTTCGAATCATTTCAATATGTGTCAGAGAATTTTATCACAAATAATACTAAAAACGGTATTCAACGCGGCGAAATGGAGTTATTGTAAAAAAGGCTTGACCGAATCGGTCAATCCTTTTATATGATTGTTATTACCCAATAAATAATCCCATAAACAACACTCGCCGCCGTACCATAGGCGGTTACGGGAACTGCAATTGTAAAAATTTTAGCGCCACCAACTAACACCCAGCCTGCTGCTGTCAACATGGGACCCATTAATTTGTGCTGCATTAGGACCCATGAGTTTGTAACAAAATATTTACATTTTTGTTGAAGCGGTATAATATATTATATTTTTCAAGGGGGCAATCTTTAAATGTTTAAAAACAAACAAGCATTCATTATAGAATATTTACTGATTATATTAGGAAGCGCTCTTTATGCCGTAAGCACTGTGTTATTTATTTTCCCTCACTCGTTACTTCTTGGCGGAACTAGCGGAATTTCTGTGATTTTAAACTTCTTTTTGAACTTTTCTCCGGCCAATATCTTAATGGTGATAAATTTTTCTTTAATTTTTGTGGCTTTTTTGGTTCTTGGTAAAAGCATGGGCATAAAAACATTAGTGGGTTCTTCGCTTACAACAATCTTTGTCGGTGTATTTGAAAACATTTTCCGATTTGACCAACCGATTATTCAAAATCAATATTTTTCAGGTGTTGCAGGTGCTGTAATTATTGCGATAGCTAGTGGGATTATGTTTTATGTCCGTTCAAGTTCCGGCGGCACCGATGTAATAGCTTTAATAATTCAAAAATTTTCAAATGTAAAAATTGGAAAATGCCTGCTGATTACAGATTTTTTAATTGTAATTATAGGTGGTATTTTATCAAGTTGGATAATTTTATTTGCTTCTTTCTTAGGCTTACTTATTAAAACGTTCGGTCTTGATTTTGTAATTTCTCAAATTTCCAAAATCAAAAGTATTGTGAGATTATGAATTCAAAGATTTTGAAATATGATTTAAACTTATTCAAAAGGCTTGCCAAATGGCAAGCCTTTTATCATATTAGAATAACGTTGTTATCCAATAATTCAAGCCGTAGACTACGCTGGCGGACACGCCGTAGACGATGACCGGGCCGGCGATGGGGAGCGAGCCGACTGCCGCCGGTGGCGGGAGAAAGGAGGCGAGCGAGTGGCCGCGGTCGGTGTGCAACGCAGGCGCACCGTCGGCAAGGCGCACACCGGGCACCGCAACAGGAGAACATCTTAGCACCCACGCCCAAGATCATACCCTCTGCTTGTGTCAAGCTAGGACGCAGTGTTTTTTGTCGAAAAGGCTAATTCTCATCCGTTCGGTGTCGGTTTAGATCGAATCAACGCCCCTGCGCCCGGTTGGACGCAACCAATTTTTATTTGTTAAGCTGAATACATTGAATGCCACATCCCAGTGGTTTTATCGGAAGGCGTTGGGAAATAGCCGCAGGGCGTTTTTATAGAGGATGTTTTCCTTGTCTTCCATAGGCAGGTCCGCCAAAGCAATGCGGGGATAGGAGAAGGAGCCGGCGTAGGTGTCCGTACCGAAGAGGATCTTTTCCGAGCCAACCTTTTGCACAGCGTATTCCACAATATGATTTAGAGCACTGCCTCTGGCAGAGGTATCCACATAAATGTTGCCGTGCTTGGCGTTTGCCACCGCTTCTATATGCTCCATTGAGCTTAAGTGGGCGATGATCAGCTTCATGCCGGGGTATTTGTCAGCAAGCCCAGGCATTTCCAAAATGTGCTGGGGGTGCATCAGCATCACGGTGCCCTGTTTTTCAGCAAAGGAGAAGAGGGCATCACCATGTTCCTGCATATCAAAATCGTGATATTTTGGGTGGATCTTAATCCCCAAAACCTTGGGATGGGCAAGCATTTTCTCTGCTTGCTCATAAGTCTTTTCCTGTCTGGGATCGAGGACTACCCACTGGTACATCCAATCGGTTTTTTGCACCAGATCGTGCAGATATTCATTTTCTTCCACAATACATTCCGGATGAAACATAACCGATGCATAGGTAGACATACCGGCATAATAGATTCCAAATCGGTCATATCCCGCTTTAATATGTTCCAGATCTATAATGTGGATGGGCTTCTGCGGGGGTTCAGTAGGAGCACCGTGGTCAAAATGAGAGTGAATATCGATGGGGGCGTGGGAAAATTCAGGTAATGTAACAGGCATCTTTATACTCCTTTAGCTGAATTGGAAGGAATACAGGTCCGCATCCTGCAGTGTAAACTCCAGACGCACCGGCTTGCCGTTCAGGTCGGCCAGGGGCTTTTCAAAAGCCACGGGTCGATCCAAACTGTCACCGAAATGGTTGCCGGAATCGTAGCCGTCGATGGGGTTGCCGCTCTCGTCCAGAATCCGCACCCGCACAGAGCCTAAGCTGGATGTGGCAAAGTTGATGGACAGGCTATTACCTGTGAATGTAACAGGCTTTGTGACTACCTGGCCGCCGACAAAATCGGCACTCCAGGAGAAGAAGCCGTCGATTCGCACCGCATACCGGCGCAGGACAACATCCCCTGCCCGGTAGTTCACAGGCATATACAGGGATAACTCGTCCGGCTCGCCGGGGATGGGAGAGGGGGTCTCGGTCATACCGTGGCACAGATAGCCGTCGCCGTAGTACCAGTTGTTGCCCCGTTCCGGTCCGGGCGTCATAAACGCCTCTTCTGTGCGGCGGAAATTCACGCCGTCCCGGGAGGTCATAATTGCGGTATCTGTCATAACCGTTCCGGTGCGTCCAGCCAGCTTGATATAACGCTCACGGTGCTCCCGGTCAGGCAGGTACGAGAAGCTGGCGGTATCCGCATGGCGGTCTGCGTACCGGGTGGGGAAGCCGATGAACATATGGGGCGCCCGGTAGTATTTCTGAACACAGTTGGTGTACAGCTCCAGATCCTCAGCACCCTCGCCGTATTGGAGCATTTTCGGCTCGTCCCAGGTCACAAAATCCTTGGAGGTACGCATACGAATATCCCGCACCACGGTGGTGTGCATAGCCTTAGCGGCGGCTTCTGTCCACTTGCCGTTGACTGTGCCTTCGCCGTGAACACCCCGGTAGAACAGGCAATACTGCTGCGTATCTTCATCCCAGAAGCAGATGTTCAGGGAGTCGTAAGCACCGTCGCTTACCAATGTGCCCTTTTCTTCAAAATGCACGCCGTCGGCGCTTATAAACAGACCCAGAGCATCGTGCCGTTCTGCCAAAGCCTTAAACTTGGCCTCAGGGGGACAGGTAGGATTGGTGTCCTTGAAGAAGAACATATTGTCGCGGATATCGTCTCGCAGAATGTTGTTCTCATCGCAGTTTTCCCAATCCACAATACCTGCGGTGATTCTTTGGAAAGTCACGCCGTCGTCACTGACAGCGGAGCACATGGTGGTTTTGTGCTGGTTAGCCGGTGCTGTTCCGTCTTCGTTCACATCGTAGTTGGCGCCACGGTAGTAAAGTCGCAGCTTGTCACCGTCGTGAACCAAAGTGTAGTAGCAGCAGACATTGCCCTCCCAGGGCTTGTCGCAGGTGAGGGCGTCGCCCCGATATTGCGGCTTGTGCATTTTAATCTGCACACCCTGCGCACTGTCAATCAGCGCCTCGTCCCAGCAGACCTCACGGCGTGTGCCAATGTGAATCGGTTGGCTCATTGTTATAACTTCCTTTCGTTTTGCATTCGTGTCCGCATTTTTTGCGGTGTGATACCAAAATAGCGCTTAAAGCACAACTCAAAACCGCTGTATGAGCGGTAGCCGGTCTCATAGGCAATTTGGTCAAGGCGTTTATTGGGGTCCTGCAGATAAATTTCTGCAAGCTCCATACGGCGCCGAATGATAATGGTTTTATAATCATCACCAAAATAACGCTTTACAAGGGTGCTTGTTTGCCGCTGACTTAAATAAAGCTCCTTCGCAAGGCCCTCGATACCTGTGTTATCGGTATAATGCTGCGTGATATAGTCCTCAATGGTCCAGCGTTGGCGCAGGGCGAGTGAATCCGTCGGCTCGGACACTGCCGGAATATCGGCTATGCTACTCATAAGCTCAAGCGCCACATTCAGAAAATGCATACTCAGACGCAGATTGCGCAAATTCCCATGCGTATGCACGCACTGACGGTGAATCTGCTCAACGAGTACAGCGGCCTTTTCATCAGAAAACAGTACCGGCTCACGGATACCCAAAAACAGTTCCACAATAGGACTTAACTCCTTGTCTGACGGCTCTGCACTGAAGTTAAAGCAGACACGCTCTACTGTGGTATTTTTCGTTTGGACACCGTGGTAGATACCCTGCGGCAGCAGCAGGATATGACCGGCAGAGAGCGCAATTTCCCTGCTTTCATGCGGGAGCGTAATAATCTCCTGGCCGGAAAAGACGCAGTGAAATTCCATAGAATAGTGCTTATGCGGTCGGTCGCTTAAAACCTGCTCTACCACCGGCTCGGAGCGGTTGGCGCGGATATGGCAATCGGCATGGTCCAGCGTGATATTGAATTCCAGTTTCATAGCTTGACCTCTTTGTTTGAAAAAGCGGAAATAAAGTTTTTTAATCTGTACAATTCCAGTATATAAACTGCAAAAATGAATGTCAATTCTTTTTTTCTGAATATTGAAATACCGGAAGTCTAATTAGAAACAGGTTCGCAGAATGAATGGTCTTCCGGCCGCATGTTGTGTTATAATTGGCGTAAGGAGGGATAACAATGCATGTTATAAAAATGTTTGACTTAAGCAGCAAGGTTGCACTCGTGACCGGCGGCGCAGGCAATTACGGCAGGCCTATGGTGGAGGCGCTGGCAGAGGCCGGCGCTACGGTCATCGTGGCCTCCCGGAATCTTCAGAAGAACGAGGCTTTTGCGGATACTTTGCGGCAGCAGAATTTGAAGGTCTATGCCGAAAGCTATGATCAGGGCGATGAGCAGAGCATTCTTGCGTTGCGTGACCGTTTAATCCAAAAATATAGAAAGGTAGATATTCTTGTCAATAACTCTGCCCTGCGCGGCTGCTTTGCAGACGGCAGCATGGCCGGCTTTGCCGAGAGCCTGCGTGTCAACGGTGCGGGTATGTATATTCTGTCCGAGACTTTGGCCAAACAGATGGTAAAGCTGGGCGGTGGCAGCATTATCAACATTGGCTCCTATATGGGCAATTTAGGTCCCAACGAGCCGTTGTACGAGGGAACGGACGGAATGTCTGCATTGGGTGCTGCGGACTATTTCTACCACAAGTCCGGTATGCACAATGTGACCCGTTTTCTGGCAGGCAAGTACGGCCCCCACGGCATCCGCTGTAACTGCCTTGCGCTGGGCGGTCTGTTTGCCAATCAGCATCCTGCATTCGTAGAAAATTACAGGAAGGCAACCTATCTCGGTCGCCTTGCCAATGAAGAGGATGTTAAGGGTATGATTGTGTATCTTGCATCCGACGCTTCTCAATATTTGACTGGAACTGTAATCCCGCTGGATGGCGGTTATTCTGCAAAATAAGGAGTAAAAAATATGGATATGAGAAAGAGCCGCGTACTGCGGCAGATGCGTGCCGGCAAGGTCGCAACCTGTACAAAATTGAATCTGTCTGATCCCCGGGTAGCAGAAATCGCCGCACTGTGCGGCTTTGATTGCATTTGGATTGACCTGGAGCATGTTCCCAACAGCATGAAAGATGTCGAAAACGCTGTCCGCGCTGCCAAGGCCTACGATGTGGACCTGCTAACCCGTGTTTCCAAGGGTTGCTACAGTGATATGGTTCGTCCCTTTGAGGCCGATTCCACCGGCATTATGGTTCCTCACCTGATGAGCCTTGAGGAAGCAAAGCAAATCGTTTACTACACCAAGTTCCATCCCATCGGCAGACGCCCCATCGACGGTGGCAATGCCGACGGCGCATACTGCTTAGTGGATGCCAACGACTACATAAAGCAGGCAAACGAGGAGCGCTTTACTGTGGTGCAGATTGAAGATCCCGAGCCCTTGGCAGAATTGGAGGAGATCGCTGCCCTGCCCGGCATTGATATGCTGTTCTTTGGTCCTGCGGATTTCTCTCAGGGTATTGGCGCACCCAACAGCGCGGATCCGCGGATCGACGAAGCCCGTCGGCTGGTAGCCAAGGTCGCCAAAAAGCACGGCAAATTTGCCGGTACGGTAGGCGGTCCCGGCAATTTTGATGCCTTGGTAGAGATGGGTTACACCTTCATCAGCACCGGTGCCGATGTTGTGGCCCTGTGGAAGTACTTTAAGGAAATTAACGAGGCCGTCCGCGATCGCGATATCGCAGAGGTGTAATTATGGCAAAGAAAATTTCTCCCATGACCCTTGGCACGGTCCAGCTGGGTATGAATTACGGCATTGCAAACGATGCTGGCAAGCCCGACGAGGAAAAGAGCTTTTCCATTCTCCGTGCTGCGCTGGATGGTGGCATTACCGCTTTGGATACCGCCCGTGTCTACGGCGACAGCGAGCTGGTAATCGGACGGTTTTTGAAGCAGTGGCAGGGTGAAATGCCTGCTATCATCACCAAAATTCCCACCCTGCAGGGTAATTCTCCCAAAGAACTGGAAAGGTTTGTCACCGATTCTGTGGAGCAGTCCCTGGAGCGGCTGGGCGTCAGCAAGCTGGAAGCGGTGATGCTTCACGGCGCGAAAGACCCGATTATCCACGGCAAGGCCTGCGCTGACGCTATGCAGGCGCTGGTAACCCACGGCTATACCGACAAGGTGGGTGTATCCGTGTACACTGCCGAGGATATCGAGGGAATGCTTCCTTACGATATTTTCTCCGTGACCCAGGTACCTATGAGTATTTTCGATCAGCGCTTGATCGCAGATGGCTCAGTGGAAAAGCTGCAGCAGCGAGGTTACAGTGTGTTTGTGCGCAGCGTGTTTTTGCAGGGACTCTTTTTCCTGGATCCCGAAAAAATGGATGATCCCATTTTGTCAGACCACGCCGCACCCAAGATCCGGCTATTGCAGAAAATTGCTGGAGAACTGGGGATGAGCGTTGCCCAGCTGGCGATTGCCTTTATGCGGGACTGTGCAGGTGTTACCTCTCTTGTGCTGGGCGCAGATACCCCGGAGCAGGTAAAAAGCAACGCTGCTTATTTTGATGCTCCGGCATTGGACGAAGCCGTTATGGCATTGCTGCGCCGGGAGTTTGCGGAAGTGGACATTCCTGCTATTATGCAGGTGCTGTCCAGACCAAAAAAATAGGAGGAAAGAGAATGTTTCCTTTAGGCGATAAAGAATTAAAGATCGGCATTCTGGGTTTTACGGAGGGCAACGGCCACCCCTATTCCTGGAGCGCCATGTTCAATAATTATAATAAGGAAGAGATGGAGAACTGCGGTTTTCCTGTGATTCCCCGGTATTTGGAAAAGCAGCCGGATCATACCTTGGCGATTCCCGGCGCAAGAATCACCTGCGTCTGCTGCACCGGCTTTGCAGGCAGAGAAGAGGCAGAGCATATTGCCCGGGCCGCCAACATTCCCACAGTTTACGACCGTCCCGAGGAAATGATCGGCAATGTGGATGCGGTGATCGTTGCTACGGATGACGGCAACGAGCACGTGGACCGCTGCCGCCCCTTTGTGGAGGCCGGGATTCCTATGTTCATTGATAAGCCGCTGGTAAATACCGAAGAGGATCTGCGGACCTTCCTGCGGTGGCGGAAAGAGGGAGCAAAGTTTATCAGCTCCTCCTGTATGCGTTATATGAAGGACCAGGAGCCTTTCTACACCAACCGCTATGAGCTGGGCCAAATTAAGTACATTTGCTCCCCTATGGCCAAAAAGTACGAGACCTACGGCATCCACGCATTGGAGCGGATGTATCCGCTGCTGGGTGAGGGCTTCGTGTCCGTGCGGCACACCGGTACCAAGGAAAAGGCCGTTGTCCACATCAAGCACAAGAGCGGCTGCGATGTACATGTGGTCCAGAGCTATGATATGGTCACTATGGGTATGATGGTGCTGGGCAGCTACAACGCCCACCTGTTCAATTCTGCCGATAGCTACTATGCCTTCAAAAAGCAGCTGGACTTGTTTGTCCACTGGCTTCGCACCGGGGAAGAACCCTTCCCGTTCAGTGAGACCGTGGAGCTGATGAAGCTGGTTATTGCCGGCCTGCGCAGCCGGGATGAGGGTGGCAGAGAAGTGTTTCTGAAGGAAATTGATGTGTGATCACAAAAGCGGATGTATACCTGGAGCTATGTGCGGCAGGTATGCAAGCTGCCGGTGCCATTACCCACGGCAAGTCAGGTAATGCCGCCATTACGGTTTGCGATGCGGTAAAGGTGCCGGCTTTCATTGCCGGGGTTTGGCATGCAATGAATTAAGAAAGGAAAATGATTATGAATCGTTTACAAGCCGGTTTTGCCCGGGTAGATATCACTCCGGAGCTGGATATTTCTATTAACGGCTATTTCGTCCCCCGCAAGGCTGAAAAAATTCTGGATGCCCTGGAGTCCAACTGCCTTGCGCTGAGCTGTGGTGAGCGCAAGGTGGTGTTGCTGAGCCTTGACAATCTGGGCATTGCGCAAAAGCTGCTGCTGCCTATGCGGCAGGCGATCAGCAAGGCCACCGGACTGCCGTTGGCGGCTATTTATGTCCACGCCACCCACAGCCACACCGCAGGTGCTATCACACCCATGCTGGAAAACGAAGAAAACCTGGAATACCGGGATGCGGTAACCGCCAAGGTGGTGGAAGCTGCGCAGTTGGCACTTGCCGATCTGCAGCCTGCCAAAATGGGTTGGGCTGTGGGCCAAGCACCCAATGTGGCCTTTGTCCGCCGCTTCCGTATGAAGGATGGCAGCGTGCGCACTAACCCCGGCACCAACCACCCGGACATCGTCGCCCCCATCGGTGATGTGGATGAGCGGGTGAATGTGCTGCGCTTTGACCGGGAATCGGATTCTCTGGTGCTGATGAATTTCGGCAACCATCCCGATACCGTGGGCGGCTGCAACATTTCCGCTGACTGGCCCGGCTTCGCCCGCAGAAGCCTGGAACAGGCGATCCCCGGTACCAAGGCGATTATGTTCAACGGCGCTCAAGGCGACGTGAACCATATCAACGTCCATCCCACCGGCGGTGCAGGCAACGACCTGACCCGGGATTTTGACGATGTGGACCGTGGCTACGGTCACGCACGGCACATCGGACGTGTGATAGCAGGTGCCGTTCTGCAGGTATATGACAAGGTCTGCTACACCGATGTGGAGCAGCTGCGCTACCTGCAAAAAACCGTAGATATCCCCTCCAATATGCCCGAAGAAAAGGATCTGCCTCTGGCACGGGAGTATGCACAGCTGCACAACGATGGCAAGGATTCCCAGATCCCCTACACCGGTATGATGCTAACTACTGTGGTGGCAGAAGCACTGCGGATGCTCCGTCTGGAAAACGGTCCGGAAGCTTTCCGGCTGCCGCTGAGCGGCATTGCCATTGGCAATGTAGCCATGATTGGCATTGCAGGTGAGCCCTTTACCGGTATCGGCAGAGCACTAAAGGAAGCACCCGGCTGGGATTTGGTGTTGCCCACCTGCGCAACCAATGGCTATGAGGGCTACTTCCCCATGATGGATGCCTACGACGAGGGCGGCTACGAGGCCCGTTCCTCCAACTTCAAAGCCGGCGTTGCCGAGCTGCTCATCGCCGAAGGTCGGAAGCTGCTGGAAGAACTGCAATTGTCACAGGATGATACGCACAAGGAGAAAACACTATGATTTTGGATCAAATGAAAAATGCATCTTTTTACAAGGGTGTGATGCCTGCGATTGCTGTGGCTTTGGAAAAAATGGCAATCTACACGCCGGATAACTACCCCGTTGGTCGTGTGGATGTGGATGGAGATAATCTGTTTCTCCTTTTGAACGCTTACCAAACGCATGCCACTGAAGATGCGCTTTTTGAGGCCCATCAAAAGTATATCGATGTGATGTATATGGTGGAGGGTGAGGAGATCATTTATGTGAAGCCTACCGAAGCGCTATCTGCAGTTACCCAACCCTATGACTCTGAGAAGGATGTCTTGTTAGCAAAGCTCGACTGTGATGCTACGCCTGTCCGTCTTGTTGCCGGCAATTTTGTGGTTTTGTTTCCCCAGGATGCCCACGCTCCGGCTTGCTACATTGACACCCCCCGGGCAGTCAAGAAGATCATCGGAAAAGTAACGATCTGACATGCTACATAGAACAAGCGTACCCATAGCGATGCTCCTGTTTGATTTGGTACAACCAATATAAAATGCACCGCAACCATTTTGGTTGCGTTGCATTCTAAAATAAAGTTGTAATCCAATAAATCAAGCCATAAACTACAGATGCGGACACCCCATACACGATGACGGGCCGGCGATGGGGAGCGAGCCGACTGCCGCCGGTGGCGGGAGAAAGAAGGCGAGCGAGTGGCCGCGGTCGGTGTGCAACGCAGGCGCGCCGTCGGCAAGGCGCACACCGGGCACCGCAACAGGAGAACATCTTAGCACCCACGCCTAAGATAAAACCTTCTGCTTGTGTCAACTTAGGACCCATATATTCGTGTTCTGTTAGAACTAAATGTTGTGCGGTGTCGATTTAAGTTTATCATCTATCATACCGTTATATTCTTTCAAAACCTACCAGCAAACCACCTTTTTCTGCGTAGTAACTGCAAAGGCCAAGATTCTTGCCGATTTTAACAGTTACATCCGGGAATGCTGTTTCGATCATGTTTTTCAATGTGCCGGCAGCAGACTCATTCAGACAATGAGCCAACCAGACTTTACCGGATTTCAAGCCACTTTCATCCAAGTGTGTCAAAATTGCACTCAAGGATTTTGCTTCGCCTCTGCACTTATCTGTAGGCTCCAAGGTGCCTGCATTACTGGCTTTTCCCACGATCCGAATACCGAGCACACCGGCGATCTTAGCAACAGCAGGAGACACCCGTCCGTTGGCAGCAAAGTTATTGAGGGACTCCAGCATAAACAGCAGACCGGTCTTCTTTTGATACTCCGGTATGTAGGAGCAGATCTCTTCGTAAGACTCTCCTGCGAGGATCATTTCTTCCAACTTCTCCACGATAAGAGTCAGTTCCGGACCTGCGGAAAGGGAGTCGATCACAAAGACCCGTCTGCCGGGATGCTCTGACTCGTACATATCCTTAGCAATACAGGCAGCATTATAGCTGCCTGACAGACCGCTTGTAATAGTAACGCAGAAAACGTCCTCCGCATCACCGAATGCGGTCAGCCAGTCGTCGGGATTGGGGCAAGAAGTCTGGGATCTGCCTTTGTAGGATTTGAAAAAGTTGATCATTTCTTCCAAGTCCAACTCTCGGTTATCCACAAACTCACGCTCAGCAGTAATAATCTTCAGCGGAGCTACATCAAAAGGAACC
>JAZRIT010000045.1:0-41325 GCA_045645385.1 Faecousia sp.
CTGTTTCACATGATAGCCAAGAGGTGGTTATGTGAAACGGCGGATTTTCATTGTTTGTGTTTTGTGTTTTGCATTGGCTTTGCCGGTTCGGGCAGATCCCATTCGATGGGTGGATTTTGGTGTACCTTATGAGTCACTGCAATATGCCATGAATGTGGATGTTTCCACAGCCCATCAGGAAAAGCACATCAGCTGGATCGATATATTGGCGCTGGCAGCCTGCCGCACCGGCGGTAAGTGCGGTTTAGCATCCGTAAAAAAGGCGACACAGGAACTGAAAGGGGATCGTTCCCCGCAGGAATTGCTTGGGAATCTGTATAAGTATTATGATTATTATCATGCAGCATACGATGCAGTGCTGGGTGGCCTTTTGGGCAACTATACAATTGAAATCAATGGGCAGTGGAAACCAGCATACGGACTGAAAGCCTTTAGCCCCGTTGCAGCCGGCTACGGATACAGTCATTGCTCCGATTTTGGTAACAGCCGGTCCTTTGGTTTTGCCAGAAAGCATTTAGGTAATGATCTGATGGGCGGTCTCGGTACACCCATTGTTGCAGTGGAAGGGGGTGTGGTGGAGGCAATGGGCTGGAATCGCTACGGCGGCTGGCGCATTGGTATCCGTTCCTTTGATTCCAAGCGGTACTATTATTATGCACACCTGCAAAAGGACACACCCTTTGCTAAAGATATGTATGTCGGCAAGATCGTCCAGCCCGGGGATGTGATCGGCTTTATGGGCCGTACCGGCTATTCGGACCGGGAAAATACCAATAATATTGAAACGGTCCACCTGCATTTCGGTATGCAGCTGATCTTTGATGAGAGTCAAAAAGAGTGCAATTCCGAGATATGGATTGATGTCTATCCATTGGTCCGGCTTTTAAGCCAGCATCGCAGCAGTGTTCAGAAAACAGAGGGTATCTGGAAGCGGGTTTATCCCTTTGTGGATTTGGACACACAGACCCTGTTTGAGCAAGAATAATTTGTGTAAAATTTTTGCGAAAAATTGTCAGTACGGGTTTGACAAAGCACCTCCTGTATGGTATACTTTTGTGGATAAAGTAACAGGGAAGGGGAACGAAATAATGTCTGCATCTATGAAGTTCAAAAAGGTTGGCTTCTGTGACGGCGGTATTGTTTCCTCTGACGCTCCTTTGATGGATGCACTGTCTTTCGCTGGCGTATCTGAATATGTTGTTTTTCCCGGCTTTTGCGATGTGCATGTGCATTTTCGTGAGCCGGGATTTTCTTATAAAGAGACCATCGAAAGCGGCTGTAAGGCGTCGGCGCGAGGCGGCTATACCGCGGTATGCACAATGCCCAACTTAAATCCTGTGCCGGACAGTGTGGCGCATCTGGGCGAGCAACTGAAATTGATTGAGGAGCAAGCTGTGATCCGCGTATATCCCTACGGTGCAATCACCGTTGGGGAAAAGGGCGAGGAAATGGCCGACTTAGAGGGGATGGCCCCCAATTGTATTGCCTTTTCCGATGACGGACGGGGTGTGCAGAGCGACGGTATGATGCGCCAGGCTATGCTTCGGGCAAAGGCGCTGGGCAAAATGATCGTAGCCCACTGTGAAGTCAATGACCTGCTCAAGGGCGGTTATATCCACGACGGAGTTTATGCCGCAGCCCACGGGCACAAGGGCATCTGCAGTGCCAGCGAGTATGAGCAGATCGCCCGGGATCTGCGCCTGGTGGAGGAGACCGGTTGCGCCTACCATGTGTGCCATATCTCCACAAAGGAAAGTGTGGAGCTGATCCGGCAGGCAAAGGCAAAGGGTCTGGATGTGACCTGCGAAACCGGCCCCCATTATTTGACGATGGACGACAGCTTCCTGCAGGAGGACGGCCGATTTAAGATGAATCCGCCCCTGCGGGATAAGAGCGACAGGGAAGCGCTGGTGGCAGGCATCGTGGACGGTACGATTGATATGATCGCCACAGACCACGCACCCCACAGCGCAGAGGAAAAGAGCAAGGGCCTTGCCGGTAGCGCCTTCGGTGTTGTGGGTATTGAAACCGCCTTCCCGGTGCTGTATACCCACCTTGTAGAACCGGGCATTATCACATTGGAGAATTTGATCGACCTGCTGAGCAACAACCCCAGAAAAAGGTTTGGAATTCCTGCAAATGGCGACTACACGGTGTGGGACCTTAGCAAGGAATTTACCGTTGATCCCGCAGAATTCCTGTCCAAGGGCAAATCGACCCCCTTTGCCGACTGGAAATTAAAAGGTGAATGTCTGCTGACCGTGTGCGACGGAAAAGCAGTTTACAAGAAGAATTGAGTGGAGGATGCAAAATGGCTAAAAGAACTGATTTAAAGAAAATTTTGATTATCGGCTCCGGCCCCATCGTCATTGGACAGGCTGCCGAGTTTGACTACGCGGGCACACAGGCTTGCCTTGCGCTGAAAGAGGAAGGGTACGAGGTAGTTCTGTGTAACTCCAACCCCGCTACCATTATGACCGATACCACCATTGCCGATAAGGTCTATATGGAGCCTTTGACCCTGGAGTATGTTGCCAAGATCATCCGCTATGAGCGTCCCGATGCGATTCTGCCCGGCATTGGCGGCCAGACCGGCCTGAACCTGGTTATGCAGCTGGAGAAGAAGGGTGTTCTGGAAGAGTGCCGCGTGGAGCTGCTGGGTACTTCCAGTGCATCCATTGAGCGCGCTGAGGACAGAGAGCTGTTTAAGGAGCTGTGTCAGTCCATCGGTGAGCCGGTCATTCCTTCGGAGATCACCTACTCTCTGGAAGAGGCTAAGGAAGCTGCCAAGCGTATCGGCTATCCTGTTGTTCTTCGTCCGGCCTTTACCTTAGGCGGCACCGGCGGCGGCTTTGCCTATTCCGAGGAAGAGCTGGTGGAGATCGGCCTGAACGCCTTCCAGCTTTCTCCTGTCCACCAAGTGCTGATCGAGAAGTCCGTTAAAGGCTATAAAGAGATTGAATTCGAGGTTATGCGGGACGGCAGCGACCACGCCATCACCATCTGCGGTATGGAAAATATCGATCCCGTTGGCGTACACACCGGCGACAGCCTGGTGGTTGCTCCCATTATGACCCTGAACGACCACGATCTGAAGATGGTCAACGATTCTGCAATCAAGATCATCAAGGAGCTGAAGATCGCCGGTGGCTGTAATGTGCAGTTTGCCCTGAATCCCAACACCTCCGAATACTACCTCATCGAGGTCAACCCCAGAGTGTCCCGTTCCTCCGCGCTGGCCTCCAAGGCCTCCGGCTATCCCATCGCCCGGGTCACAGCTAAGATCGCGGTCGGTATGGACCTGGAAGAGATCAAGATCGCCAATACCAACGCCGCCTTCGAGCCGAAGCTGGACTATGTGATCGCCAAGCTGCCCCGTTTCCCCTTTGATAAGTTCACTTCCGCCCCCAACACCGTAGGCACCCAAATGAAGGCCACCGGCGAGGTTATGGGCATCGGCTCTAACCTGGAAGAGGCCCTGCTGAAGGGTATCCGCTCTCTGGAGATCGGCGCGAACCACCTGTACCTTTCCAAATTTGACAATATGACTGTGGAGGAACTGCTGGAATACATCAGCATCTTCCGCTCTGATAATATCTTCGCTATCGCAGAATTGCTGTACCACGGTGTTTCTGTGGAGAAGATCCATGAGATTACGCAGATCACTCCCTACTTCTTGGAGGCCATCCGCAACATCATCGATATGGAAGAGACCCTGAAGGTCAATGTAGGTGACTTTGAGACCTTGAAGAAGGCTAAGCAGATGGGCTTCAGTGATAAATATGTTGCCCGTCTGTGGAAGTGCAATGAGCTGGATGTCTATAAACAGCGCAAGGAAAACAACCTGTTCCCGGTGTTCAAAATGGTGGATACCTGCCACACCGGCGCGTATATTCCATACTTCTACTCCTCCTATACAGGCGAAAATACCTCCCGCCTGACGGATAAGAAGAAGATCGTAGTGCTGGGCGCAGGTCCCATCCGTATCGGCCAGGGCGTGGAATTCGACTATTCCACCGTCCACTCTGTTATGACTATCCGGAATGCCGGCTATGAAGCCATCATAATCAACAATAACCCCGAGACCGTCTCCACCGACTACACCACTGCCGATAAGCTCTACTTTGAGCCTTTGACTCCTGAAGATGTGATGAACATTATTGAGTTTGAGAATCCCGAGGGCGTGGTTGCCTCTCTGGGCGGTCAGACAGCCATTAACCTTGCACAGCCTCTTCACGATCGCGGCGTGAAGATCATCGGCACCGATTGTGCCGCTATCGATAAGGCAGAGGACCGGAACGCCTTTGAAAACCTGTTGAACGAGCTGAATATCCCCCGTGCCAAGGGCCAGGCTGTGACCAAGATTGAAGACGGCATTGCAGCTGCAGCTGAGATCGGTTATCCCGTGCTGGTGCGTCCTTCCTTTGTGCTGGGCGGCCGTGCGATGCAGATCGTTGCCAATGAGGAGCAGCTGCGCCACTACCTGCGCACTGCCGTTGAGATCGACGAGGACAAGCCGGTTCTGGTTGACAAGTATATCGAGGGCCGCGAGGTGGAGATCGATGCCATCTGCGATGGCCGGGATGTGTTCGTCCCCGGCATTATGGAACTGGTGGAACGCACCGGCGTCCACTCCGGTGACTCCATCTCTGTCTATCCTACATTCTCCATTTCCAACAAGGTCAAGGGCGTTATTCTCCAGTATGCCAAGAAGCTGGGTCTGGGTATCGGTATTGTCGGTCTGTTCAATATCCAGTTCATCGTGGATAAGGACGACAATGTGTTCATTATTGAGGTCAACCCCCGTTCTTCCCGTACTGTACCTTTCCTTAGTAAGGCCACCGGCTACAGCCTTGCGGATATCGCCACCGAGGTCATTTTGGGCAAGAGCCTGAAGGAGCTGGGCATCTTTGATATTTACCCGGATGAGAAGGATCGCTGGTACGCAAAAGCACCCGTCTTCTCCTTCAATAAGATCCGCGGTCTGGATGCCTACTTGTCTCCGGAAATGAAGTCCACCGGCGAAGCTATCGGCTATGACAGCACAATGAACCGCGCACTTTATAAGGCGCTGCAGGCCTCCGGTATGCACCTGCAGAACTACGGCACTGTCCTTGCGACCATTGCGGAAAAAGATAAGGAAGAAGCACTGCCTCTGATCCGCCGTTTCTATCAGCTGGGCTTCAATATCGAGGCTACTGAGGGTACTGCAAAGTTCCTGAAGGCCAACGGCATCCGTACCCACCAGCTGGCTAAGATCGGTGACGGCAGCGACGAGATCCCCAACGCCCTGCGCCAGGGCCATATTGCCTATGTCATCAATACCCGCGACCCCGGCAGCAACGGCCAGGACGGTGTCCAGATCCGTCAGATCGCTACCGAGTACAATGTGTCTCTGTTTACTGCTCTGGATACTGTGCGTGTCCTGCTGGATGTGCTGGAGGAAACCACACTGACCATTTCCACCATTGACGCTTGATATGCTACCGGCGGGGGTGCTACTCCCGCCGTGCACAAAATAAAATGGATTTTGTATCATTTCAGGATGTCAGAATTGGAGGGTCGTGATGGAAAAGAACGATTTAGAGATTATCTACGAGCAATTAAGGGACAAATATAGTTTGCTTCTGACAAATACATTTGCTCTTGACGACGGATACACTATCGATGTTCCGGTTCTGTGTGGTAAATCTGTATTCGGCCGATTTCATCTATACAGAGAAGAAGATGATTGGGACGAATTTGTATTTTCCGTAGAGTATGCTGAACCTCGCATACTACCGGAATGGGGCTCTGTCCCCCCAAAATACATCCATTGGCACCCCCAGTCCATAGAGCAAGCATTGAAAGATGTAATTGCCTTTATGGAAGGCACACATAAATTTCTCCTGTAAGTCCAAGATTTGGCGGGAGCAAGCCCCCCGCCCTACATAAAATCCCTCAAATGAAGGAGGAACTATGAAACAAGGAATTTTTACCGTCGTCAGCAACACAGCGCTGACTGATTGTGTGTACAAAATGGTATTGGAGGGCGATACCGCTGCCATTACTGCCCCCGGCCAGTTTGTGAACATTAAACTGGACGGTCTGTACCTGCGTCGGCCTATCTCTGTCTGCGACCTATCCAATGATACCCTTACCATCATCTATAAGGCGGTGGGCAAGGGCACAGAGCAGATGTCCCGTATGACAGCCGGTGAAAAGCTGGATGTGCTGACCGGTTTGGGTAATGGTTATGACCTGTCCCTGTCCGGTAATAAGCCTGTGCTGCTGGGTGGCGGAGTCGGTGTGCCGCCTATGTACTTGCTGGCTAAGGAACTGCTTGCCCAGGGCAAAAAAGTGTCCGCGATTCTTGGCTTTAACACCAAAGACGAGGTTTTCTATGAACAGGAGTTCAAAAAACTTGGTTGCGATGTAACCGTTACAACTGTTGACGGCAGCTATGGTGTCAAGGGTTTTGTCACCGATGCGCTGAAAGAAATGGACTACACCTATTTCTACACCTGCGGTCCGGAGCCTATGCTGAAGGCTGTTTACAATGCCGCCAATACCTCCGGCCAGATGAGCTTTGAAAAGCGTATGGGCTGCGGCTTTGGCGCCTGTATGGGCTGCTCCTGCAAGACCATTACCGGCTATAAGCGCATTTGCAAGGAAGGCCCTGTTATGAAGAAGGAGGAGATCTTATGGGAAGATTAAGTGTTGACCTTTGCGGTATTACCCTCCAGAATCCAGTGATTCCCGCCTCCGGCACCTTCGGCTATGGCTATGAATATGCTGAACTTTACGATATCAATTGCTTAGGTACGTTCTCCTTCAAGGGTACTACCAAAGAGCCCCGTTTCGGCAACCCCACACCCCGGATTGCAGAATGCACCGCGGGCATGATCAACGCGGTGGGTCTGCAGAACCCCGGCGTAGACAAGGTTATTTCTGAAGAACTGCCGAAACTGAAAAAATGCTTCCACAGGCCGGTGATGGCCAATGTCAGCGGCTTTTCTGTGGATGAGTATGCCTACACCTGTGAAAAATTAGACAAAGAAGAGCAGGTCGGCTGGCTGGAAGTGAATATCAGCTGCCCCAATGTTCACGGCGGCGGTATGAGCTTCGGCACTGACCCCAAGGCGGCTGCCCAGGTGACAAGGGCAGTTAAAGCAGTCACCACGAAACCTGTGATCGTCAAGCTGACCCCCAATGTGACCGACATCGTATCTATGGCAAAGGCCTGCGAGGATGCCGGTGCTGACGGTATCAGCCTAATCAATACAATGCTGGGAATGCGCATCGATCTTCGTACAAAAAAGCCCGTCATTGCCAATAAAATGGGTGGTTTTTCCGGCTCTGCCATTTTCCCGGTGGCGCTGCGTATGGTCTATCAGGTGGCAAGCAACGTCAAGATCCCTGTTGTAGGTATGGGCGGTGTCAGCAGTGCAGAGGATGTCATTGAAATGATGCTGGCGGGCGCAACCGCCGTTGAGATTGGCGCAGCAAACCTTGTTGACCCCTACATCTGTCGGGACATCGTCAATGCGCTGCCGGCTGTGATGGATAAGTATAGAATCAATACATTAAGTGAGATTATCGGAGGTGCAAGATAATGGGTAAGGATGTAATCGTAGCCTGTGATTTTGCCAGTGCGGAGCAGACTTTTGCATTTTTGGACAAATTCACCGGCCGGAAGCCTTTTGTAAAGATCGGTATGGAGCTTTATTATGCAGAAGGCCCTGCCATCGTAAAGGAGATCAAGGCAAGAGGTCATAAGATCTTCCTGGATCTGAAGTTGCACGATATTCCCAACACCGTGAAAAAAGCAATGGCAGTCCTGCGGAATTTGGATGTGGATATCACCAACCTCCATGCTGCCGGCACAAAGAATATGATGCGGGCCGCCCTGGAGGGCCTGACCCGTGAGGACGGCACCCGTCCGCTGCTGATCGCTGTGACCCAGCTGACCTCCACCGACCAGCAGAGTATGGAAGAGGACCTGCTGATCGAAAAGCCCATTGACCAGGTGGTTATGCACTATGCTGGCTGCGCCAAGGATGCCGGATTGGATGGCATCGTCTGTTCTCCTTTGGAGGCAGGCAAGGTCCACGATACCTGCGGTGCAAACTTCCTGACCGTTACCCCCGGTGTGCGTTTTGCTGACGGCGATGTGGGCGATCAGAAGCGGGTTATGACCCCTGCCCAGGCCAAGGAGATCGGTCCTGACTATATTGTTGTTGGTCGTCCCATTACTGCTGCTGCCGACCCCGTCGCAGCCTACGAGCGCTGCGTTGCCGAATTCTGCGACTAAATAACGATGTCATTGCGAACCAGTGTGCACACTGGTGTGGCAATCCCCTAAGAAATGTTAAAAGGAGATTGAAATATGGAAGCCTACAAAAGAGAGTTTATTGAATTTCTGCAGGAAGCAGGCGTTTTGAAATTCGGTGATTTTACTGCCAAGTCCGGCCGTAAAATTCCTTACTTCGTCAATGCCGGTATGATCAAAACCGGTGACCAGATCACCAAGATGGGCGAGTTTTATGCCAAGGCATACTTTGAAAAGCTGGGCAAAAAGCAGGCTGTTCTGTACGGCCCTGCCTATAAGGGAATTTCCCTGTCCATTTCCGCTGCGGTTGCTCTGTCCCGGAACGGTTTGAATGTACCTTTCTTCTTTAACCGCAAGGAGGTCAAGGACCACGGCGAGGGCGGTACGTTCGTTGGCTATGTACCCCAGGCAGGGGAGGAAATCGTCATTATTGAGGATGTGATCACCGCCGGTACTGCCATCCGGGAATCTATGGAAATTCTGAAGCACCTGGAAGGCACCAAGGTCATCGCCACCTTCATTATGGTTGACCGTAAGGAAAAGGGCCAGACAGAAAAGGGCGCTATGCAGGAGATCGAGGAGCAGTTCGGCTTCCCGGTATACTCTGTTGTGGATGTTTATGACATTATCGAATATCTGGAAGAGGATCCTGCAAACGAGGAGAATGTGACCCGGATCAAGAACTATCTGGCCGTGAATGGAGCGAAATAATGAGAAGTTTGATCGATATTGTTGATTTTTCCGTAGAAGAGATTCAGGAGCTTTTGGAAACTGCCTGCGACATCAGCGAAAATCCTGGAAAATATGCTGATGCCTGCCGTGGAAAAAAGCTGGCGACTCTGTTCTTTGAGCCTTCCACCCGTACACGCCTCAGCTTTGAGGCGGCTATGTACGAGCTGGGCGGCAATGTTCTTGGCTTTAGCGAGGCATCTTCTTCCTCTGCTTCCAAGGGCGAGAGTATGGCCGATACCGCCAAGATGCTTTCTTGTTATGTAGATATTATGGCCATTCGCCACCCCAAGGAGGGCGCGCCCTATGTTGCCGCCACCAATGCATCTATCCCTGTTATCAATGCAGGTGACGGTGGTCATTGCCATCCCACACAGACCCTGGCAGACCTGCTGACCATCTACCGTGAGCATGGCAGACTGCACGATCTGACCATCGGCTGTTGCGGTGACCTGAAATACGGCAGAACTGTCCATTCCTTGATTTCGGCATTTGCCCGTTACGCCAACATTAAGTTCGTTCTGATCTCCCCGGAGGAGCTGCAGCTTCCCAAGTATGTAAAGTATGAAGTGCTGGAAAAGAACGGCATGGAGTATGTGGAGACTACATCCTTGGAGGATGCGATTCCCCAGTTGGATGTGCTGTATATGACCCGTATTCAGCGGGAGCGCTTTGACAGCTTTGATGAGTATGAGCGTCTGAAGGATAGCTACATTCTGACACCGGAGAAAATGGCTGCCGGCAAGCCGGAGATGCGCGTACTGCACCCGCTGCCCAGAGTCAATGAGATCAGCGTGAAGGTGGACGATGACCCCAGAGCAGCCTATTTCCGCCAGGCCCTTAACGGCAAATATATGCGCATGGCGTTGATTCTGAAGTTGCTGAAGGAGGCAGAAGAGGGCAGACAGATGGAGGAAATGGAAACGGTGGTGGACAGCCGTCTGGCCTGCGATAATCCCCGCTGCATCTGCTCTACCGAGCAGGAGCTTCCCCACAAGTTTAAGCGCGTGGATGCCGAGCGTGGAATCTACCGCTGCATCTACTGCGAGTCCAAGAAAACCATCGGTTGATAATTATCAAAAATTTACACAAAATCCCACATCAGGATGAAAAAAATCGTGTTCAAAGCGACAGAATACGCCTTGTTCTCTTGACACAAAAACCCTGCCGTGTTAAACTATTTGTGTACTGAATACAGTTCTTTGCGACTGACGGAAATGTGGAGTACCACAGGGGAACAAAGAATGTAAAGGCCGACCGTCTGGGCGCATTTAACTCTGTCATGGGTTGAGTGCGCCCTGTTTGCGTCTTAGTGAAAAATTTGGAGGTTGGATATGAAAAAAGTTGGCATCATTATGGGCAGCGACAGCGATCTGCCCATCGTACAAAAGGCAGTGGATATGCTCAAATCCCTGGAGATCCCCTATGAGGTCCACATCTATTCTGCCCACAGAACACCTATTGAGGCCCGTGACTTTGCCGTTAACGCAAGAGCCAACGGCTTTGGCGCAATTATCTGCGCTGCCGGTATGGCAGCCCACCTGGCCGGTGCCATTGCGGCCAATACCACACTGCCTGTTGTTGGCATCCCCTGCAAGGGCGGTATGATGGACGGCTTGGATGCCCTGCTTTCCACCGTGCAGATGCCCACCGGTATCCCGGTTGCTACCGTTGCCATCAACGGCGCAGCCAATGCCGCGCTGCTGTGCGCACAAATCATTGCCGTAGAGGATCACGAACTGGCCGCAAAGCTGGATGCCAAGCGTAAAGCCGATGCAGAAAAAGTCCTGGATAAGGACGCAACCATCGCTGCAAGTCTGTAAACTAAGTGGTTAACACTCAACTATAAAAGGAGAATTATTATGGAAAACAAGCTCATTTACACCGGTAAGACTAAGAATGTTTATGCACTGCCCAACGGCAACTGCCTGCTGAAGTTTAAGGATGATTGCACCGGCAAGGACGGTGTGTTCGATCCCGGTGAAAACTCCGTGGGTCTGACCATCGAGGGCGTGGGCGATGTTAACCTGCGTATGTCCATCTATTTCTTCGAGAAGATCAATGCCGCCGGCATTAAGACCCATTATGTGTCTGCCGACCTGGCGAACACCACTATGGAAGTTCTGCCTGCAAAGGTGTTCGGCAAGGGCCTGGAGGTCATCTGCCGCAATAAGGCTGTTGGCTCCTTCATCCGCCGTTACGGCGCGCTGATCGAGTCCGGCGCTGACCTGCCTTCCTATGTGGAAACCACCCTGAAGGACGACGAGAAGGGCGATCCGCTGATCACCAAGGACGCACTGGTTGCCATCGGCGTTATGACCGATGAGCAGTACGAGGATCTGAAGGATATGACCCAGAAAATCACCAAGATCGTTGCTGACGATCTGGCCGAAAAGGGTATGGAGCTGTACGATATCAAGTTCGAGTTCGGCTACGCACCCGACGGCAAGGTCATGCTCATCGACGAAGTGGCATCCGGCAATATGCGTGTCTACAAGGATGGCGAGTATATTGACCCCATGACCCTGAACAAGCTGTTCTTCGCATAAAAAATTTTTAACATCTACCGCAAGGAGGAAATACCGTGGGAGGCTTTTTTGGAGCAATTTCTCATCGTGACTGTGTTTTGGATATTTTCTTCGGCGTTGACTACCATTCCCACCTTGGCAACCGCCGGGGTGGTATGGTCGTTTATGACCCGGAGACGGGCTTCCAACGGCAGATTCATAGTATCGAAAATACCCCTTTCCGCACCAAGTTCGAGGGGGATTTGGAAAAATTCAAGGGCAATATCGGTATGGGCTGCATCAGTGATACCGACCCCCAGCCACTGATGGTCCGTTCTCATTTGGGCCTGTATGCCATTTCTACCGTTGGCATCATCAACAATGCCGATGAACTGGTGGAAAAGTATTTTTCCGACCACGGCCATCAGTTTATGGCTATGTCCAGCGGTAAGGTCAATCAGTCCGAGCTGGTGGCAGCACTGATCAACCAAAAGGATTCTTTGGTAGCCGGCATCCGCCATGCCCAGGAATCCATTGATGGCTCATCCACGATCCTGCTGCTGACCGAGGACAGTATCGTTGTTGCCCGGGATAAGCTGGGCAGACTCCCGGTGCTGATCGGAAAAGGGGAGGACGGCTGCTGTGTCTCCTTTGAATCCTTTGTGTATCACAAGCTGGGCTACGAGGACTACTATGAGCTGGGACCCGGTGAGATCGTCAAGCTGACGGCAGACGGTATGGAGGTCCTCCAGCCTGCCGGTAAGGATATGAAGATCTGCGCTTTTCTGTGGACCTACTACGGTTACCCCAATTCCAATTATGAGGGCAAGAATGTTGAGGTTATGCGCTGCCGCAACGGTGAGATTATGGCCCGCAATGAAGCGCAGCGGGGCACAATGCCGGATGTGGACTATGTTGCCGGCGTGCCGGACAGCGGTGTACCCCACGCAATCGGTTATGCCAATCAGAGCCATAAGCCCTTTGCCCGTCCTTTTGTGAAGTACACCCCCACCTGGTCCCGTTCCTTCACACCTTCCAGCCAGAAGGTACGCAGTCAGGTGGCCAAGATGAAGCAGATCCCGGTACCGGAGCTGATCGTGGGCAAGAAGCTGCTGCTGGTGGATGATTCCATCGTCCGCGGTACGCAGCTGCAGGAAACGGTAGATTTTCTGTACGAAAGCGGCGCTAAGGAAGTGCATATGCGTTCTGCCTGCCCGCCTGTATTTTACAACTGTAAGTATCTGAACTTCTCCCGCAGCAATTCCGCTATGGAGCTGATCGCTCGGAAAACGATCCGCGAACTGGAGGGCGAGGAAGCCGATAAATATATTGCCGAATACGCAGAATCCACCACAGAGCGGGGCAAGTGCCTGGCAAAGGCGATTTGCGAAAAGCTTGGCTTTGACTCTCTGGGGTACCAGTCCCTGGACGGTCTGTTAGAGGCCATCGGCATCGACAAGGATAAGATTTGCACCTATTGCTGGAACGGCAAGGGTTAAAAATAAGGAGAGTACGCTATGGAAAAGAGTTATTCTGAAAGCTATGCGGCTGCCGGTGTGGACATCACCGCCGGTTACAAGGCTGTTGAACTGATGAAGAAGCATATTAAGCGCACCAAGAAGGAGGGCTGCCTGGACGATGTGGGCGGCTTTGGCGGCTGCTTTGGTCTGAACATTGCCGGTATGGAAGAGCCGGTGCTGGTTTCCGGCACTGACGGCTGCGGCACCAAGGTAAAGCTGGCTATGCTGATGGACAAGCACGATACCATCGGTATCGATGCAGTGGCAATGTGCGTTAATGATATTATCTGTTGCGGTGCAAAGCCCCTGTTCTTCCTGGACTACATCGCCTGCGGTAAGAACTATCCCGAAAAGATTGCGGAAATCGTTGGCGGTGTGGCGGAGGGCTGCGTTCAGTCCGGCGCTGCGCTCATTGGCGGCGAAACTGCCGAGCATCCCGGACTGATGCCTGTGGACGAATATGATCTTGCAGGCTTTGCAGTTGGCATTGTGGACAAAAAGAAGATCATCGACAACACCCGTATGGCTGCCGGTGATGTGGTCATCGCGCTGGCATCTACCGGTATCCATTCCAATGGCTTCTCCCTGTGCCGTAAGGTGTTCGATATTGATAACAATCCTCCCGAGCTGTATACCGCCCGTGAGGAGCTGAGCGGCAAATCCGTTGCCGAAGCCCTTCTGGTACCCACCCGTATTTATGTAAAATCTGTGCTGGCTCTGCTGGAGCAGGTGGATGTGAAGGGCATTTCCCACATCACCGGCGGCGGTTTCTATGAAAACATTCCCCGTTCTATCCCTGACGGCCTGGGCGCAGTGATTGAAAAGTCTGCCGTCAAGGTCCTGCCCATCTTCGACCTGATTGCCAAGACCGGCAATATCCCCGAGCGGGATATGTTCAACACCTACAATATGGGCGTGGGTATGAGCATCGTGGTCAAGGCTGAGGAAGTGGACAAGGCGCTGGAGATCCTGACCGCCCACGGCGAGACTGCCTATGTGATCGGCAAGATCGTGGAATCGGAAGAGAAGATCACCATTTGCTGAGCGGGGAACGGTATGAAAAAAGCAAAAATCGCAGTACTGGTATCCGGTGGCGGCACCAACCTGCAGGCGCTGATCGATGCCCAGCACAGCGGCATCATTACAAGCGGTGAGATTTGCCTGGTGATATCCAATAATGCAAATGCCTATGCTTTGCAGCGTGCAGCCAATGCCGGCATTGCTGCAGAAGTTGTGCTGAAAAAAGAACTGGGCAGCCAGGCTGCTTTTGAGGAAAAAATCAAGCAGTACTTGACCCAATACGGTATTGATGTGATCGTGCTTGCTGGATTTATGTCCATTTTGAGCGAAAGTTTTACATCCTGCTATCCCAAGCGGATCCTCAATGTCCATCCGTCCCTGATCCCGTCCTTCTGCGGTGAGGGTTTTTATGGCCTGCGTGTTCACCGGGCGGCCCTGGATTACGGTGTGAAGGTCACTGGCGCGACAGTGCATTTTGTTAATGAGATCCCGGATGGGGGAGAGATCATTCTCCAAAAAGCTGTGGATATCAAACCCGGTGATACCCCCGAGATCCTGCAGAAGCGGGTTATGGAACAGGCCGAATGGAAGATTTTGCCGGCTGCAGTGGAATTGGTTTGCAGCCAGTTGTAAGAAAGGAAAAGAGAAAATGAATGTTTATGAAGTAGGTTCTCTTGCTGAGAAGCTTTCTACCAATGTTTATCCCGGCCGCGGTATCGTGCTGGGTGTTACTCCCGATGGTACAAGGTCCGTTGTGGCATATTTTATTATGGGCCGCAGTGTCAATAGCCGCAACCGTGTGTTTGTGCAGGAGCCGGACGGCATTCGTACCGAGGCTCACGACCCCAGTCTGATGAAAGACCCTCACTTGATTATTTATCACCCTGTCCGGGAAGCAGGCTGCGGTCTGATCGTGACCAACGGTGATCAGACCGATACCATTTGGGAGTATCTTGCCAAGGGAGAGAGCTGGGAAGCTGCCCTGCGTACCCGCTGCTTTGAGGACGACGGCCCTAACTGGACACCCCGTATTTCCGGATTGCTCTCCGGTGATGGCAGCTACAAGATGTCCATTCTGAAGTCTGCTGACGCTGAGGGCACTGCCTGCGCCCGTTTCTTCTATGAGTATCCTGCGATTGCCGGCTTGGGCCACTTTATCCACACCTATGTCTGCGATGGCAACCCCGTTATTCCGACCTTCCAGGGTGAGCCTGAACGTGTCGCAATGGACAATGATATGAATGCTTTTGCAGAAATGCTTTGGAAGAATCTGAATGCAGATAATAAAATCTCCCTGTTCGTCCGTTACACCGATCTGAAGACCGGCGCTTACGAGCAGAAGATTTTCAATAAACACGAATAAGGAGAAAAATGATGAAAGAGTTTGAACTGAAATACGGCTGTAACCCCAACCAGAAGCCGGCAAAGATCTATATGCACGACGGCAGCGAACTGCCCATTCAGATACTCAACGGCCGTCCCGGTTTTATCAACTTCCTGGACGCTTTTAACTCCTGGCAGCTGGTCAAGGAGCTGAAGGAGGCCACCGGTATGTGTGCCGTTACCTCTTTCAAGCATGTCTCTCCCACCTCTGCAGCCGTTGGCAAGAAGCTGCCTGTGGAGCTGAAGAAGGCTTGCTTTGTGGAAGATATCGAGGGCTTGGATGAGAATCCTCTGGCCTGCGCTTATGCCCGCGCCCGTGGCGCTGATCGCCTCTGCTCCTTCGGTGACTGGGTCGCCCTGTCCGATGTGTGCGACGCGCTGACTGCAAAGCTCATCGCCCGCGAGGTCTCCGACGGTGTTATCGCCCCCGGCTATACCGACGAGGCACTGGAGATTCTGAAGACCAAGCGGGGTGGCAGCTATAATGTTGTTGCTATCGATCCCAACTTCGTTCCTGCTGAGCAGGAGACCAAGCAGGTCTTCGGCATTACCTTCCAGCAGGGCCGCAACAACTTCAAGATCGGCGAGCACCTGCTTGAGAACATCGTTACCGAAAACAAGGCATTCACTGAGGATGCAAAGACTGACTTAATCATCTCTCTGATTACGCTGAAGTACACCCAGTCCAACTCCGTCTGCTTTGCCTATGACGGACAGGCCATCGGTGTAGGCGCCGGTCAGCAGTCCCGTGTCCACTGCGTAAGACTCGCAGGCGGCAAGGCTGACACGTGGTTCCTCCGCCAGCATCCCAAGACCCTGGCGCTGCCCTTCCGTGAGGATCTGGGCCGCCCCGGCCGCGACAATGCCATTGACGGCTATATCAACGGCAACGAAGAGGATGTCTGCGCTGAGGGTATCTGGCAGAATTACTTCACCACCCGTCCCGAGCCTCTGACCGAGGCGGAGAAGCGTGCATTCCTGGATTCCCGTACCGGTGTTTCGCTGGGTTCTGATGCCTTCTTCCCGTTCCCCGACAGCATCAAGCGGGCCAAAGCCTCCGGTGTTTCCTATGTTGCTGAGCCCGGCGGCTCTATCCGCGACGATCTGGTGATCGCCGAATGCGATAAGAACAATATGGTAATGGCATTTACCGGAATGCGTCTGTTCCACCACTAAGCATCCTTTGCCACACTGTGTTTTGCAGTGTGGCAATCGGTCTGTTTTAGAAACGTAGAAATTTGGAGTGTATCTATGAAAATATTGGTTGTTGGCGGTGGCGGACGAGAACATGCCATCATTAAAAAACTGAAAGAAAATAAGTCTGTAACGGAAATTTTTGCAGCCCCCGGTAACGGCGGTATCGCTAAGGATGCCATCTGTGTGGACATCGGTGCGAAGGATATTGAGAGAATTGTTGCCTTTGCTGTGGAAAATGCCATTGATTATGCGGTGGTTGCACCGGACGATCCTCTTGTGTTAGGCTGCGTGGACGCACTGGAAGAAAAGGGGATTCCTTGCTTTGGCCCCCGGGCTAATGCGGCTATTATTGAGGGCAGTAAGGTCTTTTCCAAGAATCTGATGAAAAAATACGGCATTCCCACCGCAGCTTATGAAGTCTTTACCGATATGGATGCCGCAATTACTTATCTGCAGACTGCGCCGATCCCTACGGTTATCAAGGCGGACGGCCTTGCGCTGGGTAAGGGTGTTATCATCGCCCAGACCCGCGAAGAAGCGATGGATGCAGTAAAATCTATGATGTCCGATAAGGTCTTCGGCAAGAGCGGTGATCAGATCGTCATTGAGGAATTCCTCACCGGTCCCGAAGTTTCCGTTCTGTCCTTTACTGACGGCAAGGTCGTCGTGCCGATGATCTCCTCTATGGACCACAAGCGGGCAGGGGACAACGACACCGGTCTCAACACCGGCGGTATGGGCACTGTGGCCCCCAACCCCTACTATACTGAGGAAATCGCCAAGGAGTGTATGGAAACCATCTTCCTGCCCACCGTCGCTGCTATGAATGCAGAGGGTCGTACATTTAAGGGCTGCCTGTACTTTGGTTTGATGCTGACCCCTAACGGTCCCAAGGTTATTGAGTACAACTGTCGTTTCGGTGATCCTGAAACCCAGGTTGTTCTGCCCCTGCTGGAAAGCGATCTGCTGACGGTTATGCAGGCTACCACCAACGGCACGTTGGCTGAAACAGAGGTCAAGTTTGCCGACAAGAATGCCTGCTGTGTCATTATGGCGTCCAAGGGCTATCCCACGGCCTACGAAAAGGGTTTTGAGATGACCATTCCTGAGAAGATCTGGAATCATGTTTATGTGGCCGGCGCTGCTATCAAAGATGATAAGCTGGTAACCAACGGTGGCCGTGTGCTGGGCGCAACAGCTGTTGCCGACACGCTGGATAAGGCAATTGAAAATGCTTATGAAATGGTGAAGACCATTCATTTTGACAACGCATTCTACCGCAAGGATATTGGCGCAAAAGCGCTGAAAGCAGGGAGGAATTAAGATTGGTTTACAGAGTATATGTAGAGAAAAAACCGGACCTTGCCAATGAGGCAAAGGCGCTTTTGAATGATGCCCGGAATTTGCTTGGCATCACTGCCCTTGAAAATGTACGCCTGCTGAATTGCTATGATGCGGAGAACATCACCCAGGAGCTGTTTGACTATGCCATCGGCACCGTGTTTTCTGAGCCGCAGCTGGATATTGCAACTGCAGAATTGAATTTAGAGGGGGCTACCGTCTTCGCCGCAGAGTACCTGCCCGGTCAGTTTGACCAGCGAGCTGACTCCGCTGCCCAATGTATCCAGATCATCTCCCAGGGCGAACGCCCGCTGATCCACACCCTGCGTGTATACGGACTGTACGGCAAGCTGACTGAAGCAGAGGTTGAGACCATCAAGAAGTATGTTATCAACCCCGTGGAATCCCGTGAAGCAACCCTTGAAAAGCCCGAGACCCTGACGATGGAATATGCGATCCCCCAGTCTGTGGCAACCGTTGACGGCTTTATCAACCTGGATGATAAGGGACTTGCTGCACTTCTGGAGAAGTTGGGCCTGGCAATGGACGTGGATGACCTGAAGTTCCTGCAGAACTACTTCCGCGACGAGGAAAAGCGAGACCCCACCATTACCGAGATTCGTGTTGTGGATACTTATTGGTCTGACCACTGCCGTCACACCACCTTCTCCACCATCATTGACGATGTAAAGATCGACGATCCTGCCGTTGCTGCTGCATATCAGCGGTATCTGGCTGTTCGGGTGGAGGTCTATGGTGAGGAAAAGGCAGCCAAACGGCCTCAGACGCTGATGGACATTGCCACAATCGGCGCAAAGACCCTGAAAAAGCGCGGCCTGCTCCCCGAGCTGGACGAGAGCGAAGAGATCAACGCCTGTTCCATCCACGTTACCGCTAAGGTAAACGGCGAGGACCAGGATTGGCTCTTAATGTTTAAGAATGAGACCCACAACCACCCCACCGAGATCGAACCCTTTGGCGGCGCAGCTACCTGTATCGGCGGTTGTATCCGTGTCCCGCTGTCCGGCCGCGCCTATGTACATCAGGCTATGCGTGTGACCGGCGGCGCTGATCCCCGGAAGCCCATTAATGAGACGATTCCCGGTAAGCTGCCCCAGCGTAAGATCTGCCAGACTGCCGCAGCCGGCTATTCCTCCTACGGTAACCAGATCGGACTTGCTACCGGCCATGTGGCAGAGATCTACCACGATGGCTACGCAGCCAAGCGCTTAGAGTGCGGCGCGGTTGTTGGCGCAGCACCTGCCTATAATGTGCGCCGTGAGCGTCCCGCCCCCGGCGATGTGATCGTTCTGTTGGGTGGCCGTACCGGCCGTGACGGTATCGGTGGCGCTACCGGCTCCTCCAAGAGTCACAATATGAAATCTCTGACCACTATGGCCTCCGAGGTCCAGAAGGGCAATGCCCCTGAGGAGCGGAAGATCCAGCGCCTGTTCCGCAACAGCGAAGTCACCCGTCTAATCAAGCGGTGTAATGACTTTGGCGCCGGCGGCGTGTCTGTCGCCATCGGCGAGCTGGCTGACGGCCTGCAGATCGACCTGGATGCAGTGCGGAAGAAGTATGACGGCCTGGACGGCACAGAGATCGCTATCTCCGAATCTCAGGAGCGCATGGCGGTTGTGGTGGATGCCAAGGATGCCGATGCCTTTATTGCTGCTGCGCAGAAGGAAAATCTGGAAGCCTATCGCGTAGCTGTGGTTACCGAAGATCCTCGGATGGTTATGGTTTGGAAGGGTCAGACCATTGCAAGCCTGTCCCGCGCATTTTTGGACACCAACGGCGCCAGCAAGCATACCAAGGTGGATGTCACCGAGAAGGACCTGTCCGCTCTGAGCAAGGCCCTTTACGGATCTCTGCGTGAGATGGCGGTGGATCTGAAAACCGCCAGCCGCAGAGGCCTTGTGGAGCGCTTTGACGGCAGTATCGGCGCCGGCTCTGTGCTGATGCCCTTCGGCGGCAAGACCCAGACGACTCCCGCCCAGGCGATGGCGGCGGTGCTGCCTGTGCTACCCGGTCAGCATACCTCCCAGGCCAGCGTGATGGCTTGGGGTCTGGATCCCGACCATATGAGCATCGATCCTTACACCGGTGCTTATGCCTCTGTGTATTCCTCTGTTGCCAAGCTGGTAGCTGCCGGTGCGGATTATAAAAAGGTCTATTTGACTCTGCAGGAGTTCTTTGAGAAGCTGCAGAGCGATCCCAAGCGCTGGGGAAAGCCCTTTGCAGCCCTTTTGGGCGCATTGGACGCACAGCTGGAGCTGGGCGCAGCTGCCATCGGCGGCAAGGACTCTATGTCCGGCTCGTTCCTGAATATGGATGTGCCTCCCACGCTGATCTCCTTTGCTATTGCACCTATTGATAAAGAGCAGGTGCTGACACCTGAATTTAAGGAAGCCGACAATCCTGTTTATCTGTTCGCACCCACCGACAAAACTCCGGAAAGCCAGAAGACGGTCTGGGAGCAGTTCCATACCCTCCATATGGCCGGAAAGGTAAAAGCTGCATGGGCTGTTGAGAATGGCCTGGGCGAGGCGGTTATGAAGATGTCCTTCGGTAACCGGATCGGCTTTGCCTCCTGCGGTGCTGTGGCGAATAAATGGCACGATGCAGGTATGTATGGCTTTATCGTGGCCGAGCTGACAGAGGATGTGGCAATGCCCGGTGCTACCCGGATCGGCATCACCACCGCAGAACCCTCCGTAGTTTTGGATAGCGACAGTGCAACCATTGCGGAGCTGTTGGAGCTGAACGAGGGCGTTCTTGAGGGCGTGTATTCCACCTTTGTTAAGGAAGCAGACACCGAAGTTCCCGTGTTCAGTTATAACGGTGTTGGCGCAAAGGCACCCGCCGTGAAGTGCGCAAAGCCCAAGGTGCTCATCCCGGTATTCCCCGGCACCAACTGCGAGTTTGATTCTGCCCGCGCAGTGATCAATGCCGGCGGTGATGCTGAGATCGTTGTTATTCGCAATCTGACCGCTGATGATGTGGCGCAGAGCGTGGAGAATGTGTCTAAAAAGATCGCAGAAAGCCAAATGATCTTTATTCCCGGCGGTTTTTCCGGCGGTGACGAGCCGGACGGCTCTGCCAAGTTCATTACCGCTTTTTTCCGCAATCCTGCCATCAAGGAGCAGGTCACCCGGCTGCTGGATGATCGGGACGGCTTGATGTGCGGTATTTGCAACGGCTTCCAGGCGCTGATCAAGCTGGGCCTTGTGCCCTACGGCAAGATCCTGGACACCGATGCCAATTGCCCCACCTTGACCTTTAACACCATCGCCCGTCACCAGTCTAAGATCGTGCAGACCCGGATCGTATCCAATCAGTCTCCCTGGCTACGGCTGATGAATGTGGGTGATATCGTGAATGTTCCCATCTCTCACGGTGAGGGTCGCTTCTATGCAACCAAGGAGCTGGCATTGGAGCTTGCCAAGAACGGTCAGATCGCGACCCAGTATGTGGATCTGGATGGCAATCCCACCATGGACACTGCCTTCAATCCCAATGGATCTCTGTTTGCCATCGAGGGTATCACTTCTCCCGACGGAAGAGTGTTCGGCAAGATGGGTCATAGCGAGCGTATCGGCGCAGACCTTTACAAGAATGTCCCCGGCAACTACGATATTCGTATGTTTGAGGCTGCGGTCAAATACTTTAAGGACTAATTGATTATCATAAAACCCGGAAGACAATCGGTCTTCCGGGTTTTGCTTTTTATTGTTCAAGAAGTGCTTTGGCTTTTCTTGCTACAATGATCTCTTCGTTGGTATCCACAACATAGATCCGTACCGGGCTATCCGCAGCAGAAATATCATCGCCGCCCTCAGCTTGGGTATTCTTTTCTTTATCCAGGTTGATGCCCAGGAATTCCAAGCCCTCCAAACTCAAAGCCCGGACGAGATCGCTCTTTCTGCCGATGCCGCCACCGAAAACAACGGCATCAATGCCGCCCATTGCAGCAGCATATGCGCCGATGTACTTTTTGATACCGTATGCGTATGCCTTAATAGCGTTCTGGCAATCTGTATTGCCGTTTTCTGCGGCAGCCTGAATATCCCGCAGGTCATTGGAAACACCGCCGGACAGGCCGTACAGACCGCTCTTGGTCTGCAGCATGGTCTTTACTTCGCCCAGCTCCATGCCGCATTCTTCTACCAAATGGAAGATGATATACGGATCCATATCGCCAATGCGATTGTTTTGAAGCACACCGCACTGCAAACCCATACCCATCGTGGTGTCTATGCTGACGCCGTTCTTAACAGCGCACAGGCTGCCGCTGCCGCCTAAGTGACAGCACACCAGCTTCAGATCATCCCGGCCCATTTCTTTTGCAGTCCAGGTGGACAGATACTCTAAGGATGCACCGTGAAAACCGTAGCGGCGAATGCTGTGCTTTTTGCTGACCTCCACGGGGATGGGGTAGAGGTAGGCCTCCGGGGGCATATTGGCGTGAAATGCGGTCTCAAAGGAGCCAATCATCGGGGTATCCGGCATCAGATTCTTAAACTGTCGGATGGCGGCAATATAGGGAGGGTTGTGTGCCGGGGCCACGGAATTGAAATCCGCCATTGCCCGCAGGACCTCCTTTGTCAGATACTGCACGCCGGTCACACCCTTTGCGTGAACGACCTTGAAGCCCACGCAGGAGATCTCGGAAAGAGATTCAATGCAGCCGCACAGGAGCTGCTCCAGCATGGCGCAGATGGCCTCCCGGTGGGTGGGGAAGACCGCCTCTTGATTCACGGCGTCGCCGGTTAAATGATTTCTGTGGTAAAACAGGCTCTTTTCTGCGCCGACCCGTTCAGCGCCGCCGGCGCACAGGACTTTTTCACCTGCGTCCATATCAAAAAGCTGATATTTCAGCGAGGTGCTGCCTACATTACAAATCAAAATGTTCATATATTTCCTCCTGAAACTTGTTTTGTGCAGACCGCATCAGCACGTGCCTTCTTTTTAACTAAAATGAAGAACATAATGGATTCTACGGCAAATGTGATCACCCAGCTCACCGGGTAGGACTGATACAAACACGCCAGGGTGTGGTACTTGGGAATCTGGAATATGGTGTAGATCCAAAGGATTCGCAGACCGCAGGCACCTGCAAGGGTGATAAGCATAGCAGCCAAAGAACAACCGATACCGCGCAGAGCGTTACTGCTGGCATCCATCATACCCATAATACAGTACGGTATGGTGATGTATCGCATACGGACCATTGCATAGGTGATGGCTTCCGGAGAATCGGTGATATAAAGGGAAAGAAGACGATCCGCGAAGGCATAGATCAGTATACTGGCAGAGAGCATAAACAACACATTATACCCCAAACAGATCCGGTATGTTTTTTTGATACGATCGAACTGGTGCGCGCCGAGATTCTGTGCTATAAAATTCGGCGCAGCCTGACCAAATGCCACATTAATCGGGGAAATGAAGGTTTCGATATTCTGCATAGTGCCGTTTCCGGATATGATCGCGGCGGATTGGAATGAGTTGATAGAGGAAGTGATGATCACATTGGAGATAGAAAACAAGGAGCTTTGAATGCCGGCAGGCAGACCGATGCGAAATATGGAGAGCAGTTGGCTTTTGTAGATGTGCATCTTGCGGAGCATAAGGCGGCAGCTATCTGTGCGGCGCGTCAGCGAAATGACCACGAGTAACGCGGATATACCTTGGGAAATGGCAGTAGCAAGGGCCACACCGGCAACATTCATTTTGCATACGATGACAAAAAATAAGTTCATAATCACATTTGCAACGCCGGAGATTGTCAGGAAGATCAGCGGTGATTTGGTGTCACCTACGGCGCGAAGTATGGCGGCACAGAAGTTATAGACCATATTAAAGACCATACCGGCAAAATAGATCCGCATATATACCGATGACAGCGGAAGCACCTCCTGCGGTGTGCCCATCATTTTCAGCAGCACGGGGGAAAAGATCACACCGAATACGGACAGAATACCGCCGCAGATCAGCGCGGACGGCAGAGCTGTATGTACGCAGCGGAAAACATCATCGTCCCGCCGTCCTCCCAGTGCGCGGGCAACGGTCAGACCCGTACCCACGGAAAGTCCGATAAAAAGACTGACGATCAGGTTGGTAAGGGAGGTTGTGGCGGTAACGGCAGCAACATTGACACTGCCGCAGAACTGACCGACTACCACAAGGTCTGCGGTGTGGAACAGATTTTGCAGCAAGGTCGACAGGAACACCGGAATCGCAAAACGCAGGATTCCGGTATACAAAGACCCGTTCAGCATATCTATGTTTTTTCTCATAGTGGTATGACCTCTAATACACGCAGAGTTTTCTCAACAACGGTAAACCGAATATCGAAGCCGGCAAAGGATAGTCCGTATACTCTGTCAGCGTTATGCTGATAGGATGGACGCGGATCGTGGGACAGGACCTCGATCGCCGCCTGCCGCTTGTCCTCGGGGAGCAGTTGCAATAACTCAGCAGGGAAGTCCACGGTCAGAATAAAATCATCTGCAGTGGTGGTAAAACCGCCCAAGGCATCGGGATGACAGTCACTGTAGGGAATATATGGCTTGATATCAAAGATGGGAGTGCCATCCATCAGATCCGCACCGGCTACATGGATCACTGTGCCGCTGTCAGCGGTTTGTTCAATACCAACAAGTTTCACACAGGACAGCCCAAGCGAATTGGGACGGAAAGGGGAACGGGTGGCAAACACGCCCATTCGGGCATTACCGCCCAGACGCGGCGGACGGACGGTGGGGGTCCAGTCTGTGCGGACAGCCTCAGAGAATTGCCAAATGATCCACAGATGGGAAAAATCCTCCAGTCCCCGCAATGCATCGGCATTCCGATACTTGGACTCAAACACGATGGTGGAGCGCAGGCTCTTAGCCAATCCGCTCTGCCGGGGAATGCCGAATTTTGTGGGAAAATCGCTGCGCATATAAGCGATGGGTTCAATCATAGCCTGCATTCGGTCAACGCCCCTTTCTGAAGCAGAAGGAAACAGCGAACAGCACACCCAAAATCAGCGAGATCGCTGCGCCGGAGGATGCCCCCAGATAATAAGAGACCACCAGGCCCAAGATACCTGCAATCAGCGCAAACAGAACGGAAAATCCGTGGTATTGCTTTAAATTGCGGGATATATTCCTTGCGGCTGCGCCGGGCAGCACCAGCAGGGAATTGAGGATCAAAAGGCCCACCCAGGAGATCGCCAGCGTAACGGTCACGGCGATTACGGTGGTAAAGAGGGTTTGGGACAGACCGGGTCGGAGACCTCTGGAGGATGCCAGCGCAGGATGCACAGAGGATAAGGTCAGCCGGTTACCGCACAGTAACCAAAAGATCAACACGGCAATTAAAGTCAGAATCAGCCACAGGATTTCTGTGGGAGTGATAGAGAGAATATCACCGATGAGATAACGATTGTATTTTGTGAAGCTGTTACCGCCCAGCGTTGCAATAAAAATGCCCAAGGCAACGGCAGTACTGGAAAACACGCCGATGATGGTATCGGCAGCTTGATTGCTGCGGCTGCGGACAAAGGAGAACATCAGAGCAAAGGCAATCGCAAAAAAGACAGCTACCAGCGTAGGCATACCAATCCCGCAGATGCAGCCGATGGCAATGCCGGTGAATGCGGAATGACCTAGGGCATCAGAGAAGAAGCTCATGCGGCCCGTGACCAGCATAGTGGAGGTCAGGCCAAACAGCGGAGCCATCAAAATCACTGCCAGTAATGCGTTGCACATAAAGTCCCATTGCAGCATTTCTACAGGGATGATACGGCAGATTTGGTACCAAAGCTCCATTACAGATACCCTCCCTTCCGGTGGAAGACTCTGCGGAATTCCGCAGAGCCAAGCACCTCAATGGGCCTGCCCTGGCAGACCGGCTTGCGGTCCAGCAGGACGACCTGGTCTGCATACCGGGACAGCATAGAGAAATCGTGGGTGGTCATCAGGATAGAAAGGTCGTAGGTTTTGCGGATTTCGTCCAGCATATCCATCAGATTTTCCATACCCTCCACATCCACACCGGACAGCGGCTCATCCAGGATCAGAATATTGGGCAGAGGCTCCAATGCCAAGGCAAGCAGCACCCGTTGCAGCTCACCGCCGGAGAGTGTGCCTACCCGCTTGTCTATGAGATTCTTGCTGTGTACCCGTTCAAGACATTCCAGAATCTTCTGACGCATAGCCCGCGATTGCCCTAAAAAAGCTGGGTGCTTGCTCATACAGCAGGCAAACAGGTCAGCAACCGTTACAGGATCACCGGGATCGAAGGTGGGACTTTGGGGCACATAACCGATCTTGGCCTTTCTGTTCCGTTCGCCGGGCACGGAGAAGGAGATCACACCGTCGTAGGGCTGCTGTCCCAAAATAGATTTGAGCAGCGTGCTTTTACCAGCACCGTTGGGGCCGATCAGCGCAACCATTTCGCCGCAATGCACGTGGAGATCAACGTTTTCTATGATGGTCTGGCTGCCAATCTTTACGGACAGATCCTGAATCCGCAGGCAGCAGGCGTGACTGCAGGCGCCGCCGTGTATTCCGATATTCATTGCAGCGCCTCCTTAATCGTATGGATATTGCGATACATAATTTCAAAATAGTCAGACCCGGAAATGGCCATATCCAGTGTGTAGATTTTTGCGCCGGTCTCCCGGGCAATTACCTGTGCGGCAGCAGTAGAGCCGTTGGTTTCTGTGAAAATTGCAGGCAGGTTCTGATCCTGCACCAGAGCGATGATCTCAATCAGCTCCTGGGCGGAGGCCTCGCTGCCGGATTCTTCTTCTACGGCTTTTTGGATATGCAAACCGAAGCTGTCTGCAAAATAAGAAAAGCCGTCGTGGAATGTGATCAAATGCCTGCAGGACAGATCCTTCAGCTCCGCTTCGCCGTAAGCCTGCAATGCGTTAAGACGCAGCGTTAGTGTTTCCAAATTTGCTGCAAACCGTGTTTTATGCTCCGGATAGAGGGCGGACAGTTTGCTGCAAATGTTTCGGCACATAATTTCTGCGTTGGCAGGGGAGAGCCATATGTGGGGATCGTGTTCGTGATGGTGCTCATCCCCGTGGCCGTGACTGCAGGAAAGGTCAATGCCGGCAGAAGAATCGATGACATTCTCGGCAGAGGACACAACATCCTCTAAAAATTCCTCCAGCCCGGCACCGCTGCACACCACAACGCCCGCCGATTCCACCGCCCGCATCTGGGATACCTGCACTGTGTAATCGTGGAGGCAGGAGACCTCTTCTGTCACCAGTTGGGAAACGGTCAGCTCTGTGCCATTGCACAGGGTGCTTGTAAATTCGTAAACCGGCAGGGTAGTGGCAACAATCTGCGCAGGGGTTTCCTCACAGCAGCCCGAGAGAAAAGCAAGTAATATAGCAATCAATAAAAGCAGTTTTTTCATAGTATTTGTCCAGCTTTTGTACAAAATTCCAAGATACATTATACCACACGCTGTCAAGAAAAAGGAGACCGCATATGCGGTCTCCGGCCATTTTTTCTGTTATTTTTCCTTACGGTCAGTAAGCCACTGCTGTGCCTTGTCTTTTCCCATGCGGCGAATGTCTGCATTGGGATAAGGCGAGTCTGCGCCGCCGCACATATACACGAAGTACAATCCCTCGGGTGTCTGATATAATGCTTCTTCATAGCCGGTTGGGTCACCAAAGTATCCGTAAGTACATTTTTTTACAAGTGTAGCACTTTCGGTATTATACTCCTTTTTGCAGATGATCTTTGTCATAATAAATCCTCCGTTTTGCTGATTTCAAGTAGTATTATATCTGCAAAAAACGAGAAAACAAGGGATTTTGGTAAGAATTCAAACTTTATGCACAAAAAGTTAAACAATCTGGAAGACTATGTAAAGTTTATTGACAGATATTGCTGTTGTTGGTATTTTATAGATATAAAAGCCAAAGGATTGATATAATGCGAGATTTTCCTGTATTTACAACGCAAAACGGTGCTGCAAGTATCGTTTTGCGGGAGGTGCCCTATAAAGGGGAAGCCTATATCACATTGCGTGATTCTCTGCTGCCGGAAGCGCTGCTTGCGGAATGTGTGGACTTTTGCAAGGCAGCCGGTGCAGAAAAAATCTATGCAACCGGTCACGATCTGTCAGAAAAATATCCGCTGCATACCGCTGTGGTAAAAATGCAGCAGCTGCGGGGGAATTTGCCGGAAGGGGACGGCTGTCTGTTCCCGGTAACGGAACAGACAGCGGAGCAATGGCGCAGCATTTACAATGAAAAAATGCAGCCTGTACCCAATGCCTCCACAATGACCCGTGAAGATATGAAAAACCATATTTCCCGGGGTGGATGCTATTTTGTCCACAAGGATGATAGCCTGCTGGGAGTTGGACTGGTCAGCGACGGCAAAATTGAGGCGATTGCAGCCTGTAAACCGGGGACGGGGGAAACGGTTCTGTTGACTCTTTGTAACGCAATGTTCTCGGAAACGGTTACAGTAGAGGTGGCATCAACAAATATACCGGCTATGAGGCTTTATGAGCGCTTAGGTTTTCAAAAAGTTGCAGAAATTTCCCGTTGGTATGATGTATATAAATAATTTTCAGCTGACAAGAAAAAATACTTGACAAGCGAAACGTTATGGTGTATGATGTGTCAGGTGTAAAGGCAAAATAATTGACAGGAGGGACACCCGTGGACGCTGTGGAAATGCTGCTGCTGTTTGATTATTACGGCGATATGCTTACAGAGCGTCAGCGGATGTGCTTAGACCTGCGCTATAATCAAGACCTTTCCTTGGCGGAGATTGCAGATGAATTGGGTGTCAGCCGCCAGGGTGTGTATGATAATATCATCCGGGCAGAGGCTCATTTGCAGAAGATGGAGGCCAGGACCGGATGTGTCCGCAGATGTCTGCAAAGCAGGACTGCCAGGCAGACGATTTTATCCGTGACTGACGAACTGAAAAATCATCCTGACCCTGCTGTCCGGGAAGCAATTGGCAGGATTATGGCTGCGGCCCAGTCCATTGAGGAGTAAACTATGGCTTTTGAAGGCTTGACCGAAAAAATTTCGGCTACCTTTAAGCGTCTTCGCGGCAAAGGCCGTCTGAAGGAGTCCGATGTAAAAGAGGCAATGCGGGAGATCCGTATGGCCCTTTTGGAAGCGGACGTCAGCTACAAGGTAGTAAAGGATTTTACAAAATCTGTCACGGAGCGGTGCGTGGGTACGGATGTACTGGAAGCACTGAGCCCTGCCCAGATGATCGTGAAGATCGTCAACGAAGAGCTGACCGCCTTGATGGGCAGCGAAGCAAAGCATATCAACATCAATCCCAACGGCCCTACGGTTGTGATGCTGGTGGGTCTGCAGGGTGCCGGTAAGACCACCAACGGCCCCAAGCTGGCCGGCCTTATGAAAAAGCAGGGTAAAAATCCCTTGCTGGTTGCCTGTGATATTTACCGCCCTGCTGCGATCCAGCAGTTGAAGGTCTGCGGCGAGAGTCTGAAAATTCCGGTGTTTGAACTGGGTCAGACAGACCCTGTCAAAATCGCAAAAGAGGCAGTGACTTATGCCCGTCAGCACGGCCACGATATGGTATTTCTGGATACCGCTGGCCGCCTTCATGTGGATGAAGTGCTGATGGAAGAACTGAAAAACATCAAGTCCACTGTCAAGCCCGACGAAATTATGCTGGTAGTGGATGCCATGACCGGCCAGGATGCGGTCAATGCCGCCCAGAGCTTCAATGAATGGTTGGACATTGACTCCGTGATGCTGTCCAAGCTGGACGGCGATGCCAGAGGCGGCGCAGCCCTCTCCGTCCGCGCTATTACCGGCAAGCCCATCAAATTTGCCGGCATGGGCGAAAAGCTGGATAATATCGAAGCCTTCCATCCGGACCGTATGGCCTCCAGAATCCTTGGCATGGGCGATGTGCTTTCTTTGATTGAAAAAGCTGAGCAGGCCTATGATGCGAAGAAGGCTGCAGAGCTGGAAGAACGGCTGAAATCCAATAAATTCACATTGCAGGATTTCTACGACCAGCTGGTGCAGCTGAAGTCTATGGGTTCTATGCAGGATCTGCTTGCCCAGATGCCCGGCGGCGCTAACCTAAAAAATGTCCAGTTGGATGAAAAGGCGATGGCCCGCACAGAGGCCATTATCCTGTCAATGACCCCCAAGGAGCGGGAAAATCCCAACATCATCGCCGCCAGCCGGAAAAAGCGTATTGCTAACGGTGCGGGCGTGAAGGTTGAGGATGTAAACCGCCTGCTAAAGTCTTTTGACCAGATGCGGGCGATGATTAAGCAGTTCTCCGGCCCGGGTATGGGCAAAAAAATGAAGCGTATGGGCCGTATGGGCGGCTTTGGGGGATTCCCCGGCTTCTGATTCATAAGTTCGCTGAAAGCAAAATGCTTTGCGATATAGATTATTTAGAAAAATTTTTGGAGGTGAAACACCATGGTTAAAATCAGACTTAGAAGAATGGGCGCTAAGAAGGCTCCTTTCTACCGTATCGTTGTTGCTGATGCTCGTTCTCCCCGTGACGGTCGCTGCATCGAGGAGATCGGTACCTACAATCCTCTGACCAACCCCGCTACCATCAATGTGGATGCTGAGAAGGTTCAGGCTTGGATCAAGAACGGCGCACAGCCCACCGATACCGTACGCGGCCTGCTGAAGAACGCCGGCATTCTGTAATTACCCTTAAGGAGAATCCCAATGAAAGAGCTTTTGCTGTATATGGCAAAGAATCTGGTGGACGAGCCTGAGGCAGTTACAGTAACCGAGGTTCCTGATGAAGAAGGCAAGGTGCTGGAACTCCGTGTCGCCCCCGGCGATATGGGTAAGGTCATCGGCCGTCAGGGTCGGATTGCTAAGGAGATCCGCACCATCGTGAAAACCGTTGCCCAGCGCACCGGTGAAAAAGTCACGGTGGAAATCGTGGACTAACGGCTTATGCGTGACGCTTGTCGCCACGCATATTTCGTTTTTCAGGAGGGTATTATGCGAAAAACATTTATTGAAGCCGGGGAAATCGTCACCACACACGGCATTCGTGGTGAGGTCAAAGTACTGACCTGGATGGATTCCCCTGAGATGCTTTGCGAATTTGACCGCTGCCGTATTGACGGCAGGGAATATAAAATAGAAGCCTGCCGCGTGCAAAAAACCTGCAATCTTGTAAAGCTTGCAGGTGTTGATACCATGGAAGATGCCCAGTCCTTACGGGGTAAAACCGTTGAGGTATACCGGGAGGATATCGCTGGCGACATTATCTTTGCGTCCGAGCTTGCGGGTGTAGAGGTGTATAGTGACGGTAAGTGCATTGGCAGAATCACAGAGGTACTGGACTATCCCGGAAACTCTGTGTATGTGGTGGACAAGGGTGCTTATATGATCCCTGCTGTCAAGGAGTTTATCCTGTCCACAGACCTGGATAAGAACGAGATGCAGGTAAAGCTCATTGAGGGAATGCGTAGCGATGAGAATTGATATTTTGACACTTTTTCCCGAAACACTGGGGGATGTGCTGTCGGAAAGTATTCTCGGCCGCGCCCAGGAACGGGGTTTTATCACCATCGATACCCATCAGATCCGGGATTACACCGCCAATAAGCAGATGCAGGTAGATGATTACCCCTACGGCGGTGGCCGTGGCGCGGTGATGCAGGCAGATCCGCTGTACCGCTGCTGGGAAGCGGTCTGCGATCAGGCGGGCGGCCCGGTGCATACCGTCTATCTGTCCCCTTGCGGTAAGACCTTTACCCAGGCCGATGCCATCCGGCTCAGTAAGCTGGAAAATATCGTTTTTGTCTGCGGGCATTACGAGGGTATCGACCAGCGATTTATCGACGAGTGTGTTGATGAGGAGCTGTCGCTGGGTGATTTTGTTTTGACCGGCGGTGAGATCGCGGCGATGGCGATGACCGATGCCATCTGCCGGATGGTCCCCGGCGTACTGGCAGACCCGGAGTGCTTTGAGGATGAGAGCCATTTTAACGGTATGCTGGAATATCCTCAGTACAGCCGTCCTGCAGTGTGGCACGGTAGGGAAGTGCCGGAGATCCTGCTGTCCGGCAACCATGAAAAGGTAGCCCAGTGGCGCAGAAAGCAGTCCATCCGCAGGACCAGAGAACGCAGACCGGATATGTATGCGAAACTGGATCTGTCAAGCAAACAGGATCAAAAGCTGTTGCGGGAAATCGAACAGGAAGACAACGAAAAGTAAACGGCATAGCCAATTGGCTATGCCGTTACTGATTTGTTAGGTAGGGTCATAATTGACAATGACACTTAAGGATGTCAGATCGCTGACATTACGCACCTTCGTACCAAATACATTCACCTGGATCAGCGCGGGACAGTTGGCCAGCGCTTTGACCGAGGAAATGCCGGAATTGTAGTCCATAAGGACGTTGTTCAGGTGTTTCAAACCGGAGAGTTGCTCAAGGGTGGTGAGCTTATTGTAGGAACCGTCTATGTTTACAAGCGCGCAGCTTGCATCCCACTTCGGCAGGACAGAAACGCTGTTTTTGGCAAAATTCAGATCGACAAGCTTGTTCAAACCGCCAAGAACGGATATATCCTTGACAGCGTTGTTTGTAAATTCCAGAGCAGTAAGCTCAGTGCAGGCAGCAAGGGCAGAAATATCTGCAATTTTGTTATTGGAGAAAACCAGCTTCTGCAAGGCAGTTAACTGTTGGAAGCCTACAAGATCGGTGATCGTATTGTCGTTTGCGATCAGTACATGCAAGCCGGTCAGAGAGGTAATGGGGGAAAGGGTGGTCAAGCCGTTATAAGAAACATCCAGTTCCGTCAGAGTACTCAGGGTAGAAAGCGCAGTCAGATCATCCAGCGCGTTGTGAGACAGGTTGACCTGTGTGATCTTCTTGAGAGAACCCAGTGGGGAGATGTTTCGGATGGCATTACTGTTCAGATCCAGGCTGAGCAGCTCCTTGGCTGCGTCCAGACCGCTTACAGTTGACAGACTGCAATTTGCAAGGGTAAGCTTTTGAAGGTTCGGCAATTTGCCGATATAAACCAATTCTTCTGCATTAACAGGGATGTTGGTGATGTGCAGCTCTTTCAGATTGGCGAGGGAGCTGATATGGATCAGCTGCCCGGAGACACCGGAATCTACAGTTAACTTTTCAACAAATGCAAGGTGACGAAGATCGCTCCAGTCTGTAGCGTTCTGTGGAATCGTAAACTCCTTGATTGTCCACAAGTCATCTGTACGCAAGACCTTGTCCGCAGAAGCGTTTATAAGCTCGCGCATTGCAGATTCAACAGAGGAATCTGCAAATGTGACATTTTCGATAACACCGCCAACAGTGAAGGGGAAAACTGCGGATTTGCTCACAAGTCCGTTATCTGCAACTGCGATTGCGTGGAGGGTCGTTTTACCCTCCTTAAGCTGAATACCTTCCTTGTACAGATCTTTTTCAACGGACGGATATTCACCGTTGACATTGACATACACGGTGCCTTTTTCGGCGGAAACGGTAACGGTAATATATTGAGTGAAGTAATAGTTGGAGCTCTGCGGATCCGGGGAGCAGGTGGGTGCAGCGGGACGCAGCATATCCAGCTGGTCCTTTACATTTGCATTTTGCACATTATCCAGCATTTTAACGGCGTCCAGCAGCTTGTCCTGCTCAACGAAGATTTTGGAAAGGGCAATGTACAGCTCCACACCGCCACCGTCGGAGATGGCCTGGGTAAGGGTGTGCTCGGCTTTGGTATAGTTGCCGTTTTCCTTGTACTGCTCGGCAAGCTCAATGGCTACGGCATCGTTATCACCGGCCTGTTTGTAGGCGCAGTCATAAAACCACGCAGCAACGGTGTGATTGCCTCTGCTGTCAAAGGACCGGGCGGCGTGCAGCAGCATATCCCGGGTGAATTCCCGGTCGTATATAAACAGATACCAGAAGGTGCAAAGCAGGATCACCAATGCAAGCACTAACGGCACAAGAATGCGTACAGTTTTTTTCATTGTTCGCTCCATTTCGATAAAATATCACAATAATTATACCTATGTTGATACGCCCTGTCAAGTGGAACAAAATTCTAACGGTCTCTCGTGCTGATTCGCCCGAATTTTAGGCATATCCTTTGTAAAATGATGATGGGTGATGTGTATGAAAGGAAAAGACAAGGCGTGGTTGATGGCGATCGTAATGGGCATCATTTTGCCGGGAGCCATATTCTCCGTGGCAGAAAAATTATATGCGGACAAGCCAATTGCAGATACGGCTTTTTCCACTGCGGCAGCAGAGTCGGATAAAAACGATCATATTGTTATACAGGAGGATTTTGTTTTTGTTTTGCAGGAAAACGGCACAGTGGAAAAAATGGATATGGACACCTATTTGACAGGTGTTTTACTGGGGGAAATGCCTGCGGATTTTAATGAAGAGGCACTGAAGGCGCAGGCGGTGGTAGCCAGGACCTATGCCCAAAAACGCAGGCAGACAGGAAATAAGCATACACAAGGCGCGGTATGTGAGGTGGCATCCTGCTGCCAATCCTATTGCTCGCCGGAGGATTATATCCAAAAGGGCGGCAAGCAACAGACTGTGGAAAATTTTAAGAATGCCGTTGTCAGTACTGCAGGCCAGGTGCTGACCTACCAAGGTCAGTTGATCGAAGCAACCTATTTTTCCTGCTCCGGCGGCAGGACCGAGGATGCGGTGGCAGTCTGGGGGACCCAGATTCCGTATTTGCAGGCGGTGGACAGCCCCGGCGAGGAGAATGCGACCCACTACCAGGATCACCTGCAATTTACAGCGGCAGAATTTGCATCCCGCATAGGGATCGTCAATAAAGGCATCCCTGCTGCCTGGTTTGGCAACGTGACCTATACGCCCGGCGGCGGTGTGGAGACGATTGTAATTGCGGGCAAAGTGTTCCATGGGACAGACCTGCGGCAGAAGTTGGGTTTGTATTCAACGGCATTTTCCGTCGTGCCAGCAGGGGATACGGTGCATATATACACCAAGGGCTTCGGCCACCGGGTGGGTATGAGCCAGTACGGCGCTGAGGCCATGGCGGTCAGCGGCAGTGACTACACCGCCATCCTTGCACATTATTATCCCGGGACGGCTCTGGATAGCTATTTTGATTGACAAAAATCTCAATCTTTAGTACTATTAAGAAAAAATCAAAAAGGGGAAACACTATGCCCATTCAAATTCCCAATAATCTGCCGGCTGCCGAGGTGCTGCAGCAGGAGAATATTTTTGTTATGCCGGAAGACCGCGCAACCACCCAGGATATCCGCCCGCTGGAGATCGTGGTGCTGAATCTGATGCCCACGAAGATCGTCACAGAAACCCAGCTGAGCCGTCTGTTGGGCAATACACCGCTGCAAGTCCATATTGAGCTGATGCATATGAAGTCCCATATGTCCAAAAATACCGCACAGGAGCATTTGCTGGCATTCTATAAGTTCTTTGATGAATTGAAGCAAAGAAAGTTCGACGGTATGGTGATCACCGGTGCGCCGGTGGAAAATTTGCCCTTTGAGGATGTGGACTATTGGGCGGAGCTGTGCGAAATTATGCAGTGGAGTACCACCAATGTTCACAGCACCCTGCATATATGCTGGGGCGCGCAGGCGGGGCTTTACTATCATTACGGCGTAAACAAGCACCCTCTGAGCGAGAAGATGTTCGGTGTTTTTGAGCATACAAAGGACTACCCCCGGTCCATTTTGCTCCGCGGTTTTGATGATGCGTTCTGGGTTCCCCATTCCCGTCATACAGCGGTCCTGCGGGAGGATATTGAGAAAGTGCCGGAGCTGAAGATTCTTGCGTCGTCGCAGGAGGCCGGTGTCTATATCGTCTCCAGCAAGCAGGGGCGGCAGATCTTTGTCACCGGACACTCGGAATATGACGCGGATACTCTGGAAAAGGAATACCTGCGGGATAAGAACCAGGGTCTGCCCATTTCTGTACCGAAAAATTACTATCCCTGCGATGACGACAGCCAGCGGCCCATTGTCCGCTGGAGAGGTCACGCAAATCTTCTGTTCTCCAACTGGCTGAACTATTTTGTTTACCAAACGACCCCCTATGACATCGCAAACATCGGAAATGAATAAGCAGATCCGCCCGGAACAAGTGTTTCGGGCGGATTTTTTTGAAATTAACATTGACAAAATTTAACATCGTGTGTATAATTTAAACAAGAGCGGTTAGCATATGCTAACTAACGACGGGAGGAACAGAAATGACGATAGATGACTTACAGATAGGTCAGTGCGGTACAGTTGCCGATGTGGGCGGCGAGGGCGCGCTGCGCCTGCGTTTTTTGGATATGGGCCTGATACCCGGCACCAAGGTCTGCCTGCAAAAGGTGGCGCCTATGGGTGATCCAATCCAGATCCGCCTGCGGGGTTATGAACTGACCATTCGCCGGGAGGATGCCAGAATGATCCGGATACAGGAGGATAAAAAATGATCTTTGCATTGGCCGGCAACCAGAATTGCGGTAAAACAACCTTATTTAATACCCTGACCGGTGCCAACCAGCATGTTGGCAATTTCCCCGGTGTGACGGTGGATCAAAAAAGCGGAACGATAAAAGGTACGGATCATCAGGTGGTAGACCTGCCGGGCATCTATTCCGTTCGGCCCTATTCCCAGGAGGAGATCGTTACCCGGGACTTCATTCTGAATGAAAAGCCGGATGCCATCATCAACATCGTGGATGCTACCAACCTGGAGCGGAATATGTATCTGACATTGCAGCTTCTGACTCTGCGTGTACCCACGGTGATTGCACTGAATATGATGGACGAACTGCGTGGCAACGGCGGAAGCGTGAATGTAAAGAAGATGATGGATGCTCTCGGTGTACCGGTGGTACCCATCAGCGCCGTAAAAAAGCAGGGCATATCAGAGCTTGTGGATACACTGCTGAAAACCGCCAGGGAAAAGCAGCTGCCCAAGGTGTTGGATTTCTGTCCCGACGGACCTGTCCACCGGTGCATCCATGCAGTCAGCCACATTATTGAAGATCACGCGTCCCAGGTGGATATTTCCCGCCGGTTCTGCGCTATGCGGCTGATCGAAGGAGAAAAGGAATTTGCAGAGCTGCTCCACCTGAGCCAAAATGAGATCGAACTGATCGAGCACTCGGTCATTGAGATGGAATACGACCGTGGTTTGGACCGTAACGCGGCGTTGGCGGATATGCGCTATAACTTTATTGAGCGTATTTGCCGGGATTGCCTTGTGCGGGCCCAGGAGAGTAAGGAGCATCGCAGAAGTGTACAGATCGATAAAGTCCTCACCAACCGGTATCTGGCAATTCCCGTGTTCGTGGCCATTATGGGCCTTGTGTTCTACCTGACTTTCAATGTGTTCGGTGCCTTGCTTTCGGATCTGCTGGCCTATGCCATAGACGGTTTAACGATGCTGGCAGACGACCTGCTGACCCGATACGGCCTTAACCCCGTGGTACATAGTCTGATCATTGATGGTATTTTCTCCGGCGTAGGTAGTGTGCTGAGCTTTCTGCCGCTGATCATTGTTCTGTTTTTCTTTTTGTCTATGCTGGAGGATTCCGGATATATGGCCCGGGTCGCCTTCGTTATGGATAAACTGCTGCGAAAGATCGGCCTGTCCGGCAGAAGCTTTGTTCCGATGCTGATCGGCTTTGGCTGCAGTGTGCCGGGCATTATGGCCACAAGAACCCTTTCTTCAAACCGGGACAGGAAAATGACCATCCTGCTGACCCCTTATATGAGCTGTTCAGCCAAAATTCCCATCTACTCCGTGTTCGCGGCGGCATTTTTCCCGGGGAGGGAACTGCCGGTGATGATCGCACTGTACTTCGGCGGTATGGCTGTGGGTGTTCTCGTGGCGCTGGTGCTGAACAAAACCACCTTCCGGGGTGAACCTGTGCCTTTCGTGATGGAGCTGCCCAATTACCGCTTCCCGTCGGCAAGAAGTGTTCTGCTTCTGATGTGGGAGAAGGCTAAAGATTTCCTGCAGCGGGCCTTTTCGGTGATCTTTGTGGCAACGGTGCTGATTTGGTTCCTGCAGACCTTTGATCTCAGATTTAATGTTGTCACGGATAGTGCCGAAAGTATTCTTGCAGCTCTGGGCCGTCTGGTTGCGCCGGTATTTGCACCCCTTGGCTTCGGTGACTGGCGGATGGTGACTGCGCTGGTGTCAGGCTTTACTGCCAAGGAAGCGGTGGTCAGCACCTTTGGGGTGATCCTCGGCGTGGGAACAGAACATCTGACAACAGCTCTGCACAGCTTGTTTAATACAGCATCTGCCTGCAGCTTCTTGGCATTTTGCCTGTTGTACACGCCCTGCGTGGCGGCAGTAGCTGCGATCCGCAGGGAGCTGAATTCCGGCTGGAAGGCGTTGGGCGTGGTGCTGCTGCAATGCGCGGTTGCGTGGATTGTGGCCTTTGCCGCGTACCGTATAGGAGTATTGTTATGAAATGGTTGGAAATTTTGATCTTAGTTCTCATTGCTGCCTACTGCGCGTATATTATATTCGGCAAGAAGAAGCGCGGCTGCTGCGGTGATTGCCGCGCGTGTCAGGGCTGCGCAGAGAAAGATAAGAAGTAGAGGAGGTTTTTGCCGTGAAGCTTCGGATCAATGGCCGTGAAATTACGGCAAAACCCGGCCAGACCCTTTGGGAGCTGGTGAAAATCCTTGGTCTTGACAGTGACAAACTGTCTCAGCGCCCCCTCGCGGCCAAAATCGCCGGCGAAGTGTTTAATCTGAACTATGTGCCGGTCCGTGTAGCAGACCTGTGCGCGGAGCGCCCATCCATCCGTCGCGCTATGGAGGCCTCCGGCGGTGAGGTAAATCTTCTGTATTACGGTGACCCCAGCGGCAAGGAGGTGTATACCCGGACAGTGCAGTTTGTGCTGTTTCTGTCACTGGAGAATACATATCCGCAAATCCGCGCCCGTATGGGCAGCACTATCGGTTCTGCGTTGATGATCCACCTTTCTGATGACGCACATTTTGAGCTGTCAGTGCTGAAGACGGAAATGGAGCGCCTGATCGCTATGGATCTTCCGCTGATCCGCCGCCGTGTGGATATCAAGACGGCGATCCGCCGTTTTACTGAAGCAGGCAAGGATGATAAGGCTCGCCTGCTGCGCTACCGGGATGCAGCGTTCTTTGACGAGTATGCTTACGGTGATTTTGCCGACTATTACTATGGCGAATTGGCGCCTTCCACCGGTTGCCTGCAGGTGTGGGATATGATCCCCACAGAGGGCGGTTTTTTGTTCCTGTTTCCGGATGCCAATGATCCGGACCGGATAGGGCGGTATGTGGATATGCCGCGGTTTCTGTCGGTTACCAATGAGGGATCTCGCTGGTGTCAATTGATGGAATGTGAAACGGTCGCGGATCTGAACGATCTGACACAGTCGGGAAAGATCCGGGAACTGATCCGGGTTAACGAAGCCCTTCACGAGAAGAAATACGCCCAGGTAGCGGATATAGTGTGTCAGCGGGGCTGCAAAGCGGTGATGCTGGCAGGACCCAGCTCCTCCGGAAAGACCACATCAGCAAACCGTCTGGCAACACAGCTTCGCACCCACGGCAAAAAGCCCATTCTGATGAGCCTTGACGATTACTATGTGGATCGGGACACAATTGCTCCCGGCCCGGATGGTAAGGTGGATTTAGAGCATATCAACACCATTGATACGGCGTTGTTCCGGCGGCATCTGAAGGAGTTGCTGCAGGGCAAAGAGGTGACGCTGCCGACCTTCAATTTCCTCACCGGCAAGCGGGAGTGGCACGGTCATAAGCTGCAATTGGACGAGAACACGATTATAATCGTGGAGGGCCTCCACGCGCTGAATCCGGTGCTGCTGCCGGAGGATCTGGACGCAGCTTCCGTATTTCGCTTTTATGTCAGCGCGCTGCTGCCGCTGAATCTGGATGATCACAACCGGATCCCCTCCAGCTATCTGCGGCTTTTGCGGCGGACGGTGCGGGATCACGAGACCCGTGGTGCAACCGTTGCCCATACCCTTAGTATGTGGGATTCTGTGCGCAGGGGAGAGCATCGCTGGATCTTCCCATACCAGGAGAATGCTGATGTGATCTTCAACAGTTCCACACTCTATGAGCTTGCGGTACTGAAGAATCATATATACCCGCTGCTTACGGCGGTGCAGCCGGAGGAGGATTGCTATGAGGCGGTCAGAGCTATTGTAAAGGTCCTCAATTATGTGCAGTCAGCGGATGTGGACGGCGAGATTCCACCTACAAGTCTTGTGCGGGAATTCATCGGTGGAAACAGTTATTACCGATAAAAAATACGGTGGAGCGACTTGCTCCACCGTTTATTTTTACAATTGCACGACCGTTACACAGGCAGTTTTTTCTTCTTTTGGTTTATATTTGTTAGGACTGGGAAAATTAAGAAGCAGAGAGAAGAGAAGACACACCGCAATAGCGGCTGCGCCGGTGGTGATCCACAGACTGCGCTGCCGCAGCAGCTCTTTGGTAGTATACAAAAACCAAAGCAGCAAACCGGACAGGCCCAGACACAGAAGTGTCAGAATTACCTTCAGCCAGATCACACCGTTTCCTGCGGCGATCAGATAGAAGAAGAAAAGGACAGCATCTACGCACAGCGCGACGGTCATATAGCGCTCCATTACCTTATAGCGTTGGGGTTTTCTGGCCATAATAATTCCCTCCGTTGCTTTTTTGTTATTTTAGCATATTTTGTCGAAAAATGCAAACATTTTTGTTTTTCTGTTTTTTAAAAGCAATGCTTGCAGGATCGCCTATTATTTGGTATAATGGTGACAATATTATGTGAAAGCGCACGCAAGGAGCAATTATGGCTGAACCGCAGTACCGCCTGGAGGGCATTGTTCGCACAAAAAGTGAACTGATGGAGGATTTTGAAGGCCCTCTGGATGTTATCTTTTTACTGCTGAGCAAGAATAAAATAGAGATCCAGAATGTGTCTATTACGGCTATTCTTGAGCAGTACCTGGCCTATCTGGAGGAGATGAAGCGGCTGGATATTGAGTTGGCCAGCGAATTCATTACTATGGCGTCCCATCTGATGCTGATCAAGACCAAAATGCTGCTGTCTACCGCTGAAGCGGTGGAGGCAGAAACGGAGCTGGACCTGCTCCGGCAGTCGCTGATTGAACGGCAGCGCCACGAGGCAATGGACCAGATCCGTATGGCCATAACGGTCCTGGAGCCGATGAACGAGGTAGGCCGCTGCCTGTTTACCAAGCAGCCGGAGCCTCTGCGCCGGGATACCACTTACCGTTATCAGCACGATGTGATGGATA
>JAZRIT010000046.1:0-25665 GCA_045645385.1 Faecousia sp.
TGCACCTTTAGCTCAGTTGGTAGAGCAACTGACTCTTAATCAGTGGGTCCCGGGTTCGAGTCCCTGAAGGTGCACCATGGCCCATTGGTCAAGTGGTTAAGACAGCGGCCTCTCACGCCGTTAACATCGGTTCGAATCCGGTATGGGTCACCAGCTCCTTGCCGCATGACACAATGTTCCATATTGTGCAAGCACAATATTCCAGCTGTGTCATTGCTCGTCGCTTCCGCTCGGACCCGCTTCGCTGGGCTCCTGCGCGGTGAAAAAGCTTGACAAGCACTTGCGTTTATAATATAATTCAATAGTCGTTAAGGGCTTAAAAGCCTTTAATATAATAGTTGGTATTGATTGCGATGAGGGTCCACCTGTTCCCATCCCGAACACAGAAGTTAAGCTCATTTGCGCCGACAATACTTGGCGGGTGACTGCCCGGGAAGATAGGTAATGCCAACACGAGTTAGATTTCTCGACAAAAAATCACCATATTCCCCCTTAGCTCAGTCGGTAGAGCGACGGACTGTTAATCCGCAGGTCGTTGGTTCAAGTCCAACAGGGGGAGCCAAAAACCACACCAAATGGTGTGGTTTTTTATTTAATTTCAATCTATACTTATACATAAGTGTCCTTGGTTATTATTGAAAAGACAAATTTTTTTGATATAATAAAAATGCATAAGGGCAGTGGTTATATATTTGTGTGTTAAACTACTGTGTTGAAACTACAATATTATTTGTTATAGTAGAATTTCAAAAGTGCCTTTTGAATCTATTGTGGAGGCAAACAAAATGTCAATTGGATCAACAATAAAAAAATTGAACGAAATCAAGACGGCATTCCGGGAATGGCGGACAGAGCGCAAAAACGAGAAAAGCATTACTGAAAGTGTTCTTAATTCTATATATTTGTTTTCTGATTATACAATGGGTGAGACGAATAATGAATATCAATTTACGCACGAAGAACTGCAATTAGATGCTTTTTGTAAATACGACTTAAGAAATATTGCCGGTAATGGCGACACTGTCAGCAAGGCACGTCGTATTATGCAATGGATTACCGATAACAGTATATACGATGGCAACAGCCCTCTTAGGCCATCTTTACCCGACAAAATTCTGGAATACGGATTTGAGAACAAACAGCCGATTAACTGCGCCAATCGTGCAATTATCTTTTCAGATGCTCTTGCAAAAATTGGTATTTTCGCAATACCTGTATGGCTTGAATATCGCACCGAAAACGGCATAGGACATTGTCATGTTATTGCTCAAGTTTGGTTGCAGGAATACGGGTGCTGGGGTGCCTATGACCCGTCATTTAATACAAGTTTTCAATACCAAGGGAAACCTGTTGATATTCCATCTCTCGCTATGTTGGTACGTAGAAAAAGGAAGTTTCAGATAATTGATAATAAAAGTGGGAAACCCACAGATAAAGGACGCCTATGTACAATTTTCGGGTTGATGGATATTTCAATATTTGCCGGTAATGCTTTCTCAAATAGATACAAGTGGGACGAAAGATTGCATTTTGTTCCGGAAACATATAGGAAGCTTGCGGCTATACCACATGAAAGAGTGATAGGTCTTGCCTCATTCAACAAAGAACCGACAGGCAGAATTTATTAGAACCGCAAAGGAGACATAAAATGAAAATAATACGGACAGTTCTTTGGGTTCGGGCAGCTAAGGGCGAATATAATATCACTCTGTACGATAGCACAGAATATCACTAACACCTTGCCCCCTTGTTGCTTTTATGCTATAATACCCCCAAGGTGGTGAGGGGAATGTACAAATCCAAAATGATGATCGTGATGCGACGAGATCTCAAGATGCGTAAAGGGAAGATAGCTGCACAAGCAGGTCATGCTTGTATCGATGCCATCTTGATGGCACTGAATAAGGAAGACCGCCTTAATGATTTTGAAATGACATCAGAGGGCTTTTCTTTGAAGAATACTGATAAGCCAAGTTCCCCATTATCTGATTGGTTTATGTATGGTTGTGCGAAGGTATGCGTATATGTGGATTCCGAGGAAGCCCTGTTAGATATAGCGAAGAAAGCAGAAGAACGAGGAATTATCGCATCTGTTATTACTGATGCGGGAATGACGGAATTTCACGGTGTCCCCACAAAAACATGCCTGGCATTAGAGCCTTTGCCTGCTGAAATTGCTGATGAGCTAACAGGTGACTTACCGCTTTATTAAACGATAGGTGTCTAAATAATGAAAATCAGGTTTTCGCCCTGTTCTTTTTCAGACACGAGAGACAGAAAAAGAAAAGACACGCGAGAGTGTGTCTTTTCTTTTTCAACTAAGCGTGCCTTGCGGCACGATAAGCACATCTTCGGTGCGTGAAGTTTGCCTTCGGCAAGTGAAGTGCCTGCTTATCGTGGGTGGCACACTTAACTTCACTTTTTGCGAAGCAAAATGCTGCATGGCGGCAAAGCCGCTGCTTCACGCGAACGAAGTGAGTGCTTCACTTTCCCTTGCGCCTCCACCGCTTTTCTGTTATAATACACCTAAGGCGGTGATGATATGGAACATAAGGAATATATAAGAATCAATGATGACGCAGATACCGCTATTTTGTTTGTTCACGGAATTTTAGGCACGCCAAACCATTTTAATGAATTTGTTTCCTTAGTTCCGGAGTCTATTTCGGTTTATAATTTGCTTTTAGACGGTCACGGAAAGGGTGTTAAGGACTTTTCAAGAACTTCAATGAAAAAGTGGGAGGCACAGGTTGCTTCCGTTGTTGAAACATTATCTTTAACACATAAAAAGATATATATTGTTGCGCACTCTATGGGAACACTTTTGGCTATTGAGCAAGCAATTAATAACAAAAGAGTTTGTAATTTGTTTCTACTCGCTGTTCCGTTGCGTTTGTCACTAAAACCTAAAATGCTAATAAATTCTTTAAAAATCTATTTTGATAAAATTCGTTCTGATGATTACGAAGCGTGTGCAGCAAAAAAATGTTACGGCATTAGAAAGGATAGAAATCCTTTTCATTATATTGGATGGATACCAAGGTTTATAGAATTGTTTGCAAAAATTCGGCAGACTCGCAAAACAATAAAGTTGTTTAATACAGCCTGTTCGGTGTATCAATCAAAAAAAGATGAAATGGTTTCAAGACGGAGTATAAAATATGTAAAGGAAAATCCGTGTATTTCTATAAATGAACTTAAAAATTCGGGACATTACTATTACGATAAATCGGATTGGAATTTTCTAATATCCGAATTTAAAAAACACTTAATTTGAAAATGATTTTAATGAAGAAGATCAGGTTTTCAGACCGGTTCCGTTTTGCGTGCCGGTTTCCAAAATCGTTTTCGCAATGATAATATACAGCAGTAGGCCGTTGATTTTGTTTTCGTTTTGCAGTATAATCATCATAAAGGAAGTAAGATTATGCTGTATGAAACAAAAGGAGTGAGGTAATTGAAAAAAGCGATTATCATTACCTGGTTCTGTTTGTATATTTTTTTGGCATCTGCATGTGAAAACGGCGAACCGTCTTTGCAGTCGAAGACACCTTCCGCAACTGCAGACACTGCCGCATCTTCCCAAAGCACAGGATCGGCCTCAACTCCCGGACAGGAAGATTCTTATAAAAATATTGCTTGCCAGACAGTCTCCGCTTTTCGGGAGGTTAGCTTTTCCGTATCCAACAGCCGCACCCAAATCCAGATCATGTTCCCCAAACACTGGACCCTGGAGGAAAGCGATAAGGGCTACAACATCCTGCAGGCGTCAAAAGTCGTTGGCAGTGTTACGGTCTCCGATGCTGTAGGATCAGAAGGGCCGGAGAATGTTCACAGGGAAGAGATGATGATGTCCGGTGTGAATATGACAAACCGCATTGATCGCATTGCCTCTGAAGGCGAGGCGATGTATATCCGTACCCTAAGCTACCGCTATAATGAAGCCGAAGGCAACAGCAGAACCCTTACCGTTACTATGCCCTATCAGCAGATCGATGACAAAGCTGTGCGGACGATGATGATAAAGGTAAAAAAACATACTGTCACCGACCCGAAAATGGGGGTCCTTCCCCTTGCGGATAACCGGAAAAGTGTTCTGATTTTGGGAAACAGCTTTGTGGCAAGCTCCAAGGTAGGCTCTATTTTGCAGAAAATGTGTGGCACAAGCCTGTCGGTGGAAGCCCAATCCAGAGGGTACGCCCGTGTTACCACCTATGTCCAGGATGAGAGCGTGATGAACCGCATCCGCTCCGGTGATTTCGCGGCAGTGATTTTGTGCGGATTATATGATTCGGAAAGCCTTGCCAATCTGGAACATATGGTGAATGCCTGCGCATCCTCCGATACCAAGCTGGCGATCTTCCCGGCACACAATGAAGACCTTTCTATGATCAGACCTGCCAGCACGATGTATTCCTCTGTCGTTTTGCTGGATTGGAAAGGGGAGATAGACAGCCTGATCAGCAGCGGAATAGACCAAACGCATTTTTGCATTGCGGACAGTCATAAGCACAGCACACCCCTTGCCGGCTATGTGGGTGCGCATATGATATACCGTGCGATATTCGGTAAGGTCCCCGCGGAAACCTCGTATAGTGAAGTGTCGCGGCCGGAAATAGCGCTTCTGGGCGAATATACATCAACCGGTTCGGTGTCTTTTTCCAAGCCGAACGCCACCTATCCTATGAAAGCAGTTTGATTCTGCCGTTAAATGCCAAAACCCCGTTCATGCAAACTGCAGTGGACGGGGTTCTTGCTTCCGGATAAACACTTGCTTCCATAGGTGCTTGCAAAATACGCGGAGGAGCATTTGCGAAAAGATTACGGCGTGGGAGTGGTTTTGCATTCCCGGGAGGAAGCAAATGGACAAGAAAAGGCACCGCCCTTGGGCGGTGTTCTTTTTGCATACCATGCACAGCGCTGCAAGACTTGTGTTGGAATCATAATTGTGTTATACTGATTTTATGCAAAACCCAAAACAAGAAAGAGAGGAAATTATAATGAAAAAATATTGGATAACATTTTCCGTAATTGCTCTTGTACTTGCATTGGCGTTAAGCGGTTGCGGAGCAAAGCCTGAGAGACCCCAGCCTGAGGAAAACCAAACTGAGGGAACGCAAATTTCACATTCGCAGACCGAGACAACACAAACGCAGAATACAAATACCTTTGTGGCACCGGCAAATTATTTTTCTGTGGTGCAGGTTGCGATTAATCCCACGGTAAACCTCTACCTGGACGCACAAGAGGTAATACTTGCGGTGGAGTATATTAATGAGGATGCCAAGACCTGCTGCCAAAAGGTGGAAAACAGGCTCGTTGGCGCCGGCCTTAAGGATGGCGTAAACATCGTTATTGAAGCGGCGCAGGCGGAGGGCTTTTTACAGGGGAATAAAAAGATTACCATCGATGTGACAGAAACCAAGAAAACAGATGAGAAATTGGATATTCTTACTTCCGTGACGGAATCTGCCAAGATCTTTATCACCGAGAAGAATGTGGAAGCGCAGGTTGCCTTGACAGAGGCGGTGCAAAAGGAAGTGGACGATCGGGCTGCCGCTATTGAGAAGGACAAGAAAAATCCCATGAAAAACCTGAAGACCGGCGTGGAATACGGTCTGGTGAAGCCTGGTGAGTCCGAAGATCTCCTGACCGGCATCTACTTTACCTTCGATGCCAACGGCGGTTATAAATACGGAATGGCGCCCTATCTTTGCGATGAATTCGGTGAGGGTGAGTTCATCATCTACAACGGCAAAAAGTATTATGTGGCAGGCGGTGGCGGAGGCGCCGGCACCTACACTATGACTGAGGAAAAAATCACCATGGCCGGTGCTTATGATATGGTACTTACCATGACCGTTGATGGCGAGCTTGTTGTGGAGAAAGCGGATTCTACCTCTGATTTCTTTGTGCAGGGTGACAAACTGACAAAAAAGTAAGTTTCCCTACCCTAAAAGGCAAATAATACGCAGTGATTGTTTAGTCATTTTGAAAGAACAGAGATAACGGTTCTGCCGTGAACAAGGTCCGTCCTTTGCGGACGGACCTTGTTTTCAACAAAAAGGGCCAAATTTCACTTGTATTTTACCGCTTTTTATGCTATATACAAAGCAAAGCCATATGTTTTTTGCTGCAAAAGGAGATTAACAATGGATAAAATTGCAGTTTTGATTCCCTGTTACAATGAAAGTCAAACGGTTGCCAAGGTGGTGGCCGATTGGAAAGCGGCCCTGCCGGAGGCAACTGTCTATGTCTATGACAACAATTCCACCGATGGCACGGCAGAGCTCGCCCGGCAGGCCGGGGCGGTGGTGCGCTGTGAATACCAGCAGGGCAAGGGCAATGTGATTCGCCGGATGTTCCGGGAGATCGACGCCCAGGTGTACCTGATGACTGACGGTGACGATACCTATCCCGCCGACCGGGCCCGGGAAATGGCCGATCTGGTGCTGAACCGGCAGGCGGATATGGTGGTGGGCGACCGGCTGTCGTCTACCTATTTTACGGAGAATAAGCGCCTGTTCCATAATTTTGGCAATGCACTGGTGCGCTTTGCCATCAACACCCTGTTCCGTTCAAAAGTGCAGGATGTGATGACCGGCTGCCGGGCTTTCAGCTTCGATTTCGTCAAGACATTCCCGGTGCTGTCTGCCGGCTTTGAGATCGAAACGGAGATGACCATCCACGCTCTGGATAAGAATATGAAGATCGACCAGGTGACCGTCCCTTACCGGGACCGGCCCGCAGGCAGCCAGTCCAAGCTGAATACCTTCCGCGACGGCGCAAAGGTGCTCAAAACCATCGTAAAGCTCCACCGAAACTATAAACCCTACTCCTTCTTCGGCATCATCAGCGCGGTGCTGCTGGCCTTGGCGGCAGGGTTCTTTATCCCGGTGCTGATTGCCTATCTGCGCACCGGTCTTGTAGATAAAATTCCCACCCTGATCGTCTGCGGCTTTACGGTGATCGCGGCGCTGCTGTCCTTCTTCACGGGACTGCAGCTGCAAAATGCCGTGCAGAAGAATAAGCAGGATTTTGAACTGGAGCGCATGAAGGTCAACTGGCGTTACCGCAAGATTTTGGAGAAAAATGATGATTGAGTCTGTACGCGCCTGGCTGCGGAAGCATCCCCGGGCCAGGTGGTTTTACCCCATATGGATATTGCTGACAGCGGTGGTCTTTTTGATCGCCGTCATTACCGGCGGCAGCTTCCTGCCGGGCTATACCTGTTTGTTGGTGCTGGCCCTGTTTGCTCTGCGGCCCGATTCCGCGGTCTATACGGTCACCTTGGAAAAGAACGGGTATATCAAAAAACTTTTGACCCTGCTGGTGGCGCTGATCACTGTTGCCGCCTGTATCCTGCCTATGGATATGCTGCCGATTTGGAACGGCGAAATACCCGGTCACCGGAATCAGTATGAGCTGATGGCAGAAAATATCCTGGAGGGCCGCATTTGGTTTGACTATAATGACCAGGCGGGCCTGCTGGAAATGGAGAACCCCTATGACCCGGACGCCCGGGACAAAGCAGGTGTTTATTACCATTGGGACCACGCCTTCTATAACGGCCGGTACTATATGTATTTTGGCATCGTGCCAGTGTTTCTGGCGTTCTTGCCCTACCGGATCATAACGGGCACAGCCCTTACCACCTTCCATGCCACCCAACTGTTTACCGCGCTGACTATTGCGGGCATCTTTGCCCTTCTTGATCTGCTGGCCAAGCGGTTTTTCAAGCGGCTGCCATATTGCGTGTATTTAGCCCTGTCGGTGGCATTTTCCGTGATGAGCGTGTGGTATGCCACCGCCGAGCCGGCGCTGTATTGCACCGCAATTACAGCCGGCCTTGCGTTGGAAGTATGGAGTCTGTACTTCTTTATCCGGGCAGTATATGTGGAGAAAAAAGAGGGCAAGCAGATATTCCTTGCCGGGATCGGCGCGCTTTTGGGCGCATTGGTCTTCGGCTGCAGACCCACCATCGCCCTTGGCAATCTACTTGTGATCCCGATGCTGATAACCTTCATAAAGCAACACCGGTTCAGCGGAAAGCTGCTGGGCAAGCTGGCCCTTGCGGCGCTTCCCTACGCGCTGGTGGCGGCGGGGCTGATGCTTTATAACTATGCCCGCTTTGACGCCCCCTTCGAATTCGGTCAGAAATACCAGCTGACGGTGGCGGACCAGTCCCAATACAGCATCGCCCTGAACGCCGAAACGATATTGCGGATCATCAACGACTCCGTAGAGAGCTTCTTTTCCTTTGGAGATCTCCGTGCTGCTTTCCCGTATTTGCAGCCCAGCGGTGTGTTTTTCAATTTCCCCATTTTGCTGCTGACAGCGGGCATCTTTAAACTGTCTGTGCTGAAGAATATGCGCTATGCCAAGGTGCTGCCGCTGATGGTGGGCATTTTTGTGACCGTGCTGGCCATCACCGCCATGGACATCCTCTGGACACCCTACCTGCTGGAGCGGTATCATATGGATATCTATTTTCTGCTGGGCATCGGCTGCTTCCTGACGGTGGGCTTTTGGTTCAATATATGCACCGCCAAGCAGCGCCGCATCTTAAGCGCTGTCCTGTCCATGCTGTCGGTGCTGACGGTGATCTCTGCGTTTCTGCTGTGCATTTACCGCATTGGAGTCTACTACCCCGGCAAAGTCAAAGAAATCGGCCAAATTTTACAGTTGATTGCATAAAAAAGAACACCCGTGAGGGTGTTCTTTTTTATTGATTTTGTTCCAAATAAATAAGCAACACCGCAATATCAGCCGGGCTGACGCCGGAGATACGGCTGGCCTGTCCAATAGATACCGGGCGGATATCACTTAACTTGTCCCGGGCCTCCAAGCGCAGACCGGTAATGGCATTATAATCCAGATCCTCGGGAAGCAGCCGCGCTTCTTCTTTCTTAAATTCTGCCACCTGCTTTTCCTGCCGGGCCAAATAGCCGGCGTACTTGACCTGGATCTCCACTTCCTCCGTCACCGCAGCCGGCAGCTCCGGCCGGTCGGGATCAAAGGGCGCAATATCGGCATAAGTCACCTGCGGTCTGCGCAGCAGATCGGCAAGCCGGGCGGAATTTTCCACCGGGGCAGAATCCCGCTGGGCCAGCATTGCGTTCAGCTCCGGACTTCCGGGAACGCCGTTTGCCTCCAGCCGTTGGATTTCCTTGGCAACGGCAGTATACTTTTCTTCCACCTGCCGCAGCCGTTCCGGAGGAACAAGACCGACCGCTGCACCAATATGGGTCAGCCGTTGATCGGCGTTGTCCTGCCGGTGCAAAAGCCTGTATTCCGACCGGCTGGTCATAATGCGGTAAGGTTCTTCTGTGCCTTTGGTCACCAGATCGTCAATGAGCGTGCCGATGTAGCTGGTGTCCCGGGTAAGGATCAAGGGGTCTTTGCCCTGCAGCTTCAGCACCGCATTGATGCCGGCCACCAGGCCCTGCACCGCCGCCTCCTCATAGCCGGAGGAGCCGTTGAACTGGCCCGCGCCATACAGACCGGCGATCTTCTTGTATTCCAATGTGGGCAGCAAGCTGGTGGGGTCGATGCACTCATATTCAATGGCATATGCCGGCCGCATCATCTCTGCTTTTTCCAAACCGGGAATGGTGTGGAGCATCTGCAGCTGCACATCCTCAGGTAGGCTGGAGGAAAAGCCCTGAATGTACATCTCCTCGGTGTCTAAGCCGCAAGGCTCAATGAACAGCTGATGGCGGGTCTTGTCGGCAAAGCGGACGATTTTTGTCTCAATACTGGGGCAATACCGGGGGCCCACACCGGAGATGGTGCCGTCATACATAGGGGAGCGGTGGAGATTCTCCCGGATCACCCTGTGGGTCTCCCCGTTGGTATAGGTGAGATAGCACACCGCCTGATTGTTCAGCTTGTGGCTGGTGCGGAAGGAGAAGGGCTCGGGGGTCTCGTCACCGGGCTGCAGCTCCATCTTGGAAAAATCCAGGCTGCGCCGGTTTACTCTGGGGGGCGTGCCGGTCTTAACCCGCCGCAGGGGCAGGCCCAATGCCCGCAGATTGTCTCCCAGACCCAACGATGCGTGCATACCGTCCGGGCCTGCGGACTCCACACTTTCACCGGTAATAACAGTGCTGTCCAGATAAGTGCCGGTGGCGATGATCACCGCCTTGGCGTTATAAACCGCACCCAGCTTGGTGATAACCCCGGTGACCGCACCGTTCTCCACGGTGATCTCTACCACCTGCGCCTGCTTCAGCTGCAGATTCTCCTGCAGCTCTAAGGTGTGCTTCATATATTCCTGATACCGCCGTCGGTCGCCCTGGGCCCGCAGGGAGTGCACAGCCGGGCCTTTGCCCTTGTTGAGCATCCGGTACTGTATGCAGGCCGCGTCCGCCGCAAGGCCCATCTGACCGCCCAGGGCATCCAGCTCCCGCACCAGATGTCCCTTACCTGTGCCGCCGATGGCGGGGTTGCAGGGCATATTTCCTACCGCGTCCAGATTGATTGTAAACAGAATGGTGCTGTGGCCTAACCGGGCAGCGGCCAGTGCCGCTTCGATTCCGGCGTGACCTGCGCCGATGACAGCGATATCGCAGCTGCCTGCGTAATACGTGTTCATAAACGACTCCTATCCCCTTGGCTCTCCCTTTGGGAGAGCTGGCACGGCGCAAGCCGTGACTGAGAGGGTGTGTTATTCTTCTGTTTCCTTTTTCTCTTCCTTCGACAGCACAAAGGGCTTGCAAACTACCTCGCACCGGTTGATGGGTGTGCCGAGGGCGTGGAATTTCTCCTCATAGCCGGTCATAATGCCCACGATGCCGTTCTTGTGCAGATCCCGTGTCAGATTGTTCACCTGCAGACCGCAGGCGGCAAATTCCTCCACGGAATATTCAAACAGGGGCGCATTGTCGGTCTTGAAGTGGATTTCACCGCTCTCTTTTACGGTGCGGCAGTACTTGTCCAAAAAGCTCCGATGGGTCAGCCGCCGTTTGGCATTTTTCTTTCTGGGCCAGGGATCGGGGAAGTTGATAAAGAGCCGGTCCATCTCGCCGAAAGCAAAGATCTCCTCAATATTGGCCACATCCATATCGATGAAAAATACATTTTTAAGCCCCATACCCTGGGCTTTTTCCATGGCCACCACCATCGCCTCCCGGCAGCGCTCTACGGCGATCAGCAGCACATCGGGATTGGCCGCGGCGGTTTCGGCGGTGAATTTACCCTTACCGCAGCCCACCTCCACCCAGAGGGCGGTGCAGCCCGGCATCAAATCCCGCCAAGTACCCTTGTGAGCAGCAGGGTCGGTGATCCGATAGGCGCTGGTAGCCTCCATTCTGGAATCCAAATTTTTCATTCTGCGCATTCTCATAGGAATAACCTCGAATCCATAATATTGTAGCTTATAGTATAACAGAAACCGTTCATTCCGTCAAACTTTTTGTCATTAAAATACTTCTTGACTGTTTGCATCAAATACTGTAAAATCGTATTTGGAGAATGTTGGTCTAAAATGAAAAATATGTACCCTTTAGGAGGGAAGGAATGGATACATCAATTGCTTATTTCTGGTCTCAGATGACCCAGAACCCGCTATTGTTTTTAGCGGTAACGCTGACCTTGGGCGTTATTCTGGTCAACGGCTGGACGGACGCCCCCAATGCCATCGCCACCTGTGTGGTGACCCGTTGTATGTCTGCCCGGGCAGCCATCGTGATGGCAGCGATCTTTAACTTTCTCGGCGTGTATGTGATGACGATGCTCAGCCCCAAGGTGGCGGAAACGGTCACCAAAATGGTGGACTTCGGTACCGACCCGGATAAGGCGGTCATCGCCTTGAGCGCAGCGATGTTTGCCATCGTCACCTGGGCAACGGCGGCTTTCGTTTTCGGCATCCCCACCAGTGAGAGCCACGCGCTGATCGCCGGCCTCACCGGCTCTGCCATTGCCCTCAATGGCAGCTTCGATGCGGTCAACGGCGCAGAGTGGGTCAAGGTGCTCTACGGTATCGTGATCTCTGTGACCTTAGGCTTCGGCCTTGGCTGGATCGTGTGCAAGCTGGTGACCCTCGGCTTTAAGAAGGTGGAGCGGCGCAAAACAGAGCCGGTCTTCAAATATGCCCAGATCGCCGGCGCGGCCTACTCTGCCTTTATGCACGGTGCCCAGGACGGTCAGAAATTTATGGGCATCATCATCCTGTGCCTGTTTATGTCTCAGGGACAGCCCATTCCCCAAAATATGGAGCCTGCTACCTGGATCATGATCCTGTGCGCGGTAATTATGGGTCTGGGTACTGCCATCGGCGGCAAAAAGATCATCAAATCCGTGGGTATGGATATGGTGAAGCTGGAAAAATACCAGGGCTTCTCCGCTGACCTGGCAGCGTCTTCATCCTTGCTGCTTTGCTCCCTGCTGAGCCTGCCGGTGTCCACCACCCATGCAAAGACCACTTCCATTATGGGCGTGGGCGCAGTGAAAAATGTAAAAGCCATCAACTTCGGCGTGGTCAAGGAAATGGTGCTCACCTGGGTGCTGACCTTCCCCGGCTGCGGTTTGATCGGTTTTATTATGACAAAGATTTTTATGCTGATTTTTGCTTAAAGAAAGGAAGAAAATTATGGCAAAAGCTGACCGTTTTTATTTTGAGAACTTCATCGAGGCCGCCAATTGCTGCTGCAAGGCTGCTATCTACCTGCAGGAGTGCCTGGTGGGTTACGATTACGCCAACATCCGTGAAATGCTGGAGAAGATGCACGCGCTGGAGCACAGCGCCGACAGCGTGAAGCACGAAATGACCGCTGCCCTGGCAAAGGCCTTCGTCACCCCTCTGGAGCGGGAGGATATGGCCCAGATCAGCGCCAATATCGACGAGGTGGCTGACTTCATTGAAGAGGTGCTGCAGCGGATCTATGTGAACCGCATCCAGACCGTTATGCCCGAGGCAGTGCAGTTTGCCGGTATGATCGTAGAGTGCTGTGATATGATGAAGGAGATGCTCTACGAGCTGCCCAACTTCAAAAAGCCCAAGAAGCTCCACGAGATGATCATCGCCCTGAGCCACAAGGAAGAGGAATGCGACCGGCTGTACCTGGAGGCGACCCTGAAGTCCGCCGATTTCTCCGCCGATCCGCTGACGGTTATGTTCTGGCGTGATATCTATGACCGCCTGGAAAAGTGCGCCGACGCCTGCGAGCATGTGGGTGACAGCATCGAAACCATCGTGATGAAGAACAACTAAAAACCAACCGCCCCGGGGATTTACCCCGGGGCGGTTTTAATTATATCTGCACATTAAAAAGCTTGTTGTTGTAAGCCAAAATCACATCTCTTTTTACCTTTACCAATGTAAAGCTATCGCCGATAAACGCCGTATCAAACAGGGTTCTGTGTTCCATATCGTAGGCCAGATGATAGTGATGGTTGTATTTGCACATAATGTCATAGTAGTCGCATTGAAAATACAGCCGCATCACATCCTCACCAACTTGCATAACATGCTCATCTTTTCTGCGTAATTCATCGGTGGTGATTGTGAAATATGTGCCGTTTTTGATTTTTCGAATGCTGGCTATATCTACAGCAATAAGGTAAACACACAGCAAGCCTGTACCGATACTCAGTATATCCCAAACGGGCCAGTCTTCGATCCACTTGGAAAACTGAAAAAACAGAAACATCAACAAGAAAAAAACAGGCCAGGCAATAAAACCGGCTTTGTTGACTTTTAACAGATATTCAGAAATATCCTCCCGGGTCACAATTACGCGCCCATCCTCCATACGACCACCTCCCATAATTACAATCTAACACAATTTGTGGCTTTTGTCAAAGAAAACAGCGGATATTCCAATTGACAAATCATAAGCCCGGTGCTAAGCTAAGAAAAAAAGAAGGAGGAGCAAAAAATGGAAAAAGTAATTCTCTTCCAAGGCGATTCTATCACCGATTCCACCCGGGATCGTTCACCCGGTGCGCAGAACCGCGGCAGCGGCTATGCTACCATGGTCACCGGCGAGCTGATGGCCCGTGAGCCTTACACCTACACCTGCTACAACCGGGGCATTTCCGGCGACCGGGTGGTGGATGTCTATGCCCGTATGCGCAAGGATCTTATCAACCTCAAGCCGGACTATCTCAGCATTCTGCTGGGTGTCAACGGTGTGTGGCACGAGTGTATGTACCAAAACGGCGTGGATGCCGAAAAATTTGAGCTGGTATATGATCTGATGCTGACGGAGATCCGCCGGGAATTGCCCAATGTGAAAATTATGCTTTTGGAGCCGTTTTTCCTGCCGGGTAGCGCAACCCATAACATTCCCGAATGCCCGGACCGTCTGGAATCCTACCAAAGGGAGATCCCCCTGCGGCAGGCTGCGGTAGCCCGTTTGGCCCAAAAGCACGGCGCCGTGTTTGTCCCCTTGCAGGAGATCTTTTTCAAGCTGGAAGCTACTGCCCCCGCAGAAGGCTACTGGCTTTATGACGGTGTGCACCCCACCGCTGCCGGCCACGAGATCATCAAGCAGGAATGGCTGAAAGCCTTCGACCGAATGAAATAATCTATATTGTCATTGCCACGCCAGTGGGCACACTGGCGTGGCAATCTTCGGCGTAAATTCATAAAAAAGACGGATGCTCTCACGCATCCGTCTTTTTAAAATCAAACTTATACATAGCGATCAGCAGGGAGACCAGGGTCAGCGAATCGGAAAGAACCCCAGCGGCAGAGCCCACAAACACATTGTAAACGATCCAGAAAATGCAGGAGGGTAGGGTAATAAGCCGCAATAGCCGCTCATTTTTCATACCGTAGGAAACGGTGGTGAGTAACTTGGAAATAATAGGCAGCAGGCTGATGATCCCCTCAAATGTAACCACACCCACGACCACCACGAAAATACAAAATCCGATGATCACCGGAGTTGTGGAACGGTTTTTTTTCACCAATCGGGTGTACAGGGTGTTGCGGACAATGGAAACGCCGTCCATAATGGCCGCGGACCAGGCGCCCAGCAGAATGTACTGCAACGCAAAGATCAATTCCGAGGCGGTCCGGAAAAGCATAATCCGGTTATGCCGTTTAAACTGAAAGGAGAGCAGACTCACCGCCAGCGCCAAAAAGCCGATGAGCTGTATGATAATATCCCAGGCGTTCAAAAAATCTACCTTCTTTCTTGACGCGAACTAAGAGGTATTATATAATAAATAACGCAAACAGTCAATTGTTTCGTGGATTTGGAGGTGCGCTATGGGAAGCTATGATTTTTTTCAAAATAAGGACTGCCCCTATTTTCCCTGCCACGAGGGTATGGATGCAGACAGCTTCAGCTGCCTGTTCTGCTACTGCCCCCTGTATGCCTTGGGGGACAAGTGCGGCGGTAATTTTACATACACGGAGCAGGGCATCAAGGACTGCACCAATTGCTTGGTGCCCCACCGGCGGGAGAATTACCTCCGTGTCCTGTCTAAAATGGACGGCATTTTAGAAATGGCCAAAAAGAAGCCGGAGAATCCTTGATTTTTCATAACCTGCTTGCTATAATATAGCAGCCAACAATACGGAGCAGTACTCAAGCTGGTCGAAGAGGCGTGACTCGAAATCTCGTAGGGCATGAAAGTGCCGCCAGGGTTCGAATCCCTGCTGCTCCGCCAAAACGAAGAAGACCCCCATTGGGGGTCTTCTTCGTTTTGATGTGTATTTGAGCAGCGGGGATTCGAAGAGGGCGACCTCGCCAAAGGCGAGGTAAAAAAGTGTCCGGTGGACATTTTTTTAGCCCGGGGGAGAATCCCTGCTGCTCCGCCAGAAAAAGACAGATTCCAACAGGAATCTGTCGTTTTCAAATAAGTGCGCCTTTCGACGCGTGAAGTTTGCTACGCAAGTGAAGTTGTCCTTTGAACAGTGAAGTTTCTGCGGAAGTGGGTGGGCCTACTTAACTTCACATCGGCGTTAGCCGATACTTCACTAAAAACTGCGAGAGTTCGAATTCGTACGTAAAAACAGCAAAAATATCTTTTTATAGTCCTTACAGAACCAAGAAAATGCAATCGAATCCCTGCTGCGCTTACTTATGAAGGTATTCCGAATCCTCAATAGGTGGCAAAAGCTCTAAATTTAGTAAATACTGCAAAAGCTTCTTGCTGAGGTATTCCTTAGTTGCAAAAGCCGATTCATCCGTGGGTGCAGGTACAAAAAACTCACAGGCAACAGTATCCGGTCGTTTCTTTTTGACCTTAGCCAATGTGCAATGTCCGCAGTATACGCGAAAAATTCTTTCTTTATCAAGGGCATAATGCTGATGATAATGTGCGCAATTTCTGCAAAGTTGGTTTTCCAAATCAATCACCTCACACACATTATAGAGTTTATAACACTAAATGTCAATAGAGTTTTATACACTATGATATGCTATCTACGAGGTGATATTATGAACTACACAGAAAAGATCCGTGCATTGCGTGAAGATAACGACAAGACACAAACGGAAATTGCACAGTTGCTGAAAGTAGGGCAGAAGACCTACTCGGATTATGAGCTCGGTAAAACCAGAATTCCTGTGGACAGTTTGATTGTTTTGGCAAAATTTTATAATGTAAGTATGGATTATATCTGCGGTGTCAGCGATACGCGCAAAGAATTTCCTGCAAAATAGGAGTGAATTATATGGAATACAGAATTTTGGGAAAGACCGGCCTTGAGATCTCCCGCTTGGGCTTTGGCGGCATTCCTATCCAGAAAATCGACGCAGAGGGCACGAAAGCCCTGATGCAAAAGCTGCTGGATGCCGGTGTGAACTATATTGATACCGCCCGGGTTTACACAGTCAGCGAAGAATACTTAGGTTATGCCTTAGAAGGGATTCGGGATAAGTTTATCATCGCCACCAAGAGTATGGCACGGACAAAAGAGGCTATGGCGCAGGACATCGAAACCAGCCTGCAAAAGCTCCGCACAAATTACATTGACCTCTACCAGATCCACAACCCCAATCCCAAGGATTTGGAACAGGTGCTTGCTCCCGGAGGTGCGCTGGAAGCGTTACAAGCGGCTAAGGCTGCCGGTAAGATCGGCCATATCGGCATTACGCTGCACTCTGTTGACCTGTTCAAGCAGGCTGTGGAATTCCCCTGGGTGGAAACCATTATGTTCCCCTATAACATCGTGGAGACCCAGGGCCAGGAGCTGATCGCCAAGTGCGCCCAAAAGAACATCGGCTTTATCTGTATGAAGCCCCTGGCCGGCGGCGCCATCGACGATGCCAAAACCGCCCTGCGGTTTGTGGTCAGTAACCCCGATGTGACCGTGGTGATCCCCGGTATGGCCGCAGCAGAAGAAATCACCCAGAACGCAGAAGCAGCCGCCAATACCGCCCCTTTGACCGATGCGGAACAGGCAAAAATCGTGGAAATCCGTCGCAGCCTGGGCACCAATTTCTGCCGCCGTTGTAACTACTGCGCCCCTTGCGCCGCTGGTATCAACATCCCCATCATCTTCCTCATCGAGGGCTATTACACCCGCTACAATCTCACCGATTGGGCGCAAAAACGGTACGACGGCCAGAGCAAAACCGCCTCCGACTGCATCGGCTGCGGCGCTTGCGAGGACCGCTGCCCCTACAACCTGCCCATCCGGGAAATGATGAAAAACGTCGCAAAAGTCTTTGGAAAATAATAAAAATCGGTCATTGCGGGGGCGCTTGCGCCCGTGGCAATCCCCAACAAAAGGCAGCCGTATCTTTCGATACGGCTGCTTTTCATAAATTTACAGAATGTATTTCACAAAAAAGTCATTGCTTAATTCAGTATATTCTTCTGCTTCTACAGGCACATAGTTTTTTGTAACTTGGAACTCTGTTTCCTGTGGAAGAACGGTATCAACCGCAATAAATACCGACATAGTGAGAGCCCAGGCGGCCATTCCTTCGTCCGGTGCCAGCGGCTTGTAGTAGGTATTTAATGTGCAGGTTACAATGTTTCCCTCACGGGTCACATTGCCTACAGTAAAGGGGTGGGGGTACTCAAAAAATGTGATGAGAAGCAGTGAATTTTCAGCAAAAAATTCCTCCGAATAATCAAGGTTATTCAGTCTGCTTAGGGTAGCGCATTCTCCGTTATCCCGAATAATGCAGGTGACATGGCAGTTGTCACCGTGCTTTTGCACAGCCGCATCAATCAGTTCCCGATAAGAATCATAGGTCAAACGGGAAATTTCGGGTTCGACAGTAGTGCGCTTGAGTTCAACGTTAACAATCGTAGATTGCCATTTCAAAGGAATCTGCATATTTTGAGTAGCTTGGGCAGTGGAATCCGTGGTTTGACCGGTGGGACTATCGCCATTAGGATTTGGCTGAAGCCCGCAGGCAGACAAGACGAGAATGCAAACGACAAGAATCGAACATCGAAACAGTGCTTTTGCGGTCATAGACATTACCTCCCCTTGCTGCAGATTATATTGATTTGCCTAATATTAATATAACAAACAAGATTAACAATGTCAAGATTCCGTCTTGGACAATAAAAACTGTCGTGTCGAAAGACACGGCAGTTTTTATTATTAGATTTCCAAATCCAGCTGGGAGATAACGGCAGCGCAGCGCTTGCACAGGCCGTTTTCGTCAGCTTCCGTGGTGTGCATCCAGCAGCGGGGGCACTTTTCACCACGGGCCTCGGAGACACCGATGCTCAGACCGGGAATGTTAGTGCCGAAGCCAGTGGTAGCACCTTCGGGAGCAAGCTCCCAATCACAGGAGGATACGATGAAGATCTCTGCCAGGTTCAGACCCTCACAGGTGGTCTCCAACGCATCTTCGTCCATGATCTGCAGGCTGACATGGGCCTCCAGCGCCTTGCCGATCCGCTTGTCAGCGCGAGCCAGCTCCAGAACGCCGTTTACATCCTGACGCAGCTTCATTACCTTGTCCCACTTTGCCATAGCAGCCTCGTCCAGGCAGTAGGCATCGAAGCTCTCGGGCATCTGATTCAGCAGCACATTGCGGGCATCGTCGCTGTCACGGTGGGGCATGGCCTGCCAGATCTCATCACAGGTAAAGGCCAGAATGGGAGCAAACAGCTTTGCCAGCGCATCTACGATCAGGAACAGCGCGCTCTGTGCGGAGCGGCGGCGCAAGCCACCCGGCAGCTCGCAGTACAGACGGTCCTTGATGATGTCCAGATAGAAAGAGCTGAGCTCCACAACGCAGAAATCGTTGATAAGGTGGGAAACAACATGGAACTCATAGCCGTTGTAAGCCTTCTTAACGGCAGCAACCAAGTCATTGAGCTTGGTGATGGCCCACTTGTCCAGCTCTTCCATTTCGGCGGGAGCAACCAGATTGTTGGGGTCAAACTCGTTCAGATTGCCCAGGCAGTAGCGGGCGGTGTTGCGGAACTTCAGATAGTTCTGGGCGATCTGCTTGAAGATATCCTTGGAGCAGCGGACATCTGCGTGGTAGTCGGAGGATGCCGCCCACAGGCGGACGATATCCGCGCCGAAATCCTTAATCAGGTCAGCGGGATCAACACCGTTGCCCAAGCTCTTGTGCATTGCCCGGCCCTGGCCGTCAACCACCCAACCGTGGGTCAGTACCTGCTTGAAGGGAGCGCCCTTGTCCAGCGCACCGACGGAGGTGAGCAGGGAAGACTGGAACCAACCACGGTACTGGTCAGCACCTTCCAGATATACATCAGCCGGCCACAGCTCGGGGGTGCGGTGCATCAGGTCGGCAAAGTGGGTAGAACCGGAGTCAAACCAGCAGTCCAGGGTATCAGTCTCCTTGTCGAATGCCTTGCCACCGCAGTGGGGGCAGGTGAAGCCCTCGGGAATCAGCTCCATCGCTTCCTTTTCAAACCACACATTGGAGCCGAATTCGTCGAACAGGGCGGAGATCTTGGCAATGGATTCCGGGGTGGAAACCGGCTTGCCGCAGTCCTTGCAGTAGAACACGGGAATGGGCAGACCCCAGCGGCGCTGACGGCTGATACACCAGTCGGCCCGTTCGCGGATCATGGCTTCCATCCGGTCGCCGCCCCAGCCGGGGAACCACTGGACATTGGCAATGGCTTCCACAGCCTGGTCCTTAAAGGATTCCACAGAGCAGAACCACTGAGGCGTGGCCCGGAAGATAACGGGCTTCTTGCAGCGGTCGTGGTGGGGATAGGAGTGGACGATCTCCTCGGATGCATAGAGCATACCGCTTTCTGCCATATCCGCCAAAATGATGGGGTTACTTTCTTCGGTCTTGAGGCCTGCATACTTGCCGGCATAGTCGGTGTGACGGCCGTAGTCGTCCACCGGCACAACCAGCTCCATACCGTAACGCATACAGGTCTGATAGTCGTCCGCGCCGAAGCCGGGAGCGGTGTGAACACAGCCGGTACCGGAGTCCATAGTAACATACTCGGCGTTGACCAGACGGCTTGTCTTGTCGATAAAGGGATGCTGTGCCAGCATATTCTCAAAGAAGCTGCCGGGGTAGGTGGCCAGAATCTCATAGCTTGTATAGCCGCCGATTCCCATAACCTTCTCGCACAGAGCCTCTGCAACAATGAACATCTCATCGCTGTAATCGGGCTTGACGATCACATAACTATCTCTGGGGTGCAGGCAGATAGCCATATTGCCGGGCAGGGTCCAGATGGTGGTGGTCCAGATCACGAAGAACAGCTTGCGCTTATCGAAATCACCTAACTTGCCCAGATCGTCGGCCATGGGGAACTTCACATACACAGAGGTACAGGGATCGTCCTTGTACTCAATGTCAGCCTCGGCAACAGCGGTGGCACAGAAGGGACACCAGGTCACGGGCTTCAGACCCTTGTAGATGTACCCCTTGTCGAACATCCGGCCAAAGACCTTGACCTCCTGGGCCTCGAAGTGCTTGTCCATGGTACGGTAGGGATTTGCCCAGTCGCCCACAACGCCCAAGCGGCGGAAGCCTTCCATCTGCTTCTGAATAAAGTCCTCGGCAAATTCCTCGCAAGCCTTGCGGAACTCGGGGACGGACATATCCTTGTTCAGCTTCTTCTTGGAGTTTTCGATGGCCCGCTCGATGGGCAGACCGTGGTTGTCCCAGCCGGGGGTGTAGGGGGTGTAAAAGCCCATCATGGCGTGGCTGCGGATGATAAAGTCCTTCAGCGCCTTGTTCAGGGCGTGGCCCATGTGGATGTAGCCATTGGAGAAAGGAGGGCCGTCGTGGAGAACGAAGGGGGGCAGATCCTTATTCTTTTCCAGCAGCAGATCGTAAAGACCCTGCTCATTCCAGCGCTCCAGCATACCCGGCTCCCGGGCAGGCAGACCCGCCTTCATAGGGAAGTCGGTCTTAGGTGTGATAATGGTATTTTTGTATTCCATTTGGATTGTTACCTCCATAATTAAATTCAAGTGTAGGGGCGAGCATTGCTCGTCCGCTTTGTAGGGACCGGCGTCCCCGACGGTCCTTTTTTGGCGGGGGCTTACTCCCGCCGATTGCACAATGAAGCTGTCATTGCGAGCCAGTTCTCAAACTGGCGTGGCAATCTTCCGGTATAATGTAATGACAAAAGGAAACGCCTTTGTCCCTTTTGCAAGAGACAAAGGCGAAATTACCTCTGCGGTACCACTCTTGTTCCATCTTTCGGCGGCACTCGAACTTGCTGTATCGGGCAAACCCGGCGCAGCCTAATCGGATAAACCTTTCAGTGCGCTGCTCAAAGGGGATACAAAGCCTGTGTGCCTGCTGCCTTGCACCGGCCGGCAGCTCTCTGTTGGCAGGGACGCGCTTTGCTTGTCCTTATCGTTGCATATGTTTATTAGCGCTTGGTGGGGTCGTAATTCCGGCCGAACTGCAGATTCGCAAACTTGCCGGTGGTGGAATCCGTGGTGGGATGCTTGGGCTCAGCCATGGGAATGGACATATCGGCAGAGCCGACCAGCGCCTGCAATGTGGCGGATATTTCATCTGCTACAGCATCGGTCTCACTGGGTACTGCGGGCGCTTCGGCGGCCGCAGCAGGGGCCGGATTGGCCACAGGATTGGCGGCCTTGATCCGGTCCAATGCGTTGAGGCAGGCAGAGATCTCCGCCTTCAGCGCGTCGATCTTTTCGTTTGCGACCTTCCGGGCCTCGTCCACCCGGGCCTCTTCCGCTGCGATCAGCGCATCGGAATTCTTGGCGTTCTCCATAGCAGTGGCGTTGGCGTCAGTGAGCATCTTGGCGCATTTGGCCTCTGCCTCTTTGATCATCAGATCGCAGGTCTTCTGGGCGTTGACGATGGCGTCCTTCATGCTGGCCTCGTTGGCGCGGTACTCTTCCAGCTTGCTGACCAGGACCTTCATTTTGCTCTTGAGCAGCGCGTTTTCTTTGTACAGGGTCTTGTAGTCCTCAGTTAAAGGATACAGCAGCTCGTCCACAGACTGCATATCGTAGCCGCCGAAGGTGGCACGACTGAAGGAAATCTGCTCGATCTGTTGGGGTGTAAACATAATATGACCTCTCTAAACAGTAATTTAGAAAAAGCTGTCGGTGTCAGCCTGGATGGTTTCCAGATCGCCTACCACATCCATATTGTGGGGGCAGAACAGGTAAGTAGCCTGAGCAACCTTTTTCACGCTGCCGTCTAAGGCATAGACACTGCCGGACAGGAAGTCCACCACACGGCGGATCAGGGCCTTGTCCACATTTTCCATATTCAGGATGACGGCCTTTCTTCTGCGCAGCTCGTCGGCGGCCTTAGCACCGTCGTCCAGACTCTTGGCGTGGAACAGGACCACTTCCTGCTTGCCGGAGCCGAGATTCACGGCCTGACTGCTGAAGCCGGCAGAGGCTGCAGGTGCGGGCTTGGGCTCGGTCTCCTGGGTAGCGGCAGCGAAGGGAGAGGACCGGCGGCCGCTGCGGGGAGCAGGTTCCTGGGCTTCTTCTTCGTAGCTGTCCATCGCTTCGTCGTAATCGTCGTAATCCTCTTCACCGTAGGGCTGGGCAAATTTCTTTACATTATCCCAAAAACTCATATCTCTTTATCCTCCTAATATGTTTGCAGGCCGACTTCCGGCACAAACCGTTTATTGATAATTCCGGGCGCCGAAGATGGCAGTGCCTACGCGGATCATCGTGCTGCCGCAGGCAATGGCATCTGCAAAATCGTCGGACATACCCATAGACAAAATATCGACACATACATTATCGTATTTTTTTCTCATTATGTCAACAGAAAGGTTGTATATTTTTTGAAAAAATTTATGATTATCTGTAGAATTTTGGCAAATCGGGGGGATTGCCATCAATCCGCGTACCCGAATTGCGGAAAAACGGCCCAATTCCGGCAGCAGCTTTTCCACCTCTTCCAGGGTAAAACCGGACTTGCTTTCCTCGTCGGCGATGTTGATCTCCAATAAAATATCCTGCACGATACCCTGCCGGGCAGCTTCTTTGTCAATGGCCTCCAGCAGCCGCTCCGAATCCACACTGTGGATGAGGGCCACCTTGCCAACCACCTGCTTGACCTTATTGGTCTGCAGATGGCCGATAAAGTGGACCGGGACACCGGCATAGGCGTCCTGGGCCTGCTTGGCGGTGAGCTCCTGCACCCGGTTCTCGCCGCAGCAATCCACACCGGCGGCTATGGCCTCCCGGACTGCATCGGCATCGTTCATTTTTGTGGCGGCGCACAGGAGAATATCTTTGGGATCTTTGCCTGCTTTGATGGCGGCTTCTGCCATTTGCGCCTTGATTTTGGCCACATTTTCAGCTATGGACATATTTCTTCCCTCTTTCTAAACAAACAAAAAGACGGCGGTTTGCTCCGCCGTCTTTTTGTCAGTCTGCTGCTTTGATCGGCTTCATAGGGGCCAAGGTGGAGATGGCATGCTTGTAGATCATCTGCTGCTTGCCGTCGCTGACCAATACCACCACAAAGCTGTCGTAGCCTGTGACGGTGCCCCGGAGCTGAAAGCCATTCATCAGAAACAGTGTCACGGGGACCTTATCCCGCTTCACCTCGCTGAGAATCGCTTCCTGTAAATTATTGATTTCTGACATATGTATTCCTTCTTTCTTTGGGATACACACATCTTACCATTTTTCATTTGTCGGATTCTGCCAAAACGCGGCGGGCCTTTGCAAGAATTTCTTCCGTTCCCGCATTTTTTTCCCGGCGGAGCCAGTGGATTGCCGGATTTCGCCGGAACCAGGTCAGCTGCCGCTTGGCATACTTCCGGGAGGCTTGCTGCACCAATGCAATAGCGGTGTCCATAGAACTGCGGCCCCGGAGGGCGTCCACAAATTCCTTGTAGCCGATGGCCTGCATGGCAGTGGCGCTTTCCGGCACACCCTCTTGGAGCAGACCTTCGATCTCGGCGATCAAACCCTGCTCCAGCATGATCTCCACCCGCCGGTCGATTCTCGCATACAAAGTGGCCCGGTCGGCATCCTCCAGGGCAAACCAAACCGGATGATACCGGTCGGGAATCTGCTGGGTCTCCAAATTATGTTGGGTGATGGTCTTGCCGGTCTCTAAATAGACCTCCATAGCCCGAATGATCCGCTTTCGGTCGGCAGGATGCAGTCGCTGGGCCGACTCCGGGTCAACCTTGCGGAGCATTTCGATGACAGCATCAATGCCTTGCTCCGCCGCGATCTTTTCCAATTCCTCCCGGCAGCCTGTGGAGGGGACAGGGGCGAAATCGTTGCCCCGGATCAGCGCGTCCATATAAAGGCCTGTGCCGCCTACGATGATAGCAGTCTTGCCCCGGGCTAAAATACCGTCCACAATGGGCGCGGCCAAACGGCAGTACTTGCCCACGGAGAAATTCTCCCAGGGCTCGGCAACGGAGAGCATATGGTGGGGAACACCGCCCATTTCCTCTAAAGTTGGCTTGGCAGTGCCGATGTCCATGCGCTTGTACACCTGCATGGAATCGCAGGAAACCACTTCGCCGCCCAGCTCCTTGGCCAAAGCAATGGACAGGGCCGTCTTGCCGGAAGCCGTCGGTCCGGCAATACAGATGATATTATCCATCATAACCGCCCTCAGTTCCGCTTAAACTGCTTTTCCAGCTGCTTTTTGCTTAAGGTGATGCAGATAGGTCTGCCGTGGGGACAGTGTTTTAAATCGTCCCGGGAAAGCACCTGCTCGGCCAGCTTCATCAGCTCCTTTTCGCTGCTGATCCAGCCGGCTTTGATGGCGGCCTTGCAGGCAACGGTGTGCAATAGCTCGTCCCGCACATTCTCCCGGCTTTCCTTTCTGCCGTTTAAAAGGTCAGCGGAAAGGGTCTCCAAAGCGTCTGCTGCCTGGGTGCTGTCCAGATCTATCGGGATCTGCCGGATGGCGAGGGTATTCTCGCCAAACTCCTGTACCTCAAAACCCAGTTCCTCCAAAAGGGAGCTGTTTTCCAGCAAAATGGCGGTTGCCTCAGCATTAAGCCGCAGAGTCACCGGTGTTAGCAATACCTGCGAAGAAATGGCCTCCTGATTGGTCTTCAGCTTTTCAAAAAGAATGCGCTCGTGGGCGGCGTGCTTGTCGATAAGATAAGCCTCTTCGCCTTGCTCCACGATGATATAACTGTTATACAGTTCACCCACAAACCGCCAGGGAATCTCCTTGGGCATTTGGGGGATCACCACCTGCTCCGGCTCTTCCTGCGGGGTCGCAGGTGCAGGCACAGGAATGGGAGGGGGAGTAACCTTCGGCAGGATCACCTGCTCCCGTACCGGAGGCAAAGCTG
>JAZRIT010000047.1:0-54093 GCA_045645385.1 Faecousia sp.
GGCACAATACTGTGACCATAGGCATTTATTCTTCGAATGCACCTGTTTTTCTAACTTTCGGCTTTTGTATATGCTGGTTTTTGTGCAATTTTTCTGGAGTACTTCTAACTTTTCACCTATTTTTTATTGGACATATTCTTAAATTTTCCCGCCGCCTCTTTCAAAAAGAGTGGGTTTTGCCATAAAAAAGGTTGCACCCGTAGGGTTTTTGATATATAATGTAGTTGTAAAAATTTGGGCAAAAGCCCGTTATATGGAGGAATTATCATGTTTAATGCAATGATCGAGGTTCTCAGAGCCAATCCCCGTAAGATCGTCTTTACCGAAGGCCACGATGCCCGTATTCTGGAGGCCACTGCCCGCCTGAACGAGGGCAAGTTCCTGACCCCCATCCTGATCGGTAACGTGGAAGAGGTCAAGGAAGCTGCTGCCAAGGGCGGCTACAACATCGAGGGCGTTGAGATCATCGACCCCCTGACCTACGAAGGCATGGATGCCATGGTCGAGAAGATGGTGGAACTGCGTAAGGGCAAGATGTCCGCTGAGGAGTGCCGCGCTGCTCTTTCCAAGGGCAACTACTTCGGCACTATGCTGGTGAAGATGGGCTACGCTGACGCTCTGCTGGGCGGCGCTACCTACTCCACCGCTGACACCGTTCGTCCCGCTCTGCAGCTGGTTAAGACCAAGAAGGGCGCTCACCTGGTGTCCTCCTGCTTCATCATGGTCCGCGGCGAAGAGAAGCTGGCTATGGGCGACTGCGCCATCAACCTGAGCTACGAGGACAGCGTGGATAAGGAAGGCAATGTGACCGTGTCCGCTGCCCGGAAGCTGGCCGAGGTGGCTGTGGAAACTGCCAACACCGCCAAGGTCTTCGGCATTGAGCCCAAGGTGGCAATGCTCTCCTTCTCCACCAACGGCTCCGGCAAGGGCGGCACTGTGAAGCTCAGCAACGAGGCCACCAAGGTCGCCAAGGAGATGGCTCCCGATCTGATGATCGACGGTGAGATGCAGTTCGACGCAGCGGTTGCTCCTGAGGTCGGCCAGCTGAAGTTCCCCGGCTCTCCTGTTGCAGGTTACGCCAACACCTTCATCTTCCCCACCATCGAGGCCGGCAACATCGGCTATAAGATCGCCCAGCGTTTGGGCGGCTTCGAGGCCTACGGCCCCATCCTGCAGGGTCTGGCTGCTCCCATCAACGACCTGTCCCGTGGCTGCAATGCCGACGAGGTCTACAAGATGGCTATCATCACCTGCGCAATGGTATAAAATCAAAAAGGAGTGCCGCAAGGCACTCCTTTTTCTTAATGCTGTATGCATAATGCTTAATTGTGGCAGGACATTCATTATGCATTCTGAATTATGCATTAGGCATTTAAAAAAGCCGCCCTTTGGGCGCCTTTTTGGCATCGGTCAACAGTGCCGACTGCCACCGTCGCTGCCGTGCTGCTCAAATGCGTAAATGATTTTTTCGATTCGTGTATAGCAATCCTCGTCCGACAGGGTTTTGTCATCCAGTATTTCTCTGATTTGTTGCAATAGCTGATAGCATTTGCCCTCGATGATCTCGCCAACAGTAGCACCGACACCGTCAAAACGCACTTTGATCTCACCGGTAATGAGCGCGCGCACAAACATATGCCGTAAGAATTCCGTTTCCGTATTTTCCATTACGAACAGCTCCTTTCTTTTTCATCATTATAGGTCAATTTAACCCTATTTGCAATAGGGAAATTTGCCATAATAATAGTGGTGATGAAAATGACACGCATTAAAGAGCTTCGCAAGGAAAAGGGTTACACCCAAGTGAAAATACAAATGCTTACAGGCATCGACCAGAGCGACTACTCTAAAATTGAGAGTGGCAAACGGTATCTGACCTTTGAACAGTGCCGCAAGCTGGCAATCGCGCTGGATACCAGTATGGATTATTTAGCTGGCTTAACCGATGAAAAGAAACCCTATCTCCGCAATAGCCAAAAATAATTTTTTACTTTGCATTTGCACGAAAAGAGCCACCCCGACGGGGGTGGCTCTTTTATGTTACTTGCTCAGGTACTTGTCAATGGCAGCGGCGGCCTTCTTGCCGGCGCCCATTGCCAGGATGACGGTCGCTGCGCCGGTGACGGCGTCACCGCCGGCGAACACGCCGTCCCGGGTGGTCATCTCGTCCTCGTTCACGATCAGACAGCCCTTCTTATTGGTGTCCAAACCGGGAGTGGTGGAGCGGATCAGGGGGTTGGGGCTGGTGCCCAAAGACATAATCACAGTGTCCACATCCAGCACGAACTCGGAGCCGGAAACCTCGATGGGGCGGCGGCGACCGGAAGCGTCCGGCTCACCCAGCTCCATACGGATGCAGTTCATACCGCAAACACGGCCGTCCTCGTCGCCGATGATGGAAATGGGGTTGCACAGAGTCTTGAACTCGATGCCCTCTTCCTTGGCGTGGTGCTGTTCCTCCAAACGGGCAGGCATCTCGGCCTCGCCCCGGCGGTAGACAACATACACCTTCTCAGCGCCTAAACGCATTGCGCAGCGGGCAGCGTCCATTGCCACGTTACCGCCGCCGACCACAGCGACAGCCTTGGACTTGACGATGGGGGTATCGTAATCCTCGTCGTAGGCCTTCATCAGGTTGGTACGGGTCAGATACTCGTTAGCGGACATAACGCCCTTCAGGGCCTCACCGGGGATGTTCATAAACATAGGCAGGCCTGCGCCGGAGCCAACAAACGCGGCCTTGAAGCCCATTTCGAACAGCTCGTCGATAGTCAGAACCCGGCCGATGACCATATTGGTCATCACGGTCACGCCCTGGGCCTCCAGCTTGGTAAACTCGTTGGCAACGATGGCCTTGGGCAGACGGAATTCGGGGATGCCGTAGACCAGCACGCCGCCGGGGGTGTGCAGAGCCTCGAACATAGTGACCTCGTAACCCAGCTTGGCAAGATCCGAGGCGGCGGTCATACCGGCAGGGCCGGTACCCACAACGGCCACTTTTTTGCCGTTGGATTCGGTCTTAGCGGGCATTTCGTTGACATTTTCCCGGTACCAGTCAGCCACGAACCGCTCCAGACGGCCAATGGCAACGGGCTCGCCCTTGATACCCCGGACGCACTTGGCTTCACACTGGGATTCCTGGGGGCAGACGCGGCCGCTAAGAGCGGGCAGCGCATTGGTGGAGGTGATGATCTCGTAAGCGGCCTTGAAATCGCCCTCGGCAACCTTGCCGATGAACTCGGGGATGCGGACATTGACGGGGCAACCCTCAACACACTTGGGATTCTTGCACTTTAAGCACCGGCCGGCCTCTTCGATGGCCATCTCGGCGGTGTAGCCCAGGGCTACTTCCTTAAAATTCCGGGCGCGAACCTTGGGGTCCTGCTCAGGCATAGGGGTCTTTACTAAAGTCATATTTGCCATTTTGCATTCCCTCCTTATTTAATGAGATCCTTGCCCATCTTTTCGATGCGGCAGGCGTGCTTTTCGGTGACCTCAGCCTCACGGCCGCGGTACAGGCTGTTACGGCTCATCAGCTCGGCAAAGTCCACCTTGTGACCGTCGAACCCCGGACCGTCCACGCAGGCGAACTTGGTCTCGCCGCCAACGGTGACGCGGCAGCCGCCGCACATACCGGTGCCGTCCACCATAATGGGATTCAGGGACACGGAGGTGTGGACACCGAAGGGCTCGGTGGTCTTGCAGACGAACTTCATCATGGGTACAGGGCCGATGGCCAGCACCTCGTCAAAGGCTTCACCGGCCTCCAGCAGCTGCTGCAGCTTCACGGTGACGAAACCCTGCTCGCCGTAGCTGCCGTCATCGGTCATCAGATACATATGGTCAGCGCAGGCCTTGAACTCGTCCTCCAGAATGACGATGTCCTTGCTGCGGAAACCGACAATAACGGTAACCTCAGCGCCGGCTTCCTTAAAGGCCTTGGCAGAGGGCAGTGCGATGGCGCAGCCAACGCCGCCGCCCACAACGCAGACCTTCTTCTTGCCCTCCACAGGGGTGGGCTTGCCCAGAGGGCCGACAAAATCCCGGATGAAATCACCCTCGTTCAGCTGGCCCAGGGCCTTGGTGGCAAAGCCGACCTTCTGGAAGATAATGGTAACAGTGCCCTTTTCCCGGTCGTAACCGGCGATGGTCAGAGGCACACGCTCGCCCTGCTCGTCAATGCGGAAAATGATGAACTGGCCGGCCTTTGCCTTCTTGGCAATAAAGGGGGCTTCAATATCCATCAGCGTAACGCTGGGGTTCAGCTCTTTCTTGCGTACGATCTTGAACATAGAAATATCCTTCCTTTTGGGTTGTATAATATTGCATTACATTTTTTAATATTACACCAAAAACTTGTGAATATCAAGTGCTTTTCCGGATACTTTCCAAAATAATATCGATTTCCGGCTGATTTTCCTGCAAGGAGGCAGTGGGTCCGTAGAATTGCAGGATCCAGAAGTATGCATCGGTTTCGTAGGTGGCCACCGTGTAGGTGTAGACCGTGTCGCCCACCGGCTTTTCGTAGGAGAACAGATAGCCGTCGCCGACAGGCGCGGCGGTGCAGGACAGCTGATTGCCGCTGATGACACGGTCGGTATACTGGGCAAGGGTCATATCCTGCAGATCGGCTTTTGCTTCCGCCAGACCCATAAACACAAGGGTCTTCCGGCCGAACATAAAATCGGCATCCTCTGCATAAGCTTCACCGGACAGATCGGCAAAATCCCCGGGGACGGTCAGTGCCAGATCCTTGCAGGCAATGTTCATACCCTCCGGGTATAAACCGGAATTTCCGCAGCCGGCAAAAAGGCATACCAAAACCAGCAGACCGGCAAATATACGGCGGCCCATTACTTGTTTTTCAGCAGGTCGCGGATCTCGGTGAGCAGGACTTCCTCAGCAGAGGGAGCGGGAGGAGCGGGGGGCTCAGCAGGAGCGGCTTCTTCCTTCTTGCCGATCTCAGCGATCTTGTTGACGATCTTCACGATCCAGAAGACCACAAATGCCAGGATCAGGAAGTTGATAATGGCGGAAATGAAATTGCCGTAGGTCAGGTAGTTGAACACTTCCTGGGTGACCTCTTCGCCGGCTTCGTTGACGACCTTTTCAAAGGTAGGCTCTACCCAGGGCATACGGGGCAGGCGGATCTTGGCATCGGTAAAATCGGTGCCGCCCATGAAGATGTTCACGATGGGCATAATGAGATCGTTGGTCAGGCTCTTGGTGATGGTGGAGAATGCCCCGCCGATCATAGTACCAACGGCCAGGGCCATTGCGTTGCCCTTAATGGCAAATTCCTTAAACTCGTTCAGCCAGCTGGGTTTCTTTATCTTTTTCATTTCTCTTTCCTCCTGCTCGGTTTACATAATAATTGATTTTACATCCACTCTTGGCTCCCTCCCTGGGGGGAGCCAAGGCGTAGTTTACATAATTATTTCTTCTCGATGACTTCCAGGCCGCCCAGGTACTTACGCAGTACTTCGGGGACAACAATGGAGCCGTCAGCGCGCTGATTCTGCTCCACGAGAGCCGGGAAAATACGACTTGTTGCCAGGCCGGAGCCGTTGAGGGTGTGCAGGAACTCGGGCTTGCCGGTGGCCTCACGGCGGAAACGGATGTTGCCCCGGCGGGCCTGATAATCCCGGGCATTACTGACGGAGGAAACCTCCTTGTAGCCGTCCATGGAGGGGATCAAAATCTCGATGTCGTAGGTTCTTGCCATGGATGCGGAGCAGTCGCCGGCAGCCAGCTTCACGGTACGGAAGTGGAAGCCAAGACCCTCCACCAGCTTTTCGGCCTTGGTGACCAGCTCATCAAAGGCGGCGTCGGAATCCTCGGGCTTGCAGAACTGGAACATCTCCACCTTGTTAAACTGGTGGCCGCGGACCATACCCCGCTCGTCGGCCCGGTGAGAACCGGCCTCACGGCGGAAGCAGGGGGTGTAAGCGAACAGCTTCTTGGGCAGATCAGCCTCGGTGAGGATCTCGTCCCGGTACAGGGAAGCCAGTGCAGCCTCAGCGGTGGGCAGCATATAGTGGATGCGGTCGTCGGTGGGGTTGGCGATCTTGTAGACCTCGTCAGCAAACTTGGGGAACTGACCGGCGGTCTCGCCGCACATATACTCCAGCATATGGGGCGGCAGAATGAAATCGTAGCCGTCGGCGGTGTGGGTGTCAATGAAGTAGTTCAGCAGCGCCCATTCCAGGCGGGCGCCCATACCGGTGTACATCCAGTTGCCGGCACCGGCCAGCTTGACGCCCCGCTCGTAGTCGATGAGGCCTAGATCGGTGCAAAGATCCACATGGTGCTTGGGCTCGAAATCAAATTCCGGCTTCTTGCCTACATAGCGCAGAGGCTCGTTGGCCTCCTTGCCGCCGGGGACCAGGTCGGGGTCGGGCAGGTTGGGCAGGCTCAGCATAGCGACCTTGAATTCCTCGGAGAGGGTCTTAAGCTGTGCGGCATCGTCCTCAATCTCCTTATCCAGAGCCACGCTCTTGGCGGAGTTGGCAGCGATCTGGGCTTCCAGAGCGGAGGTGTCCTCACCCTTTTTCTCAGCGCCCTTTTTCTGGCCGAACAGCTTGCCGTTTTCCTTAGCCAGCTTGTTCTTTTCAGCGGTTTTGGTCTCGGTGGTGGTTTTCAGGCTACGAATCTTCTCATCCAGCACCAGAATTTGGTCCACAACGGCATCGCAGTCCACTTCCTTGGCTTTAAGACCGGCCTTGACCGCATCGGGATTTTCTTTGATTCTCTTAATGTCCAGCATTTTTAATAGCTCCTTATATGAAATGGTTTTTATTCACTGTCAATAATATTGCCGCCGCTGGGATCATCGGGAATAACCAGCGCGCAGACGATGTAGGCTAAAATTCCACTGCCGCCCAGCAGGCAAAAAGCAACCAAACCCAGGCGCACGAGCGTGGCGTCTATACCAAAATACTTGGCAATACCGCCGCAAACGCCGCACACCTTCTTATCCGTTGCGCTTTTATAAAGCTTTTTTTGCATAATTTCTACCTCATTTCTTTATTCTCATCAAGGCGTCCAGAAGATTTTGCAGGTCCTCCGGGCCGTAAAACTCCAGTTCAAAGCGCCCCTTGCGCTTGCCGTCCACAATGCGAACACCACGGCCCAAGTGCTTGGACAGAGATTTTTCGCATTCGGAAATGTAATTGACTTGCAGGGTCACCGGCTTTGCGGGGGTGGGCTCTTTTTGCAGGTTTTTGCATATCAGCTCCGCCTGCCGTACGGAAAGTCCCAAAGCCACGATCTTTTGCGCGGCTTCTTTTTGGAGCTTGTCCGTTTTTAAGACCACCAACGCCCTTGCGTGACCGGCGGACAATGCGCCGGAACGGACCAGGTCCAGCACATCCGGACTTAAGGAAAGCAGTCGCAGCATATTGGCCACATTGGGCCGGGATTTTCCCACCCGCTGGGCGGTTTCCTCCTGGGTCAGACCGTATTCCTCCATCAGTGTGCGGTAACCCATAGCTTCTTCCACGGGATTCAGGTCCTGCCGCTGAAGATTTTCGATCAGTGCCAGCTCCATGACCTTTTTATCGTCAGCCTCGATAACGACCGCGGGGATCTCCCGCAATTCTGCCATCCGGGCCGCCCGCCAGCGCCGTTCGCCGGCGATGATCTGGTAGTAACCGTTCTCCGTCTCCCGGACGGTCAGGGGCTGTACAACACCGTGGGTCGCGATGGAATCGGCCAGGGCCTGCAGCTCCTCCGGATCAAAATCCCGGCGGGGCTGGTTGGGATTGGGTTCTACCTTATGCAGAGGGAGCAGCCGGTAAGGGGTTTTCTGTGTGGGCTCTTCCATAAAGTCGCCCATCAGCGCGCCCAGGCCTTTGCCCAGTCCTTTTGACATCATATTCACCTCTTAAAGTTTATTGTGGATTTCTTCTGCCATTGCCTTGTAGGCGGCAGCACCCCGGCTCAGCCGGTCATAGACCGTTACCGGCACACCGTGGCTGGGCGCCTCGGCTAGACGGACATTCCGGGGGATCATAGTTGCAAATACCTTGCCGGGAAAATGCTTTCGCACCTCCTGGGCTACCTGGGTGGAGAAATTGGTGCGGCCGTCAAACATCGTCAGCGCCACGCCGAAGATCTCCAGACCGGGATTTAAGCGCTTCTTTACGATCCGCAGGGTGTTCATCAGGTCGGTTAGGCCTTCCAATGCGTAATACTCGCACTGGACCGGGACTAAAATGCTGTCGGCGGCAGCCAAAGCGTTCAGTGTCAGCATTTCCAGGGACGGCGGGCAGTCGATGAAGATCACATCGTAATCCTCAAGGACCGGCTGCAGCGCTGTTTTCAGCCGCATACTGGGCTGCTCCATAGAGATCAGCTCCACTGCCGCGCCGGCCAAGTCTGCCGTTGAGGGCAGCACATCGCCGTAGCTGGTGCTGACAATAGCCTGCTTTGCGGGAATCCCGTTGACCACCACATCGTATACGCTGTTATGCAGTTTTCTCTTTTCAACGCCTAAGCCCGAGGTGGCATTGGCCTGGGGGTCAAAGTCGCAAAGCAAGACCCGCTTGCCTAAGTCCTTTAATGCGGCTGTAAGATTCACGGCGGTGGTGGTTTTGCCCACGCCGCCTTTTTGGTTGACCACGGCGATCACCCGTGCCATAGCTTCCTCCTTCCGGGCGATGTTTCACGTGAAACACCGCCGATGCAAATTGTTTCACGTGAAACAATCAGTCAAAGATCTCATCAACGATATAATTCTTGCCCCATTCCACATCCTCCGGTGACAGGTTGGCCCGCACCAGCAGATAACCGGCTGCGCCCAGCAGCAATGCCGTTGCCAGCAACGCAGCAACCAACCGCTGGTTCCGCCTGCGCAGGACTGTGAGCTGCTCCTCCGGGGAGGGCGGGCGTCGTTTTTTGCCGGATTTTTTGGAAAGGTCCCGGGCAGTGTGGTTGGGGAGCTGAATATGTACATCCGGCTTCACCGGATAAGCCTCCATAACGGCAAGGCATTGGGAACAGAAAACCTGCTCATTCTTCGTCTCTTTTCCGCATTTTAAGCACTGCACAGCCTCACCCCCGCAACCGATATTTTCATAGCATACATTATACAACAACAATGTCTGTTCGTAAAGAGGTAAAAAATATTTTTGAAAAAAATCAAAAGATTATACTTGACAATCAGTCGACCATATGATAATATCAAATCACCACAACAAAGAAAGGTGTGATGGAAATGAGTTGGAACATCCCCGGCACGGTGCTGACCTGTCCGCGGCAGGAGGCGATCCATATACCGGAGCAGTTCCGCGCAATGTTCCTTCCGGGCGGCATTATGCTCAGTCAGGTGTCGGCCATTACCGGCCTGGAACCGTATATCGTCCAGAACTGGGTGAAACGGGGTTTTCTGTCCAAGCCGGAGAATAAGCACTACTCTCTGCGGCAGCTTTGCCGGATCATCAACATCAATATGCTCAAGGCCGTACTGCCCTTAGAGCGGATCTGCACAATGCTTGGCTATGTAAACGGCCAGCTGGATAACGAGCAGGATGATATGATCGACGATGCAGACCTGTACTTTATGTTTGTGGGTCTGGCGGCCCGGTCCAGAGAGCTTTACCGGGAGGATAACCGGGAAGCTGTGCTGGAGGAGGCGCTGGCGGACTATGCCGAGCCGATGCCCGGCGCGAAAGAGCGGGTCAAAACGGCGCTGAGAATTATGTTAACCGCTTGGCTGGCTGCCCGGATGACCCAAGAGGCGGAAAGTATGTTAAACGATTTATAAGAAAGGAATGAACGTAAAATGATTGGCAGAATCAAGAAAATTGCGATTATCGCTGCCGTGGCGCTGCTGGTGGTGTTTTTGAGCGCAACCTGCTTCTACACGGTGGACGATAAGCAGCAGGCGGTGGTCACCACCTTCGGCAAGGTTTCCGATGTGACCGATGCCGGCGTCCATTTCAAGCTGCCCTTCGGTATTCAGAGGGTGCAGAAGGTGGATGTGAATGTCTACCACAAGTTCGAGCTGGGCTACACCCCCAACGAAAACGGCGACGGCTACAAGGTCAATGTGGACGAGGCGGCTATGATCACCGGCGACTACAACATCGTCAACGTGGATTTCTTCGTGGAATACAAGATATCCGACCCGGTGGCCTATCTGTATGCCTCCGGCGACCCGGTGACTATCCTGCGGAATCTGATCCAGAGCCAGGTGCGCAATGTGGTGGGCTCTACCACGGTGGACGCGGTGCTTACCGACGGCAAGGAGAATATCCAGATGCAGGTCAAGGACCTGGTGACCCAGATCTTAGGCGAGTATAACATCGGTCTGACCCTGGTGGATGTGAAGATCCAGGACGCCGAGCCGCCCACAACGGAGGTTATTGAGGCCTTTAAGGCGGTGGAAACTGCCAAGCAGAAGGCGGAGACCGTGGTCAACGATGCCAAGGCCTACCAAAATGCCCAGCTTCCCCAGGCCCAGGCCGAGGCGGATAAGCTGACCCAGAACGCAGAATATCTCAAGCAGAACCGTATCAACCAGGCCGCCCAGCAGGTGGCAATGTTTGAGGCAATGTACGCCGAATACGCCCAGAACCCCGGCATTACCCGCTCCCGTATGTACTATGAGGCGGTGTCCAAGGTCCTGCCAGGCGTGAAGCTGTATATCAACACCGCCGGCAACGGCTCCAATGTGCAGATGCTTCTGCCCCTGGAATCCATGGTAACAGGAGGTAACAACGGATGAAAAAGACAATTATCATCGGCATTGTGATCGTACTTGTGCTGATTTTAGCCGGCAGCAGCTTTTATACCGTCCGGGAAAATCAATATGCCTGCGTGGTGGAGTTCTCCAAGATCGTGTCCACCACCGATAAGCCCGGCCTGCATTTCAAGGTCCCCTTCCTGCACTCTGTGAAGTATTTCTCCAACGCCACTCAGCTCTACGACATCCCCCCTTCCGAGGTCATTACCTTAGATAAGCAGAATATGACCGTGGACTGCTATGTGCTGTGGGAAATTTCCGATCCTCTCAAGTTCTATCAGACCCTGGGCAGCTCCTCCGTTGCTGAGCAGCGGCTGGGTGATCAGACCTACACCGCCCTTAAGAACGCGATGGGTACTTTGGCCCAGGCGGACATTATCAATATGGAAGACGGCGGCAAGCGCAACGAAATTTACGACGGCATTGCCACCACCGTCAACGAAAAGGCAGCGGTCTACGGCATCAATGTGCTGGATGTGAAGATCAAGCGCTTCGACCTGCCGGAGAGCAACCTGAACGCGGTCTACTCCCGTATGATCTCTGAGCGGAATCAGATGGCCTCCAAATTCACCGCCGACGGCGATTACGAGGCCTCCATCATCCGCAACGATGTGGATAAGCAGGTGAACATCCTGGTGTCCAATGCCAAGGCGGAGGCCGCCAAGCTGGAGGCTGAGGGCGAGGCTGAGTATATGAAGATGCTGGCCGATGCTTACAACAGCCAGGATAAGCAGGAGTTCTATGAGTTCATTTTGGCCCTGGACGCCTTGGAAAAGAGTCTGACCGGTGAGGAAAACACCGTGATCCTGGACGCCAATTCCAAGCTGGCCCAGTTGCTGATGGGCAATTAAGACCCCTTGTAGGGGCGATTCACGAATCGCCCGCAAAAAAACAACATTAATAAGAAAGGAAAGTCGTTATGGAAATTGTATTGGGTGTTTTAGGTGTTATCGCAGTTTTGGTTTTTATCATTCTCATAGGCTATGTAAAAGCGCCCCCGGATACCGCCTATATGATCTCCGGCTTCCGTAAGCCCCGGATCCTCATCGGCAAGGCCGGTGTCCGCATCCCCTTCTTAGAGCGAATGGATAAGCTGTCTTTGAAGATGTTCTCTGTGGATGTGAAAACCACCGATTATGTCCCCAATGCGGAATATATCAATGTGAAGGTCGATGCCACTGTGAAGATCCGCATCGGCCAAAGTGAGGAAATGATGTCCCTGGCCTCCAAGTTCTTCCTGAACGAGGGCGAGGAGATGATCATTCGCCGGGTGCAGGATACCCTGGAGGGCAATATGCGTGAGATCGTGGGCCAGATGCGCCTGGAAGAAATGGTCACCGACCGCAAGGCCTTCGGCGAGCGGGTCCAGGAGAATGCTATCCCCGACCTGCAGAAGATGGGCTTAGAGATGATCTCCTTCAATGTCCAGTCCTTCTCCGATCAGAACAATGTGATCGAGGACTTGGGTATCGACAACATTTCCCAGATCAAAAAGGGCGCGGCGGTTGCCAAGGCCCAGGCTGACCGGGATATTGCCATCGCCCAGGCCCAGGCCGCCAAGGAAGCCAACGATGCCAAGGTCCAGTCCGAGATGGAAATTGCCGAAAAGCAGAACTCCCTGGCCATCCGCCAGGCCGAGCTGAAGCAGCAGTCCGATGTGAAGAAGGCTGAGGCCGATGCCGCTTACTCCATCCAGGAGCAGCAGCAGAGAAAGTCCATCGAAGTCACCTCTGCCAACGCCGACATCGCCCGGGCAGAGCGCACCGCCGAGCTGCGGGCACGAGAGGTGGAAGTCACCAAGCAGACCCTGGATGCGGAGATCCGCGCCAAGGCCGATGCCGAGCGCTATGCCGCAGAGCAGGAAGCAGAGGCTGAGCTGTTCCGCCGCACCAAGGAGGCAGAGGCCAAAATGATCGAGCGCCAGCGGGAGGCCGAGGGTATCCGGGCCGTGGGTGAAGCCGAGGCGGAGGCCATTCGGCTGAAGGCATTGGCAGAGGCTGAAGGTATTGACCGGAAGGCAGAGGCTATGAAGAAATACGGCGAAGCCGCGGTGATCGAAATGGTCATGGCCGCCCTGCCGGAGATCGCCAAGAATGTGGCTGAGCCTCTGAGCAAGGTGGATAAGATCACCATGTACGGCGATGGAAACAGCGCCAAGCTGCTGAGCGACATCGTCAACGGTACGACCCAGGTCACCGAGGGCATCAGCGCCGGTATGGGCATCGACATCAAGAGTCTGATCATGGGCGCGCTGGGCGGCAAGCTCGCTGCCGACAGCAATCCCCCGGTAGTGGTGGTGCAGCCCACCCAGGAAATTCCGGTAGAAACGGAAGAAGAATAACCCAATTGCGGGCGGCCATTGGCCGCCCTCTTGTTATACTTGTAGGGGCGATTCACGAATCGCCCGCGGAACGGCACACAGGCCGTTTCCTACAACAAGAAAAGGTAGCATTGACAAGCCAAAAGCCTTGTGCTACAATGTGTTTGACAATCGAATAAACCGTTTCGTGGCGGCCCGGGCGATGAACCCCGGTCGCTGAACAAGATAATCGGGTGTAAATCCCGAACGGTACCGCCGCTGTATGTGCTGATGGGTGGGTTCAAGGCGAAAGCCGGTCACTGGGAAACCGGGAAGGCGAACCGATCCGCTTAAGGTATGCAACCGCCTTTTGCAAAGCATAAGTCAGAAGACCTACGAAATGGCTCTCCTTCCTTTTGCGTCGTACGAAAGGGGCGTTTGTCGCGGAAAATCGGCCGCGGTGCATCGATAGCACCGGGGCACTTTTATTTTTAGGAGGAAAGAAAATGAACAAGAAAACCGTAATTTCCCTGATCGTGCTGGTAGTGGTCGTTGCCCTGCTGGCAGCCGTGTTGATTATGACCCGTCCCGGCGGTACTTGGGGTCCCAAGGCATTCACTTTGGAAATTGTCCATAAGGACGGCCAGACAAAGACATTGGAACTCACCGCCAATGAGGAATTTTTAGGCGAATATCTGGAAAAACAGGGTATTATCGAGGGTGCTGAGGGCCCTTACGGTATGTATATTGCCAAGGTTGAGGGCGAAAAGGCTGTCTATGAAGAGGACAATGCCTACTGGGCCTTCTATGTGGACGGCGAGTATGCCGCGCTGGGCGTGGACCAGACCCCCATCGAAAACGGCAAGGTCTACAAGTTAGCATACGAAGCTGCGTAATTTTAAAATCGGTTGCAAAAATGCCCCGGGTGTGCTTGCCACACCCGGGGTTATCATATAGCAATTCCGTACGATCCGGTATGACGGATTCTTACAACATGTAAAAAATAGTTATTATACTTAAATTTGTTCATTTTATTATACTTGCATTTGGTGTTTTTGACTGATAAAATAAAAATTGGTATAAAAAACCACAGGAGGTAGGAAAATGGAAGAAAAAGCAAATATCGTTGCGGAATATACGCAACAAATTTTGAAACAAGCCCGCCGTGTCGTTGTGGGTAAGGACGATGTGCTTCAGTGGGTACTGGCAGCAATTTTGGCAAAGGGCCATATTCTGCTGGAGGATGTTCCCGGTGTAGGAAAGACCACGATGGCATTGACCTATTCCAAGCTTTTAAGTCTGGAATACAACCGCGTGCAATTTACGCCGGATGTACTGCCCTCCGATATCACCGGCTATTCCATTCCGGACCAGCGCACAGGCGAAATCGCTTATCAGAAGGGCGCAATCCTTTGCAACCTGTTTCTGGCAGATGAGCTGAACCGGGCAACCTCCCGTACCCAGTCTGCTCTTTTGGAGGCTATGGAGGAAGGCCAGGTCACCGTGGACGGTATCAGCCATGCGCTCCCCAATCCCTTTGTGGTCATCGCAACCCAGAATCCTACCGGCGCTGCAGGCACACAGTTGCTCCCGGATAGCCAAATGGACCGGTTTATTGTGCGTCTGAGCCTGGGTTATCCTGATCCCAAGGAAGAAATTTCTATGGTCATGGACCGTCAGGCAGGCAATCCGTTACATAATCTGACCGCATTGCTGACCAAAGAAAACCTGGTAGCGATGCAGGAGGAAGTGGAAGAGACCTTCGTTAAGGATGTTATTGTGAAATATGTTGTGGACCTGATCGTCGCCACAAGAAACAACGAAAACATCTTCCGTGGCGCCAGCCCCCGCGCAACACTGGCTGTGACCGCTATGGCAAAGGCTATGGCCCGGATCCATGGTCGTGACTATGTATTGCCCGAGGATGTGCAGGAAGTTTTTGCTAAAACCGTTGCCCACCGGCTGCTTCTGTCCCCCAAGGCAGAAGGCCGCAAGATGACTCCGGAGCAAGTCCTGGCCGACATCGTCAAACAGGTGCCCACACCCAAGATGTACTGATATGGTAAGTCGAAGAATTGTTTATCTTCTGGCGCTGATCGGAAGCATGATATTTTACCTGGTCTATCAGGAGTGGTTTGCCTGGGTGCTTATGCTGGTTGTTGTGTTCTTTCCGTGGCTGTCTCTGGTCTTGAGCATCGTTGCTATGCGGCAGATGCGAATGGAATTGAATGTGCCGGCAACGGCGCCTATGGGCAGCGCAGAAAAGATAAAACTGAAGATATCCTACAAGCTGCCGCTGCCGCCCTATAATAGCAAGATTCTGATCACCAAGCCCCTTACCGGAGAGCGCTGGAAATTGAATTCCGGTGCCAAACTGCCCACGGAGCATTGCGGCAAACTGCATGTGCAGATGCATAAGCCTGCGGTTTTCGACTATTTGGGAATTTTTCAGTTGCGAATCAAAAATACAAACAGTCAAACCGTTTTGATTTTGCCGGAGCCCGTTGAGATGGATATTCCGGAAAGTCTGTTCAAACATTTACATCCCCGCTGGCGGCGGAAGCCCGGTGGCGGATTTGGCGAAAACCACGAGATCCGGCAATATCAGCCCGGCGACAATCTGAACCAGATCCACTGGAAACTGTCTGCCAAGGTGGGCGAGCTGATGCTCCGGGAGCCTATGATGCCGGAGCGGGGTCTGATGCTGTTGACCATGGATCTGAACGGCACGGCATCAGAACTGGATAGGAAGCTGGGCCGATTGCTTTGGCTGGGCCGATGGCTGCTGGACCGGGAGCTTCCCTTTGACATCCGAGTCCTGACCGCAAACGGTATCGAAGCTTGGTCCATCCGGGAAAAAGAAGATGTGGACCGGTGTATCATAGCACTGCTGGACACACCCTTTGCCCGGAAAGGTACCATTGAGAACGAAAAGTTCCAGGCCGCTTGGCGCCATCATATCGGAGGTGAGCGGGATGAAGCATAAGATATGGATTCATCAGCTGATCAGCGCTCTGTTCGCCTTTGTGTTGGCAGTCAGTTCCGTGGGAAATCTGATCACCGGTTACGAACTGCCGGTGATGGCAATGTGGAAGATTTGCCTGTGGTGCGCTTTTGCGGCTATAGCCGTGGCCGTGTTGTTCCAAGTTCCCCATGGCGGAAAAATTATGGTTGGTCTTACCGCCCTTGGAATTCTCGGACTTTGTGTGGCGGAGTTATTCCGGCCGTACCTGTTCAAGCAGATTGAAACCCTTCTGTATTGGCTCACCGCCCATTATTGCGCGGTTTACAAATGGCCGCTGATAGGCACAGACAGCGCAACCGATGTGTCTGTCCCGCTGGTTATTTGGGCAATTCTGGTGGCCTTCTGCGTAAACTGGTATATCTGCAAACGTAAGCATATTGCGGTGGCGATTGTACCGACAGTGTTGCCGTTGGTGCTGTGCTTACTGACGGCGGACAAGGTCCCCCATGCGGCATATCCGTATTTGATGATTGCAGGGCTGGCGATCTTGCTGATAACGGATTGGACAAGAAGAACCCAACCGGACCAGGGTATGAAATTGACCCTTTGGATGAGTGTGCCCATCGTTCTTGCGGTAGCAGTGGTATTTGTCTGCAACCCCAAAGCAAATTATGTTAACTACGCAGGCAAATTACAAAAAGAGCTGTCATCATGGTTTGAAGAGGTTCGGGAAGTAGCCGTATCCGTGATAACAGGCCAACCCATCGATGACTCTGCGAAGAACAAAGTAAATCTGCGGGACATTGACGCAAAAAACAAATCGTCTCGTTCTGTTATGATCGTTAATTCCCCCGTTGAAGGAAAGATTTACCTCCGGGAGCGGGATTATGATGTATATACCGGTATCGCCTGGGAGGCTACTCAGGAACGAACAGAGAAATTTACCCCCGGCGGAACGCCTGTCGGAACGCTGACAATCCTTACTTACAGTACCCGAAACAATCTGTTTGTTCCTTACTATGCAACCTCGAATGTGGAACTGGTAGGTGGTGCACTGGAGAACACAGACGATCTTCAGCAATACAGGTATACACTATCCCTGAAGGCCGCCAGAAGAACAAGTGTCCCCGGACCGCAATATACGGAACTTCCTGCCGAAACCAAGGCCTGGGCAACAGAACTTGTAAAGGAACTTACGGACGGAGTCAGGGACAAGCAGGAAAAGCTCCTGCGGATTCGTAATCATATTCACAATTCTGCCCGCTATAGTACAATTGCTACGCGGATGGATGGTTCCCACACCGATTTTGCAAAGTGGTTTTTGGAAGAATGTGAAACCGGATATTGCGTCCATTACGCCACAGCGGCAACTGTGCTTCTGCGCGCTGCCGGTATCCCTGCCCGGTATGTGGAAGGCTACACCGCAAACTGCGTAGTCGGTACGGATGTGGCCGTAAGCAAGAAAGAAGCCCACGCCTGGGTAGAATATTATGATATGACTATCCGCGCCTGGTGTATTCTGGAAGCAACACCTGCTCACGATGAAAATGAGAAACCGCCGGTCATAACCAGCAAGCCCCAGGTGGGTGGTATAATCGTGGAAAAACCGGAAAATGATCGGCAGGAAGTTACGCCCGATTGGGTGATGCCCACGAGCGATCCGTCCACGGAACCGACCACACCGGATGATACGGAACCCCCGGAGGAAACAATTGAAGATACCAAACCTCAGAATCAGGTAATCGTCATACCGCAGAGTGTGCGTAAGCTGATAAAGATTGCTTGCTACTGTCTGGCGGTTGTTTTGGGCATATTGCTCCAGGGATACGTGCGTATTCTCCGGAAACGGAAATTGTGGAACCGCGGTGCACCCAATGTGCGTACCATATGGAGATGGCGGCAAACCCGCTGGCTTGCCAACCTGCTAAGCCAGTATTATCCGGAAGAATTGGACGATTTGGCGAAGAAGGCAAGATTCTCTCAGCACGAGATCCAGCCGGAAGAGCTGCAGAAGTATGAGGACTATCGATTGACCCTTGTCGATGTGATTGCAGAAAGACCGTGGTATCAAAGAATATTCTTCAAATGGATATTGGCAATTGACTGCCGATAATGACAAAAATAGGGCGTGTTGCAGCATTTTGCAACACGCCCCATTTTATTCTGCAAATAAGTCGGTGGACAGATACCGGTCGCCGGTGTCCGGCAACAGGACAACCACGGTCTTGCCGGGATTCTCCCTGGCCACCTCCATAGCTGCGTGTAAAGCCGCGCCGGAGGAAATACCCACCAGAATACCCTCGGTCTTGCCCATTTTGCGGGCGGCGGCGTAAGCCTGCTCCTCGGTAACGGGGATCACCCGGTCATAAATGGCGGTGTTCAGCACTTTCGGCACAAAATTTGCGCCGATACCCTGCAAACCGTGAGGGCCTGCCTGTCCGCCGGACAGCAGCGGGGAGCTCGCCGGCTCTACGGCAATTACCTGGATGTTGGGATTTTTGCTTTTCAGGTACTCCCCTACGCCCGTGATGGTGCCGCCGGTGCCCACGCCGGCCACGAAAATATCCACATTGCCCTCGGTATCCGCCCAGATCTCCGGGCCGGTAGTGGCAAAATGGGCGGCCGCATTGGCGGGATTGCCGAACTGGTCGGGAATGAAGCTGTTGGGGATCGTTTTGGCCAGCTCTTCGGCCTTTTCGATCGCCCCCTGCATACCCAGTGCGCCGGGGGTCAGCACCACCTCCGCGCCGTAGGCTTTCATCAGCGTCTGCCGCTCCACACTCATGGAATCGGGCATCACAATGATCGCCCGATAGCCCCGGGTGGTGGCCACGCAGGCAAGGCCGATGCCGGTATTGCCGGAGGTAGGCTCAATAATCACAGAACCCGCTTTCAAAATCCCCCGCTTTTCCGCATCCTCGATCATAGAAAGGGCCACCCTGTCCTTGGCCGAGCCGGCGGGATTCCTATATTCCAATTTTGCCAGTACCCGGGCCGGCACATCGCCGGCCATTGCGTTTAATTCCAAAAGGGGTGTGTTGCCGATGAGGGCGGCAGCGGATTTGTAAATTGCCATATCCCAACCTCCAAAACATTTCTTAAATTATACCCCCTGGAAAGAATTCTTGTCAATAGGAACATTGACATCCCTCCCAAGCTATGATATAAAAAGAACAAAGATTGGAGGCGGAAAACCGTGACTTTTGAAGAAAGAATCGAAGCTGTCACTGACAGCATTTTACAGGACTACAACACCGGCCGGGATATCGACCGGGTGGAGTTCTACCGCACCCCGGACAAGGATGCCATTATCGACATCATCGAAAAGCTCCGCAGGATCGTCTTCCCCGGCTATTTCAAGGATAAAAACTACCGGATGTACAATGCCAAGCACAACCTGTCTATGCTGATTGAAGATGTGATGATCAATCTGACCCGGCAGGTGGCCCTGGTGTACCAGAGCGGCGGCGAAGCGGAAGCCGATGCGGAGCTTCACGCCCGGGAGGTGTGCTTGGAGTTCTTCCGGAAGATCCCCCAGGTGCGGGCGATGGTGCAGACCGACCTGCAGGCCTCTTACGACGGTGACCCGGCGGCTACCGGCTTTGCCGAGATTATCTTCGCCTACCCCGGCCTGTTTGCCATTACCGTGTACCGGCTGGCCCACGAGCTGTACCTGCTGAAAGTGCCTATGATCCCCCGGATCATGACTGAGCACGCCCACAGCATCACCGGTATCGATATCCACCCCGGCGCAACCATCGGAAAATTCTTCTTTATCGACCACGGCACCGGCATCGTGGTGGGCGAGACCACCGTGATCGGCGACAATGTAAAGATCTATCAGGGCGTGACTTTGGGCGCGCTGTCCACCCGGGGCGGTCAGAGCCTGCGGGGCAAGCGCCGTCACCCCACCATTGAGGACAATGTCACCATCTATGCCGGTACTTCTGTGCTGGGCGGCGAGACGGTGATCGGCCGGGATTCGGTGATCGGCGCTAACGCCTTTATCACCAAGTCCGTCGCCCCCTGCACCACCGTGTCCACCCAACCCCAGGAGATGCAGATGAAGACCCGGGCCGGCTGCGTGGGCTGCAAGCAAGCCTTGGATTGTGACAAAAAGTAACGAAAAGCGTGCCAAACGGCACGCTTTTTTATTGTACAAAGAAAACCACCGGCAGTGCCGGTGGTTATGATTTTTTAACTATCCGATGGCAACAATAGCAGCAGCGGATACAGCAGGCTTGCCCGGTTAGTGTCCACCTGCTCCCAGTCTCCCCCGTCCTTTTGCAGGTATCGCTGTCCCTGCTGGATATATACACTGTCCGGCCCGGTGGAATAATGCAGGGTGATCCGGCAGGACGAATCGTAGCTGCCCTCCGGCGACACCGGCCCAAAGGGCTGCAAAATCCGCAGATAGGTCAAAATGGACTGCATGCTGCCCGGCTTGTGATAAATGCGGCGGATGGTGTTATCCTGCTGCCGGTACTCCACATCCACCCCGGTGACCACCCGGTAGGTGGACGCCCTCCGGGCGCAGCCGCCCAGCAAAAGCGCCAAAATCAAAAAAATTGCCAATCGTTTCATCGCCATACCCCCATATTCAGTATGGCCCAAAAACGAGAAAAAATGCTACAAACAATGATGTTGCAGCATTTTTTGGTAAATTATTGCTTGTTTTCCAAAACTGCCCGGAAGCGGTCCAGATCCGTTGCCGTGGTCAGCTTGAAATTGAAATAATCGCCGGGGACAAGACCGATCTTCAGACCGTATCTGTAGGCCAGCTCCGCAGCGCCCCGGATGCTGTCCCGTTCTGCTTCCGATGCGTTTTTGTTGATCGTATAATAGGGCTTCAGCCGGAAGACCTCCGGGGACTGGCCGGAAAACAGGGTGCTGCGGTCCAGCAGACCGGAGACCTCGCTGCCGTTTTGGCTGACATAGGTGGTGTCGGTGACGGGAACCACCGGCAGACAGCCGTCGTATTCTTCCATTGCGGCCACACAGCCGGCAATCAGCGCCTGGCTTGCCAGCGGCCGAACGCCGTCGTGAATGATCACATTGTCCCGCTCCCCTGCTCCCATATCCATACAGACCTGCAGGCCGTTGTAGATAGAGCCCTGGCGGGAAGCGCCGGGCCGGGCAAATGCGGCAAATTTGGTAATATTGCTGTCGGCCAGCCAGCTGCGGATGTCCCCGTGCCAGGCTTCGTCCGCCACGATGACGATCTTGTCCACCTCCGGAGCGGCCTGGAAGGTTTCCAGGCAATACATCAGCACCGGCTTTCCCATAATTTCAATGTACTGCTTGGGAAAACCGTCGGCGCGCATCCGGCTGCCAACGCCGCCGGACAGGATCACAGCAATGTTCATATATCAAAACCTCGTCAATTATTTTTCAGACATTTGAGGATCGCTTCAGCCGCGGTCTCTCCTACAGGCACAAAATTCTCCTGGATGATCCGTGTCCGGGTTTCCTGCAGCGGGTCAATGCCCTTTTGCAGATCGGACAGCACCCTTTCCAGCTCCTGCCAGCTGGCAACGCAGTACATACCCTCCAAATACTGGGGGAAAATGGCGTCATGCTTGCTTTGGCTGGTGCAGTAAATGATGGGCTTGCCGGTACAGTAATAATCCATAAAAATGGTGGAGCGGTCCGTAACCAGGCAGTCAGAGGTGTACAGCAGGGGGAAATAGTCGTGGGATTGATCCAGATGCATATTGCTGTCCACGAAATTCTGCTTATAGAGGTTGGCCTCCGCCTCCGGCAGCTCACCGGTGGCATTCCACTCCGCAAAGGCCTGGGGATGGGGACGGAAGGAAAGCTCCACCTGGGGATTGGCCTTGCAGTAATCCACAAAGGTGTCCTTGAAATCGAAGAAATGGCAGTTGCCTTCGTTGGTGGTCCAGCGGGGTGTCCACACGATCTTGAAGCTGTCGGCCCGGTTCCAGGTATCGCAGGGCAAGGTGCGGTACTGTGCGGTGTTGTCATACCGGGGGAAACCGGTGTTTACATTTTTGCAGTTGGCAGCGCCTACTTTTTTCAGCCGTTCCGCAATATAGGCATCGTCCATAGGATTTTGGGTGAAGAAGAAGGACAGATCCTGCAAATAGTCCGGCGGGGTGCATTCGTCATACACATCGTCGGTATACAGGACACCGTAGTATGCAACAAAGGGGATCAGCGCGTATTTGCTGACCACGCGGGAGTGATACTGGGGGGGACGGCAGATATTGTAGGGGGTCTGGAAGAACACATAATCCGGCTCCAGCGCTTCCAAATTCAGCCAGGAATCTGTTTCGTAGTCATAGCCGTTGATACAGCCCTCGGCCTTCCAGAAGTCCTCAGCACCCTCGGATACATACTGCTCGTGGTTCAAGCCCAAATCGGGTAGCTGCTTTTTGTTGGGGATCGCCACCAGTGTCACCCGGAAGGCAGGGTCCTGCTTCAGCGCGTCGTACACACTGTGCAGCGATGCCCAGACCGCCGGCCGATGGCACACAAATACCACATGGATGGGCTCGCCCATGGCCAGCTTTTCTGCGATATGCTGCCGGATCAGCTGATTGCCCCGGCGCAGTACTTTCTGATGCTGCCGGTCGGCAAATCCGTGGTAGATCCGACGCAGCGGGCTTAACATCTTGTTTAGTGGTTTTTTCATAGCCGTTTAAGTTCTCCTAAACTTATTCAGTATGGCTGCCCGCTCGTCCTTTTTCAGACCGAAGGCAAACAGGGATATGCAGTAGACCGCGCTGTAGCAGCCCACAAACAGCAGCAGGGTGCTCCAGGAACGGATCGTCAGCACCCGCAGCAGCAAAATGCCGAAGCCGATGGGGGGCAGCAGGAAGGGAACGGCCCGGAGTATCTCCTTCCAGAACTGAAAGATATTCAGTCCCAGCTGCTTGTGGTAGTAGACATTCATAAACAGACCGTTGCCCACCAGCACCGCAAACAACGTGCCCAGACAGGTGCCGATGACACCCCATCTCCGGATCAGGAAAACGCTGGCGATCACATTGAGCACCGCTACGCCCAAATATACGAAGGAGCGCATTCTGTGCTTGTTTTTGGCGTTCTGGATATTCACGCCCAGGGTCTGTACCGCCGGGATATAGCCGGCAAACATTAAAATGATGGTGGCATAGTAGGAGACATCGTACTCCGGGCCGACCCACAGGGCCATAAATTCCCTGCCGCACAGGATAAAGCCGGAGATCACCAGCGCCACGATAAAGTGGTTAACCCTGCCGATTTTGGTAAACAGGTCAGTCTGCTCCTGGTTGGTGCCCTCGATGGCCAGCTTGTTGATCCGGGGGATATACATCTCCGGGATCAGCCAGGTCAAAGAGGTGTATTGGGTCTTCAGATTAAAGGCCACACTGTACAAGGCCACCGCGACGGTGCCCTGTAGGCGGCCCAGCAGCAGCTTATCCACATTGGAATTGAGCTGATCCACCAGATCGCTGAGGAAAATAAAGAAGGTGAAGCCTAAAAGATCCACAAAGATGGTCTTGTTAAAGAACCGGAAGTTGACCCGGATCCGGAGCTTTTTGATGCAGTAGACCACATTGATGACCAGTCGCAACACCGTCAGTCCCAAGGTGACGGAGACCACGCCCACAGAGCCGTAGCCCAGCAGCAGCAGCGGCAGATTCAGCAGCGGGATCAGCAGATTGGAAACGATCTGCACCACCTTTTGGGCCACAAACCGCTCCTTTGCGGACATATAGGCCACAAACAGGCTGTTGGGCATAGACAGGGCCAGATTTGCTACCATGATAATCAGCAGCTGCCTGGCAACGGTATAATCCGCGGCAGTCAAATTGTCGCCGAGGATCCCAATATTGGCGTACAGGATGCCGCCGCCAAGGACCACCAAGCCCGCCAAAAACAGGAAAATGTTAAAGAACATACCGTTGATATTGGCGATTTCCTTTTCGTCGTGCTTGGCGTTGGCGATGGAATAGTACCGGATATAGGCACCGTTGAAGCCGAAATTCATCAGCATCAGATAGTTGACGGTGGATTGCACCAGCTGGTACAGACCGTATTCGTTCTGACCCAAAATGCGGATCATAATGGGCGTATAGGCAAGGCCCACGCCGATACCGATCAGCTGGGAGAGGAAGGATAAAACGATGCCGCCGGAAATTTGTTTGTTTCTCATTGCATTCGCTCCTAATCCCGTCAGGCGCTTGTCCGGCACTTCCGGCATTGCAGCAAGCACCGGGCGGCAGCTCTGGGGTGGGCCAGGGCAAAACGGCGGATCATACGCTGCAGGGTGCGCCTTGCTTGGGGGGTAAATTGCGCCGGATCCAAAAGGGCGCAGGTCACAGAGCCGGGAAGCTGTTGGCAGCTGTGGAGATATTGCGCCCATTTCCGTTCGCCTAAAAGGGTTTTCAGTTGTTTTCTGAGGAGATATGCCTGCATCAGACTCAGACCGTACCGCATCCCAAAGGCCGCTTCCTGCCGGGGAAGCAGCAGCTTGTCCACATCATAGGACTGGGCGTTCAGCACAGCCTTTTCCGCAAGCTGCATAGCGTTGTAAATACTGGTTTCCGTCTGCCGGTAGCCGTAAGTGACATGGTCCACGGCGTACATACTGCCGTAGAAAAGGTTGTTGACCAGAATATTATTGTCGTCGAAGTAGGCCACCTGCTCCAAAAAGTCCTTCCGTGCCGGGTCCATACAGTTTTTGTACACGCAGGCGCCGGCGTGGGTAAACATACAGCCCCCTAAATAGCTCTCGGCAGAAAGAGGGCCGGCCGGCAGGGTGTGTTCGGAAATCACACCGGCTTCTTCGGAGAACATCCGGTAGCCGAAGGCCACCACGGAAATGTCCGGCTCTTTGGCAAAAATGTCCAGCGCCCGGGCCACAAAATCGGTGCTGCAATAGCGGTCATCGCCGTCCAGGGTGCAGAAGAAATCGCCGGTCATATGGCGCACCAAATTCAGCCGGTTGGCGCTGGCGCGGCGGACCACCTCGTATTTTTTGCCCGGCTCCCGGTCCATAATGTACAGGAAAATATTGTCCGGGTATTGGGCCATATATTCCCGGACGGCCTCTACTGTGCCGTCACTGGAGCCGTCGTCACCCACCAGGATCTCCCACTGGCAGGGTTTTTCCATATTCAGGATGCTGTCAATGCTCTGCTTGACAAATTCCTTTTGGTTGTAATAGGTGACCAAAAAGGAGATTTTCATTGCATATCACCTCATACAAGCACTTTTTCGTAGGAATGGTTGACGCAGAATTCCGCGCCGAAGCCCTCCTTGAACCGGGACAGGCCCAGATTCAGGTAGCGGCCCTGATCCTCGGTGCAGATGCCGAAGCTGAAAATGTCCATACCCTTGTCCACGGCGGTCTGGATCAGATTGAAGATCAAAAAGTCCATGGGGAACAGCTTGAGATATTCTTCGTCGGAGGACAGATACTGGGTGTGGACCACCCGGTCACTAAAGTAGAACAACATACTGCCGGCTACCATCTTGTCCTCGCTGAATACGCCGTAAAATTCGATGCGCTCGTCAAAGCGGTTGAATTTCAGATCATACAGATCCTCCAGGGTGTGGACAGGCCGCAGGCCCAATTTGTTGAGATTTTTCAGCAATACATCATAATACTGGGCGATTTGCTCCCGGGTTTCTAACTTTTGGAAGGTAAAACCGCTCTTGAGAGAGTAGCGGTAGTCCCGGCGCTTGCTGGTGGTGAACTGGGCGGCCACATCCTCCCGGTATTTGGCAAGGGGCAGATAGTAGTTCAGCTCATTGTAGCTGGTGAAGCCGAATTTATACAGGAAGTAGTCCAGCAGAGAGGTATCCTCGTTCTGATAAATGTCGGCCACCATCTTGAAATAGATCTTCTCGAAGCCCTCTTCCTGAATAAAGGTCAGCAGACCCTCTAAGATCTCGTTGATGGCAGAGGCGGTATACACATTCCGGCAGATGGAAATGCCGCCGAAGGTGGTGCCCTTGTGGGCAAAGAAGGTGCGCTTGCCCTCGTCCATGATCTCGCAGGCCAGCACCACCGCCACCAGCTCTGTACCCTTGCGGATGCACAGGGAGCGGTCCACAAACCGGTCCTGGGGGTGATAGTTAATGAACTTGCGGGTCTGCAGGAAAGTGCCGTTCATACTCTTTGTGAGGATAAACTTGTCCCACTGCTCTTCGTCTGCGGGGGTATAATAGGATATGGTATAAGCCATAGTACACCTCTTATTTGAAAGCGTTTACACAGTCGATCACATACTGAATTTCTTCATCGGTCATGCCGTAGTACATAGGCAGGCTCAGCTGGGTGGCGCTGATCTCCTCGGCGATGGGCAGGTCGCCCTCTTTAAGGCCCAGGTCCTTGTAGCAGTCCTGCAGATGGATGGCGATGGGGTAATGCTTGTTGATGCCAAGCCCCTTTTCTTGGAGGAAGGCGGCCAGACGGTCACGCTCTTTGCAGCGGACAGCGAAGATATGCCACACGGGGTTGGTGCCCTCCATCACATAGGGCAGCTCCACCAAATCGTTTTGGATGCCGGCCATATACTTTTCGGCGGTGGCCCGGCGGTTATCGTTGACCTTGTCCATAATGGGCAGCTTGGCGGCCAGGAATGCTGCCTGCAGCTCGTCTAAGCGGGAGTTGCAGCCCTTGTAGATGTGGTGATACTTGTAGTCAGAGCCATAGTTGCCCAAGGCACGGACCTTCTTGGCGATGTCTTCGTTGTTGGTGGTCACCGCACCGGCATCACCCAGCGCGCCCAAATTCTTGCCGGGGTAGAAGCTGAAGCCGGCGGCGTCGCCGAAAGAGCCGATGATTCTGCCCTTATAGGTCGCGCCGTGGGCCTGGGCGCAGTCCTCGATCACATACAGGCCGTGCTTTTTGGCGATGGCCATAATGGGATCCATATCGCAGGGCTGGCCGTATAGGTGTACGGGCATGATCGCCTTGGTGTTGGCGGTGATTTTCTCTTCAATTTTAGCCGGGTCAATGTTGTAGGTGCGGATGTCCGGCTCAACGAGAATCGGCTTTGCGCCCACATAGGTCACCGCCAGAGCGGTGGCAATATAGGTGTTGGAGGGAACGATGACCTCGTCGCCTTCCCCGATCTCCAGCGCCCGCAGCACCAGCATCAGCGCGTCCAAACCGTTGCCCACGCCGATGCAGTAGTCGGTGTGGCAGAATCTAGCGAAGGCGGCCTCGAATTCCGCATCCTCCTTGCCCTCAATATACCAGCTTCTCTCCAGGACCCGGTCAAAGGCAGCGCGAAGCGCCTTGTCCAGCTCCTTTTCCAGGGGCTTAAAGCTCACGAAAGGTACATGCATTATTGTCAATCCTCCTTGTTGCGCACCATTTTGATAAATGCGTCGTAATCGCGGATATAATCTGCTTCGTCATAATGCTGGTCGGCCAGCACCAGCAGCACTGCGCCTTCAGAAAAATCATACATTTCCCGCCACATATCGTTGCTGATGTACAGACCCTCATTGGGCTTGTCCAGCACCACCTCGGCGGTCTCGTAGCCGTTGTCCAGGTGGATCTTGCAGCTGCCGTTTACACACAGAAGGATCTGCTGCAGCTGCCGATGGGCGTGAAAACCCCGGCGCACCCCGGGCAGGGTGTCGTAAATATAATAGACCCGGCGCACATCAAAGGGCAGATCCTGCTCCTCTTCGATGGCTACCAGCTGCCCCCGGTCATCGCCGTGGGGCGGAAATGTGTACATCTGAATATCCATACTTCCTCGGTATGCAAAAGGCGATTTTGCATATTCCTTTCTGGGATTTCTTTGGGGGTCAGTCCTGTTTGGTGCAGGCGTAAAAGAAGGTATCGTCCTGCTCCGCGGTCCGCAGCCGGATCAGCAAACGCCGGCGCAGGCTGAACAGGACCTTGTCAACGGCCAGCAGGCGGCATAGCTTCTTTTTCAGCTTGCTTCCGTGAAGCCTGCGGTTCCAAAACCGCAGGGTACGCTTGAGAAATGGCAGATCGGGATAGTGCTCCTGCAAGAAATTGTAGAATCTGTAAAAATCCGTGTCGATACGGGAAAACAGCGGAGAATCGGCGTTGGTGGAGATACCGGTGCCGTGCTCATACCAGACAAGCTTCTGGGGGAAACGGTAGATCCGCACCTTTTGGGCCGTAAAGAGCTGATAGGCAATATCTTCGGCGTAGGTGACGGCCTCCCGGATGGTCTCCATGGCCTCGCAGAAGGCGGTTTTTTCATACAGATCCGCCGCGCCGCAGATAAGATCGGCGTAAACAAGCTGATGCTTCAGCACTTTTCGGAAATTGTAGCGCTTGCTTTCCGGGTTATAGATGCGGTGGTCCACCGGATGAAACAGTCTGACAGCCTGCAGACCGTTTTCGCAGCTGTACACCGCCATATCCCCAAAGGCCACCCGGGCGCCGTGCTGCTGCATAAATTCGCAGGCCTGCTGCAGGGTGCGGTCGTGGTACAGAAGATCTCCCGGGGAGATGGTCTTGACATAGACACCCTTGGCCAGCTTGGCCGCATCCAGAAGATTTTGCACAGTGCCCCGGTTTTTTTCGTGGGCCAGGATTTCAAAGGAACAGCCTGCGGCATCCAGAAAAGCCCGGATCTCCCCTGCGGGGAAATCGGCAGAGCCGTCATCGGTGACGATGATCTCAAAGGCGCAGTCCTTCTGCAGCAGGATCGACCGCAGGGTGGCAAAGAGCTTTTCTTTGTCGGGGTGGTAGGTGGCGACGATCACGGAAATCAAAGGCGTAGACATAGAGAAATCTCCTGATTAAAAGGCAAAGGTATCCTGCAGGCCCAGCCATTTCTGGTCCTTTTCGCTTAAGTTAAGGGGTGTGCCGTCGGAGAGGGTATAACCCTCGGCAGAGGCGCTGCCATTGTATGCGCCCACCACCTCCGGCCAGGTGATGCCGATGGCGGGGTCGTTCCAAGCCAGGCCGCCCTCGTCGTTAGCGTGATAAAAATCATCGCACTTATAGCAGAATTCGGCGGTTTCACTGAGGACAAGGAAGCCGTGGGCAAAGCCCTTGGGAATGAGAAATTGCTTCTTGTTCTCCTCGGTCAGCTCCACGCCGTACCAAGCGCCGTAGGTTTTAGAGCCGGCCCGCAGGTCCACGGCTACATCAAAAACAGAGCCCTTAATGCACCGCACCAGCTTGGTCTGGGGGAAATGCTTCTGAAAATGCAGACCCCGGAGCACACCCTTTACGGACATACTCTGATTGTCCTGGACAAAGGGAATGTCCAGACCGGCCTCAGCCATATCCCTTTGGGAGTAGGTCTCCATAAAATAGCCCCGGTTGTCCCCGTGGACCTTGGGGGTGATGACGCACAGGCCCTCGATACCGCCAACATTTTTTTCAACTGTGATCTGTCCCATTAAACTTCGATCTCCTTCAGATAGCGTGTTAAGGCGTCCTGCCAGGTGGGCAGGGGGGCAAAGCCGGATTCCACCAGCTTGGACTTGTCCAGCCGGCTGTTAAAGGGCCGGGCGGCCTTACTCAGACCGTATTCTTCCGTGGTGACGGGGTTTACCTTGGTTTCGTAGCCGGCCTGCCGGAAGATCTCACAGGCAAAATCGTACCAGCTGATGAAGCCACCCTCGTTGGTGGCGTGGTAGTAGCCGTATTTTTCTGTCTCGATCATATCCACCAGCAAACGGCTCAGATCCAATGTATAGGTGGGCGTACCGATCTGATCGTTGACTACCCGCAGGGTGTCATACTTCTTGCCGATGTTCAGCATGGTCTTAATGAAATTGTTGCCGTTCAGGCCGAATACCCAGGCGATGCGGACGATGAAATATTTGTCCAGAGTATTGGCTACAGCCAATTCGCCCTCTAACTTGGTCTGGCCGTAGACATTCAGGGGCTTATAGTCCTTGCAGTCCGGCTGCCAGGGGGTGTCGCCCTGTCCGTCGAAGACATAGTCGGTGGAGATGTAGACCATTTTGCAGTTTAGTGCCTTGCAGGCATCGGCAATGTTTTGCGTGCCAAAAGCGTTGATGGCCCGGACCTTTTCCTGCTTGTCCGCATCCTCGGCCAGATCCACGGCCGTCCAGGCGGCGCAGTGGACCACCGCGTCGGGCTTTACTTCCGATAAAACGGCGGAAACGGCAGCCTTATCGGTAATGTCCATCGCTACATACTGGCATTTGGTAACGGCAGAGCCGTCGGCTGCGCCGCTGTATTCCGGGGCAATATCGCTGCCGACGGCGGTATATCCGCGGCGGCAGAGCTCGTTAACCACATCGTGGCCCAGCTGACCGGCAACGCCGGTGACAAATACTTTCATAGTGAAAACTCCTAATGGACAATTCATTTCGTAGGGGCGAATTCCATATCCGCCCGTAGATGCGGGAGCATATGGAATGCCCCTCTACAACAGGGACGATTCGCTTCGTAGGGGCGGCCATTGGCCGTCCGCAAAAGGCCCCCTTGCCTAAAGGGGGCTCCGCGAAGCGGTGGGGGATTCTTTTTTGTATCCCTCCGACCTCGCGTTGCTCGGCCACCTCCCTTTAGGCAAGGGAGGCTTTTAGCGATTGCCGTACATCTTTTCGTAGTAATTCTGATACTCGCCGGAGATGATGGTCTGCCACCACTGCTTATTGTCCAGATACCAGGCGATGGTCTTCTGGATACCGTCGGCGAATTTGGTCTCCGGCAGCCAGCCCAGCTCGGTGTGGATCTTGGTGGGGTCGATGGCGTAGCGCATATCGTGGCCCTTCCGGTCGGTGACATAGGTGATAAGACTTTCGGGCTTGCCCAGAGCCTTGCAGATGATCTTAACGATGTCGATGTTCTTCATCACGTTGTGGCCGCCGATGTTGTACACCTCGCCCACGCGGCCCTTGTGAATGATCAGGTCGATGGCCTTGCAGTGGTCCTCCACATACAGCCAGTCCCGGACATTCAGACCCTCGCCGTAAACGGGCAGGGGCTTATCGGCCAATGCGTTTGCGATCATCAGGGGGATCAGCTTCTCGGGGAAGTGGTAGGGGCCGTAGTTGTTGGAGCAGCGGGAGATGGTTACGGGCAGACCGTAGGTGCGGTGATAAGCCATAACCAGCAGGTCAGCGCCGGCCTTGGAGGAGGAATAGGGGCTGGAGGTGTGAATGGGGGTGCGCTCTGTGAAGAACAGGTCGGGACGGTCCAGGGGCAGATCGCCGTAGACCTCGTCGGTGGAGACCTGGTGATAGCGGGTGATGCCGTACTTCCGGCAGGCATCCATCAGCACCTGGGTGCCTAAGATGTTGGTCTGCAGGAAAATCTCGGGGTTCTCGATGGAGCGGTCCACGTGGCTCTCAGCGGCGAAGTTTACCACCATATCGGGCTTTTCTTCCTCGAAGAGCTTGTAAACGCCTTCCCGGTCGCAGATGTCCAGCTTCACGAAGCGGAAGTTGGGGTTATCCATAACAGGGGCCAGAGTGGACAGGTTGCCGGCATAGGTCAGCTTGTCTAAGCAGACGATACGGTAGTCCGGGTACTTGCCCAGCATATGGAATACAAAATTAGAACCGATAAATCCGGCGCCGCCGGTAACAATAATAGTCATAGTGTTACTTCCTCCTTAGTGTTTTTCAATGAAACGCAGTTTGTCTTCCGCTACCCGGCGCAGATGCTCGCCGTAGGGGGATTTGCCGTAGGCGTCGGCGGCCCGGAGCAGCTGTTCTTTGTTGATCCAGCCCTTCACATAGGCGATCTCCTCGGGGGCGGAGATCTGGATGTTCTGGCGGCTCTGGCTCATTTCCACAAACTCAGCAGCCTCTAAAAGGCTCTTGAATGTACCGGTATCCAGCCAGGCAAAGCCGCGGCCCAGCAGCTCCACGCTCAGGCTGCCGTCCTGCAGGTACATATCGTTTAAGGTGGTGATCTCCAGCTCGCCCCGGGCAGAGGGCTTGACCTGCTCCGCCCGTTCGGCCACGCCCTTTGGGTAGAAGTACAGGCCGGTGACGGCATAATGGGACTTGGGGCACTTGGGCTTTTCCTCGATGGAGATGGCCTTGCCGGCCTCGTCAAACTCCACAACGCCGAAGCGCTCGGGATCGTGAACATGATAGCCGAAGACGGTGGCGCGGCCGTTTTCCGCATTCTCACAGGCCCGGGCCAGGATGTGGCTGAAGCCGTTGCCGTAGAAAATGTTATCGCCCAGCACCATAGCGGCGGTATCGTCGCCGACGAATTCCTTGCCGATGATAAAGGCCTGGGCCAGGCCGTCGGGAGAGGGCTGCACCGCATAGCTCAGCTTCACACCGTACCGGCTGCCGTCACCCAGCAGCTGCTGGAAACGGGGGGTGTCGGTGGGGGTGGAGATGATGAGAATGTCCTTGATGCCGGCCAGCATCAATGTGGACATGGGATAGTAGATCATGGGCTTGTCGTAGACAGGCAGCAACTGCTTGGAGGTTACCAGGGTCAAGGGGTACAGACGGGTGCCGGAACCGCCGGCCAGGATAATACCTTTCATAATTATTTCTCCTTATTGTATGTTTTCGCATTGGCCTGCAGCGGAAAGCTGCATAACCAGCAGGATTCCCATAGGGTTGACCAAAAAAGGATTGAGATAGCTTGTGATCGCCACACCTATGAAGGAGACCAACAGGGCGGTGTTGCGGTTTTCAAAGCTGTCCCAGAGAGGCTGCTTGTTTGCAATCAGCCAGCCAATACGGCGTTTCAACAGCGGAAAAACAGGGAGAAAGAATGTGGCAAAAAATAACGCAAAGCCGATAACACCCAGTTTCATTACCACATCGTAATACATATATTCCGTTTTTCCGTCATTACGAATGCCGTCGAGATTGGCGCCGAGACCATTGCCGAATAGAGGTCGGGCAGTGATTTTTTCGCCCAGCATACGCAGGGTTTGCTGCCGTAGATGTACGGCAGTATGATCGGCATCGAGATCGGTGGTCGGATCGGTCGGTTCGGTGTCCGGGTCTTCGGAAGGGCTTATGGGATCGGAGGTACCAGGCAAGAAAATGGCACCGCTGATAAGGTTAGGATCGAACCGATTTACGACCTCTATGGCTGCAAGCGGTTTTCCGTAGGAGAGCCAGGACAGCAAAAAAAGGCCGATAAGCAGCAGCGCCGTAAGACCGATGGTGGACAGATAACGCTTCCATTGCTGAGGATATAATACCAGCAGGATGCAGGCGGAAAGCGCAAAACCCAGCCAGAAGCCTCTGGTGTAGGTTGTCAGGCAGGCATAGGCAATAACCGCCTCTGCTGCAAACAGCAGCCAACGGACGATGCCCTTTTTGCACCATACTTTTTGCAGTCCCAGAAGCAGACCTACCTGCAGGAATATCTGACTGCGGATGTAGATTCGCTGCAGACCGGTAGAGAGTGTGGCAAGACCGCCCACATAATGGCTGTTCAGCCAGTTATTGACTGCGTTTAAGCCGCTGTGAGATGCGACTGCCAGGTAAAAATGAAGGGCAGTTGTAATGACAGCCAATGCCAGAGAGCTGTAAAAGATCACATCGTCTATCAGCAGAACGCGCTTGGGGTCCCGGATAACGGATAAGAAGCCGGGCAGCAGAGCCAAGGCCAGGAAGCTGGTGATATCGGCCTTGATAAAGGCGCTGCTGTTTCCCAGGTTAAAACCGATAACCGCAGCGACGATCAGGTACAGCCCCAGCAGCACACAGAGAATCGTATGCGGATGGGTACAGAAACCGCGCAGCCGCCGGAACAGGCTGGGCAGCGTCATTACAAAACAGACAGCGAACAAGACCATACGGATGCTCAGACTGCCAAAGCTGAGCCATCTGCCGCTGCCGCCCAGTACGCACTCAGCCGCAAAAACGCAGATTGCAACAAGGGAAAGCCGGTCACAAACGGCCCAAAAATTACAGGTTGTTTTCATGTTACCTCCTGCCCTGCCGCAGAGGGATACATTTGCAGCAGTATTTTCAAAAATACGGGAGATTTGTATTGAAGCATCAAATGAATGGCCCGCTTGCCGGCCAGAAACAGATACCGGTGCTTTTTCTTCCGGAAAATGTAGGCATAGTCCTTGGCAAACAGGGTGAACCGGGTGACGGCAGATGCCTTGGGGGGCTGCTCGTTTCCGGAGAAATGATGGTCAAAGCGCACATGCAGCACCGCCGGCTGTACGCCCCGGGCGATCATTTTCTGCATATGGGTATGGTCAATGCCGTCGAGGAAGATGTTTTCGTCATAACGGTAATCCCGGAACAGGGCCATATCCATTGCCATAGCGGAGTTGATGGCGGAAAAATCCTTGCCGGTGTAGGTCATAGCGGTATTTTCGTCGGCAAAGGGGACAGCTTTGTGGGCCGGGGTGATCCGGCAGGGGGAAAGAAGCCGGTCATCGGCATAGATCAGCGGCACGAAAAGCTGCTTGCCGGAGCCGTCCTCCCGGGCCAGGGCCTGGAAATAGGCAGGGGTCAGCTCGGTGTCATCGTCAAACAGGCAGACAAGGCCGTCAAAATCCCGGTCTGTCAGATAGTCGATGCAGGCATTATAGGCCTTGGACAGACCCATATTGCCCGTGCCGCCCAGGTAGGTCCAGCCCAGCGCCTCGCATTGGGCCCGGTTGCCCATATCCCGGGTGCTGTTGTCGTAGATCAGCACCTGCACGGGCAGGGAGGTCTGCTCCAGAGCCTTGCAGGTGGGACTGTCACTGCAGGCGGTATTGTACAGGACCACAACCGCAGCTATGGATCGCGCCATATCAGGTCATCCTCTCTCGCTTTTTTCTGGCGTGCAATTCTTTTAACAGGGTCACCCGCGCTTTCAGGATCACACCCGGACTGCGGGTGGAAACCGGCGTTACATTGCCGCCGTGGAGCCGGTGGTGCAGGAGAATGTCGTCCACATACACGCATTTGCCGTGCTGCTTGCACAAAACCGCCAGCCACTGGTCATAGCAGTCCAGATTGGAGGGCATAGGCAGGCAATATTTGAGGATCCGCCGGGAAAAGGCCATGGTACAGCCGCTGTAACGGGGCCGCAGGATCAGGCGCAGGGCGGAGTCTGTTTCGCGGATGTCAAACAGCGAGAAGAAAGGCTCGCTGATCACATCGCCGTTTTCGTCAATATGCACACCGTTGTGGATGGCCATATCCCCGTCGGCCTGCTCCAGCGCCTGCACCATCTTTTCCCGCTTGCCGGGAAGCCACTTGTCGTCCTGATCGCAGATAAAGACATAGTCGCCGGTGCAGTGCGCCAAGGCGTTGTTGAAATTGCCGATGACACCGGGGTCGGTGTTTTCCAGCAGGCGGATGCGGGCATCGGCCTGGGCGTAGCGGCAAAGCAGCGCCCAGCTTCTGTCGGTGGATTTGTCGTAGGAGATGACCAGCTCATCAGCCTGCTCCAGCTGGGGGAGGATAGAATCCAACTGCTCCGGCAGGAAGCGCTCGCCGTTGTAAACGGCCATAGCAACAGAAATGCGTTTCATAATAGATCTCCTGTATTTTATGGAATCAGTTTACGCAATGTATCAGAAAAGATCGCCTGGGTAAAATGCCGGTGGAACATTTCCAGCGTCGCCCGGCGCATTTGCAGATTTTCCTCCGGGGTATTCTCGGCCAGCAGCTTTGCGGTATGCGCCGGGTCGGCCCGGTCCAGGTTTATGCCCACGCCCTGCTCCTGCACCAATGTATAGGTGTCGCCGGCAATGGTGTTGATAATGGGCAGGCCGCCGGCAAAGTAGTCCAGAGATTTCATGGTCAGACCAATGCAAACGGAATCCTTCATAATGTTCAGCCCAAAGCTGCACTGCTCGAAAATGGCCTGCTTTTGGGCGGCATCGTAGATCTTGCCGTGGAACTGCACCTGGGCGCCGGTGGCTTCCACATCGGCGATGAAGGCGTCCTTACTCTCGCCGTCGCCGATGATATGCAGCACCACGGGTCGCAGCTTTTGCGTTTGCCCAATGAGGGCGGCAATGGCGGGGATATCGATAATGTTGTTGATAGACCCCAGGTAACACAGGTGGATAGCCTCCTGCCGGGGTATTTCCTTAACACCGTCGGTGGTGGCGCCGGGGCGGCACAGGTACAGCGTTTGATTGGGCGTGTTCGCCAAATATTTTTGCAGGCGGCTGCGAAACAGATCGCATTCCGTCAGCACCAGATCGGCCTTGGGAAGACCGCGGTTGCGAAACTGCGCCCATACCCGGAAGGGCAGCGCCAGCAATTGTTTTGCCCGACTGTTGGGAAAGCTCTCCGGCCACATATCGAAAATATCAAAGATCAGTGTTGTTTTTGGAAATTTTTTCTTGTAACGGGCGCCCTGCCGGCACAGACTGTTGGGCGGGACCTCCACATACACAAGGTCCGGCTGCAGCTTGGCTACGGTCTTAAAGGCATCCCGGGCAAAGCGGATATGGGAACAGATCCGCTGTACGGAGATGTTTTTGGTATAGGGCACAGTGGGGATCTGGATACAGTGGGGAAGCTCTACACGGTGGGTTTTTTTGGCAATGTGGTGGAAATCCGAGGTGATATAGGTGCAGTCGTAGCCTGCCTCACGCAGGGTGGTCTCCACCGGGAGGATCCGCTCGTTATAGTGATGGGTACAGCTGATGCAAACGGCTTTTTTCATAGGAAAACCTCGTGAAATTATTTTCCGGAGGGGACAGGCTCCTCTTCTTTGTGGATCTCGGACAGGGCTTCCTCTGTCATACGCTCCAGCTCCTCGGCCTTGTCAAAGCCCTCGGTGCTGTCTTTTTTCAGCATAATACGGATGGTCATAAGGATCAGCTTGATATCCAAAATCAAGGAATAATTTTCAATATACATCAGGTCCAGACGGAGCTTGTCATAGGGGGAGGTGTTGTACTTGCCGTAGATCTGGGCAAAGCCGGTCAGACCGCCCTTGACCTTGGTGCGGAAGATAAATTCCGGGATCTCGGCGCCGTATTTTTCCATATGCTCCACACGCTCGGGCCGGGGACCGACGATGCTCATATCGCCCTTGATGATGTTTAGCAGCTGGGGCAGCTCATCCAGCCGGGTGGCACGGGTGAAGCGGCCCACCTTGGTGATCCGGGGGTCGTGATCGGTGGCAGGAATGGCGCCGTACTTTTCTGCGTCCACCACCATACTGCGGAACTTGAGGATGTTGAACACCTTGCCGTCTAAGGTGGCGCGGGCCTGCTTGTAGAACACAGGGCCGCCGTCCTCTGCCTTGATGGCAATGGCCACCAGCAGCATAAAGGGCGCGGCGACAATTGCCACCGGCAGGCAGATCACAAGGTCCATTAACCGCTTGCAGATCCGCTGTGAGGGAGACAGACCGTTGCCCTTGACCAGCAGCAGCGGGGTGTCGAACAGGGTGATGCTGGTGCCGCCTCCGACGATGATGTCCGACAGCTTGGGGGTCACATAGGTGCGGATATTCTTTTGATAGCAGAATTTCAGAATGTCGTTGCGGATCTGGGCGGGCACATCGTTGATGATCACGGCGTCGTAATTGACGATCTGCCGGCAGATGCTCTCAAAGCCATCCTCCACGGGGATCAGCTTTTTGATATAATACTTGTCCGGGCGGGTCTCCATTTTGAATTTGAGAGTGATGGCATTGTCCCGGCCAAAGATCATCGCCATATTTTTGGGCACATAGATCTGGTGGTACATCCAGGTGAAGACCAGCACGCATACGAAGCAAATCACTGCGCCCACCAGGGTCAGCATCAGCATCGGCGTGGGGGTGATGAGCTTGTTGGCGATGAGGCAAAGCTGCCAGTAGGTGATAAAATTGGCCAGCACCAGGGAAATACACTGGCTGATGAGGGCATCGGAGGCCTTCAGATAGCCGAATTTGAAGCCGTCCAGGGCAAAGAACAGCACCAGAACCAGCAGGCCGTATACGCCTGCCAGCAGATATTTGCCCAAACCGAAATAGGCGGGGAATGGCTCAGCGGCATACCCGCGCCGCCAAATGAAATAATATGCAATAGCCAGCAGCAAAACCTCCAGCAGGCCGTCCAGGCCGCGGATCAGGCTTTTGATACCGGAAATCTGTCTTTTTTTACGGTCCATAACTGCAAACTCTCTCTCTTTAGTATTCGGAAAAAACCTAAGAATAATCGGATTTTACAGATGGTCATAATCCAAGCGATTATAAACCATATGCATTATAGCACAACTGAAATCAAGTTGCAAGCAAGAAAGGAAAATCCCTGTCAAAACAAGCCGAAAAAAGGGGTAAAAATGAAAGGAAAAACAGGGAGAAATCCGCAATTTTGGCATAAAAAAGTGTGCCGTGAAACAAAACGGCACACTTTGGTTAAATTGTCCAAATTTCGAAAATTGGAAAATGTGGTTTGATTTTCCTTGAAAAATCAGCTTTTTGCGTCCTCTAAGGTGTGTCCGGAGGGGTAAAAGAACACGCTGTCACGGGCCGGTGTCAGGGAGGAAACCAGCCCCCGGGAGGCATAAACCGCGTAGCTGCGGAACAGAACCGGGCACAGAAGACCCCGGTCCATTACCTGCTTGTGGAGGGTAAAATAGTTACCGTGATTTTCCAGGGCCTGCAGGCTCAGCGCGTAAGCGCCCAGGTCATTGACACCGCCCCAGCTCAGCTCGCCGTAGGTGGCAAAGAAGGCTGACAGGTCCATATTGGGAGACAGCCGCGTCTGGCCTAAATAGATGTCGTACTGCCGGGTCTTGATGGCGTCGGTATACCGGGTGCCGCCCAGCTCTTTCATCTCCACCTCTAAGCCGCACTCCTCCAGCATCTGACCGATGCGCCGGGCCACCCGCAGCCGCAGACTGTCGTCACTGTTGGCAAGGAAAACCACCTTGCTGCCCTCGAAGCCGGCATCCTTGACCGCCTGGAGGAATTTGAGGGCATCGTAGCTGTAGCGGTCGGCTAAATTCTTGTTGTAGTAAGGGGACAGGGGAGAGGCAGGCAGGGTCGCGCTGCGGGCAAAGCCCCGATAGAATTCGTCGATGAGGGAATCTCGGTCCACGGCGTGGGTCAGGGCGATGCGCACCGCGTCGTTTTTGAAGATCTCACTGTCCCGGCTTGTGGCAAGGTACAGGAAAATGCCGTTTTCGCAATCCCACAGCTCATAGTCGCAGCGGTAGTCCACATACCGGTCGGAGCCGGGATCGGCGCACACAAGGCTTAAGTCGAAGAACTCAAAGCGGTCCCGGATCTGGGCGGTGGATTCTGCAGAGAACAGGAATATGGTTTCTGTCTGGAAGGGCAGCTTGGCTTTGGACCACCAATCGCTGCGCTTTTGCAGGCTCTCACCACCGGCTGCGGAGTACAGCACATAAGGGCCTGTGCCCAAAGGCCGGTCAACAGCCACCTGGTCTGCCTTTACGATGGGAATGTCCAAAATCAGCGGCAGATTTTCGTGGGGCGTGTCCAGGTGGACGGTCACGCCACCGTCGGCGGTGGGGACGAAGTCGGTGATGTGCAGGAAACGGCCCTTGTAGTAATCGCTTTCCCGGGCGGCCTGGAGGCTTGCCATCACATCGGCGGCAGTGAGCTGGGAGCCGTCGGAGAAAGTAGCGTTTTCAAAATAGAAAGTGTAGCTTTTGGCATCGTCCGACACGGAATAGGTCTTGCAAAGCTGGGGGCTGGTCACATAGTCCCGGTCGGTGACGAAAAGGCTTTGATACAGCAGGGAAAACAGGGTGCGGTTGGTATAATCCGTGCAAAGGTAGGGGTTTAAGGACCGGGCCGGATAGTAGGCAAAGGTCAACTGCTGGGGGCTGTCCGGGGTGGGGGGCGCGTTATGGACGCCGGTATAGTTGTCGTCATAGTCAAGACCGTTGCCGGTGGGGGTATAATCCCCTGCGCCCTTGCAGCCGCAAAGGACCAGACACAGGCATAATATCAGCGCCGTCAGCCGTTTCATACTTACCCCTCCTTACATACAATGAGTGCCCCTTGAGAGCCGCGCACGCCGCGGGTGGCCCGGTGGGACCAAAATTTGTGGGGCGCGCAGCAGGTGCAGTCGTTGGAAATTGCAATGTCGGTCACACCGCTGCGGCAAAGCCACAGGGCGTTAAGACCCTTTAAATCTAAAAAATATTTTTCGTCCTTTTGGCGGATATAGCTGCCCGCTTCCGGGCCGAATGCCTCCAGCATCGCAGCCGGCACATCGCCGTCGGTTGCAAAGCAGCAAGGTCCGATATTCGGGCCGATGGCGGCGCGGATATTTTCCCGCCTGCAGCCAAGGGCGGAGACCATCGCATCCACCGTTTTGGCGGCGATGCCTTTTGCCGTACCCCGCCAGCCGGCGTGGACTGCGCCCACCGCCCCGGTGCCGGGGTCAAAAAGCAGGATAGGGGTGCAGTCGGCGGTAAAAACCACCAAAGCGATACCGGGGGTGGCGGTCACCAGCGCGTCGCACTCCGGATAATCCCGGTGGGACAGACTTCCTAAGCAATCTTTTTCCGTTACAACCCGGACGCTGTCCGAGTGGGTCTGATTGGCAAGGACCATTTTGCCCGGGGAAAAGCCTATGGCGGCGGCCAGCCGCCGGTAATTTTCCACCACATTGGCAGGGTCGTCACCCCGGTGCATACCGATGTTCAGACTGTCCAGATACCCCGTACTCACCCCGCCTAACCGGGTGGTAAAGGCGTGGTTAACGGAAATATTCTCCGCAACGAGATACTCTATTGGGCTTTGATTGTTTATGATGATAGCCATAAATTCTCAATTCATCTTGTCTTTCTGCATACAGCACTTTTTATACTTCTTGCCGCTGCCGCAGGGACAGGGATCGTTGGGGCCGGTCTTCTCGGCGGCAGATTTGCGGACAGGCTGCTTCTTGACGATGCTTTCGGAAGAGCCGATGGCGCCGGTCTCCTTGGCCACCTTTTCCCGCTTGATCTCCTGATTGGTGCGCACCTGTACCGTAAATACCCGGCGGATGGTCTCCTCCCGGATGGCGGTGACCATAGCCTCGAACATCTGATAGCCCTCTTCCTTGTAGGCCACCACCGGGTCGTGCTGACCGTAGGCCCGCAGACCGATGCCCTGCTTCAGATCGTCCATGGCGTCAATGTTGTCCATCCAGTATTCGTCCACCACCCGGAGCATCATCACCCGCTCGATCTCCCGCATCATACCCTCGCCGTACTGGGCCTCCCTGGCCTCATAAAGGGCAACGGCCATACCGTAAATGCGGTCGGTAAGGTCATCGGCTGCTTCCAGCTTGGTGCCGGCGGGGATGAAGATACCGCAAAGGGCTTTTTCCAGCTTGGCAAGACAGTCGGCATCGGCTGCGCCGCCATTTTCGGCCAAGGTGTCAGAAACAGTAGACTCTATCAGCTCCCGGAGCATACTCAGCATACTCTCCCGCAGGCTCTCACCGTCCAGCACCTTCTGCCGCTGGGCGTAGATCACCTCACGCTGGGTATTCATCACATCGTCGTATTCCAGCACGGTTTTGCGGGAGCGGAAGTTCCGGCTTTCCACGCTGCGCTGGGCATTTTCCACCGCGCCGGAGAGCATTTTGGCATCGATGGGGGTGTCCTCGTCCAGACCCAGCGCGTCCATCATACCCATAATGCGATCCGAGGAGAACAGACGCATCAGATCGTCCTGCAGGCTGAGGTAAAAACGGCTCTCGCCGGGGTCGCCCTGACGGCCGGAACGGCCACGGAGCTGATTGTCGATCCGGCGGGATTCGTGGCGCTCGGTGCCGATGATGAACAGGCCGCCGGCCTGCCGCACCTTGTCGGCTTCTGCTGCCATTTCTGTCTTGTATTCGGCAAGCAGGGTGTTGTATTTTTCCCGAATTGCCAGGATCTCCGGGTCGTCGGTCTCGGAAAAGGCGTTGGCCTGGGCCAGCAGTTCTTCCGCAGTACCGGCCTTGCGCAGTTCGTTCATCGCCATAAATTCCGGGTTGCCGCCCAGCATAATATCCGTGCCGCGGCCTGCCATATTGGTGGCGATGGTCACCGCACCGAACTTACCGGCCTGGGCCACGATCTGGGCCTCCTGCTCGTGGAACTTGGCGTTGAGAACATTGTGGGGGATGCCGGTTTTCTTCAGCAGCTTGCTTAAAATTTCACTCTTTTCGATGGACACCGTACCCACCAGCACAGGCTGGCCCTTGGCGTGGCATTCCTCCACCTGGCGGATAATGGCACGGAACTTGCCGGCTTCGGTCTTGTAAACGGTGTCGGGATGATCCTGCCGGGCAACGGGACGGTTGGTGGGGATCTCCACCACATCCAGCCGGTAGATGGCACCGAATTCCTCCTCCTCGGTCAGGGCCGTACCGGTCATACCGGAGAGCTTTTCGTACAGACGGAAGAAATTCTGGAAGGTAATGGTGGCAAGGGTCTTGCTCTCACTGGCCACCTTCACCTTTTCCTTGGCCTCGATGGCCTGGTGCAGACCCTCGTTGTACCGCCGGCCGTACATCAGTCGGCCGGTGAACTCGTCCACAATGATGATCTCGCCGTCCTTGATCACATAGTCGATATCCCGCTTCATAATGCCCCGGGCCTTCATAGCCTGGTTGATATGGTGGGAGATGGTGGTATTTTCGGGGTCAGCAAGGTTTTCAATGCCGAAATACTTCTCCGCCTTGGCGATACCGGCGGCGGTGAGGGTGACGGAACGGGACTTTTCGTCCACGATGTAGTCGCAGTCGTACTGATCCTGTTCTTCCTTTTCGTCGATCTTGGCAAAGACCATTTTCTTCATAGTGGACACCAGATAGTCCGCCATTTCGTACAGCTTGGAGGAATCCTCCCCCTTGCCGGAGATAATCAGGGGGGTACGGGCCTCGTCAATGAGGATGGAGTCCACCTCGTCCACGATGGCAAAGGCGTGTCCCCGCTGGACAAGCTCCTGCTTGTAGATAGCCATATTGTCCCGCAGATAGTCAAAGCCCAGCTCGTTATTGGTGCAGTAGGTGATGTCGGCCCTGTAAGCCTCCCGGCGCTGGTCATTGGTCATGCCCGGCACCACTAAGCCTACGGTCAGCCCCATAAAGCGGTGGACCTTGCCCATCCACTGGGAGTCACGGGTGGCCAGATAATCGTTGACGGTGACCACGTGGACACCCCGGCCGGTCAGGGCATTCAGATAACAGGGCAGGATGGCAACCAATGTCTTACCTTCGCCGGTCTTCATTTCCGCGATGCGGCCCTGATGCAGTACGATACCGCCGATGAGCTGCACCGGGTAGGGCTTCATACCCAGCACCCGCCAGGCAGCCTCCCGGATGGCGGCAAAGGCCTCCGGCAGCAGATCGTCCAATGTTTCACCGTTGGCAAGACGCTCCTTGAAAATAGCAGTCTTGCCCTGTAATTCAGCCTGCGAAAGGGCGGCATACTCTTCTTCCAGCGCTAAAATACGGTCCACCAGCGGCTGGATCTTTTTAAGCTCCCGGTCACTCCGGGTGCCGAAAATTTTGGAAATAAGTCCCATAGCGGTCTCCTTTGGGCATAATTTTAATTATTATAGCATAATCCTTTGGGAAATAATAGTCTAAAATGTGAACAGACAAAAAAATAACGGGCAGCCAACGACTGCCCATCGTAAAGTGCTGTTGCGAACCTGCGTAGGGGAGCATTCTATATGCTCCCGAAAGCGGGTGGATATGGAATCCGCCCCTACGCAATAATGTCTTTAATAACTTCGCCGGCTAAGATCATACCCGCCGTGGCCGGCACGAAGCACACCGAGCCGGGCAGGGCGTTGCGGCCCTCGGGCAGCTCCGCCCGGGCCGGGTCGTCGGCAGACAGGTTGCAGGGGATGGGGTCTTCTGTGGACCAGACCACCTTCAAGCGCCGGATGCCCCGCTTTTTGCACTCCTTGCGGATGATGCGGGCCAGGGGGCAGACGGAGGTTTCCGAAATATCTCCCACCCGGAAGGCGGTGGGGTCAAGCTTGTTGCCGGTACCCATACTGGAGATGATGGGCGTGCCAGCTGCCTGGGCGGCCTGGATCAGCATCAGCTTGCCGGTGACGGTATCAATGGCGTCCACTACATAGTCATAGGTCTCAAAATCGAATTGATCCGCCGTTTCCGGCAGATAAAAAGTCTTCCGGGGATATACTGTAATCTCAGGGTCGATGGCCTTGACCCGCCGGGCGGCGGCCTCGGCCTTGTCCATACCCACTGTGTCCCGGGTGGCTAAGATCTGCCGGTTGATGTTGGTGAGGGAGACAGTATCGTGGTCCACCAGGGTCAGCGCGCCGATGCCGGACCGGGCAAGGGCCTCCACCACATACCCGCCTACCCCACCTAAGCCAAACACGGCCACATGGGCATTTTTCAGTTTTTTCATGGCGTTGTCACCCAATAAAAACCGGGTACGGGAATAGGCGTCCATAGAGAACCTCCAAGAAGAATTATAAATTAAGAATTAAAAATTAAAAATGATCGTATTGCCTGCGGCAATGAATTGAATTCGTCGGCGTAGCCGACTCCTAAATTCTTAACTTTTAACTTCTCATTTTTAATTAACAAATTTATCATACCATTATTCCCAAAAAGTGTCAAATGATGGTTGAAAAATCGGGCGTTTTGGAGTATTGTATAGGGGTAAAAAACGGAAAGGAATGTGAGAAGTGGAAAAACGCGGTAAAAGAATTTGGAAGCTCTTTACCACCTTCTTTAAAATCGGCGCCTTCACTTTCGGCGGCGGCTATGCCATGATCCCGCTGATCCAAAAGGAGGCGGTGGAGAACCACGGCTGGGTCACCGACGAGGATATTTTGGAGATCATCGCCATTGCCGAATCCACCCCCGGCCCTATCGCCATCAACTCTGCTACCTTTGTGGGCTACCGCACCTGCGGTGTGCTGGGTTCGGCGGCGGCCACCTTGGGCGTGGTGCTGCCCAGCTTTATTCTCATTTATGCCATCAGCTTTGTGCTGCGGCAGTTCCAGGAGCTCAAAGCCGTGCAATATGCCTTCCAGGGCATTCGCGCCGGCGTGTTGGCCCTGCTGTGCAAGGCCCTGTGGGGTATGTACAAGAAGAACAAGAAAAATTGGGCGTCCTATACCGTAATGGCAGGCGCATTTTTGCTGACGGCCATTTTGGATGTATCCGTCCTGCCGGTGATCATCGGCTGCGCGGTCTTCGGCTTGGTGACGGCTAAGCTGATGGAAAGGAAGGTGCAGAAATGATCTACCTGGAACTGTTTTTGACCTTTCTGATGATCGGCGCATTCACCTTCGGCGGCGGCTACGCCATGCTGCCGCTGATGCAGGAGCAGGTGGCCCTGCGCTGGGGCGATGCGATCCCGGCGGAGACCATTACCAATTTTATCGCCGTCAGCGAATCCACCCCCGGCCCTTTCGCCATCAATATGGCTACCTACATCGGCGCGGAGATGGGCGGTCTGTTCGGATCTTTCTGCGCCACCTTAGGCGTGGTGCTGCCCAGCTTTATCATCATTTTGATCGTTGCCAAGTGCTATGATAAATTCCGCAGCTCATCGGTGGTGCAAGGATGTATGACCGGTCTGAAGCCTGCGGTGGTGGGACTGATCAGCGGCGCGATTTTGTCGGTGGCAGTGGGCGTGTTCTTCCCGGCAGGTGTAAGCCTTGCAGCGCTGAAAACCGTCGGTTTTTACCTGTCTGCGGCAATTTTTGCCGTGATGCTTGTGCTGGCCCTGAAAAAGGTCCATCCCATTATCATTATTCTTATTTCCGCTGCTGTGGGCATTGCCGTCGGCTATGCGGGATTGTGGTAAACGCACAAAAAAGACCGCTGCTTTTGGCAGCGGCCTTTTTCGCAAAAAGGGATCAAAAAGAAGAGAGGTAGAAAAAATCCCGAAGGGCAGGGGTGGCTTCCCACACCCTTCTGTCTGTATGATACCGGGCGTTTTTGAACGGGCAATAACAAAAATAAAGACAATTTGCGACAATTTTGTGAACAAAAAGCTGCATTTTCGTAGGGGAGGGGCAAAGCCCCTCCCCTACGAAAACATATGATATAAAAAGACCGCTGCAGGGTGCAGCGGTCTTTTGCGTGTAATTAGATGGACAGACCGGCCATTTCCAGAATGGTGGGTACATTCTTCTCAGCGCCGATGGCCATAATATGCACACCGTCGCAGAGCTTTTCGTCCTTGATCTTGGCAATCATCTCGGCAGCCATTTCCATACCCAGCTTTGCGGGCAGGCCCTTGATGCCCTTTTCCTTACCCTCAGCAGCGGCAGCGGAGAGCTTGTCAATCATATCCTGAGGCACGGCGATGCCGGGCACATTCTCGTTCATATACTTTGCGCCGCCTGCGCCCTTCAGGGGGATGATACCGGCCATAATGTGGGTCTTGATACCGGCCTTGTCCACCATCTCCAGGAAACGCTTGAATACATCCAGGTCAAAGATGCCCTGGGTCTGAATGTACATAGCGCCGGCCTCCACCTTCTGGCGGAGCTTGTTGATCTGCAGGAACAGGGGGTCATACAGGGGGGTGACAGCTGCGCCCTTGTAGAACTTGGGAGCGCCGCCGGCGATCTCGTTGCCGCCGCAGTCCAGACCGGTTTCCTCCATCTTGGTGAGCATATTCAGAATACCCACGGAGTCCAGATCATAAACGGGCTTGGCGTCGCGGCAGTCACCCACTACAGGGTGGTCGCCGGTGAGGGCCAGCATGGTGTCGATGCCGAAGCCGGCAGCGGCCAGGGCGTCGCCCATGATTGCCATACGGTTGCGGTCACGGCCGGTCATCTGCAGGATGGGCTCTACGCCTGCCTGCTTCAGCTTGATGCAAAGACCCAGGCCGGTGGCCTTCAGGCAAGCGGACTGCATATCGGTGACGTTGACAGCATGGACCTTGCCCCGCAGCAGCTCGGCAGCTTCCATCTGCTCGGTGAAATCATAACCCTTGGGAGGGGCCATTTCCGCGGTAATACCAAACTTACCGGCTTCCAGTGCTTCTTTCAATACGCTCATTATTTCTTCCCCCTTAAGCTGATGGTTCTGGGATAAGCAAAGTCGCCGTGACCCTTATCCTGGCGGGTCTGCATCAGCTTATCCAGCTGATTTGTTGCCTGCAGACGCTCATAGATCTTGATCCATGCGCAGGGATTCTCGGGGTTGACCTCGCACTTGCCGTTCTTCTGACCGCCGCAGGGGCCGTTGACCAGGCTCTTGGCGCACTGGGTGATGGGGCAGATGGCGCCGGTTTGACCCAACACGCAGTCACCGCAGAAGCGGCAGGCCTCTTCCCAAACGCCGAAGCGGACGGCTTCGCCTAAGTACATGGTGTTGTTGGAGGGGTAGACGGGGGTGGTGGGGGCGTTCTTTGCCACGCACTGCACGCCGTCACCGCAGGACATACAGATGATGCAGTCGGGGTTTGCGGCATTGATGGGCTTCATCTTTGCCTTCACACCTAAGTTCATACAGCAGTAGTCAGCGATGGTGGTGCCTACGACCTTCTTGCCGGCCTGCTCCAAGATGGCAGCCAGCTCCTTGATCTGTGCCTCACCGCCGGTCTGGCAGGCGGTAGCGCAGCTGTTACAGCCTACGATGGCAACGGTCTTTGCGTCGCCAACCAGGGCCATAACCTCTTCGACGGGTTTTTTCTGTGTAATAATCATTTACAATTTCTCCTTCAGTTTCCCACAGGGTTGATAAAAGAATTTGTCTGTGCAGCGGCAAGCCGCAGCATATCAATTTCCATTATACTGCAATTATCGCAAAAATCAACAGGCTTTGAAAATATTGTTAGCCGCCAAACCGATTTAGGTACTCGTACAGGGGAATGAGCTTTTCTAAGAATGCTCCTGCCCGCTTGCCTAAGGCCGGGCCGAACATCTCATTACTTACCGGCTCGTCGATGACGCAGGCGATGTTGCCCTTCCAGGCAAAGTAGGGGGCGAGGTCTTCTGAGGGTGCTTCCTTGGGTCGCTTGTACATTTGGGCAGTCACCGGTATGCCGGTGGCGTTTTCCGTGTCCTTCATCAGCTTCAGAAATTCCCGGGGCTTTGCGGCAATGGCCTGTCGAAAGGTTTCTAAAGTGAACACCTTGGGTTTCCACCAGATGAGGCCGTAGCTGACCCCCTCCGGACAAATCTCAAAGAACAGGCAGGGGGCTTCCGCCCACCACTCCACATCCCGGCGAATGCAGATCCACAGGCTTTCCTTGTAGGGAACGGGGTAATGCATCCGGGCATCCCGGTAGATGCGGCTGACCTTCAAAAGGTTGCCGGGCCGGTCCGTAAAGGGCCGGAACAGATCCTGCCCCAATGCCTTCATGGGCTCGTATAAATAGTTTACATAATCTTTCTTGTGACATAGGAACCAATCCCGGTTGTTGTTCATGCGGATTCCCCACAGGAAATCCACCGTCTCCGGGGAAAAGCCTTCAAACATAGCTTGCTCCTTTAGAATGCAAAGTGTAAAGTGCAAAGTGCAAAGTGAAGGTATCGCCGGAGGCAATAATTATAAGCCGTCGGCGGAGCCGACACATTCATTTTGCATTTATCATTTTGCATTTTGCACTCTTATTTTCTTTTGTCAATCGCCCACATCGGCGCCGGAGATGGGGCGCAGGACGCTGTACACATTGAAGCGGGTATCGTGCAGCTCTGTGAGGAATACCAGCTTCACTGCCGTGTCGGATACACCGCTGGTCTGGGCGGCAGCGGCGGCCTGGGCCGCGTCCATTCCCGTCAGGTACAGACGGCTGCGGCCCTCGGGCATGGTAAAGGGCGCGGTGCGCACAAAGGACACCGCAAACCGGTCCGTGGCGCAGGCGTTCAGCAGCACATTGGCCGCCCGGGTCAGAAGCTCCGCTTTGTCGCCGTTGACCAGGATATTGGTGGTCTCCGGGAAGCAGAAATCCTCTAAAACCACCTCGTCAAAGCCCAAATTCCTCAGCTCCATAATGATCTGGGTCAGATAGGACAGCGTGCCCTCGCTGGCGGGGTGGAGCCAGTAGCAGCCGTCATCGTCCATATACAGATACCGGCCGGAGGAATGGTGGACGCCGTCGGGAACATTATTGAGGCCGTAGGTGTAATCCCGCAGGGCGGGGAGCTTGGCGATGGCATAGTGACCGCAGCGCTTAATGGTGGCGATCAGGTCATCGAATTGCTCGGTGTTGATCTGGGAGTTGCGGGTGGCGCTCACGGTGGAGGAATAGAAAAATGCGCCCTTGATGTTCTTCACATCCACCATCACCGGCGTACCGGCAGGCAGGGCCTGGACCTGGGCCTTCACCGCGGGAATGTTCTGCAGCTCCGTCAGATCCACATAGTAGCCCTCCATCTGGGCAAGCTCCGTGGCAGAGCCGAGCATCTGATCGTCCTGGTCGAAGCGGATGGGGATATCCTCCTTTTCCGGCGGGACGGCCAGCTGGCCTATGGAGATGGGCGGCAGATCAAAGTCTAACTTTACCTTGCCGTCAGCGGTGTAGACGATGTACCGCTGCACCCACAAAAGCCAGCAGGCCCAAATGGCGCCCAATACTACCAGCACCACAAGCCCAATCAGCAAAATTCGTTTCAGCACCCGTTGGGTGCGGTAGGGAATGGTCATAATGTACTCCTTTTTGCCCGGACGCAGCGCCATTCTTCCTTGGCCCGCGTGCCGGTAACGGTAAGTCCTGCCTGCTCCAAGGCGCTTTTGACATCGGCAAGCCGTGTGTCTAAAATGCCTGAGCAGATCAGGGTGGTATTTTCGCCCAGAAAGTCCGGCAGCACCGGGGCAAGGCCGATGATCACATCGGCTACGATGTTCACCAGTACGATGTCATACTGCTGTTGGGCCAGCCGGTCCATAAGTGCCTTGTCGGCGGTGACATTGCCGGTAAAAGCGGTGAATTCCGGGGTGGAAAAACCGTTGTAGGCGGCATTCTCCCGGGCGATGCTTTCTGCCTTGGGGTCAATGTCCACGCCGATGGCAGAGACCGCGCCCAAACGCAAGGCGGCAATGGAGAGTATTCCGCTGCCGCTGCCCAGGTCCAAGCAGGCCGCGCCGGGGGTCAGAATTTCCTCCATCGTCTCCATCACCATTTGGGTGGAGGGGTGGGCGCCGGTGCCGAAGGTCAGACCGGGGTCGAGGATCACCGGCAGCCTGCCGCCCAAATCGGTGTCGCAGAGCCAGTAGGGCAGCACCAAAAGGCGGTTGCCTACCGGCTGTGGGGGATAGTTTTCTTTCCAGCTTTCCGCCCAGTCGGTCTGACCAAGGGAGGTGACGGTCAATGCCAGTTCACCCAAATCACCTCTTGCCCGGAGGGATTCCAACAGGGATTCCAGTTTGTTACGCCCGGCGGTGTCGGTATCCTCTAAGTACAGCTTGATGCAGGAAAGACCCTGCAGCTTTTCTTGAAGTTCTTCGTCAATATAGTCCCAGCAGGCCCGGTTTTCTTCCAGAAACGCCTCAAATTCCCCCTGGTCTTCCAGCACCAGATCGGCAAAGCCACCGGCGGTCAGGGCCGCGGCGGTATCCTCGATCTGCCCCGGGGCAGTCTGTATGGTAAATTCTAAATAGTTCATAGCTTGCTCCCTGCAAAGGCCCCCTTGCCTAAAGGGGGCTGGCAAAAATCTCTGATTTTTGACTGGGGGATTCTATGCCGAAAAGCGGCATATCGCCCGTAGGGCGATTATCCCTCCGACCTCGCTGTCGCTCGGCCACCTCCCTTTAGGCAAGGGAGGCTTTCGCTATTTTACATCATTTTATCGTAAAACACACAAAATAACAACTGCCAATGTGTAAAATTTTTATGTAGTACTTTCCAATTCCTTGTTTTTGGTATATAATGAAACTACTTTACTTCAGGAGGAACTATGATCCGAACCATTGAACTGCTGCCCGGAATCGTACTGCGGTGCTTTTCCGATGATAGATTTAAGCAGGAGGGCATCAGCCTGCAGTGGGTGCGGCCCATGTGCCGGGAGGAAGCGGCGCTGAACGCGTTGCTGCCCACGGTGCTGCTCCGTGGATGCGAAAGCGCCCCGGATTTGCGGGCCATTACCTTGCGGCTGGATGATTTATACGGCGCTGCCGTGGGCGCGCAACTGCGCCGGGTAGGTGACTATCAGGTCACAGGCCTGAGCTGCAGCGTGATGAAAGAAAAATACGCGCTGTCCGGGGATGCGGTCTTTGCGCCGATGATCGCATTTTTGCAGGAGCTGATGTTCTGCCCGCTGACGGAAAACGGCGTATTCTGCAAGGAAATCGTGGACAGCGAAAAGCGGAATCTCCTGTCCGCCATCGCCGCCCAGAAAAACGACAAGCGCGCCTATGCCTCTGCCCAAATGCTGAAAATGATGTGCAAGGGGGATTCCTTCGGCATTCCCCGTCTGGGTGAAAAGGCCGATGTGGAGGCCATCACCCCGGAAAGCCTGTACGCGCACTACCAAAAGCTTCTCCGGGAAAGTCCGGTGCAGATCTTCTATGTGGGTGCGACCGACCCTGAAAAGCTGGCAGACCTGCTGCGGCCTGCCTTTGCAAAGCTGGACAGACAGCCGGCAGCGCTCCCTGCCCAGACCTCCTTTAACGATCTGGGCGGCGGCGAGAAAACAGAGCGTATGGATGTGGCCCAGGGTAAGCTGTGTATGGGGTTTGTGACCCCGGTGACCCTGCGGGAACCCGGCTTTGTGGCTACCCAAATTTTCAATACCATCTTCGGCGGCGGGATGATCAGCAAGCTGTTTATGAAGATCCGGGAGGAAATGTCATTGTGCTACGATATTTCTTCCTCCTACCACGGCAGCAAGGGCATCCTCACCGTGTCTGCCGGCATTGACCCGGATATGGACACCCAAGTGCGGCAGGAGATCCTCCGGCAGTTAGAGACCTGCCAAGCCGGCGATTTTACCCGGCAGGAGCTGGTATCTGCCAAGCAGGCGCTGCTGTCCCAGCTGAAGTCAACCCACGATTCTCCCGGCGCTATCGAGGGCTATTACGCCGTGTCTGCCCTCAGCGGTCTGCCCCTGACCCCCGATGACTATATCCGGGCGGTGGAGGAGACCACCGCAGAGGAAGTGGCGGCAGCCGCCCGGCAAGTTAAATTGCACACAGTTTACTTTTTGAGGGGGTCTTAAGTGATGGAAAAGAAATTTTACCCCCAGGTGGGCGAGACCCTGTATACCGAAAAACTTCCCTGCGGCCTGTCCGTGGCGGTGCTGCCCCGACCCGGCTTTACCAAGAAGCTGTGCTATTTTGTGACAGATTTTGGCGCCATCCACACATCGTTCACTATGGACGGCAAGGAGTATGACCTGCCGGCGGGCGTTGCCCATTATTTGGAGCATAAGCTCTTTGATATGCCCGGCCGGGATGTGGTGGAGGAATTTTCCGCCTTAGGCGCTGTGCCTAACGCCTTCACCGGCTACGATATGACCGCCTATTATTTCTCCTGCACCGAGCATTTCTATGAGAATCTCCGGCTGCTGCTGGAATTTGTCACCACCCCTTATTTTACGGAGGAAAGCGTGGCCAAGGAGCAGGGCATCATCGGCCAGGAGATCGGTATGAACGAGGACAGCCCCGAAAGCCGACTCTTTGAGCTGCTGGCGGGGACGATGTATGAAAAACACCCCATCCGCACCCCTATTTTGGGCACCCGGGAGTCCATTGCGAAAATTACACCTCAGGTGCTGACGGACTGTCACCGGGCCTTTTACCGGCCGGAAAATATGCTTTTGTGCGTGGTGGGCGATGTGGATGCAGACAAGGTGGCGGAAATCGCCCGGGAAATGCTTAAGGGTATGCCCAGTCCCCAAGTGACGGCGGTGAAAAGCTGGGACGAGGAACTGACCGTCCGCACCCCGGAAACCCAGCTGCAAATGGAAGTGGCGATGCCTATGTTCCATTTGGGCTTCAAGTGCCAGCCCCTGCCCGACGGGGAAGAGGGTGTGCGTCGGGAGATCATCGGCGACCTGGCAGCGGAGGCCCTGTTCGGCGAATCCTCGGAGCTGTATCTGCAGCTGTATGAGCAGGGGCTCATCGATGCCTCCTTCGGCGGCGGCTTTGAGACGGTGGAAGGGATGGCTATGCTTACCTGCACCGGCGACAGTGAAGACCCGACAGCGGTGCGGGATGCCATTTTGGAGAGGGCAAAAGCCCTTGCCGACACCGGGGTTACCCAGGCGGATTTTCTACGGATGAAGCGCAGCGCCCTTGGCCGCCGCATCCGGAATATGGACAGCTTTGACAGCACCTGCTTCCGTATCTGCGCCTACCATTTCTCCAAATTTGACTATTTCCGCATCCCGGATATTTACGAGGGGATCACCTGTGAGGACATCCGGCAGTTTTTAAAGACCGTCATTGACCCGGATCATATGTGTATGGCGGTTATCCACCCAAAGGAGGACACATAAATGCAATATTCCACCATTTCCTTCCCCGGTCTGGGCATTGAAATCAATCCCGGCTACGGCTTTGACATCGGCCCTTTGTCCGTGCGCTATTACGGCATCATTTTGGCCGCCGGATTGCTGCTGGCCTGCATTTACGGTCTGCGCCGGGGCAAGGAATTCGGCCTGAGTCAGGACGATATCTTAGACGGCGCGCTGATGATCATTCCCTTTGCCATTATCTGCGCCCGGGCATACTACTGCATTTTCGACTGGCAGGGCGGTGGCTACGCTGCAAATCCCATCAAGGTGCTGTATTTCTGGGAGGGCGGTCTGGCCATTTACGGCGGTGTCATCGGCGCGGCTATCGGTATTGTTGGCTACTGCCTGTTTAAGAAAATTCCCATTACCACCTGTTTGGACATCACCTTTGTGTCCTTCCCCTTGGGACAGGCCATTGGCCGGTGGGGTAATTTCTTTAACCGTGAGGCCTTTGGCGCGCAGACTGAGAGCTTCCTGCGGATGGGTCTGATGCTCACGGAAGATGGTAGCTACTCCGCCACTATGCATTACTATCACCCCACATTTTTGTATGAATCCCTGTGGAATTTGGCCGGTTTTGTGCTGCTGCACTTCTGGTCTAAGAAGCGGAAATATGACGGCCAGATGTTCCTGGGTTACGCTGCCTGGTACGGCTTGGGCCGCACCGTCATTGAGGGTCTGCGGACGGACAGCCTGTACTGGGGTCCTTTCCGGGTCAGCCAGATGCTGGCAGCTATCAGCTGCGTGGCAGCCGTGGTCATTCTCATCGTGCAAATGTTCCGCACCCACCCGGCCGGCAGACTTTATGTAAACCGTGTCGCTTATAAAAAGGCTCG
>JAZRIT010000048.1:0-9319 GCA_045645385.1 Faecousia sp.
AGCAAAACTGGAAACCGTTGAGCGCAAGTGGTACGTCGTTGATGCAGCCGGCAAGCCTCTGGGCCGTACCGCTGTCACCGTCGCTAACCTGCTCCGCGGTAAGCACAAGGTCACATTCACCCCCAACGTTGACTGCGGCGACTATGTCATCGTCATCAACACCGACAAGGCCATCCTGACCGGCAACAAGCTGGATCAGAAGTCCTACTACCGCGTATCCGGCTGGATCGGCGGTCTGAAAGAAACCAAGGCTCGCGTGATGATGGATAACCGCTCCGACTATGCTATGGAGCTGGCTGTCAAGGGTATGCTGCCCAAGAACACTCTGGGCCGCAACTGCATGGGCCGTCTGCATCTGTACAAGGGCGCTGAGCACAACCACGCTGCACAGAAACCGGAAGCATGGACTCTGGACTAATAGGAGGTAACTGATTATGTACGAAACCAAGAAGAAGTATAACTACGGCACCGGCCGCCGTAAGTCCTCCGTTGCCCGTGTTCGCGTTTACGAGAACGGCACCGGTTCCATTATCATCAATGGCCGCGATATCGACGATTACTTCGGTCTGGAGACCTTGAAACTGATCGTTCGTCAGCCCCTGGTCAGCACCGACCTGGTTGGCAAGGTTGACATCGTTGTCACCGTCACCGGCGGCGGCGTTTCCGGCCAGGCCGGCGCTATCCGTCACGGCCTGTCCCGCGCCCTGCTGACTCTGAACCCCGAGTTCCGCCCCACTCTGAAGGCTGCCGGTTTCCTGACCCGCGACCCCAGAATGAAGGAAAGAAAGAAGTACGGCTTGAAGGCCGCCCGTCGCGCACCCCAGTTCTCCAAGAGATAATTGGTTGCTACGATGCTACAAAGACCGCCCAAATTGGGCGGTCTTTTTTATAGGCATGGCTTTATGCTGTCTGGTTATGGGGTTTCCCATACATCTTCCGGCAGACAAAGTACATACCGATACAAAGAATTGCAAACACACTCAGCAGTGGGTAAAACCACTGCAAGGCGATATTTCCGTACAGGTAGCCGCCGATGATGGGGCCAAGGGTCGAACCAAAGTCAATGCCCAAATAATATGTACCCATAGCGATACCGCGCTGGTCTATCGGCGCGGCAGTTGCCGTAGCCGACTGGGAAACAGAGAACATGATTCCATAGCTGCCTGCCATAAAAACAGAGCCAAGGAGCATCACGAGCGTACCCTGCATAAAGTACAAGGACGCAAGACCGCCGATCATTGCGAAGCTGCACAGCAGCAGGAATGTGCAATAGGACACCTTGTCGTACTGCTTTCTCAGTGTGATCCGGAACACCACCAGTGCTACTGCATAAACGCTAAAGAACAGATCCGGCCGGACATTTAATCCGGTACTGTCCACATAAGATACCAGGAAGGATTTATTGGCAGTGTACGGAATAGAAATCAGGCCAAGAGCCAATGCAATCGGTAGTACTGGCAGATAGACCAACCGCCGTGTTACAGCCTGTTGGTTTGCGGTATCCTTACGCACCGGGATCCCTTGATCCCGGACCATCAATGCCAAAATGAGCGCAATCAGAACCGAAGCGCCTGCAATCAAAAAGGTGGCACGATAACCTAAAAGCTCCTTTGCACGGATACCGACAGTGGGTGCGATTGCCATAGCCAACGCATTGATCGTTCCGTAGACACCCAAGCCGGAGCCCATTTTATTTTTGGGAAGCAGCATCGTCAGCCAGGTAGACATTCCTACAGAGCAGCAGGCATAGCCTGCGCCGTGCATACAGCGCATAAGCACCAGGAACCAAAGATTCGGCACGAAAACATAACCCAGGCATGCTGTAAGCATCATCAGACAGCCAGTCACAACCAGACGAAGCTTCTTCGTTCTGTCGGACAGGTTGCCGGTTATTGGGCGGCACACAACGGCAATACCGCTGGCCAGGGCACTGATGATTCCCATCACCACACCGGAAGCGCCTATAGTCTCCGCGTACCCGGCAATAACGGGTACGGCACTCATACTGCAAAACATATAAAAGAACGCAGCAACCATAACCAAAAGCACATCACGGGTATATACTTTTTCTTTCATTGGAAAATCTCCTTTATGGCAGCTTTCGCTGCAAAGAATCTCCATTGATTTTAAGTAAAATCTGTTGTAAAATATAGTCGCAATATTCAGGTTTTCTCACAGAAACAAAATGCATATATCCCTTGTTTCATTGCTTTTTGGCGATTATGAACCTGAATATTGCGAATATCGTTCCGGTTAATGGGAGGTAGCAGATTATGACAGAAAAGAATGAACACACCGAAATGAAGAATTCGTTGGACCTCATACGGGTATCCGAGATGCACCATCATTCCGGCAGTCAAATCTACGCCCATGCCAGAAAAACCTTTGGATTGATCTATGTTCTGTCCGGTTCTGCTATCTACGAATTTGACGGTGTCCCCTACCCTGTTAAAGCCGGCGATCTGTTCTGTATTCCGCAAAAACTCCCCTTTTCCATGCGACCCATCGAAAAAACCTCATACAATACCCGCCAGTTTGGATTGATGATCTATGACCCCGAGCTGCATACGCGGATGAAAACGCTCCATACCCCTCTGACTGTGGATTCTACGCTAAAATCCATGCTGGATTACATATTCAAATTCTGGAACATTCCTGCACAGGAGAACAAATCCCTTATAGAGATTTTTCTTCGCACAATCCTTGCGCAGTTCTTCATTGGCGACTTGAATTATGACAATCCGGTTTCTGCCTATGTTCTTACGGATGGCTACAGTCCGGCCACAAAGAAAAGCCTCTGCTATGCGGAGGCCAACCGGTATGAACGATTCTCTCTGGAGGAGATGGGACAAACACTGGGCTACAATAAACATTACCTCTGCTCTGCCTTCTCACAGGATACCGGCCTATCCATATTGGCATATGTTCATTTTCTAAAAATCAGGCAAGCCATGGTACACTTTTTCTACTGGGGTACCAGCCTGGCAGAGGTTTGCCAGTTACTTGGTTTCGATAGCGCCAGTTATTTTGGCACTTTGTTTAAGTCTATCGCTGGCGTATCTCCGGGTACTTTCCGAAAAGCCTGTTTAGCCCTTGATGTGGATAAGCGAACCAAAATCAACAGTAATACCCTGCTTTTCACTTCCCGCCCCATCCCAATGGATGATCTGCTTGGCAGTATGCAGCAATTGGTTGAGAGCGTGATAGATAACTTCGACCTACCATAGATACGCAAAAGCCGCCCAATTCGGGCGGCTTTTGGGTTTATTGGGCACAGAAAACACAGAAATGATCTTGCAATGGCTTTTAGAGGGTCAATATTGGGATCTCCCCTGCCCGACTCCCACTTGGAAATTGCCGTATTCCATTTACATAAGTCCCATGTTCCGCAGAGCCAGAATAAAGGCAAACAGAGTCACCACGGACGCAACAGAAGTCCAAACTACCAACTGACCGGCTAAAACACCGTCATTATCCATTTCCTGTGCCATAATAGCGCTGGAAACCGCCACAGGAGAGCCAAACAGTGCCAGCAAAGCAGGATAGGCACCATTGCCCAATTCCAGCAGGGATGTATACCGGGACAGCAATACAACCACGCCAATAGCCACCAACGGTGTGATAACCACCCTGGCCAACACGCCGATGGCAATCGGTCTTTTGCGGGATTTAATGGCAGAAAAATTAAATAAACCACCGCAGATCAAAAGTGCCAACGGCGAGCAAATTTTAGCAATATTATTGAGTGTTTCGTAGAGGAAAGGCACATCGTCTTTTAATGTGAACACCGGTGTGCCATCCGTCCCTGCGGGCATCACAGAGCGCAACACCAACACAACAAGTCCCAATGCAACGCCAATAATCAAGGGGTTTGTAACGATCTTCTTCAGCATATCCTTCGGTTTGATCTTTTCTCCGTTCTCCTCACGGAACATTGTCAAAGAAACTACAGCAAGGATATTAAAGGTCGGAATTGAAAAAGCACTCAGCACCGCTGCAATTCCCACGCCTTCCGCACCGCCCAGCGCATCCGCCAAAGGCAATCCGATGATTGCAAAATTGGAACGAAAAACACATTGCAACACAACACCCTTTTGCCGATTATCCGGCACAAAGCATCTCACAAGCAGGATGCCCAACATAAACAGAAGCAGTATTGCAATTTCCGAATACAGAACCACAGACCAATTGATTTGAGAAAGTGACTTAATGTTGTACACATTGATAAACAGCATTGTGGGCAAGCAAACGCGAAATATCAGCTTATTGCCTTTCTTAAACCAGCTTTCGTCCAAAAAATGTTTACTTTTAAGAATGTAACCAATTACGACCAACAACAAAATAGGAAGGATTGCGTTGATCGCAAATGTAAATGTTTCCATAGTATTTCAAACCAGACTTTCATTTATGCGCATAAAAAGGCGTAAGATCAATATCGCCTATCTTTGCTGTTTTGGGGATTTCAAAATCCGGAATTTCCAGAACATAGCGTTCCGTGGCATTGATCACCTTGGTGCCGTTATATTCCCGGACACGGGTCTTATCGATGCCATAAGTCAGATGCACATGACCGTGGAGCCAGTATTTGGGGTGGTACTTATCCACAAAATGCAAAAATGATTCAAAACCGCGGTGGCAATAATCATCGCCGTCTCCAACACCGGCAAGGGGTGCGTGGGACACAACAATGTCCACACCCTTGTGCTTACGGATTTTTCGCTTGAGCTTAAATATACGCCAGCGCATTTCCCGTTCGGTATACTGATGATCTCCGGGGCTGTACCGTTGGCTGCCGCCAAGGCCTAAAATCCGCAAGCCTTTATAGACCACCAGCTTATCCTCAATGCAGTCGCATCCCTCCGGTGGCCTTTTTTCGTAGATTTCATCATGGTTACCATGGACATACAGAAGGGGTACGCGGGTCATTGTCACCAAAAAGGACAGGTACTGGGGTTTCAGGTCGCCACAGGAAATGATAAGATCATAGCCATCCAACCGACCGGGTATATAGAAATCGTAAAGCGCCGGGCAAACTTCATCAGACAGAACTAAGATTTTCATAGCTGTCCCTCCTTTTCCATTGGGATGCTATCCCGGTAGACGCCCAGTTCCCGGACCATATCCCGGGCAAAGGGAGCAATCTTCTCAAAAGGAGGAATTTCACCGTCCACATTCTCGCAGAGCCAATCCATATGCAGCAATTCCTCCGGTGAGAGGGTACGGGTGCCGTCATTGATGATGCGTCTATCCTGGGCAATCAGCACTCTGCGGAAAGGGTCAATCGTACCATCTTTCAGACCGTTTCGCAGAATGTCTGTCAAACGAAGCATACCCTCAGGCACGCCATCAGCCAGCTTCACATCAATGACACCGCTATCCATACCCCACCAATAATTCACCGCGTGGCGGTTGCCTTTTTCTCTGTCCCAGCTACCGTTCAGAATGGAACGAATGACATTTTCATAGAAATGCCCCCACAGCCAGCAGGGTGAGCCGAGAGGCTGCAAAATCCCGTCCTCCACCAAATAGGTGCCGTATGTACCGTGTTCCAGGTATTTTTTGTGGGGTGTGGGTACATCCCGGTTGGAAATCACATTGATACCGCTCTTAATAAATTCCTCGACAGGGTTTCCGCCCTCACAGGACCATCGCAGGGTGATCTTGGCCCGGGGGTTGGTCAGCTGAGCGCCCAAGGCGAAGGCATTGACGGATGCGGGCACGCCTAAAATGGGATAAGAACCCACATAGCCGATCCGGTCATTGATGGCCATAGCGCCGGCAATTGCGCCGGTAATAAATTTACCCTCATAGACACGGCTGTAATAGGTGCGAACGCTGGAATAAGGCGCATCCACAGAGCAGTTCAAAAACCGCACGCGGGGGTATTTTACTGCCATTTTTAAGGTGGGGCGGCTGAGCTTGGGCGTGGTGGCGAAAACTACGTTAGCCCCGTCCTGCACCGCCTGTTCCAGCAGTGCCTCTGCCTCCGCCGGGGAATCGGCATGGTAGTAATGCCTGACCGTGATCCGATCAGAAAGAACGCGCAGCAGGTGGTCAGCGCCCTCACGGTGGCCCTGCGCCCAGGTGCTGATTCCCGGGTCAAGCTGGTAGACAAAGGCCACATGTAATGTAGTCGGCAGCAGCAGATTTAAAAGGCTCTCTCTGCCCTCTGTATCCGCTTCCGTTTCCACCTGGACCGGCATTTCCTGGGAAACAGAAACCACATTGTCCCACAGAGCCGCTAATGCCTGCTTGATCTCGTCAGCAGTTTTCGAACCTAAATCCCGGAAGGGATAGACCTTCAGCCACAGAAGGAGCGCTTCTTCCGGCAGAATATCCAGCTTTTTGCCTTGCAGGGCATTAAAGGCCTCCCGGAAATAGCGGAAATATGCCTTGAAGGTGCGCTGCTCCCGCTCGGTCCAGACCTGCGACATATCCTTGCCCAGATAGGATACCAGTTTTTCATAATCTCCCGGCTGGCGGAACTGGACATCATACAGGCCCGTGGCCTTATAGAATTCCAGGAACTCAAAATACGCCTTAATGCGGGGTTCTTCGCTGGCCTCCGGCAAAATACGGTAAACCGTTCCCGGGATTTGGGCCGCGCCGAAATATTTCAGCACGCTGACCCGCTTATTACCCTCCTGGACATAAAAATTACCCAGATACTCAAAGCACACGATGGGATTGCGAATACCCTCGTCGGACATATGGTCGGCGCACAGGTGCATCCATTTCTGGGCAAACTCCGTATCATCGTCCAAAAGCGGCAGAAATCCGGGAGAAAACGCAGAAATGCGACCGGCGGTTTTAGTTCCCACGATCCGTCTGGAGGGAATGTTCACGATGCCGATCTGCTGGGTGGTCGCTGTATAGGTCGGACCTAAAATATCGTCCAGAACAGCAGGCTCTGTTTCCCTCCCCTGGGAACGCAATTCCCGAATCTCCTTCTGGGCCAAACGCCTTGCCTTCTGATATTCCTCACGGGCTTCCAGCAAATCCATATGACGCTCTCCTTTCGATTTTTGCTTATTATAACATAAACGAAGAGAAAATGGAAGAATGTTGAATAAAACAAAAAAGCAGACACCCGAGGGTGTCTCCTTTTTGTTTTAAGTGGGAATTAGCCCTTCTTCTTACGAAGAACGGTCACGCCGGCAAAGCCAACAGCAGAGGACAGAGCCACTGCAGCGGTCAGCAGGATGCTGATGTCGCCGGTGTTGGGGCTGGAGGAGCCGGTGCCGCCGGAGCTGGAGCCGCCGGTGCCGCCGGTGGTGACTCTGAAGTAGGTAATGGAACCTACGCTGGTGGTAGATGCCCAGTCAACGACCTTGTCAGCCTTGTGAGTCATAACGACGGAGAAAGTATAGTTGTTTGCGTCCGTAAAGGTGGTCGCGGTGACGGTGGGCTTAGAGGTCTTGGTAGCGGTTACGGTGTAAGCGTTGTTGGTGTACTCCAGAGTGGGCTTAGCCATAAACAGCTTAGCACCGGAAGCACACTGACCGATCATACCGATCTCAACATCGGAATCCTTGATGGTGAAGGTGCCGTCCTGGTAAATTACCTGGCTCTTGTTCTTGCTATTTTCCATAGCTCTGACAGATACAGCGATGGAGACCTTTGCGCCGCCCTCGATGATGATGTTACCGGCCTTGGCTGCGTTGTTGGCATCCTTGGTAACATACAGGCCGGAGTACATTGCGGCAGCGTTACGGGCGTAGCCGGAATCCGAGCCGGGATAATGCAGAGTCTCGGGATCGTCGTAGCCGGTGATCTTCAGGCTGCCGCCCTTGATGGTCAGGTTACCGCCGATAACAGCAATACCGTTGGAAGTGGCGTAGTTTTCGGCGGTCATGATCTCAATGTTGGCGTTGTCCAGGATCAGGTTGCCCTTGGTGCTGATGCCGCCCAGGTTTTCGCCGTTACAGTTGGTAGCGATGGTCAGTTTAGCGTTACCCACGCTGGTGATGGTAACATCGTCGCCATCGCCGGTGGTGTTGAAGTTCAGAGCAGACCGCTGAGGATTGCTGCCGTCATAAGCCACAGTGTTCATGATCAGGCTGTCGCCCTCAATGATAACCTTGGTGGGTCCCTTGTAAGCTGCGTCCCAGCCGCCGAACTGCAGAGCAGCTCTGTTCTGGATCTTGGCGCCCTTCAGGGTGATGGTGGGGATACCGTCGGCAGTGTACTCGATCTTGATGTTCCAGTTGGTAGTGTCGGTGGTTTCCTTCATGTACCAGTTCTTGGGGTTGTTGGTGTCGTACTGACCGGTGGTGTAGTACTTGGCAGCGTCACCGGCCTTCATGATCAGAACAGCCTTGCCTGCACCGGTGGGGCCGTCGCCGCCTTCGGTTACATAGGTGAAGGTGAAGTCGGGCTTGGGCTCCACAACACGGGTGTGCTCACAGCCAACGTTATCGCAAGAGGTGTCCTGGCTGTTGGTGAAGGCGTGGGTCTTGGCAGCAATCGCTTCGCCGCCGCAGAGGGTACAAGCAACAGCGGTGGTGCAGTCCTTGTCGTCAGCTGCGGGAACGTGCTCGGTGCTCAGTTCGCCGTAGGGCTGGGCGCAGACATCGCAGACAGCCTTATCCTTACAGGTAGGAGTGCCGCCGGTGTGGGGTGCGAAGTCGCCGTATTCCTCACCGCACTCTTCGCACTTGGCCTTCGTGTTGCAGGTAGCGGTGCCACCAGAGTGCTGACCGGCTTCCAGAGCCACCTTGTCGCAGTCCTTGCAGTCGGCAGGGACATCGCAGCTGGTGCGGTCCTCGGGGTTATGTGCGTCAGCGCCTTCAATAGCAGGCTTGGTGCAGCCGGTGTTGGTGCACATTCTGTCAGTGGTGCAGTCGCCGTCGTCAGCTTCTGCAACGTGTGCAGCAAGTGCAGGAGTCATAACGTGCTCGCAACCGGTGTTGGCGCAGTAAACAGCAGTGGTGCAGTCGCCGTCGTCAGCTTCTGCAACGTGGGTCAGAGCGGTGCCGATGGGCTGGCCGCAGCCGTCACAGGTCTCAACGGTGGTGCAGTCGTGATCGTCAGCTGCAGAGTAGCAGACGTGGATGGTCTTGAAGTACAGGTATGCCTTGGCAGCGGGAGCAGTGCCGGCTTCAGCAGCGAAAGCAGCAGCGCCGGTGCCGTCCTTATTGGCAGAGGCCTCAGCAGAAGCGTTCTGCATAACAGGAGCCTTGTTGAAGGCATTGGTGTTGGACTTGATTTCCACAGAGGTGTTGTTGGCGCCGTCAATGGTGATGCTACCGGTACCCAGACCGATACCTTCGGTATTGGACTCAATTTTCACCTTGGCACCGTTGGTGATGGTCACGTT
>JAZRIT010000049.1:0-90280 GCA_045645385.1 Faecousia sp.
AATAATTTTATTTTAGGAGGCAATTTCCAATGAACATTTTGATCATCAACGCCGGCAGCTCTTCCCTTAAGTATCAGCTGATGAACCCTGAGACCGGCGACGTTTCCGCCAAGGGCCTGTGCGAGCGTATCGGCATCGACGGCCGTCTGAACCACAAGGTCGGCGACGAGAAGGTGGTTAAGGACATCCCTATGCCCACCCACTCCGAGGCCATTGCCGCTACCCTGGAGATCCTGCAGGACCCCCAGTACGGTGTCATCAAGAGCGTTGACGAGATCGACGCTGTTGGCCACCGCGTGCTCCACGGCGGTATGGAGTTCTTCGCATCCTGCGTCATCGATGACGAGGTGATCGCAGCTATCAAGAAGTGCATTCCTCTCGGACCTCTCCACAACCCCGCCAACCTGATGGGTATCGAGGCTTGCCAGGCTGTTATGCCCAAGACTCCCCAGGTCGCCGTGTTCGACACTGCGTTCCATATGACTATGCCCCCCAAGGCTTACCGTTACGCTATCCCCACCGAGTACTATGAGAACGACTCCATCCGCCGCTACGGCTTCCACGGCACCTCCCACAAGTATGTTGCAAAGCGTACCGCTGAGCTGGTGGGCAAGACCGAGTTCAAGATGGTCAACTGCCACCTGGGCAACGGCTCTTCCATGGCCGCTATCAAGGACGGCAAGTGCCAGGATACCACCATGGGCCTGTCCCCCTTGGCTGGTGTGCCTATGGGTACCCGTTCCGGCGACATCGATGCCTGCGTGGTGCAGTTCATCTGCAACAAGTACGGTATGAGCGTGGACGATTGCCTGAATATGCTCAACAAGAAGTCCGGTATGCTGGCTCTGTCCGGCGTGTCCTCCGACTTCCGTGATCTGGAAGACGGCGCCAAGAAGGGCGACGAGAACTGCGCCCTGGCCCGTGACAAGTTCTGCTACGAGGTCGCCAAGTATGTGGGCGCTTACGCAGCTGCTCTCAACGGCATCGATGTACTGACCTTCACCGCCGGTGTGGGCGAGAACGATATTAATGTCCGCAAGACCGTTTGTGAGTACCTGGGCTTTATGGGTGTCAAGATCGACCCCGAGCTGAACAACAACCGCGGCAAGGAGATGAAGATCTCCACCCCCGATTCTGCTGTTGAGGTCTGGATCGTTCCCACCAACGAAGAGCTGATGATCGCACAGGATACTGCAGACCTGGTTAAGTAAAAATTATACAAAAAAGACCAGCCATTGGTTGGTCTTTTTTATATGCACAAATTCAGAATATTGCTTGACAGGGGAGATGGTTATCGGTATAATGTTATCGATATCAGTTATACTGATTTAAAATTGTTTTAAAGAGTAAGGAGCGGATACTTATGAGCAAGATTACCGTGATCGGCGCCGGCAGCGTTGGCGCAACCGTGGCCAACGATTTGATGGTGCAAGGCGTTGCCTCTGAGATCGTTTTGGTGGACATCAATACCAAAAAGGCATTTGGTGAAGCTCTGGATATTTATCAGGGCGCACCTTTTCATTCTCCTGCCATTGTTCGCTCCGGCGATTATGAAAATGCAGCCGGTTCTGATATTGTTGTCATCACCTGCGGTATCGCCAGAAAGCCCGGTATGAGCCGTTTGGATCTTGCTCAGACGAATGTAAATATTCTGAAGGATGTGGCCAAGAGCGTGGTACCCCATGCGCCCAATGCCATTTATGTGATCGTTTCCAATCCTGTGGATGTGCTGACTTATGTGTTTCATAAGGTCTCCGGCCTGCCGGAGAATCAGATTATCGGCTCCGGTACAATCCTGGATACCAGCCGTCTGCAGTCTGAGCTTGCCAAGCGGTTCCATATCAGTCCCAAGAATGTCCACGCGCATGTTTACGGTGAGCACGGCGACAGCTCCTTTGTACCATGGTCCCTGGCAACTATCGCCAATAACCATATCGATGTGTATAAGGACAATTCTCCCGATAAGGACCGCATCCACTGGAATCAGGACTACGAAGAGATAGAGACCTTCGTTAAGAAGTCCGGCGCTGTTGTGATTGAGAATAAGGGAGCAACCTTCTATGCCGTAGCAATGTCCGTGTGCCATATCTGTAAGTGTATCTACGCAGGTGCCGGCACGGCTCTAACCGTTTCTACCATGATGCACGGTGAATATGGTGTGGAGGATGTCTGCCTGTCCACCCTTGCGCTGGTTGACCGCAAGGGCGTCCGGGGTAAGATCCTCAACAAGCTGACTGACAACGAGATCGCGAAGCTCCAGGCCAGCGCTGAAAAGCTGAAGTCTGTCATCGCACAGATCGAACTGTAAAAGGAATTCATAAAAAGTGCGTGCTGAAAAGCACGCACTTTTTTATGATTTATAGTGTTTTGCGATATCAGTCTGCTTTTTCCAGCATTTCCTGTTGGATATCCGGATCATAAGACAACATCGGCTCAACTTTCTCACCCTTGATATGCCGCGCAATGTAGTTTTTGGTAAGGCGGGAGACCAAGGGCATCAGAGTTACCACGCCGATCAGGTTGGGGATCATCATCAGCCCGTTGAAGGTATCGGAAATGTCCCAGACAAGGGAGGATGTCATCACAGCGCCGGAAACGGTCATCAGCACGAAGATGATCTGGTAGACCTTAGCACCCTTGCTGCCGAACAGGTATTCCGTTGCCTTTGCGCCGTACTGAGACCAGCCGAGGACGGTGGTGTAGGCGAACAGGAACATAGCCAGCGCAGCGAAGACCTCGCCGACGATGCCAAATGCATTACCGAATGCCTGAGAGACCAGGGTGGCATCGTTGACACCCTCAGCAACTAAGCCGGTGTCCAGGTCGATCATACCGGAGGTGAGTACCACGATGGCAGACATCGTGCACACCACGAAGGTGTCCAGGAACACTTCCAGAATGCCCCACATACCCTGCTTGACAGGCTCCTTCACCTCGGAGGATGCGTGTACCATTGCAGACGAACCCATACCGGCTTCGTTGGAGAACATACCCCGCTTGCAGCCCTGTGTGATCACAGCCTTCAGTGCAATGCCGGCACCGGCACCAGCCACGGCCTTCACACCGAAGGCGAACTTGAAGATAGATGCGAACACAGCGCCGATGCTCTGAATATGAATAACCAGAATTGCCAGTGCGCCGACCACATAAGTGATGGCCATAAAAGGAACAATCTTTTCGGCAACATTGGCCAGCCGCTGCAGACCGCCCAGGATGATCAGTCCGCTCAGTACCAGCAGAGCAGCACCGATGAGGATATTGATAACGGGCATACCTGCGACGGTACCCAGGTTTACATTTTCAAAGAATGTGGACTGCATTGTCAGTGTGATCTTGTTTACCTGGCCCATATTGCCGATGCCGAAGGAGGCGAGGATGGTAAATACGGCAAACAGCACAGCCAGCACAGAGGCAATGCCCTTGAAGCCCTTGCGCTTGCCCAGGCCGTCTTTTAAGTAATACATTGCGCCGCCGGACCATTCGCCGTCAGCGTTGCGGCGGCGGAAGTAGATGCCCAGTGTGGCTTCGGAGAACTTGGTCATCATACCGAAGAAGGCGGCGATCCACATCCAGAACACAGCACCGGGACCGCCAATGCAGATCGCGGCGGCAACACCGGCGATATTGCCGGTACCGATGGTAGCAGCCAGGGCCGTACACAGGGCCTGGAACTGGGAGATGGATTTCTTGCCTGTCTTTTTGGTGGTGTCGCTGTTGCGGGAGAAAATTGAGCCTAAGGTGTTCTTAAACCAGTGACCGATGTGGAATACCTGAAAAAATTTAGTGCAGCAGGTCATAATAACGCCGCTGCCCAGCAGCAGCACCAGACCGATCTTGATCCACACAAAATCGTTGATGACGCTGTTGATGTTTGCCAGTGCTTCGAAAAACTTGTCCATAACTACCTCCGAAAATAAAAATTGCGAATCGCACCTAAAATGCAATTCGCAAAAGAAATGTATATAATACCGCTATGACAATACCTATAGTAATGCCATATCGGTAAAATAACTTTGTCCTTTTGCCTGAGAGATTAGCGCGCTGCGCCTTGCACCTTCGGCACTCAATCAAATGAGATTCTCCAAAGTTCTGTCAGATTACAGTCCTCATCCCGTCCGGGACACCTGAGAGTGTTACTCCTTCGGCGACTTTCGTCCTTTCCTGCAATCCTCATACAGAGTTTTTATTCAGTTTTGGTCATTGTAGCATAGCATTTTTCAAAATGCAAGAAAAATTTTTACGATGCAATAATAGGAATTTATACTTTTTTGCAACCTGTTACTTTTCTTTCAGAAAACGCTTTTTATTCTCTGAGGGAAGGGAGCCCATATTCTTCTTAAACGCTGCAATGTAGGTCGATAGGTTTCGGAATCCTACTGCGTAGCAGGCCTCCGTTATGCTCATCTGTGCCAACAGATGGGTGCTTTCGATAATTCTACGCCGGGAGAGATATTCCGATATGGAGGTGTTAAACCTACCTTTGAACTTGCGGGACAGGTGCTCCCGGCTATAATGAAATTCTGCAGCGATCTGCTCAACACAGGAAATGTCCGCATAATTCCGGTCAATATATTTTTTGATTTCAGCAATGGGATCATCCAAATTCTGAAATTCAAACAAAGCCGGCTCATCGGTGTTAAAAAAGGCAAACAGCTCCACAATCAGTGCTTTTACAAGAATGTTTTTGTAGGGAAGATCTGTCTGAAGGGTTTGCTCAATTCTTTCCAGCAGTGCCTGCAGGGTATGCACACGATCCACATCTATCTGAAAGGCAAATACATCATTGTTTTCGGTAAATGCCAGTATAGGGCAATCTCTTTGCCCATCCTGCAAAAAGAAATCTGGGGAGAAGTACATAAGATAGCGCTCAAATTCGCAGGGAAACAGGCGGACTGCGTGCATATTGCCGGGCCGGCACCATGTAACAGTGTACGAACCTGGATGGATAAGCTTGTCATTTTGGATATATTCCGCTTTTCCGCGGATATGAATGACAAGCTCGTAATATCCGTGGGTGTGCAGTTCGTTGTCTGTGGTATACTGCTTGTTATGTATATACCGGTTGCATCTATGGGAAAACATCATCTGCTCATTGATAAAATAGTTGGTCCAGTTGGGCGGTACGGTAACCTGACCGGTTTCCCTGACCTGCCGGATCACCTGATCGTCATAGCCCTTCCGGACCAGATATTGTTTCAACACGCTCATACATTTTACCTCGTATATCACAAATTCCAAAAACAATATCACTAATTGCGTAGATTTTTGAATTTATGATTATTATAATATAGGCGTGACGCAACGATTGTCAACAAAAAATATGATGCGCGGGGAGAAAAGAATGAAAATCAGCAAAAATGCATGGAATGCCATCCGCATCACCCTGCTGTGTTTTTTGACCTATCTTTCGGTTTATTTTGCAAAAAATACCCTCAGTGCCGTTTCGCCCCAAATGCTGGATAGCGGTGTTGTCACCCAACAGGCACTGGGTGCATTTTCCTCTACATATTTTATCTGCTATGCCTTCGGCCAGCTGGTCAACGGTATGCTGGGCGACAAGATCAAGGCCCGTTATCTGATTTGCTCCGGCGTGATTATGGCGGGTGTATCCATCATACTGTTTTTGAAGCTGCTGGCAGTACCTGCCCTGGCACGGGTCGCATACGGCTTTACCGGCTTCTTCCTTTCTATGATCTTTGCGCCCCTGACCAAGATGGTAGCAGAGAATACCGACCCCATCTATACGCCCCGCTGCCATCTGTGCTATTCCTATGCCGCATATCTCGGCTCACCTATTGCGGGACTTATGGCATCGCTCCTGCCGTGGAACAAAGTCTTTTTTGTTGTGATCTGCGCTCTGTTTCTTATGGGCAGCCTTTGTTTTGTCCTCTTCCTGCTCTTTGAAAAGAAGGGTATCATCCAATTTAACGTTGCCTCCGGCAAGGAACAGAAGCTGCAAAAACAGGGCTTGAGGGAAGGCGTCCGGGTCCTGATAAAGCACCGCATTGCCAAATTCGCACTGGTGGCGCTGATCACCGGCGTGATCCGCACCACAGTGGTATTTTGGATGCCGGTTTATTTCTCAGACAATCTGGGCTTCGGTGCAGACAAAGCCTCTTCCATCTTCGCAGCGGCGTCGCTGATCCTGTCTTTCAATGCCTTTGTGGCGGTGTTTGTGTATGAACGGCTGAAACGGAATATGGACAAAACGATCCTGCTGGCCTTTTCCAGCGCCACTGTCGCATTCTTGCTGGTATATGTCGTACACATCCCTGTACTGAATATTGTATTTCTTGTGCTGGGTGTCCTGTGTTCCAACTGTGCATCGTCTATGCTTTGGTCCAGATACTGTCCTGGCCTTCGGGAGACGGGATTGGTGTCCACTGCCACCGGATTTCTGGACTTTGTCAGCTATATGGCCGCATCTGCAGCAAGCTCCATCTTTGCCAACGCTGTGGAAAGCATCGGGTGGGGCAATCTGATTTTAGTATGGGTGGGATTGATGGCCGCCGGTGTTTTGGTGATCTTCCCTTATTCCAAGCTGTCCAGAAGTAACAAACAGGAGGTACAATAATGAAAATTTCCACATCCACATTCGGTGTCATCAAACCCTACGGCCTTGAAGAAGGCCTGAAGATGCTCCGTGATGCCGGTTTTGAAGCCATTGACTATTCCATCACCCAAAATGCAATGAATTGGGAGGAAGAACCTTTTACCGATCCGTCCAGCCCCTTTTTTGCAGAGCATTTTAAGCGAATCGCAAAAACCGTCAGAGACAGCGGTCTGGAGATGTACCAGTGTCACGCACCCTATGCAAAGCCCACATTCAGTGATATGGAATTTTACGCCCAGCTGCAGAAGCAGATCATTCGATCGGTCTATGCCGCAGCCTACATGGAAAGTCCCTATATAGTCGCCCACCCGGTGTTGGATGTGGCTTTCTGTAACGGTCAGAATAAAGAACTCGCCCGTCAGACCTCGCTGGATTACTTCAGCGCAATCGCCCCTGTGTTGAAAGAAACCGGTGTGACGATGTGCATTGAAAATCTGCACTTCTACATCCGGGAAACGAAAGAATGGGCGGTCTGCTACGGCTCTACCGGAGAAGAACTGCGGGATCTCATTGATACTTTGAACGAAATGCACGGCCCCTGCTTTGCAGCCTGCGTGGATACCGGCCACGCCGTGGTGGCAGGGCAGGATCCCGCCGAAATGATCAGAACCCTTGGCAGCCGTATAAAAGTCCTGCACATTCAGGACAATCTGGGTATCAAGGATGAACATCTGATCCCCACCGAAGGTAAGATAGACTGGAAATCCGTCGCAGATGCCTTGCACGATGTGGGCTATACCGGCACCTTCAACTTCGAGGTGACGAACCCCTTTGGAGCGCTGCATAGTGATACCTTCAGCCGGGAAACCTTCCGGTGTGCCTGCAAGTATCTCTATTTGGTTGGCCGCTCCCTGGCAGATATTGCCGAAGGCACTTTCGTCCCCGGCTAAATCCATATAAAAAAGAACCCTTTGGACGGCCCACCGCCCAAAGGGTTCTTCCTGTTATTCTTCCCAGTTGTGCCACACGTTCTGTACATCGTCGTCATCTTCCATGGCGTCGATGAGCTTCTGCATCAGCACGGCTTGCTCTTCGCTGTCCAGCTTCTGATAGTTCTGGGGGACCATCTCGATCTGGGCGGAAACGAAGGTGTATTTGTCCAGCTTCGCAACCACATCGTTAAAATCGTCCGGGGTGGTGTAGATGGTGAAGCAGTCTTCCTCGGCCTCGAAATCGTCAGCGCCGGCGTCCATTGCGTCCATCATAACTTCTTCTTCGTCGTAGTCGCCGTCCTCGTTGTCGATGACCAGCACGCCCTTGCGGTCAAAGCTCCAGGCTACGCAGCCGGAAGCGCCCAAATTGCCGCCGAACTTGTCAAAGTGGTGGCGCATAGAGCCTGCGGTGCGGTTGCGGTTGTCGGTCATGGTTTCCACGATCACGGCAACGCCGCCGGGGCCGTAGCCTTCGTAGGTGATAGATTCATAGCTGTCACCGCCGCCGGCACCGGCAGCCTTCTCAAGGCAGCGCTTGATGTTATCGTTGGGCATATTGGCGGTCTTGGCCTTGGTGGTGATGGTAGCCAAGCGGGAATTGTTGGCGGGGTCAGTGATACCGCCGCCCTCCTTCACGGCCACGATCAGCTCCTTGGCGATCTTAGTGAAAGCAGCAGCCCGCTTTGCGTCCTGCGCGCCCTTGGTTTTTTGGATGTTATGCCATTTGGAATGTCCGGACATAAGTATCTTCCTTCCTGTTACTTGTAAAATTTCCCGTATATTTTAGCAAAGAGACGGGCAAAAATCAATAGTATTTGACGCAATCCCGATGGGTTTCGGAGATTTTTACATCCAAATCCGGGAATGCAGCGGAAATTTTTTCAGCAAGAACCGTAACCACCGGGTTTTCCGTGGGGAAGTGGCCTGCATCAATGAGGTTCAGCCCCAACTCCTTGGCCTCGCAAAACTGGTTATACTTCACATCAGCGGTGACGAAGGTGTCGCAGCCTGCAGCGATAACCTGATGCAGCTCTGAACCGCAGGCGCCGCCGCCCACAGCCACCTTTTGCACCGGCTTCCCACCGCTGACATACCGCAAACCGCTGCAACCCAAGGTCTGTTCCACGCGGTCAAGAAAAGCATCCAGATCCTGCGTTTCTACTTCGCCCTGCCGCAAAAGACCGTCGGGATCCGTGGGAACTTTTTGGATTCTGTTCAGTTTCAGCGTCTGGGCTAAGGTGTCATTGACACCGCCGTCGGCGCAGTCTAAATTGGTGTGGGCATTGATGGCGGTAATGTCGTTTTTGATCAGTATCATCACGGCCCGGCCCACAGTGGTTTCGTCGGTGATCGCCGCCAAAGGCTGAAAGATCAGAGGGTGATGGGTCACCAGCAGGTCCGCACCCGTTTTTACCGCTTCTTCGCAAACCGATGTAAAAGGGTCGAGGGCAACCAGGATTTTCTTTACTTCCCGGTCAGCCTGTCCGCATAAAAGCCCCACATTGTCCCAATCCATTTTCAATTCCGTTGGGGCAATGGATTCGATAAATTTCAAAATGTCACTTACAGTCGTCATAAAATCTCCCTAAGTTGGATGTCATTGCGAGGGCGGTTTGCCGCCCGTGGCGATCTCCTGTTTTAACAGTTCCTCCAAGGCCTGCACCGCAAAGGGATCGGCCTGCTCCTTCCGGTTTAAAACGATGTTCTCAAGTCCCTGTACCGCATACCGATAGTAGGCCGTCAGCAGATCCGACGGATTACCGGCAAGGGCAGGGGGGAAGTAACACTGTCCGGGTGTCAGACAGTATCCGTCCCGCCGGATGACCTCCATAACGGTGTACAAAAATTTTCCGTCCCGGATGATGATTTCTTTGCGTATCCCCCAACCGTTTTCGGACAGATATTTCCGCAGCAGGGGCGTCTTACTTTGGCATTGCAGAATAAGCCGGTATTGTTCGCTTTTCAGCCAGGGCGCGGCGGATAGAATGGATACTATCGTGTCTCCGCCCATACCGGCGCATACCAGCGTGTCAAATTTCCGGGGGACATTCCGCACACCGTCGGAAAGGTAGAAGGTCATTTTGCCCCGCACACCGAATTTTTCGCTGTTTCTGACAGCGCTTTGCAGCGGTCCTTCGTTGATATCTGCGGCGATCACCGACGCGGCAATGCCGTTTTTCAGAAGATAGATGCCCAAATACCCGTGGTCGCAGCCAATGTCAGCCACCCGGTCACCGGGGGCAATAAAGCTGCAGCAGGCCAGCAGGCGATCCGATAAAGGAATCTTCATATCATACCTCAAAACAAAGAATATGCCATCCCGGCGGGCGGGATGGCATAGCCGGGATTATTTGTTTGCCTTCTCAGCTTCGTTGGCCTCGTAGACCTCCAAGAAGTGGTTCAGCTGCTGCAGGAACGGCTCGCAGTCGATGCCGTGGACGGCGCAGGCTTCCTCAACGGTCTCGCCACGGGAAGAGGGGCAGCCTAAGCAATGCATACCGATTGCCAGGAACAGGGGTGCAGCGTGGGGCGCAATGTCCAGAACACTGCCGATAATGGTATCTTTTTCAATTTTAACAGCCATAATATGACCTCCTATAGCATTTCTCCCCGTATTATAACCCCAACTCCCTGAAAAAACAAGAGGAAATTTCCGCGGCAAAGAGGGCAATTGCATTTTCTTCTGTATTGTGGTATTCTATAAGGCAAAGGGGTGAAGGGAATGTTGTATATAGGCTGTCATTTGTCCGCGTCCGGCGGCAATTGTGCAATGGTACGGACAGCCCTGGACATCGGGGCCAACACCTTTGCGTTTTTTACCCGCAATCCCCGGGGCAGCAGCGCAAAGCCGCTGGATATTACGGATTGCGAACAGGCAATGGCAATGCTGCGGGAAAATGCCTTCGGCCCGCTGGTGGCCCATGGTGCCTATACTATGAATCTGTGTACCGCAAAGGCCGAGGACAGAGCCTTCGCCCGCCAGGTCCTAAAGGATGACCTCTCCCGAATGGCCTGCCTGCCCGGTAATTTCTATAATTTCCATCCCGGCAGCCATGTGGGCCAGGGGATGGATGCAGGCATCCGCCAGATCGCAGATGCTCTGTGCTATGCTATGGAGCAGGATACCCCGGTGAGGGTGCTGCTGGAGACTATGGCCGGCAAGGGCAGTGAGGTGGGCAGCCGTTTCGAGGAGCTGAAAACGATCATAGATACGGTCGGCAGCGAGAAAGTAGGCGTGTGTATGGATACCTGCCATGTGTACGATGCCGGATATGATATTGTAAACGATCTGGACGGTGTGCTGGGAGAATTTGACAGCATTATCGGCCTGGACAGGCTTTACGCCCTGCACCTGAACGATTCTAAGAATCCCTATGCCAGCCATAAAGACCGGCACGAACGGATTGGGCAGGGAAGTCTGGGGCTGCAGACCTTTCAGAGCATCGTAAACCACCCGAAATTAAAGGGCAAGCCTATGATTCTGGAAACACCCAACGAACTGCCGGGCTATCAGGCGGAGATCGCCCTTTTGCGTCAGGCAGCGTCAGAATAAATCGTAAATAAACCAATGAGGAGGTGACGGTATGGAGCAATTTTTATACACCCTGCAGACTGCGCGGGATACCTATTCCAATGTGTTGGTGGGCATTTTGCGGTACGGCGCGCCGATACTGGCTGCTTTGTTGCTGCTGCGGTGTCTGAAATCCCTGCTGACCTTCCGCCGGGAGCCGGAGATCTGGGCGTGGCTGTGTTTAGATGACGGCACAAGACTGCCCATCACCCATTGGGAAAATGTGATCGGCCGCAGCAAGCGCAGCGACATCGTCATCAAAGAGCCCACGGTATCCCGAAACCACGGCGTTCTGACCCGATATGATGATGGCAGCTGGACAGTCACGGATTCCGATTCCTCCAATGGCATTTTGGTCAACGGCAAGAAGGCCAAAATGTCCGTTCTGACCCCGGAGGATGTGTTTACTATCGGCGGGGTGCAGATGCGTTTGGAGCCGATCACGCCCCAGCAGGAGAAAAAGCTTGCCCAGCTGCGGACCAAGGGGTCTTCTTTTACCACCAGTCTTTGGAATGTGATCATACTGACGGTATTCCAGGCTCTGTGCTGCCTGGCCTACTTAATGAGCGGCCGGCGGGAAACGGCCCAGACGGTGCTCATCGGCTTTATGGGTCTGATGGTGATGCAGTGGCTGCTGCTACTGTTCTATGTGTGCATCCACAGGACCTCCTTTGAGGTGGAGAGCATTGCGTTCTTCCTCAGCACCCTGGGTATGAATGCAGTGGCGGCGGTCGTGCCGGGCGAGGCCATCAAGCAGCTGTTTGCTATGGGTCTTGGCATTGCCGTATTTTTGTTGGTGGGCTGGTCACTGCGGAATTTAGAGCGGGCCAAGAAGATCCGCTACATCGCCGGCATAGCCGGTATGCTGTTTCTGCTGATCACACTGGTATTCGGCACGGAATACTACGGCGCGAAAAACTGGCTGGTCATCGGCTCTTTTTCTATCCAGCCGTCGGAGCTGAGCAAGGTCTGCTTTGTGTTTATAGGCGCGTCCACCATGGAGCGTCTTATGAAAAAACGCAATCTCATTGCGTTTATCGTGTACTCCGTAGCTCTGTGCGGCTGCCTTGCGCTGATGAACGATTTCGGCACGGCGCTGATCTTCTTCTGCGCCTTCCTGATGATCGCCTATCTTCGCTCCGGCAGCATCGGCACAGTGGCCCTGGCCATCACTGCGCTGCTCTTTGCCGGCGTGATGGCGCTGCGGATCGCCCCCCATGCCCTGCAGCGGTTTGACACTTGGCGGCATATCTGGGAAGCCCCCCTGGACGGCGGTTATCAGCAGACCCGGGCGCTGATGTGTATGGCCTCCGGTGGCCTGTTTGGCTTGGGCGCAGGCCGGGGTTGGATGAAAAACCTCTTTGCCGCCGACTCCGATGTGGTCATCGCTACCGTTTGTGAGGAGTGGGGCCTTGTGATGGTGATGCTTCTGATTGCTGCCGTTGTGGGACTTGCTTTGTTTGTGGTGCGTTCCGCAGCTGTGGCCCGCAGCAGCTTTTTTACCATCGGCAGCTGCACCGCTGCCGGCATTATGGTGGTGCAGGTGATGCTAAACGCCTTGGGCACGGTGGATGTGCTGCCGCTGACCGGTGTGACCTTCCCGTTTTTGTCCAACGGCGGCTCCAGTATGATCTGCGCATGGGGACTGCTGGCCTTTATCAAGGCGGCAGATACCCGGCAGAATGCCAGCTTTGCCGTGCGGCTGCAGAAGAGTGGAGGTGGATCGGATGAATAGAATCGCATCCCGGGCAACCGCGCTGATCATTTTGACGCTGCTGCTGGTGGCCGGCTTCGGCTTCTTTTTGATGGAATATTTTACCCAGTCGGAAAATTGGGTGGTCCATTCCGGCTCTCCCCATGTCTATAATGGCGAGAACATCGGCTGCGGCGTGGTGGTGGACAGGGACAATACCCTGCTTTTGGACCTGTTGGAGGGCAGAACCTATTCCAATTCCGCGCCTTTGCGGCAAGCAACGGTCCATTGGGTCGGTGACCGATACGGCTCGGTCAGCGCCCCGGCGATCTCCCATTACGCCTCGGAGCTTGCCGGCTTCGACCGGCTCAACGGTGTGTACAATTACGGACAGACCGGCGGCGTGGCGGAGCTGACCCTGTCAGCGGCAATGCAGACCGCGGCGCTGGAGGCGATGGGGGAGTATAAGGGCACTGTGGCGGTGTACAACTATAAAACCGGCCAGCTCCTGTGCGCGGTGACCACCCCCACTTACGACCCGGACAATGTGCCCCAGTTCGCAGAAGGAGATCCCCAATACGAGGGCCTGTATGTGAACCGCTTTACCCAGTCTGCCTATATCCCCGGTTCGATTTTTAAGATCGTGACCCTGGCGGCGGCGCTGGAGACCGATCCCGCCGTCACAGAGAAAACCTTCTCCTGTACCGGCAGCTATCGCATAGGCAATGAAGAGATCACCTGCGAGGACCCCCATTGGAATCAGTCTTTAAAGGATGCCTTCCGCAATTCCTGCAACTGCGCGTTTGCCCAGATCGCCTTGGAGCTTGGCGGGGATAAGCTGCAGCAGTATGTGGAAAAATTCGGCGTCACAGAGCGTGTTTCCTTTGACGGGATCACCACCGCCCAGGGCAATTTCCAGGCAGCCGGCCAGGCAGATCTGAATGTGGCCTGGAGCAGTATCGGCCAGTATTTGGACCAGGTAAACCCCTGCGCGTTTCTGAAATTTATGGGCGCTATTGCCAATAACGGCAGAGCGGCCGCGCCCTATCTGGTGGAAGAGATCACCGTTGGCGGTAACCGCACATATAATGCAAAGACCCGGTTCGACCAGCCGATTTTCTCCAAGGAGACGGTGCAGATCTTGCAGGAATATCTCAAATACAATGTAACCGACAAATACGGCCCGGAGAATTTCCACGGTCTGACTGTGGGCGCCAAGACCGGCACCGGTGAGGTGGGCGGCAACAAAAAGCCCAACGCAATGCTGGCTGGCTTCGTGGAAGACGAGGCGCTGCCCCTGGCCTTTATCGTGTGCGTGGAGGATGCCGGCTACGGAAGAGCCGTCTGCGTTCCCATTATTTCCAAGGTGCTGGAGGCTGCCGGGCAGGTACTGAAATAAATCTTTGTGTGGATTTTACAAAAAAGAAATACGTTTTGCAAAGAATATTGTATTTTTGCGGTTGACAAATGTACGCAGGGGAGATACAATGTAGTCACCCAAAAGGGTAATTATGGGGAAACGCGTGTGTAAGCACCTCCGCTTCTTTATAAAAGTAAAAGGAAAGGAAGTCCTCAATTATGAAAAAGATTCTCGCGATTTTGATGGCTGCACTGATGATTGCAGCAATGTTCACCGGCTGTGGCGGCGAAAAGAGCTACACTGCCGACAATACCGAATATGTCATCGGCGTTTCCGGCCCGCTGACCGGCGGTGCTGCCATTTACGGCAAGGCAGTTCAGAATGCTGCCCAGATGGCCGTTGATGAGATCAACGCTGCCGGCGGTCTGAACGGCGTTATGTTCAAGCTGGAAATGATGGACGATCAGCACAAGGCTGATAAGGTCTCCGGCAACTACTCCGCTCTGCTGGAGAAGGGTATGCAGCTGTCTTTGGGCACTGTTACCACTGACCCCGGCAAGGAGTTCAAGAACCTGTCCAAGGAAGACAATGTGTTCTTCCTGACCCCCTCCGCCTCCGGCGATGAGATCCCCGCCAACGACAACGGCTATCAGATGTGCTTTGCTGACGGCAACCAGGGTAAGGTCGCTGCTCAGTTCGTGAACGCCAACTATGCCGGTCAGACCATCGGCCTGTTCTACAAGTCTGACGATAACTACTCCAAGGGCATTTACGATCAGTTCAAGGCTAACCTGGATAAGTCTGTGACCACCGTTGAGACCTCCTTCAACGAGGCCAACACCACCGACTTCGCTACTCAGATCGACACTCTGAAGAACTGCACCTTCATCTTTATGCCTATCTACTACACCCCCGCATCCATCTTTATGACCCAGGCGAAGGACCTGCTGGCCAAGGAGACTGTTTACTACGGCTGCGACGGCTTCGACGGTATCGACAGCGCTGAAGGCTTTGATATCAACTCCATTCCTCAGAAGGTCACCATGCTGTCCCACTTCAACTCCAAGGCCACCGAGGGCGCAGCCAAGACCTTTATCGACAAGTATGTTGACAAGTACGGCAAGGATACCCTGAACCAGTTCGGCGCTTCTGCTTATGACTGCGTTTACGCTCTGTACGGCGCAATGAAGAAGGCCATCGACGGCGGCAAGAAGATCCCTGTCACCATCAGCGCCTCTGAGCTGTGCGAGATCCTGAAGGATGAGTTCCAGGGCGGCTACACCGTTACCGGTGCCGTTACCGGCGATAACATCACCTGGGATGCCAAGGGCTATGTCAATAAGTCCGCCATCCAGTATGTCATCAAGGAAGCCAGCTGATTTACATCAATAAGCTTGCACAGATGCTGCACATACCGGCATTGCCGGTATGTGCAGTTTCGTGCTGAAATGTCCCCGCAACGAAAACATAGAATTGGATTGTTAGTATGGAAGTTATTTTGTCTACATTGATAAACGGCCTGAGCCTTGGCGGAATTTACGCAATGATCGCTCTGGGCTATACAATGGTTTACGGCATTGCCAAAATGCTGAACTTTGCCCACGGCGACATCATTATGGTGGGCGGTTATGTGATCTTTGTTGTAATGGCAACGGGAAATCCGCTGCTGGCCGTGGCGGTGGCTGTGGTGGCCTGCGTGATCTTGGGCATCACCGTTGAACGGGTGGCCTACAGACCCCTGCGGGGAGCATCCCCCCTGGCGGTGCTGATCACCGCCATTGGTGTCAGCTATCTGCTGCAGAGTCTGGCGCAGATCATTTTCGGCTCTGCTCCCAAGATGGTCACCGTGTACGAGTTCGGATCTGTGCAGTTCTTGGGCGCAACGGTGCAGGTAGCATCCCTGGTCACAATGGCTGTTACGGTTGTGGTTATGGTTGTGCTGACCTTGTTCGTGAAATATACCCGCCTGGGCCGGGCGATGATCGCCGTGTCTGAGGACCGGGATGCTGCCCAGCTGATGGGTATCAATGTCAACGCCATCATCACCGTTACCTTCGCCATCGGCTCTTCTCTGGCCGCGCTGGCAGGCCTGTTTTACCTGCTCAAAGCACCCAATGTTTCCTTTACCATGGGCGCTATGCCCGGCATCAAGGCCTTTACCGCTGCGGTTATCGGCGGTATCGGCTCTATTCCCGGTGCAATGCTGGGCGGTATTCTGCTGGGCGTGGTGGAGAGCATCTCTTATAAAATTACCGCCATTGCCCCCTATACGGATGCCATTGAGTTTTCGATCCTGATCATCATTCTGCTGGTCAGACCTACCGGCTTCCTTGGCAAGAAACGGAGGGAAAAGGTATGAAACTTGGCAGAATCAAATTCAATCATTACATCAACTACCTGGTCATCGGCTTGCTGCTGATCGTGCTGGGCAGTATGTCCCTGGTCGGTGTCAGATTTGACAACTCTATGCTATTCTTGCTGGAAAAAGTTGCAATCGGCATCATTCTGGCGGTTTCTTTGTCCCTTGTGGTAGGCTTTCTGGGTGAGCTTTCCTTAGGTCACGCCGGCTTTATGTGCGTGGGTGCTTACTTAGGCGGCAAGGTAGCGGCAATGCTGGTGCCTGCGCTGGGCAACGGCGTCCTGGCCCTTGTGATCTCTTTGCTGGTCGGCTGCGCCGCAGCTGCGGTTTGCGGTATCATTGTGGGCATTCCCGCCCTGCGTTTGCGGGGTGACTACCTGGCAATCGTTACCCTGGCCTTTGGCGAGATCGTCAAGAGCCTGTTCCGCAATACTTCCTACGAATCCTTCGGCGGTACGCTGGGCCTGGACACCCCCCGGTTTGACAAAAAGTACCTGTTTATCATTGCATTTCTGCTGGTGCTGTTTACCCTTATGGTGGTGCAGAATTACATCCGCTCCAAGCACGGCCGCGCCGTGACTGCCATTCGGGATAACGAGATCGCAGCCCGTGCCACCGGCATCAATGTAACCAAGTATAAGCTGATGACCTTCACCCTGTCTGCGGCCCTGGCCGGTATGGCAGGCGTGCTGTACAGCTACAGTAACTACACGGTGCAAAGTACTCAGTTCGGTTATAACTACTCCATCGAAATGCTAGTTATGGTGGTCTTGGGCGGTATGGGCAGCATCAACGGCTCCATCATCGCCGCAACCCTTATCACCTGGCTGAATACCTGGCTGCCCACCAAGCTGACCGGCGACCTGGCAGTGCTGCAGAATCTGCTGTACGCCTTGGTGCTGATCGTGATCGTGATCTACAATAACGCCCCCAAGCTCAAGGGCTTCCGGGATAAGTACAATCTTGGCGTGCTGCTGAATAAGTTCAAAAAGCACGATGCCTCTAAGATCAATGACGATAAGGCCAAGTGGGATGTGGTCCCCACCAAGATCAGTATGGACGAGGTGCTTTCCGTGGACTTTACACCCCAGAACCTGGGTCCTGATAAAGAAGGAGGTCGGAAGTAATGGCAGAATATATGCTGGAAACCAAAAACCTCGGTATCTCCTTCGGCGGCCTGAAAGCGGCCCAGGATGTGAACATCCGCATCAAAAAGAATCAGCTCTACGGCCTCATCGGCCCCAACGGCGCAGGCAAGACCACCATCTTTAACCTTTTGACCTGTATCTATAAGCCCACCACCGGCACATTCTACTTAGACGGTGAGGAAATGAAGGGCATCACCCCGGATAAGATCAACCAGAAGGGCATCGCCCGTACCTTCCAGAACATCCGCCTGTTCAACAATATGACGGTGGTCCGGAATGTTATGGTGGGTCTGCATAACCTGCCGGAGTATAAGTGTACAGCCTTTGAATCCTTCTTCCGCCTGCCCCGCCATTTCAAGGTGGAGCGCCAAATGCGGGAAAAGGCAAAGGAACTGCTTCGCATCCTTGGCCTTGAAGAAGAGCGGAACAACCTGGCCTGCAATCTCCCTTACGGCAAGCAGCGGAAATTGGAGATCGCCAGAGCCCTGGCTACCAATCCCAAGATCCTGCTTCTGGACGAGCCGGCAGCGGGTATGAACCCCAATGAGACTGAGGATCTGGCCCAAACCATCCGGTTCATCCGTGACCATTTCGATATGACCATCCTGCTCATCGAGCACGATATGCGGTTCGTTTCCGAACTGTGCGACGAGCTGACGGTCCTCAGCTTCGGTACAGTGCTGGCTCAGGGCGAGACCAAGGCTGTGCTGCAGGATCCCGAGGTCATCAAAGCCTACATCGGAGGATAACACTATGGCATTGTTGGAAGTAAATAATTTAGAAGTCTACTACGGTGTTATCTGCGCGCTGAAGGGCATCAGCTTTCATGTCAATGAGGGCGAGATCGTGTCCCTGATCGGCGCCAACGGCGCAGGCAAGACCACTATGATGCAAAGCACAGTGGGCATCATTCCCAAGCGGGGCGGCCAGGTCCTGTTCGACGGACAGGACATCACCAGGACCCCCTGTCATAAGATCGTAAAGCTGGGTATGACCCAGGTGCCGGAGGGCCGTCGGATCTTCCAGGAGCTGACCGTTTACGAAAACCTGATGATGGGCGCTTACACGATGAAGGATCAGCAGGAATTCAAGACGGAACTGGATAAGGTCTACGATCTGTTTCCCCGACTGGCCGAGCGCCGCAAGCAGATCGCCGGTACTCTTTCCGGCGGTGAGCAGCAGATGCTGGCCATGTCCCGTGCGCTGATGAGCAAGCCGAAGCTTCTGATGCTGGACGAGCCGTCTATGGGTCTTGCGCCCATTCTGGTGGACCAAATATTCTCTATCATCAAAGAGCTGCACGCAGCCGGCACCACCATTTTGCTTGTGGAGCAGAACGCCAGCAAGGCGCTGGAGATCTCCGACCGTGCCTATGTGCTGGAAACCGGCAACATCACCCTCAGCGGCACCGGCAGCGAGCTGATGAACAGCCCTGAAGTGCAAAAAGCCTACCTCGGCGGATAAATTGGAATTCCCCCTGCATAGACTCTATGCAGGGGGTGTTTTTATGTGTCGACGGAATCAGCTTTGGGGGTATCTGCTGCTGGCCTTTGGGATCGGCGTGCTGGTGGGGACCTGGCTGGAGAGCGGACTGTTTTGCCATTTGTTTGGCCTTCTTGCCATCTTCTGCGGAATCGGAATATGCAGCCGAAAATAGTTGGCATAAACTTGTCCCGGGGCGAATATGCTTTGGTATCGAGAAACTGTAAGGAGTGATTTGCGTGGAAATGCAGTTTGATAAGATCCCTGTAGCATATCTGCAGAAGCTGACCGGCCAAAACCGCACCCAGGAGCAGACCTTAGAGGTGCGGCTGCCGGAGGGTATGCCGGACATCGGTCGGGTCTTAGGCGCGTGGGGACAGGTGGTTGTACGGGGCAAGGAGTGGAACGGCGACCATATGGCTGTGTCCTGCGGCGTGATGGCCTGGGTCCTGTACACCCCGGAGGATGGCGAGGGTGTTCGCAGCGTGGAGGCCTGGCTGCCCTTTTCTATGAAATGGGATCTGCCGGATGCCCGTCACGACGGGAAAATTATGGTCTCGTGTTTGCTCAAGGGCGTGGATGCCCGCAGTACCTCTGCCAGAAAGCTGATGGTTCGTGCCACCGTTAGTGCCTTGGGAGAGGCGTGGCTGCCGGGACAGGCAGAGTATGCCGTTCCTGCGAATGCCCCGGAGGATGTGGAAATGCTCACTGCCACATATCCGCTTATGCTGCCCAAGGAGGCTGGGGAGAAGCCCTTTGCAATAGAGGAGCAGATCCATCTGCCAGCCGGTCCGAAACTGGAAAAAGTGATGCACTACTGCCTGCAGCCGGAGATCCTGGATAAAAAAGTAATGGCCGGCAAGGTGGTGTTCCGGGGAACGGCTGGGCTGCACATCCTCTACCGGGGGGAAGACGGAAAGCTCTATACCTACGATTGCGAGCTGCCTTTTTCCCAGTTTGCCGAGCTGGAGAGGGAATACGACCGGGATCCGGAGGTGTCAGTGTGGCCCTGTGTTACCGGCGTAGATCTTGAGCCGGATGAAGAGGGCGCTTTGCAGCTGAAGGCCGGTCTTCTGGGGCAGTATTTGCTGTGCGACCTGGAGACGGTCACAGTTACAGAGGATGCCTACAGTCCCCGCAGGCCGGTCACCCCCATCTATGAGGAGCTTCAGCTGCCGGCGATCCTTGACAGAACTGCGCAGAATATTTCCGCGGAGATCTCCTGTGAAGCAGATGTGCAGCAGGTGGTGGATACTGCATTTTATCCGTCCTACGCGCCTATGGAGTCTACCCCCACAGGTATGCGTGCGTCCTTGCCCGGACAGTTCCAGATGCTGTACTATGACCCGGTCGGGGAGCTGCGGGGAATGACAGCCTCCTGGGAGGGGGAATGGACCTGGGATATGGCCCGGGACAGTATGGCCCATATTTGCATAATGCCCACAGGGAAGTCCCAGGCCGTCCCCGGCGCAGGTACGGTGGCACTGCGCGGTGAAATGCTTTTAAATGCGGTTGCCGGCGCAGGGCAGGGAATTCGGATGATCACCGGCCTGGAAATGGGCGAGCCGGAAAAGGCAGACTCCTCGAGACCCAGCCTGATCCTGTGCAGAAAGGGCAGTAGACGATTGTGGGATGTGGCCAAGGAGACCGGCACCACCGTGGAGCAAATTAAGTTGGCTAACCGCCTGGAGGGCGAGCCGGAGGACAATGCCGTGCTGCTGATCCCGGTGATCTGAAAATAAGAAAACCGCCGCTGCGTGGGAGATCCGCAGCGGCGGTGGCGGTTGTCGCATTCGGGGAGAATGTCCGCCTGTAAACAGAGTAACGCAGAGTCTTTTCGGGATGCAAGGGAATCCTGTCGAAGACCTGCGTTATTTTTTTGTTCACAAAATGAGTGTTGATTTCTGTGGAACTGTGATGTAAAATACAGAAAAAACCCACAGGAGATGGCCTATGAATAAATTGTTTGATTTGAACAGCCCGTTTATGCGGGCGCTTTCCCGGATGGCGGACCTTGTGATCCTCAGCTTTTTGTGGTCTGTTTTCTGCCTGCCCGTTATCACCGTCGGCCCTGCCTCAGCTGCGCTGTGCTTCGTGGCGATGAAGCTGGCAAAGAAAGAGGATATCCGGGTGATCCCTACCTTCTGGCAGTCCTTCAGGGTCAACTTTAAGCAGGGTATCATTCTGAATCTGATCTTTTTGGCTGTGGGTGCGATCCTGGCGGTGGATATGATCTACTTCGGCGCTGCCGAGCTGGGAACCGGCACAGGAATGACGCTGATCCGGGCTGTTTTTATGGCAATGAGCGTGTGGGCGCTGTGCATTATGTTCTACGCCTATCCCATGCAGGCCCAATTTTATAACCCTATCCGCCGCACTCTCCGAAATGCTGCGATTCTGTCTATGCAAAAGCCGGTGAACACGGTGATCGTCTTTCTGCTGAATATGTTCCCGGCTATCTTCGTGTATGTTTCGGTGAATGTGTTTAAAGACCTGACGCTGTTTGTCAGACTGGCGCCCCTTTGGGTCCTGTTGGTCCCCGGTGTGCTGGCCTACCTGTGCGGCAAGCGGTTTGTGAAGCTCTTTGATCCCTATCTGAACCCCAAAAAAGAGGAGTCCGGGGAATCGGAAGAAGAAACCGAAGAATAATCAAAAAAGCGTGTCGAAAGACCAATATCATATCATCAACGGTCATTGCGAACCAGTCTGCAGACTGGTGTGGCAATCTCCTTCCTAAGAGGGGGATTCCCACGGGTGCTGATGCACCCTCGGAATGACCGCTTTTTAACGCAATGACATTGGCCAAAACACGCTTTTTTCTTATACGCCACTTGCTTAGGGGAAAGAGGTATGCTATAATATACAGGTACCTTACTAATGCTGAGGAGGTTGTGTTGTGGAGTTAGAGCACACCGTTATACGCCGGATTATGCGTATCGCATCCCAGTCCCGCCGCAAGCCGCCCCATAACCAAGGGTCAGATTCCTGCAAATGCCGGGGATTCGGTCACATCTTAGATCTGCTTTCCCGGAACGACGGCCTGCGGCAGCAGCAGATCGCAGAGCTTTTGGATATTCGCCCCCAGTCGGCATCGGAAGCCGTTGCCAATATGGAGCAGGCGGGTCTCATCCGCAGAGAAACCGATGAACAGGACCGGCGCAGCAGCCGGATCTTCATCACCCCGGAAGGGCAGCAGCGGCAGGCGGAACTGCTTGAGCGCCGTATCGAAAATGCCCGGCGCGTGCTGGCACCTCTGTCAGAAGAAGAAAAGAAAACTTTGCTGGCGTTACTGGAAAAGGTAACCGACGCATTGCAAGAGAATTAAGGAGGAGATTGAAATGGCTATGCCCCCCATGGGCGGAAGAATGGCCCCCAATTATCAGCGTCCCAAGCCCCCTGCATCCGTCAAGGATCTGCCCCGGTATCTCAAGGAGGTATTCGGCGGCTTCTTTAAGCGGTTTTTTTATATTCTGAAATTGGTGTGGAATACCGGTCACTGGATCCCGCTGCTGCTGGCCTTTGTTGCTCTGTTTAAGGGTGTTACGCCGGTCATCGGCTCACTGATCTCCCAGCGGATCCTCAACGGCCTGCAGGCTGTGATCCAGAAAGGCCCGCAGCCGGAAAGCGCATTCTGGTCCTCGGGGGTATTGTACCTGCTGATCGCGCTGATCGTGTACCGCCTGCTGATTTTGGTGGTGAACAATGTCAGCAGCGCCCTGAACCGGATCGCCGGTGAAAAGGTGGTCAAGGAAGTCAAAGAGCAGATCATGACCAAGTCCAAGGAGATCGACCTTGCTTCCTTTGACAATGCGGCCTTTTATGAAAAAATGGAAAATGCCGAACGGGAGGCAGGCCACAGACCCTTGCATATCCTCACCCAAACCTTAGGCATCATCAGCTCCGTCATCGAGCTGATCAGCTTTATGGTGGTGCTGCTTTCCGCGCCCGGTCTGTCCTGGATTACCTTTGTTGTGATCGGTGTGTCCGTGCCTTCCGCGATCATCAACTTTGTCTACCGCAGAAAGAACTTCCGCTATATGCGCTTCAGCTCCAAGGAGCGTCGGCAGATGAACTATTTCTCCGGCGTTCTGGTGGACAAGGATCTGGTGAAGGAGGTCCGTCTTTATGACCTGGCGGACAGCTTTATCGGCCGTTACTTCACCGCCTTCAAGGCCTATTACAAGGGTCTGCGGAGGCTGATCCTGACAGAAGGAGCCTGGCAGGTCCTGTTCTCTGTGATCACCGGCGCTACCAATCTGGTCTTTTACATTATGATCGCCAAGCGGGTATTCACCGGCGAATTCCAGATCGGTGACTATACCCTCTACACCGGCGCCATCGCCTCGGTGGCTACCAGCATCAGCACCTTGATCGCTTCCACCGGCACCATCTATGAGGGCACTTTGTTTATCGATAACCTCATTGCTTTTATGAACGAAAAGCAGACCATCATCCCGTCTCAGCAGCCCGGGGAGCAGGTGACCCACGGCGGGGAGCACACCATCGAATTTCAGGATGTGAGCTTCCGCTATCCGGGAACAAAGAAGAATGTGCTGCAGAATATCAGCTTTACCATCCGGCCCGGCCAGACCCTTGCGCTGGTGGGTCTGAACGGCGCCGGCAAGACCACCCTTATCAAGCTGCTGACCCGTCTGTACGATCCCACCGCCGGCCGGATCCTTCTGGACGGCAAGGATTTGAAAACCTATGACATTAAGAGCCTGTACCAGACCTTCGGCATCATCTTCCAGGACTTTGGTAAGTATGCTTTAAGTGTAAAGGAAAATATTCAGCTGGGCGATATTCACAAGGATATTTCTATGGAGACGGTGGAGTATGCCGCCCGGCAGAGCACCGCCGGCGAATATATCGAAAAACTGCCTCGCGGCTATGATACACCGCTGATGCGTATCTTTGAGCAGGACGGCCTGGAGCTGTCCATCGGCCAGTGGCAGAAGCTGGCCATTGCCAGAGCCTTCTACGCCGATTCCGACATTATGATCCTGGACGAGCCCACGGCATCCCTGGATCCTATGGCGGAGCAGGAGATCTTCAACCAGTTCGACCGGCTCAGGAACAATAAAACCACCGTATTTGTCTCACACAGACTCTCCAGTGCCACCATTGCCGACCAGATCCTGGTGATTGAGCACGGCCATCTCATTGAAAAGGGAAGCCACCGGGAGCTGATGGCCCAAAAGGGCAAATATTACGATCTGTTTACCACCCAATCCAAACGTTATGTGACCCAGGAGGGGGAGGGAATCCCTGGAAATTTGCAGGACAACCGCAACAAATGAAACAATTTGTAACCATTTTTGTGCAACATAACGGAAAACGGTGTCGGCTTATCAGGAAAAAATGTTGTTAAAATAAAAAAAAGTGAAGATACTGACCTTGTAAAATTTCTATTTATACTGTATAATCTACATGATAAACTGGGTCAGAGTGTGGGGATGTCTAAAAACGACGAAAACAGGGACAAAATCAGCCGTGACAGTCAGATGAGGTGAAACCGTGTTCAAGCTTGTAATTGTGGAAGACGAGGACAATATCAGACATTCCCTGGAGTGCTATATTCCTTGGGCAGAACTCGGCTTTCAGGTGGTAGGCACCTTCAGCGACGGATCGGACGCGCTGGCGTATCTGAAAGAGAATCCCTGCGATGCGGTTTTGACAGACATTTTGATGAGCCGTATGAGCGGTTTGGAAATGATCCATAACCTCTATGTGCTCCGACCTCAGATCAAGGTGGTCATTCTCAGCGGACACAGTGACTTTGCCTATGCGCAGCAGGCCATTGAATACCATGTGGCCCACTATCTTGTGAAGCCTGTGGATGAGGATGAGCTGATCGCTGTTTTCAAAAGCATCCGGGATCAGCTTGCGGAACAGCAGGAAGAACAGGCTGCCGCCCAATCCCAGACCCGGGAACTGAAGCAGATCCTGCAAAAGAGCTTCTTCCGGGATCTGCTGTCCGGCCGTGTGGCTTCAGAGAATGAGCTGAATGTGTACTTAAAACTGCTGGGGCAGGAGAGCATCCAAAGCACTTGCCCCTTATATGCCTTCGAGATTCGCTCCGCGGGCCGCCTGTCCGGTGAGGTGCCGGAGGGGGTAGCTGCGGAGGATATCCTCCGGGAACATCTTGCTGCGGATAACGACACTTGCCGCACTTTCCTTCTGGAGGGCAGAGACAGCCACTGGCGCACCGTTTTCATAGGTCTGCCCGGTTTCGACGGTACGGATCTGCGTAAGTACTGCAATCAAAAGATGCAGCAGCTGACCGAAGCGCTTAACGGCGGTGCAGCCGGTGCGTACACATTCCATCTGACCCATTCCGTATCCCAGCTTACAGAAATGCTGACTGAAACGGCAGCCAGAGAGACCGCAGACGAAAAGCAGCAGGTAGATGGCCTCCTGTGCGAAACCGTGATCTCGGATTACAAGCTGCTGATCGTAGAACTGGACCTGGGAAGCAAGGACACACTCCTGCACCTGCTGAGCGGTATTCTGTACAGGTTGAAAAACGCACCCTTGGAGGATTCCCGATTCGCCCTGAAAAATCTCTATTCCGTAATTGAACTCGATTACAGAAAGCGAAAGATCAACGTTTGGGATGTTACAGACGGCAAGTTCAATTATAACCATCTGTACCAGGCAAAGGATCATGCGTCCGTTGCCCAGTGTCTGAAGGAAGATTTCTGTGCCTTGTGCGACGGATTGAAAGGAAGACAGCCGGTCAGCGAGCACGGGGTGGTTGGCCGATTGGTACAGTATCTTAACGATCATTTGGATGAAGATGTGGCCCATAATGAGATGGCAGCCAAATACCGGATTCACCCCGGATACTTAAGCCGGCTGTTCAAGCAGGAGATGGGGGAGACCCTGTCAGAGTATCTGCTGCGGATCCGGATCGAACGGGCAGCCAGCCTCATAAAGGAAGGCCGGCACAAGATCGGTGATATAGCAGGGATGGTGGGTTACAGCGCCTCCTCGTATTTCTCCATTATGTTCAAGAAATACACTGGCTACTCACCGAGGGAATACAGTCAGAGGGTATCGTTGTGATGGACGGAAAGAAAACCGCTTGGCCTTATATCAAAGGCTTCAAGTTCAACAGCCTCTTGCTGAAGACGTTTATTTATGTTTTCGTTTTGGTGACGGTACCGCTGCTGTTGGTACTGAGCCTGAACTACAATAATTTCAGCACCCTGGTCAATAACCGGGTGATGGATATGAATGACGGCCTGCTGCAGAAGAACGCAGCGGTGACCGACAACATTATGACAGGCCTGTTGGATATAGCCAATAAGGTATCACAGCTGAATTCTGTTGTAGAGATCGTGGAGATCAAAGAGGTGAGCGAGGCCTACAACAGTAAGGTAGACAAGACTGTCCAGGATGTCAAAAACTATACCGTTTCCAACAACATGATCCTTTCGACGATCATTTATTCAGATATGAACGGTATGTTGATTGACGAAAGTGGAGCCACCCGGGTACAATCGATGATGGATGTCGGAAAATGGTACGATGTTCATAAGAAGATGCCTATGGTGTTTCCGTATATTCTCGTGAACAACGCCGACAGCGTGTTCGTCTGCCAGCCGATTTGGTCCCCAAAAGGGCAGCGGGTAGGCTTGCTTGTGCTGGAGGTTGCATTCCAGCAGATCCGCAGCGTTATGGAAAGTCAGGAGACAGACCAACAGGGAATCTTCTTTGTGATAGACGCTGGCGGACAGATCATATATTCCAGCAACCGCACATTTTTCAAGCTGGATCAGCAAACGATACAGCAATATGAGTCGGATATTACCGATGTAGCATCCGGCCAGTCGCAGCTTGTGACCGGAACCAGTAAGCGGGTGGTTTCCGTGAAGGGATCCGATCATAAGAGCTGGAAATACGCCTATGTGACGGAGCTTCCTGATTATGAGGAAGAATTGAGTGTAAACCGCACATTCCTGATCAGCTCTGTTACGGTAGGCGTTCTCACAAGTCTTATCGTGGCGTATCTGATCACCTACTTTACATACCGGCCTATGCGAAAGATCATAGGCGTGATCCAGAATCCTCAGCTCCACTGGAACGAGCGGGAGGCCACCAAGAAGTCCAACGAGATGCTCTTTATCACCAGCAATATTCTGGCAGACAGCGATCCGGATTCCGATATATCCGAGGAGCTGGGCGACAGAATACGGTCGTTGCGGCAGGCCCAGTTCCGGGCGCTGCAGTTCCAGATCGATCCCCATTTTCTGTACAACACCCTGGAAACCATCAAGTGGAACGCGGTTGCGGAAATGGGTCTGGGCAACAAGACCAGCAAAATGCTGACCAAGGTGGCCCGGCTGTACCGGCTGGGTCTTGAGAATGACGATGTGATCGTTCCCCTGAAAGAGGAACTGGAGTTTTTAAAGCTCTATATTGAGATCGTACGGATTCGCTTCGGTGATTCCATACAGTTCTGTTGGGATATAGACGAGAGTCTGTACGGTTGCAATGTGATCAAAATGTGCCTGCAGCCCATTGTGGAAAATGCCATTCAGCACGGACTGCGGCCAAAGAACTATCTTGGAAATATCACAGTTTCCGCCTGGTACGAAGAGGAATGTTTGCACATCTGTGTGGAAGATGACGGACAGAATCTGAGCCAGACAGAGCTGGATAAGCTCAATAAAAAACTGAAGACAGGCTCCGGCTTTGAGGAAAGCAAGGTAGGCCTTCGGAATGTCAATGAGCGAATAAAGTTAATTTATGGAAAGAAATACGGTGTGAGCATAAGTAATACGGTTTCTGCAGAGCCTGCAGCTTCCGGTGCCGGTGTTCGCGTTGTACTTACTTTTCCGTGCAGAAATTTTAACAGGAGTGAGGAAACGAAATGATGCTGAAGATGAAGAAATGGGTTGCAGCAGTAATGGTAATTGCCTTGCTGGGATCCGTCGTGGGTGCGATTCCCGTTGCGGCCGCACCTACAGGGACCGGCTCTTTGGATGGCGACTGGACCTACGATGCGGACGCCTTCGGTGAGCAGAACACCTACTACAACTACATTGAGGATCACAAGGAAAAGGGTACGCCTTCTCCCGACCTGGAGATCAAGGTGGATCTGCCCAATTTCCAAGTTGTAGAGTCTGAGTATGCGGATGAACCCTCCGGCACCAAAATGTACGATCAGTACGAGGGTGTGGAGAAGTCCGAAAATGTCCTGTATGTGGGCGCAAAGGGTGAAAAGATCACCTATACGCTGGATGTGCCGGAGACCGGTCTTTACGACCTGGAGATGGTCTACTATCCTCTGGCTGTGATCGGCACACAGTATCAGTTCTCCCTGTTTATTGACGGTGAAAACCCCTTCATCGAGGCAAACAGCTGTGTGATCAACCGGGTTTGGAAGAACGAGGCTATCACGACCGACGAATTTGGTGATGACCTGCGTCCTCAGCCCCAGCAGGCACCTGAGTGGCGGACCCAGTTCCTGTATGACCAGAAGGGTGTCCACGGCACACTGCAGTTCTATCTGGAAAAGGGTACCCGTGAGCTTACGCTCGTTTTTGACGGCACCCCGGTTCTGCTGAAGGCTATGACCTTCAAGCAGGAGCCTGGTATTATGTCCTATCAGGACTATGTGTCTATGCACAAGCAGAATGGCGTGAAGGATATCGTTGGCCATCGGGAGCTATACCAGGCTGAGAATTATTACCGGCAGTCCAGCGCCCAGCTGTGGCCCTGCGCCGATAAGACCAGCAGCCTCACCCAGCCCTTCTCCTATAAGAATATAAAGCTCAACTACGGCGGCGGCAGCCAATGGAAGGATCCCGGTCACTGGATCACCTGGAAGATTTATGCGCCCGAGGACGGCTTCTATAACATCGGCGTCAAGTATAAGCAGGGTTATCTGGACGGCCTCTTCAGCTCCCGCAAGGTTTACATTGACGATGAGGTCCTCTTCGAGGAGCTGAACTCTGTCCGCTTCGACTACACCACCGGCTGGAAGAACCAGCTGCTGGGCGACGAAAACGGTGCATTCAGCATCTACCTGGAAAAGGGTGACCACACCATCACCTTGGAAAACGTCATCGGCGATCTGTCCGATACTATGGGCGTGCTGCAGACAGTCGTTAATAACCTGAACGAGCTGTACCTGTCCATCGTTATGATCACCAGCAGCTCTCCCGACCCCTACCGGGACTACTACCTGGAAAGGCAGCTGCCCGATCTGCCGGACGAGCTGAGAAAGAATGCAGACCTTCTGTATCGCGAAGTTGCCCGTCTGGAAGAGGTCGTCGGCAGCAAGGGTGCAGAAAGCGCCTATTTTGATGACGTTGCCTACAACCTGTATAACTATGCGGACAATATTCCCGACATCACCTACAAGGGAAGACTGACCCAGCTGAAGAACGATATCAACGGCTTGAGCGCCAAGCTGACTACTTATCAGGAGCAGGCGCTGGATATCGACTACTTCGCAGTGATATCCGCCGATATGAAGATGCCCAAAACCACAATGAATGCCTGGGAGTGGATCGTATACCAGGTCAAGAGCTTCTTCGCATCCTTTGCGGCCGACCCCGCAGAGAAGGAAGATGTCCAGTCTATCCGCGTCTGGATATCCACCGGTATCGACCAGTTTGAGATCCTGAAGAACATCATCAACGATGAGTTCACCCCCAAGTACGGCATTGAGGTCAACCTGGAACTGAACGGCGGCTCTCTGATCAACGCCCTTGCCGGCGGCACCGGCCCCGATGTTATGCTGGGCCAGGGCTCTACACAGGTCGTGAACCTGGCACTTCGTGACGCAGTTGTGGACCTGTCCCAGTTCGAAGGCTTTGATGAAATCCTCAGCCAGTACGTTCCCGGCTCTGAGATCCCCTTCACCTTGGAGGGCAGATGCTACGGTATTCCCAGCACCAACGGCTGTACCGTTATGTTCGTCAGAACCGATATTTTCGAAAATATGGGTCTGAAGATCCCTGAGACCTGGGATGATGTGTACGATGTTGCCCAGGTGCTGCAGCGTTACAATATGAACCTTGGCTGCGTTCCTTCCTTCGCAACTCTGCTGTATCAGAACGGCGGTTCCTACTTCAATGAAGATCTGACGGAAGTTGCCTTCGACTCAGAAGTGGCCGTGAATGCTCTCGTGCAGCACGCAGAATTCTATACCAAGTACGGTTTCCCGGTTACCTATGACTTTGCGAACCGTTTCAGAACCGGTGAAATGCCCATCGGCCTTGCCGATTACACTACTTATAACTCTTTGAAGTATACCGCCCCTGAAATCAGCGGTCTGTGGGAGATGTTCCCCATGCCCGGCACCAGAATGCCCGACGGCAGCATCAATGCTACCCAGATGGACCAGTCCGGTGTGGGTGCGATTATGCTCAAGAGCTCCCTGGAGACTCCTGAAAAAACGGAAGCTGCCTGGACACTGATCAAATGGTGGTCCGAGGCGGAGACCCAGACCAGATATGCTACCGACCTGGAAGCAGCCCTGGGCATCGCTGCAAGACGCGCTACCGCAAACCTGCAGACGCTGAAGAACATTGGCTGGACCTCCAAGGAACGGGCCGTTCTGGAAGCTCAGTTCAAGAACCTGAAGTTTATTCCCATTGTTCCCGGCAACTACTATGTGACCAGAGGCTTGACCAACTCCATCCGTGGCGTTGTTGACCACGGCGAGAATGCCCGTGAGTTGCTGTCTGAGTGGACCATCAAGATCAATGCGGAAATTCTCCGGAAGAGAAATGAGTTCTATATGAACGAAGAGAAATGAGTTCGGATGAACGCTGAAAAATATTTGAAGGGATGAAAAAGATGCCTCGTACAAAGAAGCCTGATCGGCTGAAAACATCTTTAAGACGCGTGTATGCTGAGCGTTCCAGCTATATGATGATCGCTCCGTTTATGCTTGCGTTCTTTATCTTCACGGTGATACCGGTTGTTGCGGCAATCGTGCTGAGCTTTACAGACTTTAATATGCTGCAGACCCCCAACTGGGTGGGCTTTGAAAACTACAAGACCCTGTTTTTGAACGATGATGTGTTCATTATCGCGGTTAAGAACACTATGATCATTGCATTGATCACCGGACCTCTTGGCTATATTGCCTGCTTTATCTTTGCGTGGTTCATTAACGAGCTGCCCAACAGAGTCCGCGCGGTTATGACCGTTATCTTCTACGCACCCTCCATTTCCGGCGGTGTGTATACCATCTGGACCTACATCCTCAGCGGTGACCGCTACGGCGTTGTCAACGGTATTCTGATGAAGTTAGGCCTTCTGGATGCCCCCATTCTGTTCCTGAATGATACCGATTATATGCTGGCCTGCTGTATCATCGTGCAGCTGTGGCTGAGCTTGGGTACCAGCTTCCTGTCCTTCCTGGCAGGCTTCAAGACCGTGGATACCACCCTGTATGAAGCCGGCGCCATCGACGGTATTAACAACAGATTTCAGGAGATCTGGTTTATGACTCTGCCCCAGATGAAGCCGCAGCTTCTGTTCGGTGCGGTTATGCAGATTTCCAGCTCCTTCTCCTGCGGCGCAGTTATGACAAGCTTGTGTGGTAACCCCTCTGTCGACTACGCAACCCATACGATTATCAACCATATCTCTGACTATGGTGGAGAACGTTATGAGCTGGGTTATGCCTGTGCGATCAGTACGGTTTTGCTGATGGTAATGTTGCTGGTCAATAAGGTCATCAACAAAGTACTTGTGGAAGAATAGGAGGATTCATAATGAAACTGTTTCATCTTAAAAGACAATTGAATCGCTCCCATTTCGGAAACTTTTCCGTCTTCTTTATGCTGGTCGTTGTGGGTATCTTTATGGGCCTGCCTCTGTACTACACGGTGATCCAGTCCTTTAAGCCTATTGAAGAGCGTTTCATTTTCCCGCCCCGTTTTTATGTAACAAACCCCACCGGAAGCAACTACACCCAGTTGTTCCAGTTGGTTTCCGACCTGACAGTTCCCTTTAGCCGTTACCTGTTTAACAGTGTCTTTATCAGTATTGCAAGTACCGGCATCGGCGTGCTGATCGGCGCTATGGCAGCTTATCCCTTCGCTAAGAAGAAGTTCCCCGGCAAGGAAGGCTTGTGGAAGCTGGTTATGCTGACCCTGCTGTTCTCCGGCGGCGTTACCGCACTGCCTGCTTACATCGTTAAGGCAAAGCTGGGCCTTATCAACACCTATTGGGTCTTGATCCTGCCCAGTCTGGCATCCACACTGCATATGTTCCTGCTGCGTCAGTTTATGCTGCAGATCCCGGACTCCCTTCTGGATGCGGCGAAGATTGACGGCGCAACGGATATGCGTATCTTTATGAATATTGTGTTGCCCAATGTTAAGCCTGCATGGATGACCGTTATGGTGCTTTCCTTCACCAATGTTTGGAATACCGGTTCTGTCGGTGTTATCTTCAAAGAGGAGCTGAAGCTTCTGCCCACCGCATTAAGCCAGATTAGTGCCGGCGGTATTTCTCGTTCCGGCGCCGCCTCCGCAGCCGGTGTGCTTTTGATGATTCCTCCCATTATCTCCTTCATTTTGACACAGAGCAAGATGCTGCAGACAATGGCGCATTCCGGCATTAAGGATTAAGCCCCCGCGAAGACTTTGAAGTGAGGTGTGTACATGAGAAAAACGATAGTATGTCTGTTGGCCCTGGTGCTTCTGCTGTCGTCCTTTACAATGGTCGCAAGCGCAGCACAGCCTGACAGAACCTATACCTATGAGGAAGATACTCCGGTGCCATCTACAAATGCATATCAGGTTATGACCGTCATCGACGAGGCTATGATGGGAACTACCCGGCTGAAAGAAGCCAGAGATATTTTTGTAGACAGCAGTGACCGCTTGTTTATTGCGGACTCCGGCAATTGCAGAATTTTGATTCTGGACAAAAACTATAAGTGCATTAAGGAACTGAAGGAATTCAAGTACGGTGAAGAGATCCTGACTCTAAAAGAGGGTGCCCAGGGCGTGTTCTTCCGGGAATCCAATCAGTGCCTGTACATCGCTGATACAGAAAACGACCGTATCATCGTATGTGATCTGGAAGGTAATGTCAAAAAGGTCTATAATAAGCCTGTTGACGAGCTGCTTGACCCCAGCGTTGCCTTTAAGCCCAAAAAGATCATCGTTGACAATATGGGCATTATGTATGTCACATCCGTCAACATCAACACCGGCGCACTGCTGATCGACAGCGCCGGCAGCTTCCTGGGCTTCTACGGCACCAACAAGCTGAAAGAGACCGCGGCCATGAAGGCTGAGCGTATGTGGCGCAGCATTATGAAGCAGGCGGTTTCTTACGAAACCTTCCAGCCTGTGGAATTCAACAATATCTTCTGGTCTGAGGACAGATTCGTGTATACTGTCTCTCCGCTGGTGGAATCCGTTGTTTCTTCTGTTTCCAAGCTGAATGCTTTGGGCAACAATGTGTTCCCCCAGGCCATTGACCTGTATACCCTGCAGACGACCAGAAAGCTCAGCTCTATGGTGCTTACCGACATCACTGTGGATAACGAAGGCGCGATCACCGTCATCGACAGCACCAGCGGCCATATTTTCCAGTATGATGAAGGCTGTAATCTGCTGGCTGTTTTCGGCGGCCGCGGCTATCAGCAGGGCCTGTTCCTGCAGCCTATGTCCATTGAGTCCGACAGTAAAAACAGAATCCTGATCCTGGATACCGGCAAGAACACTATTACCGTTATGGAGCAGACCTTCTACGGTGAGATGATCCGTTCTGCAAACTACCTGTACAATCAGGGTCTGTACCAGGAATCCATTGAGCCCTGGATGGAAGTGCTCAGAATGAATGCCAACTATACCCAGGCCTATGTGGGCCTCGGCAAGGCATATATGAGCTTAGGCGAGTACAAAACGGCTATGGACTATTTTGAGCTGGGCAAGGATCCGGAAGGCTACGGTGAAGCAAAGGCGCTTCTGCGTGACGAGATCATCCGTAAGAACTTTGCCTTGGTTGCAGCGGTTGTGGTTATTGCGATGATTGCGATCCTGGGTTGGGATAGCATCAGCAAGGTGGCCTCCAAGCTGTATTGGCGTTTTCAGAAATAGAAGGGAGTGAGCGGATATGAAAAAACGTACCGGTTTTGATACAATGAGTCCCTATTTGTATCCTTTTTATATTTGCAGACATCCCAGAGACGGATTTCTTGAATTAAAAGCCAACAAAAAGGGTTCTCCTATAGTTGTGTTGATCACTGTAGCACTGTGGCTGCTCGCTGAACTGTTCTACCGTGTTGCAACGGGTTTTGATATGAATCAGTTCTCAGCTGACGATATGAGCCTGCTGCGTACTGCGGTGGTGACGGTTGCAATGTTTGTAATGGTTTGCTTATCCAACTGGTGTATTTGTACACTGATGGACGGTAAGGGTAAGCTGATGGATATCTGTGTGGTCGGCGCCAATGCGCTGGTCCCATACATCATTGTCCGGTTCCTGACCACTATGCTCAGCTGGGTATTTGCCGGTGATGAGCAGGTGTTCCTGACCTATGCCGTCGTTGTGGCTGAGCTTTGGGGCGTACTGATTGCATTCAGCGGCCTGCAGGAGATCCATGAGTACTCCTTCATTAAGACCATTGCCGCAATCGGCCTGACCATCGTCTGCCTGATCATTATGTTCTTTATTGTATTGATGCTGTTGATCCTGTTTGAGCAAGTGTATTTCTTCATTACAACAATTGTATTCGAGCTCAGATACGGGTGATTGACACGGAATGGAGAATAAAATGGATATAAAAGAACGTTATTGGAAATTAAAGCGGGCTTTTCGTAAAAGAAAAGAAATGATTGGCCGCATCATCAGCGCAGTACTTTTGGTTGCGCTGCTGGTTGTTGTGGTCATTGCTGCGATCAATATTAAGAAGTCCGATGATAGAATCAAGGAACTTGCCAATATTGAGAAGGACCCGTCTACCATCAAAGCAGTTAAGAATTATGATTACGGTGCACCCGGCTTCAACAAGGTTGCAGAAAATGATAAGCTGATCCTGGATGCCGATTTCACCACCGGTGAGATCCGCGTCACAGAGAAGGCCTCCGGTATGCAGTGGTACTCCAATCCCAAGGATAGGGAAGATGACAAGCTCGCCACCATGAAAAACAGACTGGCTTCTCAGTTCTATGTGAAGTTTGTCAATGTGGAGGCAGGTATTACCGTTGAATATGACAATGTGACCAACAGTATCAAGAAGGGCACGATGACCCATGAACTGATTGAAAACGGTGTCAAGTTCAAGTTCGGCTTTACCACAGCCAATGTGTACATCCCTGTTCAGTACACCCTGACGGAGGACGGCTTCCAGGCTGAGATCGTCGTCAGCGAGATCCAGGGCGTTGGCAGCAACCCCTTCCTGATTGACAATATTGCCTTCCTGCCTTACTTTGGCGCAGGCGGTCTGGAGGATGAAGGTTATCTGTTCGTACCGGACGGTTCCGGCGCGCTGATCCACTTCAACAACAACAAGCAGGCTATGCAGACCTACACTGCGCCTGTTTACGGCAACAATCCCACGATCGTTGCCACCAAGCAGGAAACTGTGAGACAGACCGTTCACCTGCCGGTCTTCGGTGCGAAGGTCAATGACCATGCCTTCCTGGGCGTGATCACCTCCGGTGATGCCAACAGCAACATCACAGCAAGCACCAGCAAGAAGGTAAACTCCTACAACTATGTCCACGCCAATGCTGTTCTGACAGATTATAATCTGAAGCAGATCAAGGGCGACCACAATGCTGGTAAAAATACCAGCTCTATCGATTACAGAGGCAATCAGACAGAGGGCAAGAATTACTGTGTCCGCTATTTCTTCATGGATGGGGAGAATGCCAATTACACCGGTATGGGTAACTGCTACCGGGATTATCTGGTAAAGAATGACCTTCTGAAGGATTCCCCCCTGGCAGACAAGAAGTATGTGGTGGTGGACCTGGTCGGCGCCGTCAGCATCCAGAAATATGTGATGGGCGTCAAGCGTCCCGTGGTTACCGCGCTGACGACTTACGATGATGTATGTCAGATCGTCAAGGAGCTGAAGGAGCAGGGCGTTGAGAACCTGATCATCAACTATGTTGGCGCTATGGACTCCGGTCTGAATAATCAGATGTACGACAAGGTCAAGCCGGAATCTGTCCTTGGATCCAAAAAGGACTTCCGGGACATGGTCAACTACCTGAAGGAAGAGGGCGTCCTGCTGTTCCTGGAGACCAACCCCGTGGACATTTATGAAGACGGTAACGGCTATAAGGAGAATAAGGACAGCGTTAAGACCTTCTTTGAGGCATACGCATTCCAGTACAAATATAATCTGGACACAAACAGCTCCATCAGCACCAGCCGCTGGCATCTGATGCGGCCTGTGTTGGCCTCCGAGCTGATCGAAAAGTTCACCTCCTCCTTTGAAAAATGGAATGTGGAGAACCTGTCAGTTGACCGCGTGGGCAATATTCTGTACTCCGATTTCTCCGAGGATGCCGACAAGTATATCTCCAGAGACGGCGTTATGGGCCTGTACCGCGAGGCGCTGAAGAAGGCAGACGAAGCCACCGAGTATCTGATGCTCCACGGCGGCAATGTTTACGGCGTTGCCTATGCCGATGTCATTACGGATACTTCGGATACCCATAGCGGCTTTGATATGCAGGACCAAAGCGTTCCGTTCTATCAGCTGGCCTTCCAGAACAACACCCTTCTGACTGCAGCCGGTATCAACACCACTGTGGACTATGAGTATGCATTCCTGAAGGCACTGGAGACCGGCAGCAACCTGAAGTATAACCTGATTTACGGCGATGTTTCTGACCTGGTCGGCACGGATTACAACACAATGGTTTCCTATTCCTACGACTATTGGAAGGGCCTTGCTGCAGAACAGTACAAGGAAATGCAGGAGGCTGTCGGCCAGTTTGCCGGCAAGGAGATCACAGCCCACGAATATCTGACCCAGGAAGTTACCCTGACCCAGTATGAATCCGCTGCCGTGGTAGTGAACTATGGCACCGAGCCTTATGACTACAACGGCCAGCAGATCGCGGCCAAGGATTACCTGATTGTTTCGGGAGGTGCAAAATGAACAACAAGAGAAGACGCAAATTATTAACACCGGACGATAAAACCGGTCTGTTATTCGTTTTGCCGTTTATTATTGGATTTATTTTTCTGTTCTTTAAGCCCCTGTTGGAGTCTTTGAACTATACCTTCCACAGAATTTCTGTTGACTCCAACGGCCTGCTTCTGGAACCCATCGGCTTTGAAAACTGGCTGTATATGGTGCAGAAGGACGCCACCTTCGTCAAGGCGCTCTGGAAGATATTGACTTCTGTGACCGTGGAAGTGCTTGTCATTATGTTTATGAGTATCTTCCTGGCGATCCTTCTTGTGAACAAATTCCCCGGCCGTCTGCTTTTCAGAGTGTGCCTGTTCCTGCCGATGATCTTTGGCGCAGATGCTGTTCTGCACAGCTTGGCTATGGTTGGCGGCAGCAACTACGGTTTGACCAACACTAGCAATGAGTTTATCATTATGGCCGGCGAAACCACCGGCTTCATCAAGGAGATCATTTCCAGCTTCGGCATTCTGACACCGGTTATTGAAAAGTTTACGGTTTATGCCGACAAGCTCTTTAAGCTTCTGTGGAATATGCCTCTGCAGATCGTTATCTTCATCATCGGTCTGCAGGCGATCCCGCCCCATCTGTACGAGGTTGCCAAGATGGAAGGCGCAACCGCTTGGGAGACCTTCTGGAAGATCACCTTCCCGCTGCTGACCCCCAGCATCCTGCTGTGCCTGATCTATTCCGTGATCGACTACTTCAATGCGTCTACCAACACGATCGTGCAGATCATCGAGGGCAATATCGTTGGCCGACTGGACTATGCGTGTGCCCAAAGCTGGGCCTACTCTCTGTTGATATTTGTGATCGTTCTGGTCATCAATTTATTTGTCTCCAGAAGAGTTGTCTCCATGGACTAAGAAGGGGGTAGGGAAATATGCATAAAAGTTTAATACCCAAAAGCATCTTTGAACCGGTTGCAAATTTTGCCTACAAGCTGTTCCGGTATGCACTCCTTATCGGTGTCAGCTATATGGCAATTTTCCCCATCATCAAGATGATTTCCGCTTCCTTGACGGAAGCAGAGGCCTACTATAACGGCGGCACCAATTACATTCCCCCGGTGGCTACCTTCCAGAACTTTGTTCACAGTATGCAGTATTTTAAATTCTTCGACTACGCGAAGGTAACGGGCTTGATTACGGTGACCAGTACCGTGTGCTCTGTGATTGTGTGCTCTTTGATCGGTTACGGTCTTGGCCGCTACAAATTCAAGGGCCGCAATCTGGTATATGCCTGCGTGTTGTTCACCATCATTATGCCCATCCAGACCGCCCAGCTGCCTTTGACCTACTATTACCGCTGGTTTGATCTGTTCGGCATCGGTAAGATCATCGGCCTGTTCACCGGTGAGACCTTTACCATCAATATCCTCAACAGCCTGGCCCGGTTTATCCTGCCTGCCATTCTGGGTGTGGGTCTGAGAGCCGGTATCTTCATCTTCCTGTTCCAGTCCTTCTTTGCCAATATGCCCAAGGATCTGGAGGAAGCCGCAAAGATCGACGGCTGCAGCCCCTTTAAGATCTACTGGAAGGTTATGATCCCCAACATCATTCCTGTTATGGTAACAGTTACCCTGCTGTCCATTATCTACTATTGGAACGATTCTCTGATTGTGGATATGGCCAAGCTGGATATGGGTCCGACTCTGATGCCCCAGGTCGAGAGCCTTACGGAATTGAACATCGGCGCCGGTTATATGGACCAGATGCAGCTGAAGGTCGAGTATTATGCCATTATGCTCACCGCAGTCGCGCCGCTGATTTTGGTGTTCCTGTTCGGCCAGAAGTACTTCGTGGAATGTATGGACCGTTCCGGCAGTAAGGGTTAATTTGTTTGGAATCGTTCACTTGTTTTGGTGAAATTTGTGCATTTTGCACAGAAAAAATCCAGGAAATAAGTTAATAAACTAAATAAATGTAATAACTTTTTACTTGCCTGTTTGAGCCCCGTTTGTTATAATAAATTTGCAGAGTTATCTGTGAATAAAATAGGAAAGAGGTATATGCATGAAAAAACTTTTAGTATTATTGCTGGCACTGTGCATGGTTCTGTCCCTGGCCGCTTGCGGCAAGAAGACTGACAATCCTGACGGTACCGGCGAAAGCCAGAACGCTGGAAACAACGATGAAGATACCGAATGGACCTATATCCATGTAGAGAACACCGGTAACTTCGATAAGAATGAGCTGGTCACCGGTACCGGTATGGCCGCTGTTGACACTGAGATTCTGAACAACGACGACCTGATCGACCCCGAGAAGTTCGGCGGCAAGAAGCTGCAGATCTACGGCTACCACAATGCCAGCTTTGAGGACCTTGACAATATGGGCAAGGGTACCTTCATTTGGATGGTCCGCGCAGCCATTGACGAGTGGGCTACCCTGAACAATGTTGAGATCGACTTCGTTGGCGGTTACGACCAGAGTGTCATCCTGGGCGACATCACTGCCGGCGGTCATCCCGACCTGCTGCTGTACTGCAACAAGTTCCCCCTGCCTGCAACTACCGGCATCACCAGAGCCTTCACCGATGAAGAGTACGCTGCTCTGGCTAAGACCTGCGGTACCTACTACCTGGATATGATGTCCTATAAGGGCAAGTCCTACGGTGTTCAGGTTCCCTGGTCCGGCGGCTCCCTGTGCTTCTACAATGCCACTGCCTTTGAGCAGGCTGGTGTTAAGTCTCCCGGTGAGTACTTCATGGAAGACAACTGGACTTGGGATACCTTTGAAAAAGCTGGCGAAGAGATCACCCAGGACCTGGACGGCAATGGCACTATCGATATCTACGGCTCCGGCGGCTATTTCGATCTGATTCCCACTCCCATGTACCGCCAGTTGAATGCTGACGGCACTTTGACCTCTCTGGTTCGTAACTCCGAGCAATTTATGAAGTTCCTGTCTATCGTCTACAAGGCTGCCCGTGAGACCAAGGCTTACGGAAATTATGCCAACGCTTACATTGCAACTTCCCCCCGTCCCGCTATGTCTATCGGCGACTGTGAATGGTACAACTTCGAGCACCTGTACCAAGAGCTGGTTAACGGCGATATCATCGAGGTCGTTCCCACTCCCAAGTACAGCACTACCGATAAGCAGTACTATAAGCACACCCTGGTGCATATGGCTCCTATGACCTCCTGCGACGAGAACGAGGCTACCATCGCCCTGATGAACTACATCCTGCGTGTTGGTATGCGCTATATGTCTGACTTCTCTCTGGGTCTGTACAAGTGTAACTACGAAGGCATTCGTGGTGCATCCAGATACGCCCACGGCTGGAAGCAGAACTTCGAAGCTGTCGTTGCTGACCGTAAGGAAGCATTCGATGCTCTGGAAGACTGGGATCAGGAACTGTATCAGAAGATGCAGGATGCCGTTCTGAGCGGCGATACCCACCACTATGTTGGCCTGACCTTCCCCAACGAGGACGGCGAAGCTACTAAGAACTTCGAGCAGACCACCATGCCTCCCGCAACCTCTATGCCTATCATCGCAACCCGTGAGGAAGGCTGGATCACCGAGTACAATAACCTGTACGCCAAGTAATCCTGCTTTCACGGCAGCGGTTAAACGCACATAATTTCACTTGCCCCGATTGCCTCGGCAATCGGGGCATTTTTAAGGGTTCTATGTCAATAGTTGGGGTAGAGCCAAAATAGAATAGCTTTTAGATCGTGTCGGAGCATCTGCTCCGGCACAAAGCATGTGACTACCCGCAAGCTCTTTGACGGTGTGCCGGATAATTTGGCCGGTTGGATTCTCGAAGCAGAGGATAACTTCATTGAATTGGATCTGTCCAAGGTCACTCCTACCTTCAGCAAGGTGGTTATCGGCGGCTGGAAGCTCGAGGAAATGAAGCTGCTGGTGAAGATCGGTGACGAATGGGTCGTACCCGCCACAACCGAGATTAAGACCGAGGAATTCTCAAAGACCTACATCCTGCCAGCTGCTGTCACCCCAGCGCAATGCGTCTGGAATTCGGCGGCAAAGCCGGCGAACTTTACGAGATCGAAGTGTTCTGACGAAACAATACAATAAAATGCCGTGCAGTTGTTTTGTGCAACTGCACGGTGTTGCTTTTTTGCTGCAAAAAATGTGATGAATTCCCAATTTACTATTGCTTATTTTACACTGTGTCTGCTATAATAAACACGGTATATGCGTTGCATATAAAATAACAAAGTATGCGATAGGGAATTGCGTTTCAGCAATCCCGGAAAGGTGCAGAAATGGAAGAAAACAAATATTCTATGATGATTGACGGTAAGATGGACGAGCCCCTGTGGGCAAAGGCAGAGGAGCATACCGGCTTCCGGTCTCTGGCTACCCGCGGCGGTCAGCCCGTTCCCGTGCAGACATCCTTTAAGGTCCTGTCCTTTGCAGACCGGATCGTTGTGGGCATCAAGTGCGATGAGCCGGAGCTTGCAGCAAAGAAAGCAGCTGCCGCCGGCGGATCTACTGCTTACAGCGGCAACTCTATTGAGGTGTTTTTCTCTCCCTCCGGCAGTAACTATGAGTTCTATCAGTTCATTGTCAATATGAACGGCGGTACATATACCCAGTATTATTCCGAGGGCGGCAACATCCGTCCTGATCCCTATAAGCCCGCCTGGACCTATGCGGTCTATGTTGGTGATGACTTCTGGTCTGTGGAGATGGAAATTCCGCTGTCCGCTTTCTACTGGACCGGCCACGCCCGCTGGAGCGACACCTGGATGATGAATGTCACCCGCTCCCGTCCCGGCGATGAGGCCAGCCGCTTGAGCACCTGGTCTGCCTTACAGTTTAACTTCCACGAGCCTGCCAATTTCAACACCTTAGGCGGTTTTCCCATTCGTCCGGTCCGGGATGATGTGTGCATCCATTCTGCCATTGCAGATCTGACCGAGGAGACGGAGAATGGCTACAAGGGTGTTATCAAGGTCAAGACTATGAATGCTGTGGCAGACGAATTCACCTTCACCTCCGACCACGCCGAAACCGTAACTGTGAAGCTGGAGGAGGGCAGTAATGAGTTTTCCGCCCCCTGCACCTTTGAAAAGCTGGGCCGCACCCTGACCACACTGGAACTGACCCGTACCGAAGACGGCGTGTCCTTTAAGCGCCGTTACCCGGTGCTTGTGGAGTTTGAGCCCATCAAGATCAAGTTGACCAAGCCGGAATACCGTAACAATTTCTACCCCGACCAGGATTACAGCGAGATTATCGGCACTGTGAAGTGCGCCAAGTCTGTGACCTTGACCTTAGAGGGTTCCGGTATTGAAAAGACCACCGTTACTCCCGATGCCGACGGCAATTTCGCCTTCGCCACCCCCAATTTCCAGGAGGGTGAAGCCTGGCTGACAGCCACCATTGACGGCTATGAGACCAAGAAGAAGATCCGCCGTCTGGCACCCATTGACGGCACCATGACCTGGGTCTCCGGCGGCAACATTGTGGTCAACGGCAGACCTACCCTGCGCCGGAATATGTATGCCCGTTTCTACCGTGGCGGCACAGCCTTTGAGCGCAAATACTTAGCCGATGACCTCCACGAGACCAAGGCTTTTGCCTGTGAGAGCGTCCATGTGCAGCCGGCCCGTCTGATTCCCGGCAGTGAAAGCGGCGGCGGTGAATCCTTGAAGGATCAGAAGCCCAGTGACGAGATGCTCCGCAAGGTGGATGAGGCTATGGAAAAGGCCAAGGAACGCGACTTTGCCTACTACTACATCTCCGATGAACCTGAGTGCCGCGGTCTGTCTCCTGTGTACCTGAAGCACCTGTACCAGTATGTGGCCGACAAGGATCCCTACCATGTGATTCTGTCTGCCAGCCGCAGCGCCGATAGCAATGTGGAGATTGCTGACTGGTTTGAAGCTCACCCCTATCTGAATCCCACCTTTACGGCAGACGGCAAGCGCTCTTACGAGAAGCACCCCAACAGCGTGGGCAGCTACATCGATAAGATCATCAAGCTGAACCGCCCGGATAAGTGCATCGGCTTCCTGCCTACCTGCTTTGCCTACAAGAGCCATTCGCTGACCCTGGATTATCCCACCTTTGACGAGTACATCCTGCACACCTGGGCAGCGATGATGCGTGGCGGCAAGACCCTGTGGCCCTATGCCTACCACGATCTGAACGACCGTGCTGCCATCTATGAAGGCACCCGCTACATCTTCTCCAGCTTTGAAGCGCTGGAGGATATCGTCCTCCACGGCAAGCGCACCACCCTGATGAAAAACCCGGATGCCGAGGCTGTGCATTACGACAACGGTGACGAAAAGATGTTCGTCCTGGTAAACTTTATGCAGGAAGAGCAGACCGTCACACTGGAGGGCCTGACCGGCACCTGGCACGAGTTCCGCGGCAGCCGCATCTTCACCGGCAACACCTTCACCCTGAAGCCGATGGAGACCGTGGTTGGTACCAATGTGGTCAAGGGTGCAGATCTGCCCACCTATGCTGAGGTAGCAGCCATGGTGGAGGAGCTTGACTATAAGCGCACCCATGGCGGAAGCCTTCTGTATGAGCGCACCGGTGATATCAAGATCACCAGCTCCGGTATGTTTAAGTCCACAAAATTCAAGTTCTTTGACGGCGTGAAGGATAATTTTGCCGGCTGGGTCATGGATAAGCCCGATAACTTCATTGAATGTGATCTGACCAAGGTCAAGCCTGCTTGTAAGAAGATCGTCCTCAGCGGTTTTAAAATTGAGGATGCACAGCTCAAGGTCCGTGTGGGTGACGAGTTGGTTGCACCCGCAATTGCCGAAACGAAAATTGAGGAGTACGCAAAGACCTTTATCCTCTCCGAGACCGTAGCCCCCGATGCCATCCGCTTTGAGTTTGGCGGCAAAAAGGTAGAGATCTACGAAATCGAAGCATTCTAATATGTTTGCAGAACGGCTGCTTCGGCAGCCGTTCATTTTATATAAGTAAATTTATACAGAAAATAGCAATTTTAGTGTTGACTATTTGCTAAGGTTTGTTATAGTAGGGGTGTACATGCAAAGCATATAACAATTTACAAAGTATGCGGCAGGGGAGCGATGGCAAACCCTGGAAAGGAGCAGAAATGGAAGAAAATAAATATGGTATTATCTTAGACGGTAAAATGGACGAGCCGGTATGGGATACCGTAGAGGAGTATCGTGGTTTTGTGGGATTGACCACTATCAACGGCGGCGCGCCTGCACCCGTGGACACGGTTTTTAAGGTTCTGCCCTGCGAGGACCGGATCTATGTGGCCGTCAAATGCCTGGAACCCGATGGAATGGAAGAAATTCTGGCAACCCGGCACCTGAGGAACTCATACAGCGGCCACGCAATCGAGATGTTCTTTTCTCCCTCCGGCAACGGCTTTGAGTTCTATCAGTTTGTGGTCACCATCAACGGTCAGACCATGACCCAGTACTACTCCGAGGGCGGCAATATCCGTCCCGACTTCTACCGTCCCGATTGGTCTCAGGCCGTACATATCGGTGAAGATTACTGGTCCATCGAGGTGGAGATCCCCCTGACTGCGTTCTACTGGACCTACCAGGAAAAGTGGAGCGACAAGTGGCTGATGAACATCTCCAGAAACCGTGTGAAAAACAATGCCACCCAGTACAGCACCTGGTCCAAGCTGGATCGTGGCTTCCATGAGTCCTACAGCTTTAATGCCTTGGGTGGCTTCCCTGTGCGCAAAGCCGAGGACGATGTGCGCATCACCATTGCCACCGCCGATCTGCGTGAGCAGGTAGAGGACGGCTATAAGGGTATTCTGACTGTAAAGGCGGATGTGGTTTTTGCTGAAGAATTTACCTTTGAATCCAATTTTGCTGATACCGTGGATGTAAAGCTGGAGCCCGGTACCAATGAATTTACCGTTCCTTGTTTCTATGAAAAGCTGGGCCGTAACGGCACGACCCTGTCATTGACCCGCAAGGCTGACGGCAAGGTCTTTAAGCGCAGCTATCCTGTACTGGTGGAGTATGAGCCTATCAAGCTGCACCTTACATTGCCTGAATACCGTGGCAACTTCTATCCCGGCCAGGACTACAGTAAAATTGTCGGTACTGCAAAATCCGCAAAGCCTGTGACCTTGAAGCTGGAAGGCCCGGGCATTGAGACGACCACTATCACCCCCGATGCTGACGGCAATTTCACTTTTGAAACCCCCAATTTTGAAATTGGCGGGGCTTGGCTGACCGCCAACATCGACGGCTACGAGATCAAGAAGAAGATCCGCCGGCTGGCCGATACCGGCCGGGCAATGGTCTGGATCTCCAAGGGCAACCTGGTGGTCAACGGCAGACCCACCCTGCGCCGGAATATGTACGGCTGCTACTACCGGATCGGTGAAGCCTTCAAGCGGAAGTATATGGCTGACGATCTCCACGAAACACCCCTGTTCCGGGATCCTATGGTGCAGTTAGGACCTGATTGGCTGATCAAGGGCAGTGAGGGTGCCGGCGGCGAAGCCACCAAGGACCAGATGCCCAGCGAAGAGATGTTCCGTCAAATCGATAAGGTCATCGAGGCCAATAAGGACCGTGACTTTGCATACTATTATCTCTCCGATGAGCCGGAGTGCCGCGGCCTGTCTCCTGCATACCTGCGCCGTATGTATGAGTACATTGCCGATAAGGACCCCTACCACGTGGTCCTGTGCGCCAGCCGCAGTGCTGACACGATGGTGAATATGGCCGACTGGTTCGAGACCCACCCCTACATCTGTCCTTATAACTATCCCGATGGCCGCCGTGTCTATCTGCGGGCTATCAACACCCTGGGCAGCTTCGTGGATGCCATCGCAAAGATGAACCGTCCGGATAAATGCATCGGCTTCCTGCCCACCTGCATCGGCACCAGTGCAAAGAACTACGACTATCCCACCTTTGATGAGCTGATCTGCCACACCTGGGCAGGTATGATCCACGGCGGCAAGTCCCTGTGGCCCTATGCCAGCCACGATCTGAACGACCGTCCTGCCCTGTATGAAGGTTTCCGCTACATCTTCTCCAGCTTTGAGGCTCTGGAGGAGATCGTTCTCCACGGCAAGCGCACCACGCTTTTCCGTTCCGACGATGGCGAGTGCGTCCATTATGATAACGGCGACGAGAAGATGTTCGTCCTGGTGAACTTCAATCAGACTCCGCTGACCGTCACTGTGGACGGCCTCACCGGCACCTGGCATGAGTTCCGCGGCGACCGCACCATCACCGGCAACACCTTCGAGCTGAAGCCTTTGGAGACCATCGTTGCTACCAATGTGGTCATAGGCGCAGATCTGCCCACCTATGCAGAGACGGTTGCGTTGATTGACAAACTGGAGTACGAGCGTACCCACCGCGGCAGCCTGCTCCACGACCAGTACACCGAGATCAAGGTGACCACCTCCGGCTCCTGGGGTCTATGCAGAAACAAGCTCTTTGACGGTATGCTGGATAACCATGCCTGCCGGATCAATAAGAATCCCGACAATTTCCTGGAGTTAGGTTTGACCAAGGTGAACCCCACCTTTACCAAGGTTGTCCTGAGCGGCTATCAGATTGAAAATACCGAACTGAAGTTCACAGTGGGTGGCGAGACTGTTGCGGCCAATGTGGCCGAGACCAAGACAGAGGAGTTCTCCAAGACCTTTATTCTGAAAGCACCGGTTACTCCTGAATCTATGCGTTTTGAATTTCAGGGCGTGGATGCAGAGATTTACGAGATTGAAGTGTTCTGATTCAACCAATACAGCAAAACACCGTGCAGTTGTTTTATGCAACTGCACGGTGTTGCTTTTTTGCTATAAAAAAGTGGCAGATTTGCAATTGCTTCTGTTATATTCCGTCTGTTATAATGCGACTGTATGCAAAGCATATAAACAAAGTATGCAACAGGGAAGGGCGCAGCACGCCCCGGGAAGGAGCAGAAATGGAAGAGAAATTGAACCAATACGGCATTATTCTTGACGGCAAGATGGATGAATCCGTATGGATGACTGCAGAGGAACACACTGGTTTCAAAACGCTGGTTTCCCAGGGCAATGAACTGCTCGCAGTGCAGACGGCATTTAAGATCATCTCCTGCGAGGACCGGATCTTTGTGGGCATCAAGTGCTATGAGCCGTTACTTGCAGAAAAGAACGAGGACGGCAGTATGGTGATTCCCAAGGGTGAAAACTCTGTGGAACTGTTTTTGTCCCCCTCCGGTAACAGCTATGAGTTTTATCAATTTGTGATCGGTATCAAGGGTGGCGCATCTACCATCTTCTATTCCGAGGGCGGCAATACCCGCCCGGATGTCTACAGACCGGATTGGAACTATGCTGTTTATGTGGGTGAGGGCGTTTGGTCTGTGGAAATGGAACTGCCGCTGACCGCGTTTTACTGGACCGGCCATGACAGATGGAGCGATACCTGGCTGCTCAATATTGCCAGAAGCCGTCCCGATGATAGAAAGTATGCCTACAGCACCTGGTCCCCGCTGCAGGTTACCTTCATAGAGCCGAAGCTTTTCCGTTCTTTAGGAGGATTCCCTGTGAAGCCCATGCGGGATGATGTGTGCATTTACGGCGCCGTTGCGGACTTGACCGAGGAGACGCCGGATGGCTACAAGGGCAATTTGAAGGTTACGACCATCAATTCTGTAGCCGATGCATTTACCTTTACTTCCGACCGTGCAGATACTGCCACCGTGAAGCTGGAAGTGGGTACCAACGAATTTGCCGTACCTTGCTGCTTTGATAAATTGGGTCGTGTCAGGACAACGCTGTCTTTGACCCGCAGGTCAGACGGCAAAGTGTTCAAGCGCTATTTCCCCGTTCTTGCGGAATTTGAGCCTATTAAGATCAAATTCACCCTGCCGGAATACCGCACCAATTTCTATCCCGGCCAGGACTACAGCAAGATCGTAGGTACTGTCAAGACCACAAAGCCCGTTACTTTGACCCTGGAGGGCCCCGGTATTGAAAAGACCGTGGTTGCCCCCGGCGCAGACGGCACATTTATCTTTGAAACACCGAACTTTGAAGTCGGCGAAGCTATTTTGACAGCTGCCATCGACGGCTATGAAATCATGAAAAAAATCCGCCGCATTGCGCCTACCGGCCGTATGATGACCTGGATCTCCGGCGGCAATCTGATCGTGGACGGCAAGCCCACCATGCAGCGGAATATGTTCGCAACCTTCTACCGCGGCGGCACGGCCCTTGACCGTAAATTCGTAGCCGATAATTTCTACGATACCAAAGCGCTTGATAATCATAATCCCCATTTGCAGCCGGCCCGCCTGATCCCCGGCAGTGAGGCCGGCAGCGGCGAGTCTTTGAAGGACCAGTATCCCAGCGAAGAGATGCTCCGCAAGGTGGACGAGATCATCGAGAAGAATAAGGACCGGGATTTCTGCTACTACTATATTTCCGATGAGCCGGAGTGCCGCGGTCTATCTCCTGTGTACTTGAAGTATCTGTACGAGTACGCAGCGGATAAGGACCCCTACCATGTCATTATGACCGGTACCCGCGCAGCAGACCGCTTCGTGGACATTGCCGATTGGTTTGGAGTCCATCCTTACCTGAACCCCATCACCCAACCGGACGGCAAGCGCAATTATCAGAACCACCCCAACACCGTGGGCGGTTACGTGGATCAAATCGGCAACCTGAACCGGTCGGATAAGTGCGTTGGCTTTGTGCCTACCTGCTTTACCTATAAGTGGCAAGCCCCGGATCTGGATTATCCCACCTTTGATGAGTACATCCTCCATACCTGGGCAGCTATGATGCGTGGCGGTAAATCCATCTGGCCCTATGCTTACCACGATCTCAATGACCGGGCCGCAATGTACGAAGGTACCCGTTATATTTTCTCCTCCTTTGCAGCTTTGGAAGACATTGTCCTGCTGGGCAAGCGCACCACGCTGAGTAAATCTGCCGATGCCGAAGCCGTGCTTTATGAACTTGGGGAAGAGAAGATGTTTGTGCTGGTGAACTTTATGCAGGAGGAGCAGACTGTTGTATTGGACGGTCTCGCCGGCACCTGGCACGAGTTCCGCGGTGACCGCACCTTTACCGGAAGCACCTTTACTATGCGGCCTATGGAGACCATCGTGGGCACGAATGCGGTCAAGGGCGCAGACCTGCCCACCTATGCGCAGACCAAAGCACTGATCGATGCACAGGAGTACAAGCGCACCCATACCGACAGCCTCCTGTTTAATCGCACCCAGGATGTTACCGTATCCGCTTCGCCTCTGTTCAAGTTTACTAAATTCAAGCTCCTTGACGGCACACCGGATAACTATGTCGGCACGGTCCTGGATAGACCCGATAACTTCCTGGAGCTGAATGTGACCAAGGTGAAGCCTACCGTTCATAAGGTCATCCTCCGAGGTTTCCGCATCGAGGATGCCCGGCTCAAGATCCGTGTGGGCGATGAATTGACCGAGCCTGCTGTGACCGAAACCACCCTGGAGGAGTATGCAAAGACCTATATCCTGGCTGAGGCTGTTACTCCCGATGCGCTGCGTTTTGAGTTTGACGGCAAAAAAGTGGAGATCTACGGTATAGAAGCATTTTGATCTTAGCGGTGTGCTGCAAAATGCACAAAATCCTTTAAAATCACTGAAGGGGCGATCATTGATCGCCCCTTCGTCCGCAGGACGAAGACAAATACATATTAAAGGGCGCATTGCGGTATTTTGCAATGCGCCCTTTTAAAAATGGCCAAAATGCATATAAAATTGACAGGAATTTATATTGTCATACTGTGGAATGATTTGCTATACTGACCACGGATATGCCAAGGCATATACCAAATTTCTGTTACAGGGGAGAGTCCCCCCTGGAGAGGAGTAAAAAATGGAAGAAATGAACAAGTACGGGATTGTTCTTGACGGTAAATTAGACGAAGCTGTCTGGGAAGGATTACCGGCGTACACCGGCTTCAAAATGCTGAAAAAAGCCGGCGGTCAGCTGGCGGAAAAGCAGACCGTCTTTAAGATCCTGCTCTGTACGAAGGCACCCACTATATCTTCACCGCCTTCGAAGCTTTGGAAGATATGATCCTCTTTGCCGAGAGAACACCCATCGTAAGAACGCCCGCGTATGAGGCTGTCCGTTACGATCATAACGACAAGTCTATGTTCGTTCTGGTGAACCTGACCGACAAGCCCCAGTATGCGACCGTGGACGGCATTGACGGCAACTGGCACGAATTCCGTCATAACCGTACCATCAATTCCAATGTGTTCGAACTGGCACCTTTCCAGACCGTGATCGGCACCAGCGGGATTATGGATGCCGGCCTGCCCACCTATGAGCAGACCAAGGCACTGATTGACAAGCTGGAGTACGACCGCACCCACCGCGGCAGCCTGCTCTTTGAGCGCCATAGCCAGATCAGCGTCAAGAATTCCCCCACAAAGGAATTTATGTCCGGCCACAAGCTGTTTGACAGTGTGTTGGACAATTATGCTGCCGGTTTGTTGGATAGCGCGGAAGTGAAGTTTGTGGAACTGTACGAGATCGAACTGTTTTGATAAAAGTCGGACGGGGTCTGCGGGTACCGTCCGATTTTCTGCTGGAAAATATTAGAAATGGATGGATTTTTTTAAATTTGTGTGGTATAGTTATTCTATATGTAAACAAAAAAGGAAGTGTATGTAAAATGACAAAAATCGATATATATTCCGGCTTCTTAGGCGCCGGTAAAACTACCCTGATCAAGAAAATGATCGCAGAGAGCTACGCCGGCCAGAAGCTGGTGCTGATCGAAAATGAATTCGGTGAGATCGGTATCGACGGCGGATTTCTGCAGGATGCCGGCATCAATATTACCGAGATGAACTCCGGCTGCATCTGCTGCAGCCTGGTGGGCGACTTTGGCAAGGCTCTGACCCAGGTGATCACCGACTATAACCCTGACCGGATTGTGATCGAACCCTCCGGTGTGGGCAAGCTGTCCGATGTGGTTGCCGCTGTGGAAAAGGTCACCAATGCGGATGTTGTTCTCGGCTGCAAGGTGGCTGTTGTGGATGCCGGCAAGGTGAAGGTCTATATGAAGAACTTTGGCGAGTTCTATAACAACCAGATCGAGACTGCGGACACCGTCATCTTGTCCCGCACCGACAGTATCCCCCAGCAGAAGCTGGATACGGCAGTTGAACTGCTCCGTTCCCTCAATGCCGAGGCCACCATCGTCACCACCCCCTGGGATCAGCTTAGCGGCGCCCAGCTGATGGAAGCCATGGAGGGTAAGGCCAAGGTAGCTGCCGATTTGGAGCAGATGGAGGAAGAACACCACCATCATCACGAGCACGGTGAGCATTGCTGCTGCGGCCATCACCACGGTGAGCACCACCACGACCACGGCGAGCATTGCTCCTGCGGTCACGACCATCACGATCACCATCACCATGCCGATGAGGTCTTTACCTCCTGGGGCGTGGAGACCCATAAGAAATTCGGGGTGGAAGCCATCCGTTTTGCCCTGCAGGCCCTTGACAGCGGCGCTTGCGGTATCGTTCTGCGGGCAAAGGGCATCGTAGCCGGCGAGAATGGCCAGTGGATCCACTTTGATTTTGTTCCCGGTGAGATGGATCTGCGCACCGGCTCTGCCGCCGTCACCGGCAAGCTTTGCGTTATTGGCTCTCAGCTGGACGAGGCCGGCGTAGCCAAACTGTTTGGAGTGTAATATGGCACAGATTCCCGTTTATGTATTTACCGGTTTTTTGGATTCCGGCAAGACCAAGTTCATCCAGGAGACCCTGGAGGATTCCCGCTTCAATGCCGGTGAGCGTACGCTGCTGCTGGTCTGCGAGGAAGGGGAGGAGGAATATGATTTCTCTGCCTATCCCCACAAGAATGTTTTTTTAGAGGTCGTGGATCAGCAGACTGTTACCACCAAGCAGCTGCAGGCCTTTGCCAAGAAAAATAAGATCCAGCGGGTGGTTGCCGAGCTGAACGGAATGCAGATGGTAGGCGACCTGTACAGCCGTTTTCCTGCCGATTGGGTGGTTGCCCAGGAGGTTATGTTCGCTGATTCCACCACCATTATGGCCTATAATGCCAATATGCGGAATCTGGTAATGGACAAGCTGGTGGGCGGTCAGATGGTGGTCTTCAACCGCCTGACACCGGGGCAGGACACTATGCCTTTCCATAAGCTGGTCCGCGCCGCCAACCGCCGGATGGATATCCTCTATGACTATACCGACGGGACAACGGCCTTTGACGAGATCGAAGATCCCTTGCCCTTTGATATTAGCGCCCCGGTCATCACCGTAAACGATGCGGATTATGCTCTGTGGTATCGGGATGTGACGGAAGAGCCTGCCAAGTACGAGGGCAAGACTGTCAGCTTCAAGGGCCAGGTGGCGATGCTTCGCCGGACCAAGGAGGGGATGTTTGCCCCCGGCCGGTTTGTGATGACCTGCTGTGAGGACGATATTCAGTTCTGCGGTGTACCTTGCCGATATGAGAAAGCCCAGGAATTGGAATCCCGGTCCTGGGTGGCGGTGACGGCCACCGTCCACGCCGAAAAGCACCCCCTTTATCAAGGCGCATTAGGTCCTGTGCTGGATGCCTTGCAGATTCTGCCGGCAGAGCCTGCTGTACCGGATGTAGCCACATTTTAAATGAAAGGAGCGGCTTATGTATCAGCCTTTAGCAGATCTGATTCGTCCGGAAACATTGGATGATGTCTTCGGTCAGGCGCATATTTTGGGCAAAGGTGCTGTGCTGCGCCGCTTGATCGACTCCGGCAAGATCCCCAATATGATCTTCTACGGCCCCAGCGGTACGGGTAAGACCACTGTTGCCAAGATCATCGCCAAGCAGACCAACCGCACCCTGTATCAGCTCAATGCCACCACCGCCTCTACTGCGGATATTAAGGAGATCGTGGCCCAGCTGGATACATTTTTAGCGCCCAACGGCGTGCTTTTGTATTTAGACGAGATCCAGTCCTTTAATAAAAAACAGCAGCAATCTCTCCTTGAGTACATTGAAAACGGAAAGATCACCCTGATCGCCTCCACCACGGAGAATCCCTATTTCTATGTGTTCAATGCGATCTTAAGCCGTTCCACGGTCTTTGAATTCAAACAGCTTTCCCCGGATGCAGTCCTGCAGGCGGTGCATCGTGCTGTGTCCTTTATGGAGGAGCGGACTGCCCTGCGGACAGTCTGCGAAGAAGGTGCGCTGGAGTATATTTCCTCTGCCTGCGGCGGTGACCTACGCAAAGCGCTGAACGCCGTCGAGGTGCTGTTCTCTGCCGGCGTGCCGGAGGGGGATACGCTGACCTTGACCCTGGAAGATGCTAAGGCCGTTACTCAGAAAAGCGCTATGCGGGCAGACAGAGACGGGGATAATCACTATGACCTGCTTTCCGCTTTGCAAAAATCCATTCGCGGCTCAGACCCGGATGCCGCCTGCCACTATCTTGCCCGGCTTTTGGAGGTGGGGCAGATGCAGTCTGCCTGCCGCCGGCTGATGGTGATCGCCGCGGAGGATGTGGGCCTTGCGTTCCCTCAGATCATTCCCATCGTCAATGCCTGTGTGGATATGGCGCTGAAGTTAGGAATGCCGGAGGCCCGGATCCCGTTAGGTGATGCGGCGGTGCTGATGGCCACCTCTCCCAAATCCAATACCGGCCATATCGCTTTGGACAGCGCTCTTGCGGATATTCGTAAGGGAAAAACCGGCGATTTCCCCCGGCATTTGCAGAATATGCACGCAGATTCCTACACCATGGAGCGGGAGCAGGGCTATAAATACCCCCACGATTACCCCCACAACTGGGTGCAGCAGCAGTATCTGCCGGATGAACTGGTGGGAACACATTACTATACCTACGGTGACAATAAGTTAGAGCAGCTTGCCAAGCAATACTGGGAGGCCATCAAAAATGGACATTCAGCTAAATGATATTTTGGAAATGAAGAAGGCCCATCCCTGCGGTGAGAAGCAATGGAAGGTCCTGCGGACCGGCGCGGATTTTCGCTTAAAATGTCTGGGCTGCGGCCACGAGATCATGGTCCCCCGCTTCAAGGCAGAAAAAAATATCCGTAAGGTCATCAAAAATAACTCGACAGAATGAAACGGGAGCCGATTACATCGGCTGCCGCATTTTTTGTTTTGCGCCTGCTGTGGGTAGAATCCCACAGGGTAGTGGGGGAATCTGTATGCAAGTCCGCTTCCGCAACCGACGCAATTTTTTAAGAGCGTGTCCTATACTAAGGCTAACAACAAAGGGGGGATGCAGATGACCGAATACTTGCCGGGCGTGTTTCTTCTATACTTCCTTGTGGACTTTCTTCTGCTGTTAGGCGCCGGCCGCCTATGGGGAGATTCTCCCAGGTGGGCCAAGGCAGCAGCTGCCGCAGCATTGGGCGGCATTTACGCCGATGCTTGTCTGCTGCCGGGGTTTTATTTCCTGGGAAATCTTCTTTGGCGCATCGTGAGCCTGCTGATCATGTCGGTGATCGCCTACGGATTTTCCGTAAACGCCCTGCACAGAGGCCTGCTTTTCAGCATTCTTTCCTTTGCTTTAGGCGGGGCGGTTTTGGAAATCGGCAAAGGCGGTCCGGCGGAGCTTTTGGGAACAGCCGGTGTTCTGTGCATCCTGTGCGGTTTGGGTTTTCGCGGGAAACGGATCGGTACGGCCTATATTCCGGTGGAACTGAACTACGGGGGAAAATGCCTGCGCCTGACGGCCCTGCGGGATACCGGCAACGGCCTTGTGGACCCGGTAACCGGCAGGCAGGTACTGGTGGTTGGGGCAGATGTGGCCCAATCGCTGACAGGTCTTACCCGGGAGCAATTGCATAAGCCGGTGGAATCCATCGGAAGTTTACCCGGCCTGCGATTGATCCCGTACCGCAGCATTAACTGCAGCAGCGGCTTTTTGTTGGCAATGCGGTTTCAAAATGTTAAGATCGGCAATTGGCAGGGGAGCAGCCTGGTGGCATTTGCGCCGGAATGGCTGCACCCGGAAGGAGCATATCAAGCATTGACAGGAGGAACGGTATGAGCGGACGGTTATGGAACTTTTTGGTAAAAATGGGCCTTGTGCGGCGGGAATGTATTTACTACATCGGCGGGTCTGATGTGCTGCCACCGCCGCTGAAAGGGGAGGACGAGCAGACGGCGTTAATGGGTCTTGAGCAGGGAGATGAACAGGCTAAGCAGCTGCTGATCGAGCGGAATCTGCGGCTGGTGGTGTTCATTGCCCGGCGTTTTGAAAATACCGGCGTCAATTTGGAGGATCTGATCTCTATCGGCACCATCGGTCTGATAAAATCCATTAACACCTACCGCCGGGATAAAAACATCAAGCTGGCTACTTACGCATCCCGATGCATCGAAAATGAAATATTGATGCATATCCGTAAAATTTCTTCCCAAAAAGCGGAGGTATCCTTGGATGAACCTATCAATATGGACTATGACGGCAATGAATTGCTGCTGTCGGACATATTAGGCACCGATGAGGATATGATCCTGCGGCCCTTGGAGGACGATGTGGATCTTTGCGTGCTGCGGCAGGCGGTGAAGGCGCTGCCGGAGCGGGAACGGCAGATCGTGGTGATGCGCTTCGGTCTGTACGGTCATAAGGAGCTGACCCAAAAGGAGGTGGCCCAATATATGGGTATCTCCCAATCCTACATCTCCCGGCTGGAGAAACGGATCATGCTGAAATTGCGAAAAGAACTGCTGCGGCAGACAAGCTGCGCATAAATTACTTGCAATAGCAGCCGGCCTATGCTATAATTCACATAAAGAGCACACAAAAACTGATAGCAAAGGACTGGTGGTTATGGAGCCTAAGGAAATATCCAAATCCGTACTGAAGCGCTTGCCCGGTTACCTAACTTATTTAAAGAGCCTTCCCGAGGACAGCACCGCCTATATTTCCGCCACGGCCCTGGCAAGCGCCCTGGGTATGGGCGAGGTGCAGGTCCGCAAGGATCTGGCCTTGGTTTCCGACGGCGGCCGTCCCAAAGTGGGATACCATCGGAAGAGTTTGATTCAAGACATCCGGCAGTTTTTGGGCTATGACAACACTACCGATGCCATTTTGGTAGGCGCCGGCAAGCTGGGACAGGCGCTGTTGGGCTACGGCGGTTTTGAGGCATACGGCCTGAACATCCTTGCCGCCTTCGATGCCGATCCTGTGGCAAACAGTACCGAGGACGGCAAGCCGATCCTGCCTATGGAAGAGCTGGAGCGCTATTGCCGGGAGAACAAGATCCTGATGGGCGTTATTACCGTGCCCGCAGCCTGTGCGCAGCAGGTATGCGACCAGCTGATAGCGTGCGGTATCAAGGCGATCTGGACCTTTGCGCCGGTGCATTTGGAGGTGCCGGAGCATATCCTGGTCCAGAGCGAAAATATGGCAAACTCTCTTGCCCTTTTGAGTATGCACCTGAAAGCCCAGATCAAAGAAAGAAAGTGATATGCGGTGCGTGACCACGCAAATAAAAAGAAAATGCCTGCCTGGCTTCTGGTGCTGATCATTGCGCTGTTGGTGGTTTGCTTAAAGCACAGGAATGATGAGGCAGCTATCAACAACGGTGACAGAAACCAGGAGTACCGTCCCCAATCAAACATCGCGGCTCTTTCCGCTGTTCCGAAGGACCTGCGAAGCAATGTGTTTCTGGACAGAAAGGAAAACGGCTGCTGCATGTCCCTTTCCGGAAATGTGGCGGTTTCTGTGGTGATGGTCAGCGATTCTGTGGGGCAGTGGGATGCAGAATCCACAGCAAGCCTGCAGGAAATGCTGGATGCGTCCAAGGCAGATATTACAGCGGAGGCAGCTGCCTATAATGTGGATGTTTCGCTTAGCTTCCATTATTACAACGCCCAGCTGACAGGGGATATGTGCAGCACGGAGCATATGGAGGACTGGCAGGAACCTGCCTTGGAGCGTGCGGGTCTGCCGCAGTTTTCCAAGCTGCACAACCATTTGACCCAAAAGTATTCCTCCAAGGAAGCACCTGTTGTTTTCGCTTTTAATAAACCCGGCAGAGCTTACGCAAGAAACGGTGTCAGTGAGTATCTGGTTTTGTTTTCCGGCGATGATCAAAGAACCTTCCAGCACGAGCTGTCTCACGTTTTTGGCGCAAAGGATTTCTATTATCCCAAGGAAGTAAAAGCTTGTGCAGCCGAATGCTTTCCGGATTCTCTTATGAATTCCGGCGAAACTGCAGATCCGCTTACGGCCTACCTGATCGGCTGGACGGATACGGTGGCAGACGATGCGCTGACATTCTTAAAAGACACCAATCATTTGACCGCTGAATATCTCCAAGAGGAAAATAAAAACGAACTTCTCACAGGAAAAGGCACAAAGGATTTTGAAGCAGGAACCTATACAGGTGACTTGGTCCGCGGTGTCTGTCACGGCACCGGAACGATGCAATACGATAACGGCGGATGGTATACCGGTCAGTGGGAAAACGGCGCATGGGCAGGATCCGGTTCCGGCAAGATCGTGCATAAGGACGGCGGTGTTTACGAAGGAACATATCTGAACGGCAAGCGCCACGGACAGGGAACCTATACCTTCCCCAGCGGCTCTGTTTATACCGGCTCTTGGGCGGAGGGCGAAATGTCCGGAACGGGCACGATGCGTTATGCCGATGGCAGCTGGTATACCGGCCAATGGAAAAACGGCGAATATACGGGTGCTGGACAGGGTAAGCGGTATTACGAAAACGGCGCATACGAAGGCGCGTTTCTTAACGGAAAACGCCACGGGCAGGGAACATATACCTGGACTAACGGCAGTCATTACACCGGCCAATGGGACAACGGTGAAATGACCGGCTACGGCACCTATAAAAAGGTGGACGGCACGGTTAAGTCGGGGAAATTTGAAAACGGAAAGTTCATAGGATAAAAACAAGCCCACCGATCGATCGGTGGGCTTGTTTATTATAGAATCACTCGTTGCGTTTGTTTCTGCCGTGGGGCAGGATGTACAGCTGGCTGCCTCTGGTGAGAGGGCCGACTGTGCGGTGCGTATTGCGGCATTCCTCGATAAATGCCAGATTTTCCTCGGAAAAATCCTTAATAGGTGTAATGCCGTAGAAACGTTTGTAAAAATTCTCCACAGTGGGGGCAAGGGCCGCCAAAACATCAGCTACATCCTCACCCTCGGCGTAGCGGCGCATCAGAATGCCTTCGCCAACGCACAGCCGCCAGGTCTGATTAAAGTAGTTCTCGTACAGGAAGTGGGCAAACTGCACCAGACGCAGCTGACTGCTGTAAAAACGCACATCCGCATCGTCGTTGGGGGGCAGATCAGCGGCCACGGAGTAGCCCTCCCGAATGGCCTCCATAATGGCTTCCGTGGAGTTATCCTTAGCAAACACAATGGTGAAGCGCTTGGTAAAATCCCGATCCTTGGCATCGTGGAAATGGGAATCTGTGCTGCCGACAACGGGCAAAGCGTTGCTTGCCAGCAATTGCTCGATCCACAAAGCCAGCTGCATATTGTTACCCTTATCCGACAGACCGGCCATCAGCTCCAATGCGTCAAAGATCTTCTCTTTGAACAGCATATCGCAGAATTCCCGGGTCACATTGTACCGCTGGGGGACCCAGCAGGGGTGGGCGAAAATTGCCAGGCCGCCTGACTTGCGGGCCTCTTGGCAGGACCAGATGGCCAGCGCCATACGGTGGCGGTACTGGGCGGGAATGTGGGGCAAATTTTCTTCGATCTTACTGACCGCAGCCTCAAATTCCTCCGGGTGGTGAATATACTTTTCACAGACACTTTCCGTGCCGCCGATATGTACGATGTGCAGAATAGAGCCGGGGGTATGGATCTCCTCGCCGGACAGAATATTCATACCCAAGGGAATACCTTCAAATGTCCTGGCGGCGATCTGAGAGGGATAAAACCGGTTGTGATCGGTCAGGGCGAAGAAATCATAGCCCTCCTCCCGGTAATCGGCAGGGGTCACGGTGGCGCAGTCGGAGCCGTCGGAGTAATAGCTGTGGCAGTGCAGATCACCTTTCAGCGGTCTGCGGCAGTAGAGATCCTCCTCCACAGCATACATAGGAATCTTGACCTCACTGCCGCCCTCAGCACAGAAACGGATCACATACTCCTGTTCCTTTTCAAACCTGTGGGTAAAGTGCAGACAGCCGTTTTTTACATAGCAGGGATGTTCCAGCACGACAGGATTGTCAAAGGTCAGGTGATCTTCATCCAGGCCGGTGACCGCTACGTGATATACCTTGTCCTCCCGGAAGCTGCGGCTGAGATCCCGGGGAGTGATGGCAACCTCCGTCTCTTTGCCGGCGCACACAACGGAAGGGAAGCAGGTGTAACGGGGATGGGCGTTACGCATAATCACAACTCCTTTATCAATGAAAACCTGCCGGACTGAACCGGTCCGGCAGGTTTTGCTTATTTACCGGGCTTAAAGCTGTCCTTCAAGCTGACAGAACGGTTAAAGACCAGATGGCCGGCAGCAGAATCCTTGCTGTCCGGGCAGAAGTAGCCAAGACGCATAAACTGATAGGAAGCCGGTGCTTTGGCGTCTTTCAGGCTGGCCTCTACCTTACAGCCGGTGAGGATTTCCAGCGAATTGGGGTTCAGACATGCCAGGAAATCCTTACCTGCGGCATCGGGGTCAGTATCGTCAAAGAGGTTGTCGTATTGACGGACCTCTGCATCGCAGCAGGTGGCAGCGTCTACCCAGTGAATGGTCGCGCCCTTGATCTTTCGGCCGTCGGCAGGATCACCGCCCCGGGAATCCGGGTCATAGGTGGCCAGAACTTCGGTGACATTACCGTTTTCGTCGGTAACACAACCGGTACACTGAATTACATAAGCACCCTTCAGCCGGCATTCCGGGCCATCCGGATACAGCCGCTTGTACTTGGGCACAGGCTCAGCCAGGAAATCGTCAGCCTCGATCCACAGATTCCGGGAGAAGGAGACCTTCCGGGTGCTGTCCTCGGGGCGGTTGGGATTGTTTTCGATCTCAAATTCCTCGCTCTGTCCGGCGGGGTAATTGGTAATGGTTAGCTTCACGGGCTTGATCACTGCCATCACCCGCTGGGCAGTTTTGTTCAGATCCTCCCGCAGGCAGTGCTCTAAGAATGCGTACTCGATGGTGTTGGGAGACTTGGCAACGCCTACCCGGTCGCAGAAATTGCGGATGGATGCAGGGGTGTAGCCGCGGCGGCGCAGGCCGCACAGGGTGGGCATACGGGGATCGTCCCAGCCGGAAACATAGCCGTTTTCAACCAGTGCTCTCAGCTTGCGCTTGCTCAGCACCGTGTGATCGATACCCAACCGGGCAAACTCGATCTGCCGGGGATGATGGGGAACGGAAACATTTTCAACCACCCAGTTATAAAGCGGCCGATGATTTTCGAATTCCAAAGAACACAGGGAGTGGGTAATGCCCTCCAGCGCGTCCTGAATGGGGTGAGCAAAGTCATACATAGGATAAATGCACCACTTGTCGCCCTGGCGGTGATGATGCATATGGCGGATCCGGTAGATGACCGGGTCGCGCATATTAAAGTTACCGGATGCCAGGTCAATCTTGGCCCGGAGAGTATAACGGTTATCCTCAAACTCGCCGGCCCGCATTCTGGCAAACAGATCCAGACTTTCCTCGATGGGACGGTCCCGATAGGGAGAGGTGGCGGGGGTGTTCAGATCGCCGCGATTCTCCTTGAATTCATCGGGGGTCAGCTCGCAAACATAGGCAAGCCCTTTCTTGATCAGCTCAACGGCATATTCATAGTCTTTTTCAAAGTAGTCAGAACCGTAATAGAATCGGTCACCCCAGTCAAAGCCTAACCAGCGGATATCCTCCTTGATAGCCTCCACGAACTCCACATCTTCCTTGGTGGGGTTGGTGTCGTCCATACGCAGATTGCACAGACCGCCGTACTTTTCGGCAGTGCCGAAGTCAATGATCAATGCCTTGCAGTGACCGATATGCAGATAGCCGTTGGGCTCCGGGGGAAACCGGGTGTGAACGGTCTTGCCGGCATAGCGGCCGCCCTCGGCGATATCCTCATCAATAAATGCGTGGATGAAATTTTTGCTTTCTGTAATTTCAGCCATCGTCAGCACCCTCTTTTCAGATAAAATTCCCACATATTATAACCTATTTTCTCCCGTTTTGCAACAACCAATCGTAAACAATCCCAAATTTTGCTATCTGATTTTTTGCAACTTCACGAAAATGTAAATTTACGGAAAACAAATCGGATTTTTTAGAAAATTATAGTTGTCAATTTGCCCGTCTTATATTAAAATATAAGTTAGCAAAAGGAAGGGGTGATGGAGCTTGGCTCAAATCAAGTACAAGCGGATCCTGTTAAAGATCAGTGGTGAGGCGCTGGCCGGCCAGATGCACAGGGGTCTGGACTTCACAGTCGTCAATTCAGTTTGTGATGTCATCAAGAAATGTGTGGACGAAGGCGTGCAGTTGGGCCTTGTGATCGGCGGCGGCAACTTCTGGCGGGGCGTGAAGGACGGTGCGGATAAGATGCAGCGCTCCCACGGCGATGCTATGGGTATGCTGGCCACAGTTATGAACGCCATCGCGGTGGCAGATGCACTGGAGAAGCACGGTGTGGATGCCAGAGTCCTGTCCGCTGTGGAAATGAACAAATTCTGTGAGTATTTTACCCGGGATACTGCCGACCGCTACCTGAATGACGGTAAGGTCGTGATATTTGCCGCAGGCACCGGCAACCCCTATTTCTCCACCGATACCGGCGCGGTGCTTCGTGGGGTGGAGATCGAGGCTGACGCTATTCTGATGGCCAAAAATGTGGACGGTATCTATTCTGCCGACCCCAATACCGACCCCACAGCCGTAAAATTCGATGCCCTTACATATGATGAGGTTCTGGCCCGCCACCTGAAAGCCACCGACACAACAGCCATGACGCTGGCGATGGACAATCATATGACCTTGGTGTGCTTTGCACTGAAGGACCCCCAGAACATTTACCGCGTCGTCTGCGGTGAGAACATTGGAACAATCGTAAAGGAGAAAATTTGATATGAGCGTAGATTTTACTGAATTCAGCAAGAAAATGGAAAAGACCCTGTCCCATCTGGCAGAGGATTTTGATGCTGTCCGCGCCGGCCGTGCCAATCCCAAGGTTTTGGATCGGATCACCGTGGAATATTACGGACAGGAGACTGCCCTTAACGGTGTGGCCACCATTTCCTCTCCCGATGCCCGCAGCCTGGTGATCCAGCCCTGGGACACCTCCTTGCTCAAAGAGATCCAGAAGGCCGTTCAGCTGAGCGATCTGGGCATCACCCCCCAGAATGACGGCAAGGTGGTCCGCTTGATCTTCCCACAGCTGACCGAGGAGCGCCGTAAGGAGCTGACCAAGCAGGTCAAGAAGTACGCAGAGGATGCCAAAGTCGCTATGCGGAACATTCGCCGGGACGGTATGGACTATGTGAAGAAACTGAAGAAGAACTCCGAGATCACCGAGGATGACCAGAAGAAGGCAGAAAAGGATCTGCAGGATCTGCTGGATAAGTTCATCAAGAAGGTGGACGAGGTCCTGGCAGCAAAGGAAAAGGAACTGATGGCAATCTGATTGCTCAGGCTATAGATTGGGGGTGCTTGCACCCCCAATTCCTGCTATTTTTGAATGTGAAAGGAGTCAGCAATGGCACCTTCTTGTGATATGAATAAACAGCCCGTCCCCCGGCATATTGCTATTATTATGGACGGCAATGGCCGCTGGGCCAAGAGCAGGGGACTGCCCCGCACAGCCGGTCACGCCGCCGGCGCGGAGGCGTTTCGTAAAATTGCGAACTATTGTCGCAGTATCGGCGTGGAGTATCTGACGGTGTATGCCTTTTCTACGGAGAACTGGAAACGCTCGGAAGAGGAGATCAGCGGCATAATGCGCCTGCTGGGTGCGTATTTGAAGGAAGCGCTCCGGGATATGGAGAAAAATAAGGTCCGTTTCTGCTTTTTTGGCGACCTGACCCGTTTGAGTCCCCAGCTGCAAAAGCTCTGCCGGGAGGCGCAGGACCGTTCCAGGGATTTTGAGATCCAGGTCAATTTCTGCTTAAATTACGGCGGACGGGATGAACTGGTGCGGGCGGCCAGGGCCTTTGCCCGGGACGTGGCCGACGGCACGAAAAAACCGGAAGATTTGACAGAAGCAATGCTTTCCGGCTACCTGTATTCTGCCGATGTTCCCGACCCGGAGCTGATCATCCGGCCCTCCGGCGAAATGCGGACCAGCAATTTTCTGTTATGGCAGTCCGCTTATTCGGAGTATGTGTTTTTGAATGTTCTGTGGCCGGATTTCGGTCCGGCGGATCTGGATGAGGCTATTGCTGAGTATCACCGGCGCAACCGCCGGTTTGGAGGTGTGTAAGAGGTGAAGGTACGCATATTGGCGGCGGCGGTGCTGCTGCCGCTGCTGCTGGCAGTGGTGCTGTTCCTGCCGAAAATTTGTACAGCGATCCTGTTTGGCGTGATGTGCGCCATTGCGGCCCGTGAGCTTTTGCACGGCACAGGTTTGGTGAAGCAACCCCGTCAGGTCGTTTACGGAATGATTATGGCCTTTTTTGTGGCGGTCTGGAGCAGTATATGGACAGTGTATACATTGGTGCTGCTGGGAATGTTCTGCCTGTTTGTGATGCTGGCGGCTGAACTGCTGATGCATCACCGGGAGATGAAATTTGAGGAATTTGCGCTGACTTTTCTGGCCGGATATATTCTGCCGTTTTTGCTGAGCGCGGTGGCGCGCATCCATAACTGGGAAAACGGCCGGGTACTGATCCTGCTGCCCTTTACCGTTTCTTTTATGTCGGATACCGGTGCATATTTTACCGGCTGTTTTTTTGGTAAGCACAAGCTCGCCCCTGAGATCAGCCCCAAAAAGACCGTTGAGGGTCTTGTGGGCGGCATTGTGGGCGCAGTGATCGGCGTGGTGATTTACTGCCTGGTGTTGGAGAAATTTTTGCATTTCGCGGCAAACTATTATTACATTCCCATTTACGGCATCCTCGGTTCTCTGGGTGCGGTACTGGGCGATCTGTGCTTCTCTGTGGTGAAGCGCCAGACCGGCATTAAGGACTACGGCAATCTGATCCCCGGCCACGGCGGTATTTTAGACCGGTTTGATTCAATGATCGTGGTTGCCCCCCTGATGGAATTACTGATGCTTTTTATCCCGATGGTGGTGAAATAAAATGGTAAAATCCGTGAGCATCCTTGGCTCTACCGGCTCCATTGGCCGGCAGACCCTGGATATTGTCGATAATTTGAATATCCCCGTAGCCGCGCTCACCGCCGGCACCAATGTGGAGCGAATGGCCCAGCAGTGCCGTACCTATCGACCCAAGCTTGCCGTTATGGCAACAGAGGAAGCGGCACAGCAGCTGCAATCGGCCATCTTGGACCTGCCCACCCGGGTAAGCTGGGGCGAAGAAGGTCTGGTCGAGGCGGCAACCTTACCGGATGCGGATTGCGTCATTACAGCGGTGGTGGGAATGGTGGGTCTGAAGCCTACCTTGGCGGCCATCCGCGCCGGCAAGCGCATCGGCCTTGCCAATAAGGAGACCCTGGTCTGCGCCGGCGAACTGGTAATGGCGGAAGCCAAGCGGTATCATACGGAGATCATTCCGGTGGACTCCGAGCATTCCGCGATTTTTCAGTGTCTGATGGGCAGCCGCAGAAAAGAGGAGATCAAGCGGATCATTTTGACCTGCTCCGGCGGCCCGTTCTTCGGAATGGACCGGGATAAGCTGAAAACCGTTACCAAGGCAGATGCCCTGCGCCATCCCAACTGGAAGATGGGTCCGAAAATTACCATCGACTGCGCAACTCTTATGAACAAGGGCTTGGAAGTCATCGAGGCTATGCGCCTGTATGACCTGCCTTTGGAGCAGGTGGATGTGGTGATCCACCGGCAGAGCATCGTCCATTCTATGGTGGAATTTACCGACGGCGCGGTGATGGCGCAAATGGGAACACCGGATATGCGCCTGCCCATCCAGCTGGCAATGACCTACCCCCAGCGGGAGGCCTGCCCTGTGGATGCCCTTGATTTGCTGACCTGCGGTAGCCTTACCTTTGCCAAGCCGGATATGGAAGCATTTCCTTGTCTTGCGTTGGCCCGCGCGTGTGCCAAGCGGGGCGGCACGGCCTGCCCGGCAATGAACGGCGCCAATGAAGAAGCGGTGGCGATGTATCTGCAGGATGAGATCGGTTTTTATGACATTTACGATCTGGTGTCCAATGCGGTGGATGCCGTACCCTTTATTCCCAATCCCACGCTGGAACAAATTTTGGAAACTGACCAATTGGCCCGTGAAGCAGTGCGCCGCGGGGCTAAAAAATAATCGAGGAATTTTATGACCATTGTTTTTGCAATATTACTTTTCAGCATTTTAATATTCGTTCACGAACTGGGCCATTTTTTAGCGGCCAAGGCGTTCGGTGTCCGTGTAAATGAGTTTGCTATGTTTATGGGCCCTGCCATTTTGAAATGGGGAAAAGGGGAGACCCAATACTCCATTCGCTGCATCCCCATCGGCGGCTATTGCGCTATGGAGGGCGAGGATGAGGATACCGATGACCCCCGTTCCTTCCAAAAGGCTGCCTGGTGGAAGCGGCTGATCATTCTGGTGGCCGGCTCTTTGATGAATTTTGTGGCCGGTTTTTTAATTTTGGCTATCGTATTTGCTCCTGCCAAGCAATTCGTCACCCCTGTCATTGAATCTGCAGAGCCGGGCTGCACAGTGGTCCGGGAGGGCGGATTGCAGATCGGTGATGAATTTTTGAAGGTGGACGGGGAGCGGATCTATGTCCAGTCGGATTTTTCTATGTTCTTAGAGCTGAATCCCGGCGAAACCCACGACCTTGTGGTGCGGCGGAACGGTCAAAGGCTGGTGTTTGACGATTATCAGATGGAAAAGCACCTGTTCCCCGGCGAGGAAACAGAGCGTTACGGCTTTTCCTTCAGCGTGGAAGATGCCACCTTCGGCAAGAAGATGCAGTTTACTGTAAATTCCGGTCTAAATGTGGTCCGCAGCGTCCGACTGAGCCTGCAGATGCTGGTGTCCGGGCAGGCGGGACTAAAGGATATGACCGGCCCTGTGGGTATCGTCCAAATTATGTCCGATTCTGCCGAAACGGCTGAAAATTCCACAGATGCGTTCCTGAATATGCTCTATATCGGCGGCTTTATCGCCATCAATTTGGCGGTGATGAATATGCTGCCCATTCCTGCGCTGGACGGCGGCCGGGTCTTTGGCCTGCTGCTGACCTGCGTCATTGAGGGCATCACCCGCAAAAAGTTAGACCCCAAGTACGAGGGCTATGTCCACGGCATCGGCATGATTTTGCTCCTTGCCTTGATGGCGATCATCCTGTTTAAGGATATTTTTGTGATTTTTAAGAGGTAAAAATTATGACAAGACAGATCCTGGTGGGGGAGGTCCCCATCGGCGGTGGCGCTCCCATCGCGATTCAGTCTATGCTCAATACAAAAACCACCGATGTGGACGGCTCTCTTGCCCAGATCCGCAAGCTGGCCTCTGCCGGCTGCCAGATTGTCCGGCTGGCAGTGCCCAACCGGGAAGCGGCTGAGAAATTTGCCGAGATCTGCAAGGCATCGCCCCTGCCACTGGTGGCAGATATCCATTTTGACTATAAGCTTGCCCTGCTGGCAGCTGCGGGCGGCGCGGCTAAGATCCGCATCAACCCCGGCAATATCGGCGGCGAGGAAAATGTACAGGCGGTGGTTGCTGCCTGTAAAGAAAAGCACATCCCCATCCGTATCGGTGTCAACGGTGGCAGCCTGGATAAAAAATTGCTGGAAAAGTACGGCCACCCCTCGGCAGATGCCCTGGTGGAAAGCGCATTTCAACACCTGGAACTATTGGAAAAGTACAGTTTTTACGACACCTGTGTGTCTATGAAATCCTCCAATGTGCCTACTATGGTGGCAGCAGCCCGTCTGTTCCGCAGCAAATGCGACTATCCCATCCACATCGGCGTGACGGAGACCGGCCCTGTACGAATGGGTCTTATGAAGTCTGCAATGGGAATCGGTGCGCTTTTATTGGACGGCATCGGTGATACGATTCGTGTGAGCCTCACCGATGACCCGGTGGAGGAGGTCTATGCAGCCAAGGATATTCTCAAGGCTGCCGGATTGCGGAAAGAGGGCGTAAATATCATTTCCTGTCCCACCTGCGGCCGCACACGGATCGATCTGATCGGTCTTGTGAACCGTGTGGATGAAGCGCTGAAGGATTGTGAAAAGCCCATCACTGTTGCGGTTATGGGCTGTATCGTCAACGGCCCCGGCGAAGCCCGGGAGGCAGACATCGGTATTGCCGGCGGCGATGGCTGCGGTATGCTGTTTGAAAAGGGTCAGCAGATCTGCAAGCTGCCCTATGATGAATTGCTGCCGGCACTTTTGGAACGAATCGAAGCAATGTAAAGAGGTTTTTATGTCAAAAAATGTTTACCTTTTGAATATGTTTGCGGACTATGTGCCGTCTGAGGAGCTGCGTGAGGCATTTTCTCAGGCGGCCATTGCCGCTGCGGATATCGACCCGGCCACTCGGACGGTTACCATCGCGATCCACGCGGAGCGCTACATACCGGGAAAATACATCCGCCAGATCCAGAAGGAAATAGAAGAATCCTACGGCTTGGAAAAGCTGAAGCTCAAGGGCACATATCCGCCGGACCAGCTGCATAGTATCGGCCCGGAGGACCTGATGGGCTTGTTTACCGCCTGCGATTCTATGAGCCGCGGCACTTTGGCCGGCGCTCGCTGGGAGTGGGAGGATGAAACACTGCACATTCATCTGAAGGCCAACGGCAAAGCGGCCCTGCAGGAGGCTGTGCCTAAGGTGGTGCGGCAGCTGCAGGAGATGTTTGACACCTATGTGTCTATCGAAATCCATCCTGGCCAGGAGCTGGCCGGACAGGCGCTGTTTGATGCTATGGAGCAAATGCGGGGAAGTATTCTGACAGATATGCCCAGAGTCGCTGCAGCACCGAAAAATGAACAGGCAGCGCCTGCTGACCAATCCACCGTTTACGGAAAGCCCTTTAAGGGCAAAGCTGTCCCGATGGATGAGCTGAATCTGGATATGGGCAGCGTAATCGTCGAGGGAAAAGTGTTCAGCGTAGAACACAAGGAGCTGAAAAAGCGCAACGCCTGGGTCATCAACTTCGATATGACCGACCACCGCGGCTCTGTGCGGATCAATCGGTTTATGGAAAACAACGAGGCAAAACCGATATTAGAAAAAGTAAAGGTTGGCGCGGTGCTGAAGGTGCAGGGCCGCTTGCAGATCAACCAGTTTGATAATGAGACAGTACTGCGGCCCAATGCCATAATGCCCGGCGCGATGGAGAAGCGGCAGGACCTGGCGGCAGGGGACAAGCGTGTCGAGCTGCACCTGCATACCATTATGTCCAATATGGACGCACTGACCAATACCAAGGATGCCATCAAGCAGGCTGCCGCCTGGGGTCACAGGGCCATTGCCATCACAGACCACGGCTGCTGCCAGTCCTTTACCGATGCGCTGCATACCGTTGAAGATTGGAAAGGCGCGCCGAAGGTGGCCGGTACAGACGAGGATATCAAGATCCTCTACGGCTGTGAGGGATATTATGTAAACGATGTGGATGACCGGATCGTGGTCCACGGCAGCCGGAATATGTCTTTTTCGGAGGCCTATGTTGCTTTTGATCTGGAGACCACCGGCCTTTCTGCCCGTGACGATAAGATCATTGAGATCGGCGCAGTGCTGATGGAGAATGGCCGGGAGCTTGACCGCTTCCAGACCTTTGTAGATCCCGGTATGAAACTGTCCAGGGAAACCACGGAGCTGACCGGTATCACCGATTCTATGCTCCGGGGCGCGCCCGGGCTGGAGGAGGTTTTTCCCAAGTTCCTGGAATTTGTGGGAGACCGGGTCCTGGTTGCTCACAATGCGGATTTTGATACCGGCTTTATCCGGGCAGCCTGCCAAAAGCTGGGCTATACCTATGATCTGACCTCTGCCGACACACTGGTGCTGTCCCAGAATCTGATGCCCGACTTGGGCAAGTTCAAATTGGATGTTGTGGCCAAGGCTCTGAGCCTGCCGGAATTCAATCACCACCGTGCCGCAGACGATGCGGTCACCTGCGGCCTGATCATGGCGAAAATGCAGGAAAAACTGCTGGAAATGGGCATTTCTGATCTGCAATCCATTAACCCGGCAATGGAGAGCCTGCGTTCCAAGAACCAGATCGGCAACCGTCACGCCCGGCATATTATCCTCTTTGCCAAGAACCAGTTAGGCCTGCGGAATCTGTATGAGCTAATCAGCCTTTCCAATCTGGAATATTTCAAGCGCCAGCCCCGTATGCCCAAGTCTGAGATCCTGCGCTTGCGGGAAGGTCTGATCATCGGCTCTGCCTGTGAGGCTGGCGAGCTGTTCCAGGCCATTATCGACGGCAAAAGTGAGGATGAGCTGAAGCGGATCGCCTCTTTCTATGACTTTTTGGAGATCCAGCCTCTGAGCAACAATGCCTTTATGCTGGATAAAGGCATTGTCAAGACCGAGGAAGAACTGCGGGAATTCAACCGCACTGTGGTCCGCTTGGGTGAAATGCTGGGTAAGCCCGTTGTGGCTACCGGCGATGTGCATTTCCTCAATCCCGAGGACGAGATATTCCGCCACATTCTGCTGGCTACCAAGGGGTTTGAGGACTGCGACCGGCCTAATCCCTTGTATTTCCGCACCACCGATGAGATGCTCCGGGAATTTGCTTATTTGGGGGAGGACAAGGCCTATGAGGTGGTTGTCACCAACCCCAATCTGATTGCAGATATGTGCGATGTGGTGCGTCCTGTTCCTCATAACCTCTTTGCCCCCAAGATCGAAAACTCCGTGGAGGATCTGAAGGCGCTGGTTTACGGCAAAATGCACCGGCTCTACGGTGAAAATCCCCCGGAGCTGATCCGCAAGCGTATCGACACGGAGCTCAACGATATCATCACCTGCCACTACGATGTGATCTATATGTCTGCCCAGCGTCTGGTGCAGAACTCCCTGGAGCACGGCTATCTGGTGGGCTCCCGTGGCTCTGTCGGCTCGTCCATTGTGGCTTTTATGTCCGGCATTACAGAGGTTAACTCCTTCCCACCCCATTACCGCTGTCCCAATCCGGAGTGTAAATATACCACCTTTGATGTGCCGGCGGGCTATGCCTGCGGCGCGGACCTGCCGGACGGGGTGTGTCCCAAGTGCGGCACGCCCTATGCCAAGGAGGGATTTAACATTCCCTTCGAGACATTCCTGGGTTTCGGCGGCGACAAGGTGCCGGATATCGACCTGAACTTCTCCGGCGAATACCAGGCCAGTGCCCACGCATATTGTACGGAAATGTTCGGGAAATCCCATGTTTTCCGGGCGGGCACCGTGGGTACGGTGGCAGAAAAGACCGCTTTTGGCTATGTAAAAAAATACCTTTCCGAGCGGGGCAAGACCGCATCCGCGGCGGAGATAAATCGCTTGTCTGCCGGCTGCGTGGGCGTGCGCCGGACCACCGGTCAGCATCCGGGCGGCCTGGTGGTTATCCCACAGGAGAATGAAATTTGGGATTTCTGCCCGGTGCAGCACCCGGCGGATGACCCTAATTCCGACCAGATCACCACTCATTTTGAATACCACTCTATGGAAGAAAACCTTCTGAAGCTGGATATGCTGGGTCACGATGACCCCACCATGATCCGTATGATGGAGGATATGACCGGTGTGGATGCCAAGACCATCCCCCTGGACGACAAGGACACAATGTCGATCTTTACCTCCTCCAAGGTGCTGGGCTATGAGAATGATCCCATTCTGGGACCCACCGGCGCGGTGGCTGTTCCGGAATTCAACACCCGCTTTACCCGCGGTGTTCTGCTGGATACCAAACCGGAGAAGTTTGATTTTCTGGTGCGGATCTCCGGTTATACCCACGGAACGGATGTGTGGCTGGGCAATGCAAAGGATCTGATCGTCTCCGGTACTGCCAGCGTGGACCAGACCATCGGCTGCCGTGACGATATTATGATCTATCTGATCGCCTGCGGCCTGCCGGAAAAACGGGCTTTCAAAATTATGGAAGCGGTGCGTAAAGGCAGGGGCCTGCCCGACGGCGCGGAGGAAGAGATGCGGGCCGCCGGCGTGCCGGACTGGTATATCGGCTCCTGCAAGAAGATCAAATATCTATTCCCCAAGGCCCACGCGGTGGCCTATGTTATGATGGCCTTTCGCATCGCCTGGTTTAAGGTCAATCATCCGCTGGCATTCTATTCTGCCTATTTCTACCGCCGCAGCCAGAAGGGTGGCTTTGACGCGGTGCTGATGACGGTTGGTATGGATATGGTGGTTGCCAACATTAAGGCGATCGAAGCCAACGAGGATGCCACCGCCAAGGATGAAGACCTGCTGACCACCTTGGAGGTGGTGTACGAATTCTACCTCCGTGGCTTCGAGTTTGCGCCCATCAGCCTGTACCACAGCCACGCCACCAAGTTCTTGATTAAGGACGGCAAGCTGCTTCCGCCCTTTGTGGCTGTTTCCGGTCTGGGAGAAACCGCAGCCTGGGATCTGATGAACGGCAGAGAGGGCAAGAATTTCCTGTCCATTGAGGAAGTGGCGTTGGCCTGTCCCAAGGTGTCCAAGACCCATATGCAAATGCTGAAAGAGGCAGGTGCATTTGGCGATCTGCCCGACACCAGCCAGGTAAACCTGTTTGACATTATTTGAGGTGATACTATGCAAGACATCGGTATGCAGTTTCATATCCGTTGCAAGGCAGGGGATGTAGGCAAATATTGCTTCCTGCCCGGCGACCCCGGGCGGTGTGAGGCCATTGCTGCCCACTTTGATAACCCTGTCCATATCGGTATGAACCGGGAGTATAATATCTACACCGGCTATCTGCTGGGGGAAAAAGTATCCGTTTGCTCTACCGGCATCGGCGGTCCGTCTGCCTCCATTGCTATGGAGGAGCTGACCGCCATCGGCGCGGATACCTTTATCCGCATCGGCACCTGCGGCGGCATCGCGATGGATGTGCTGCCCGGGGATGTGGTGGTGGCCACCGGCGCTGTGCGGTTTGAGCATACCTCGCTGGAGTATGCGCCCATTGAGTTCCCGGCGGTGCCCGATTTCGGGATTGCCGCCGCGCTGAAGGCTGCCGGTGAGGACCTGGGCTACCGCACCCATACCGGTGTTGTCCAGTGCAAGGATTCCTTCTACGGCCAGCATTCCCCGGAGAAAAGTCCGGTTTCCTATGAATTGCTCCAAAAGTGGGAGAGTTGGAAGCGGCTGGGTGTCAAGGCCAGCGAAATGGAATCGGCAGCACTGTTTGTTGTGGCAGCGGCATTGGGTGTCCGCTGCGGCAGCTGCTTCCACGCGGTGTGGAATCAGGAACGGGAAAAGGCCGGCCTTGCTATGCCTATGACCGAGGATACCTCCGGCGCGATCCGGGTGGGTATCGAGGCAATGAAACGGATCATCACCGCGGACAAAAACAACAAAAAGGCCTCTGTTTAAGAGGCCTTTTTACTGTCAGGTATTTGCGATAAGATTACGGCTGTCAAAACAAGTACACAACCCAGGCTTTCCCACAGTGTCAGATGTTCGCCTAAGATCAGCCAACCGGCCAGCAAGGCAAAAACCGACTCCATACTCATAAGGAGCGAGGCGGTAGCAGGATGCAGATCCTTTTGCCCAAGCATTTGCAGGGTATAGGCGATGCCCATAGACAGGCAGCCGGCATAAGCCAGTGGCCCGAAACAGCTGCTGATCCCATCCCAGGTCGGCGTTTCTGTTATGAACATCACAATGCCGGAAAGAACCGCGCATAAAAGGCTGCTGATACCGTTGAGCCGGATGCAATCCACTTTGTTTGCAAACACATCCACACACAGGATCTGCAGGGCAAAAGCCAGCGCGCAGCCTAATAGCAGCAGATCGCCGCTTGCAACGGTCGTCACGCCGACGCAGCTGAGAAAGTATAATCCAATAACCCCCAGTACCACGCTGAGGGGTATCCATTTTGTAGGCTTTTGCCCCCGAAAGATGCCCAAAATGGGCACAAAAATGATATACATCGCAGTCAGAAAAGCGGATTTTCCCGCGTCGGTATCCACAATGCCCAGCTGCTGCAGATTCACTGCGATAAACAGAGGCGTTCCGCAAAAAAGACCGGCTTTCCATAAGGTCGGATCACACCAGCTGCGCCAAAAGGGTTTGCCGGATACTTTATCGGATATGGCAATGACAGGGAGCAAGACCGCCACGGCCATTAGGCACCGTACCGCCTGAAAGGTAAACGGCCCGATATGCTCCATACCCATACTTTGTGCCACAAAGGCAGTACCCCAGATCACAGTTGCTGCGATGATGGACAAGCTGCCTTTCATTTGCTTTTTCATAAGTAAAATCACCGCATAAAATTCTAACATAAACGGAAAATAAATACAAGCGGAACTTTCTTTTTGCCATTGCCTGTGATACAATAATAAAAATCCCTCAGGAGGTTTTGCTATGGATGAAATTCGTGAGCGTTCCCAGATCCCTGCAGAGGATACCTGGGCAACGGAGGATATGTACCCCAGCGATGCGGCTTGGGAAGAAGAACTGGATACCCTGGAGCAGGACCAAAATGAACTGGTCAGCTATGCCGGGCGGTTGGGCGAGAGCGCAGAGGTGCTGTTTGCCTACTTGCGCAAATCAGAAGCCACCGATGAGAAGATCTCTCTGCTTGCCAACTACTGTATGCGCAAAAGCGACGAGGATACCCGCAATGCAACCTACCAGGCCATGACCGGTAAGTTTATGAGCGTCGTGGTGGCAATGGGCGCGGCCCTCAGCTTTGAAACCCCGGAGCTTTTGGCCATTCCCGACGATACTATGGACGGTTTTTATGCTGCGTATCCTGCCTTGGAGCGCTACCGCAGAGCGCTGACCAATGTACGCCGGAAAAAGGCCCATGTCTTGTCTCCTGCGGAGGAAAAGCTGCTGGCCTCTGCCGGTGAGCTGTCCCAGACGCCTGATACGGTCTACGGTATGTTTGCCGATGCGGATTTGAAATTTGACGATGCCCTGGATGCCGAGGGCAATCCCCGTACTGTCAGTCAGGCCACTTTTGTGCCGATTCAAAGCGGCCCGGACCGTGTTCTGCGGAAGAATGCCTATGAGAGTCTGTACAAGGGTTTTGGTAACTTCAAAAATACCGCAGCCGCGTTGCTCAATGCCCAGAATAAGCAGCTGAAATTCTTCGCCGAGGCCCGGAAACACGCAAATGCCTTTGAAGCGGCGTTGTTCAACACAAATGTACCCACCTCTGTGTACCTGAATCTCATCGAAACGGTCCATAAGAATATGGACAAAATGCACCGTTATGTACGCCTGCGGAAGAAAATGCTAGGCGTGAATGAGCTGCATTTCTACGATGTGTATGCGTCGCTGGTGGCCGATGTGGATCAGAAGATCCCCTTTAGCGATGCCAAGCAGACGGTGTATGATGCGCTGGCTCCCCTGGGCGAAGAATACCGCAAGATCCTCAAAGAGGGTTTTGAAAACCGCTGGATCGATGTATATCAGAATGCGGGCAAGCGCAGCGGCGCCTATTCCGCCGGTGCCAAGGTCCACCCTTATGTGCTGCTGAACTACTCCGGTACGCTGGACAGCCAGTTCACCCTGGCTCACGAAATGGGTCACGCCCTGCACTCCTACCTGTCCAATAAGCACCAGAATCCCGTGGATGCGGGTTATGTGATATTCGTGGCGGAGGTGGCCTCCACCTGCAACGAAGCGCTGCTGATGGAATATCTGCTGAATAAGACTACCGATAAAAAAGAGCGCATTTACCTCATCAACCACTTCTTGGAGCAGTTTAAGGGTACTTTGTACCGCCAGACCATGTTTGCTGAGTTTGAACTGAATATCGGCAGGATGGTGGCCGAGGGCCAGACGCTGACGGCAGATGTCCTGTGCGCGGAATACCGCCGTCTGAACGAGGAATATTTCGGCCCGGATATGGTGGTAGATGATCAGATTGCAGTGGAGTGGGCAAGAATTCCCCATTTTTACTATAATTATTATGTCTTCCAGTATGCCACCGGCTACTCTGCGGCCATCGCCCTGTCCCGCCGGATCCTCCGGGAGGGCGAGCCTGCGGTAAAGGATTACCTGTCCTTCCTGTCCGGCGGCTGCTCCAAGAGCCCTATTGACCTGCTGAAAGGCGCAGGCGTGGATATGACCGGCCCGGAGCCTGTGGAGGCGGCGCTTTCGCTGTTCGGCGAGCTGCTGGATGAGATGGAAAGCTTGATAGGTGAGTGATATGGCTGAAATTTTTCTCCCCACGCTGCATACCTTCGCAATGAAGAATACCTTCACCGGCTCCTGCGGTGAGCTGCGTTTCAAGATCGTCCCCCAGGTGGAGATGCTGACGCCCAAGGAGGTAGATATGCAGAAAAGCACGATCTTTGCAGAATTCTGGCACGGGCAGCTTTGCTATGAAAAGAGCCAAATGGAAGGACAGGCAACATTTCCTATGAGCCAGGAGGGCCGCGAGGCGCTGAAGGCTTGGCTGGAAAGCAATATCTGACACGGTGCGTGCCTCGGCACGCACCATCTTTGTCTATTGACTTGCAGGATCGTCAGTGCTATAATTACATAAGAATATTTTGGCGAATTGAGATGAATTATATGGAAAAGAAAAGAATCTGGACGATTATCGGAATAGTTGCCATATCATTACAGATCCTGCTGCAGGTGTTAGCTGCGATTGTGGTGCTGCGGCTGAATATGCTACCGAATAAGTATGTGGTTGTTTTCATTCTTGCAATGGTCGTCCTTGCGGAATGCACGGCACTGTTTATGTTTATCCCGGTGAAAAGCCGGATCAGACTGTGGCGCAGGATCGCTGCCTGTGTCTTGGCGGCGCTGGTCATTACCGGCTGCAGCATTGTTTCCAAAGTAGCGCTGGATGCATATCGGTTCATCCGCGATATGGTACAGGCTGCGGATTCTGTAAACAGATCCTATGTGCTGGTCCTGAATGAAAACACCGCCCGCACCCTGGAGGACACCAATGGCTTCCAATATGCTGCGCTGGAGGAACATCAGGTCGATATGATCCAGCAAACCGTCACTGCGGTTGAGCAGGAACTGGGCGCACCGATCGCTTTGAAATATTATCAGCAGCCTACTGTGATGATCAGCGACTTCCTTAATAAGAGGATCGATGCACTGATTATGGACGGCGCGACCGTTTCCATTTTGATCGATCAAGAAGGTTATGAGGATTTTCTGACCTATGTTCACGCGGTGCACACTATGACCTTTGAAATTCCGGAAGCACCTCCGGTTTCTCCCCAGGAGGAGGTCGATGTGAAGCCATTTGCGGTGTATATCAGCGGCTCGGATACCCGCAGCTCAAAGCTTGTTGTCAGCCGCAGTGATACGAATATTTTAGCATTTATCAATCCCACAAATAAGCAGATCCTGCTTGTGAATACACCCAGAGATTCCTATGTGGCGAATCCGGCCTATAAGGGTAAGCTGGACAAGCTGACCCATTGCGGAAACAACGGTATCGACAATTCCATCCAGGCGTTGGAGCTTTTATACGGTGTTGAAGTGGGTTATTATGCCCAGGTCAATTTTACCGGCTTTGAAAAGCTGATCGATGCGGTGGGCGGGATCACGATCCATTCCGATGAAGATTTCTATACCATTGCCGGTACTTTTATCCCGCAGGGTGAGAATCACTTTGACGGCAAAACGGCGTTGGAATTTGCAAGAGAACGGAAAAATGTCACCGGCGGTGACAATGGCCGGGGCAAGAACCAAATGAAGCTGATCAAGGCGTTGGTAGGGAAAATGACCGCCACCAGCACCTTTATCTCCAATTACGCAGAGATCCTCGGCAGTATGGAGGGTATGTTCAAAACAAACTTCCAGACCGATGAGATCAGCGATCTGGTCAAAATGCAGCTGACAGATATGGCGACCTGGGATATACAGACCTTTGCTGTATCCGGGCGCGGCAGCTCTGAGATCTGCTGCTCCTGGCCCAGTGATCCGCTGAGCGTTATGATCCCAGATGAAGACTCTGTGGCCCACGCCAAGAGTTTAATGACCCGACTCCTTAACGGAGAGGTCCTGTCAGAGGCAGATATGATTGTGCCGAAACAATGAAAATCGTTGACAAACAACGGTTTTGTGATAAAATAAGCTTATAGGCAAATGCAATGCGGAAGCCAAGAAAGTAGCAGCTACTTCAGCGAGAGGGGGACGGTGAAAGCCCTTCGTACAGGCTATTTTCCAGCCACTTCCAAGCAGCCCGGGAGGACCGGGACGGGCGCTCCCGTTACAGAGCATCTAAGATGCCGATTTTTCGGCGAATTAGGGTGGTACCGCGATGACCTCGCCCCTAAATTGGGGCGAGGTTTATTATTTTGAATCTATTTATGGAGGTTTATCCAATATGAGCAAGAAACCCTACGGCGTAAACGAACTGCGTGAGATGTTCCTGAGCTACTTTGAGAGCAAGGAGCACCTGCGCCTGCCCAGCTTTTCTCTGATCCCCCAGAATGACGCGTCTTTGCTGCTGATCAACTCCGGCATGGCGCCTATGAAGCCCTACTTCAAGGGCGAGACAGAGCCTCCCCGCAAGCGGGTCTGCACCTGCCAGAAGTGCATCCGTACCGGCGATATTGAGAATATCGGCAAGACCGCCCGTCACGGCACCTATTTTGAGATGCTTGGCAACTTCTCCTTCGGTGATTACTTTAAGCACGAGGCCATTGCCTGGAGCTGGGAGTTTTTGACCAAGGTGGTAGGTCTGGAGGAAGACCGTCTGTATCCGTCCATCTTTGAAAATGACGAGGAAGCCTTTGAGATCTGGAATAAGGAGATCGGCATTCCTGCAGAGAGTATCTTCCGCTTCGGTAAGTCCGATAACTTCTGGGAGCACGGCGCCGGTCCCTGCGGCCCCTGCTCTGAGATCTACTATGACCGGGGCGAGAAGTATGGCTGCGGCAGCCCGGACTGCAAGGTCGGCTGTGAGTGCGACCGGTTTATGGAAGTGTGGAACAATGTGTTCTCCCAGTTCGATAACGACGGTCAGGGCAACTATACCGAGCTGGTCCAGAAGAACATTGATACCGGTATGGGCCTGGAGCGTCTGGCTGTGGTTTGCCAGGATGTGAACTCCCTGTTCGATGTGGATACGGTGATGAACATCACCAACCATGTGACTAAGATCACCGGCGCAGCCTATGGTCAGAGCACCAAGACCGATGTGAGTCTCCGGGTCATCACCGACCATATCCGTGCATCTACCTTTATGATCGCCGACGGCGTGCAGCCCACCAATGAGGGCCGCGGTTATGTGCTGCGCCGCCTGCTCCGCCGCGCTGCCCGTCACGGCAAGCTCTTGGGTGTCAACCGCCCCTTCCTGTACGAGGTGGTGGAAACGGTCATTCGGGAGAATGAAAATCACTATACCTACCTGCGGGAGCGGGCCGATCACATTATCCGTGTGGTCAAGACCGAGGAGGAGAATTTTTCCCGTACCATCGATTCCGGTATGCGGATCTTTGGCGAAAAGCTTCAGCAGTATAAGGAAAAGGGTGAAACCGTCTTCTCCGGCGATGATGCTTTCCTGCTGGCCGATACCTACGGTTTCCCAGTGGACCTGACAGCTGAAATGCTGGAAGACGAGGGTATGACCCTGGATATGGACCGTTTCATTGCCTGTCGTGAAGAGCAGAGAGTCCGCGCCCGTGAGGCCCGGAAGGCGCTGGGTGATCTGGGCTGGGCCGGCATCGAGCTGGGTCTGGATACCACCCCCACCGAGTTTGTTGGCTATGATGTGAATAACTGCGAGGCAAAGATCCTGGCAGTCTGCGTTGGCGACGAGGTCACCGGCTCTATCACCGGCGGCGAAAAGGGCATCATCGTCCTGGACAAGACCCCTTTCTATGCGGAAATGGGCGGCCAGTCTGCTGACTTCGGTGCGCTGCTGATGGGCGAGAGCCGCTTTAAGGTCACCGGTGTCCAGAAGGACAAGGGCGGCAAGTATCTCCACTCCGGCGTGATGCGCAGCGGCACCTTGAAGACTGACGATGTGGTCCTGGCCACCATTGATGTGGAGCGCCGCAAGGCCATTATGCGCGCCCATACCGCGACCCACCTGCTGCAGAAGGCCCTTAAGAGCGTCCTGGGCGACCATGTCCATCAGGCCGGCTCTTTGGTTGAACCGGACCGCCTGCGCTTTGACTTTACCCATTATTCCGCGGTGACCCCGGAGGAGCTGACTAAGATCGATGCCATCGTTCAGTCCGCCGTGCTGGAGGGTTATCCTGTGGATATCCGGGAAATGCCCATTGAGGAAGCGAAAAAGCAGGGCGCAATGGCGCTGTTCAGCGAGAAGTACGGCGATACCGTCCGTGTCGTCAATATGGGCGGCTATTCCATCGAGCTGTGCGGCGGCACTCACCTGGATAATACGGCAAAGGTCGGTCCTTTCCGCATTGAGAGCGAGGGCAGTGTAGCCTCCGGTGTCCGCCGGATCGAGGCCATCACCGGCAAGGAGTGCCTGGAGGATATGGCCAAGACCCACAGCCTTCTGTACGCGGCAGCAGCGGAGTTTAAGGCAAAGCCCGGCCAGCTGGTGGAGAAGATCCACGCCCAGGCCGAGGAGGTCAAGAGTCTGAAGAAGGCAATTGAATCCTATAAGGCCAAGGAAACTGCCGGTGAAGCTGACCGCTTCCTGTTTGCAGCCCGGGACATCGGCGGATTGAAGGTACTGACCGTGAATGTCCCCAATGCTGATGCCGGTAAGCTGCGGCAGATCGGTGACACTCTGCGGGATAAGGCCTCCAATGTGGTGGCGGTTCTGTCTGCGGTGTCCGATGAGAAGATCACCTTCCTGGCGGTCTGCGGTAAGGATGCCATCGCCAAGGGTGTCAAGGCCGGTGATCTGGTGAAGCAGGTGTGCGCCATCTGCGGCGGCTCCGGCGGCGGCAAGCCCGATTCTGCTATGGGCGGCGGCAAAGACGCTATGAAGCTGGATGATGCACTGGCAACCGTGGATGATTTCGTAGCTTCCAAGCTTTAAGAATATAGGGCACTGCCCCCGGGTAGTGCCCTTTTTACACAGGAGGAGATGCAGTGCGCTGGTTAATGTGGTTTTCCATAGGCTTCACTGCAGCCTGTGCAGCGGGTGTGTATCTGATTGCCGGCTGGTGGCTGTTGTTGATCGCTGCATTCTGCGCGGTGGCCTGTATCGTGCTGCTGACCCTTCGTACCGGTTTCAGCAAGAAGCTTGCCCATATCTTGTTAGGGTGCATCATCGGTTTTCTGTGGCTGTGGTGCTTTGATAAATCATACTTACTGTCAGTAAGACAGCTGGACGGGCAAACGCAGCTCCTGCAGATCCAGGTTACAGACTATAGTCACCCGACTGCGACAGGTATTTCCGCTGAGGGAAAGATCCGACTGGGCGGAAAGACATACACTGTTCAGTTCTATATCAACGAGGACATCACCCTTTCACCGGGGGACAGGGTAGAGGGCGGCTTCAACCTGCGTTATACCGGCGGCGGAAGCGAGGATCCCACCTATCACAGAGGGAAGGGGATATTCCTGCTCTGCTATCCCAAAGGCAGCAACGAAATTTTCTATCAGGTACTCTCGTCGCCGGACAGTTTTCCGGTCATATGGCGGCATAGGATTCTCAATTTTTTGGATCGCCTGCTCCCGGACGATACTGCGCCCTTTGCAAAAGCGTTATTGCTGGGCGAAACGGACGGGTTGTCCTTCCGGACCCGGTGGTCACTGAAAACTGCCGGTGTATACCACATCGTTGCGGTGTCCGGCCTGCATATTTCGATTTTATTTGCGCTGGTGAGCATTTTGTGCCTGCGTCGCAGGGTGCTGACGGCGGTGATCGGCCTGCCGATGCTGTTTCTCTTCGCGGCGGTTGCCGGATTTTCACCCTCCATTGTCAGAGCCTGTATTATGCAAAGCCTTGTGATCTTAGCTTTGTTGTTGGACAAGGAATATGATCCCCCAACGGCTTTGGCGGCCGCGGTGCTTGTGATGCTTGCGGTAAATCCTTTGACGATCACCGCGGTGAGCTTCCAGCTTTCCGCCGGGTGTATGCTGGGCATCCTCCTGTTTGCGCAGCGGATCCACGACTACCTGTTGCGGACCAAACTGGGTCCTGCTAAGGGAAAAAGTCTCCGGGCGCGGCTGACGCGGTGGACAGTAGCATCGGTCAGTGTTACGCTGGGCGCAATGTCCGTGACAGCGCCCCTTTGCGCCATTTACTTTGGCAATGTCAGCCTTATCGGGATCCTGACCAATGTTTTGATCCTGTGGCTGATCAGCATTATTTTTTACGGAATTATGGCAGCCTGCCTGCTGGGCGCGATCTGGCTGCCTTTGGGAACAATGGTTGGCTGGCTGCTTTCCTGGCCGATCCGAATGATTTTGTGGGTGACAGATATGATTTCCAAATTGCCTGTTGCAGCGGTGTATACAACCAGTATTTATATAGTTGCATGGTTGCTGTTTTGTTATATTTTGATAACGGTCTTCGTGAAATTGAAGAAGAAGCAGCCTGTTTTGCTGGTCTGCTGCATTTTAGCAGGCCTGCTGGGCGCAGTGGCCTGTTCCTGGATCGAGCCGCGGCTGGACGATTACCGGATCACCGCGCTGGATGTGGGGCAGGGGCAGTGTTTGCTTTTGCAAAAGGATGGGAAACACTATATGGTGGACTGCGGCGGCGACAGTGACGAGACTGCCGCGGACCGGGCCATTGGCCTGCTGCTTTCCCAAGGCATTTTCCGGCTGGACGGATTGATCGTTACCCATTACGATGCAGACCACGCCGGCGGCGCAGTCAATTTGCTCAGCAGGATTCCGGCAGATACCCTGTATCTGCCTGTGCTGACAGAGGAAAATTCCCTCCGGGACGAGCTGGTGCAGAAGTACGGCAGTAAGATCCACTGGGTGGAAGAGGACCTGCTTTTAGAGGAAGCGGATATCACGATCTACCCCGCCGCAGAAACAGTTGATACCAATGAAAGCAGCTTGTGCATCTTGTTTCAGCCGGCGGATTGTGATATACTGATAACCGGAGACCGCTCCTTTGAGGGGGAATTGGCCCTTATGGAGCATACACAGCTGCCGGATCTGGAGATCCTGATCGCTGGTCACCACGGCTCCCGCACCTCCACATCCTGGGAGCTTTTGAATGCCACCCGCCCGGAGATCGTGATTATCTCTGTGGGCGAGGACAATAGCTACGGTCACCCGACCTGGGAGACCTTGGAACGGCTGAAGCTGTTTGGCTGCGGCGTATACCGCACGGACTTGGAAGGAACGATTATTTTCAGGGGGTGAAGCAATGGCCCAAAAGAATGAGAATATGCTCCAGCGTCTTAAGGAGGATATCAAGCAGGATACCCCGGCAAGACTCTATTTCTTCTACGGCGAGGAGACTTTTTTGCTGCACCATTACCGCAAGCAGCTCCAAAAATCCATTGTTGACCCGCTGACGGAGTCCTTTAATTTCCACAAGCTTACCGCGGAAAATTTTGATCTGCGTACCTTTGCCGATTGCGTGGAGAATCTGCCTATGATGGCCCAGCGCACCATGGTGGTTGTGGATGAGATCGATATTTTTAAATTCAACGAGGCAGACCGGGAGCGTATGACAGATGTGCTTTCGGATATTCCCGACTATTGCACCGTGGTGTTTACCTACGAAACCACCGCCTTTAAGCCGGACAAAAGGCTCAAGAAGCTATGGGATGCCGTGGAAAAAAACGGCATTATGGTGGAGTTTGAAAAGCAAAGCCAGCGGGATCTTACCAACTGGATCGGCCGCCACTTTGCCGCCAACGGAAAGCGGATTGCTAATGATCTGTGTGCATATCTCATTGACATTACCGGCGGCACGATGACCGCGCTGTCCGGTGAAATTGCCAAAATCTGCGCCTATTCCGGTGCAGAGGTGATTACAAAAAGCGATATTGACGCGGTGGTGGAGCCGGTGCTGGATGCCGTGGTGTTCCAGATGACGGACCAGCTCAGCCAGGGTGCCTGCGGCGCAGCCCTGCAAAAGCTGCAGCAGTTACTAAAAATGCAGCAGGATCCCATTAAGATTTTAGGTGCCATCGGTATGCACTTCCGCCGGCTGGGTACTGCGAGAATATTGCACGATAACGGCAAAACCGCGGCAGACCTAATGAAGCTGGCCGGCCTCGGGGATTATCCTGCCAGAAAGACTATGTCCGCCGCCAGCCGATTTTCCGCAGCCTTTTATGAGAAGGCTGCCAGCTTGGTGCTGGAGTGCGATGTGGCTATGAAAACCTCTTTGGACGATCAGGACAGGCTTTTGGAGGTGCTGATCCTGCAGCTTTCACAGGAGGCGCGGAATGATTAAGATCCGGGAAGCCATCGTGGTGGAGGGGCGTTATGACAAAAACACCCTCAGCCAGATCGTGGACGCACCCATTCTGGAAACCGCCGGCTTTGGCATTATGAAGAATAGGGAGCAGCTTGCTCTGCTGCGAAATGTAGCGGCGCGCCGCGGACTGATCGTGTTTACCGACTCTGACGGCGCCGGCTTTGTGATCCGCAATTTTCTCAAGGGCGCGATCCCTGCCGATCAGCTGAAGCACGCCTATATCCCGGATATTCCCGGTAAGGAGAAGCGCAAATCCGCCCCGGGTAAAGAGGGGAAATTGGGCGTAGAGGGTATGACACCTGCGGTGATTTTGGATGCCCTTCGCCGCGCCGGTGCAACCGTAGAAGGGGAGAGCAATTCCCGCACAGCCGGCGCTATTACCAAACAGGATCTGATGGCGCTGGGACTGTCCGGCGGACAGGATAGTAGCCAAAAGCGCTTGGATCTACTGAAAAAATTAGAACTGCCTGCCCATATGAGCGCAAATGCTATGCTGCAGGCGCTGAATCTTTTAATGGACCTCGATACATTGAAGAGAACGGTTGCTGGAGAAAACGATGATTGATATTCAAGTCAAAAACTTAACAAAGTTCTTCGTCATCGGCGAAAACCTCTTGCAGGACTTGTCTTTTGATATCCAGGAAGGGGAACGGGTGGCGATCTTAGGCCGGAACGGCTGCGGCAAGACCACCCTGTTCAACATCCTCACCGGGCAGATGGAATACGATGCCGGTGAGGTCTTTGTCAATCCCCACAAGCGCCTGGGCCTGATCTCGCAGATCCCACAATTTCCTGCAGGCTATTCTGTGGAGGATGTGCTGCGTACTGCGTTCCGGGTCCTTACGAAAACCCGGGAGCGTATGGCGCTTATGGAACAGGAGATGGCTGCAGGTGCTACCGACGAACAGCTCCGGGAATATGATGCCCTGGTCAATCGCTTCCAGGCCGGCGGCGGTTATGAAATGGATGTGGAGGTAGATAAGATCTGCAACGGCCTTGGAATTCTGCCGGCGCAGCGTGTCCAGGAATTTGCCAGCCTTTCCGGCGGCGAAAAGACCCGGGTCAACCTCGCCCGCCTGCTGCTGGAAAAGACGGATATACTGTTACTGGACGAGCCGACCAACCATCTGGACCTGCGCAGTGTGGAGTGGTTGGAGGGCTATATCAACAGCTTTAAGGGTACAGTCCTGGCTATCTCTCACGACCGCTACTTTTTGGATACAGTCGCCCAGCGGGTTATTGAGATCGTAGACGGACACGCAGAGTTCTACTCCGGCAACTACTCCTTCTACATCGACGAAAAACAGGCCCGCTTCAACCTGCAGCTGAAGCAGTATGAGCAGGAGCAGGCCAAGCTGAAGCAGTTGGGTTATACAGTTGAAAGGATGAAGGGTTGGGGCATTAATAACCGCACTCTCTACCGCCGGGCAATGTCCATTCAGCACCGTATGGACAGGATCAAAAGGACCGAGCGGCCCAAAACGGAAAAGACAATGAAAGCCACCTTTCAGCAGAAGGACTTTGCCGGCGATGTGGTATTTCAAATGAAAAATCTGGAAAAATCCTTTGGTCAGCGCACCCTGTTTTCCGGTGTGGAGCTGAAAGTTGAGGGCGGTGAGCGGATCGCCTTGCTGGGCGATAACGGCACCGGCAAATCCACATTTATCAAGTGCCTTTTGGGGGAGGAGGACTGCGCCGGCAAGATCCAATTCGGTCCAACTGTCAAATGGGGCTACCTGCCGCAGATCATTCATTTCTCCCACCCGGAGCGCTCCCTCTATGACACGATGCTCTACGAGAAGAACTGCACCCCGCAGACCGCCCGTGACCGCCTTGGCGCATTTTTGTTCCAGGGCGAGGATGTGTTCAAAAAGGTTGGCGATCTCTCCGGCGGCGAGCAATCCCGTTTGCGGCTGTGTATGCTGATGGACGAGAAGATCAACCTTCTGATCCTGGACGAACCTACAAACCACTTGGACATCGCCTCCCGGGAATGGGTGGAGGCTGCCATTGAGGAATTCGAGGGCGTTTTGCTGTTTGTTTCCCACGACCGGTATTTTATTGAGAAATTTGCCGAGCGGATCTGGCTGCTGGAAGATGGACAGATCCGGGATTTTAAATGCGGCTATAAGAAATACCGCTCCATTATCGAGCACGAATCGGCTGCCAAACCCCAAACAGCCGATACAGCCAAGCCCAAAAAGGAAAAACCCAAGGGCGGCACCAAGGAAAATGATAAGCTGATCCGCCGTCTGGAGCGGGAGATCGAAAAGCAAGAGGGGGTCATTGCGGAGCTGGATGCAGCCGTTGAAGCGGCAGCTGCCGACTACCAGGAGCTGACCCGCCTGCTGGGCGAAAAGGAATCTGCCGAAGCAGTCCTGCTGGAGCTGATGGAGCAGTGGGAACAGGTCCAAGAGCTGGGTTGACATCGGCAATTTGCGGATTTATAATAAGGCAAAAGAAATGAAAAGGAGTGTACGATTATGAGTACTTGCAGCGGAAACTGCTCTTCCTGCAGCAGTTCGGATTGCGGCGATCGCAAGAAAGAGAGCCTGCTGGTCCAGCCCAATCCCAAGTCCAATATTAAGAAGGTAATTGCCGTGGTATCCGGCAAGGGCGGTGTGGGCAAATCCACCGTGACCTCTATGCTGGCGGTGGCTATGTCCAAAAAGGGCAAGCGTGTGGGCGTGTTGGATGCGGATATTACCGGCCCCTCTGCGCCCACTGCATTTGGTGTGACCGAGTGTCAGGGCGCAAACGATGACGGCCTGTATCCCGCCCTCACTAAGACCGGCATCCAGGTGATGTCCATCAACCTGCTTTTGGATGATGCATCCTCGCCTGTGGTTTGGCGCGGTCCGGTGATCGCCGGTGCGGTGAAGCAGTTTTGGACCGATGTGATCTGGGAGGATGTGGACTATCTGTTTGTGGATATGCCTCCCGGCACCGGCGATGTGCCGCTGACGGTGTTCCAGAGCCTGCCGGTGGACGGCATCGTGATCGTCACCAGCCCCCAGGATCTGGTGTCCATGATCGTCACCAAGGCTGTGAAAATGGCCAATATGATGCACATTCCCGTGTTGGGCTTCGTAGAGAATTATTCTTATCTGGAATGTCCCGATTGCGGCAAGAAGATCAATGTTTTCGGTGAGAGTAAGCTGGATGCGGTAGCCGCTGAATTTGGCCTGCCGGTGCTGGCAAGACTGCCCATCGACCCCAAGGTGGCAGAATATTACGATAATGGCCAAATGGAGTCGGTAAATACTGACGCGATGGCGGCTGTGCTGACAGCTATCGAAAACGGAGAGAAGAAATGAAAACGACCATTGTGCTTGTACGACACGGGCAAAGTGAGGCGAACCTGAAGGACATTTTTGCCGGTCACAGCGGTTATTCTCTGACAGCGCTGGGCCGTGAGCAGGCGGCCCGGACGGCAGAGTATATCCAAAATACCTATCCTGTGGACGCGGTATACAGCAGCGACCTGCCCCGCGCTTTTCAGACTGCGGAATATATTGCCCGGGCCTTCGGTCTGCCCATCACCACCGATGCCCAATTTCGTGAGATCTTTGCAGGCAAATGGGAGGGTGTTCCTTTTGATCGCTTGGAAGCGGAATATACGGAGGAGTTTGCCATTTGGACCAAGGACATCGGCAACGCCCGTTGCACCGGCGGTGAGTCTGTAGCGGAGGTCATAGATCGGGTGTACAATGGTGTTCTGGGACTTGCAGACAAGGGGAAATGCATTGTGGTTGCAACCCATGCAACCCCTTTGCGTTCCGTTTTATGGAAAACCACCGAGGATTCCAATGTAAATATCCAAAATGTCTCCTGGGGCAGCAATTGTGCCATCAGCGAATTCACCCTGGAAGATGGCAAACTGACCCCGGTTCGGGTCAATTTCGTAGGTCATCTGGAAGGTATTGAAACCAAATTACCTGGAAATCTGTAAACATAAGATCAAGGAAATCAAATTGGGATTTCCCGGATCTTGCAATTTAATTGACCATCAATCGGTGGTGTAGTTGTCAAAATAACCCTGGATATAGATGATGGGAGTGCCCTTATCACCGGAGCCGGAGGTCAGATCGCACAGAGAACCGATCAGGTCGGTCAGCCGACGGGGGGTAGTGCCCTGAGAGGCCATATTGCCCACCAGGCTGGAGCCGTCCTTCTCCATGATCTTGCCCTTAATGGCATCCCGCAGGGCTTCACCGGACAGATCTGCAAAGGTGTTGTCAGCCAGGTACTTCAGCTTCAGTTCGTTGGGCGTACCCTCCAAACCGGCGGTGTAGGCAGGGGAGACAACGGGGTCAGCCAGCTCCCAAATCTTGCCCACCGGGTCTTTGAAGGCACCGTCACCGTAGACCATAACCTCCATACACTTGCCGGTGGCATCCAGCAAACGCTTCTGAATGTCCTCAACCAAGTCCTGACACTCTCTGGGGAACAGCTTGATCACATCCTCGGTGGACTTATTGGAGCCCAGCAGACCGTAGCGGGGGTTGTAGCCGCTGCCGTTGATGCTCTGGCTCATAATTTCGTCCATACCGTAAACCTTCTCAGCGCCGGCAGCCCGCAGGATGCGCTTGGTGCGCTCACGGGTGTGGATATCGCAGGCCAGCACATTCTTGGTGTACTTCAAAATGGCCTTGGGATCATTGGCCAAAATGATCTCAGCTTCTGCACCCATTTCCCGGATCAGATCGCCGTAGCAGGTGATATAGTCCATACCGGTGAAGGGGTGGTATACATAGCCGAACAGCTCCCGGAACTGAGACTCGGTGATCACATCGCTAAAGGGGTTGACACCCTTTGCTTCTACACTGTCCAGGTCGATCAGGTGGTTACCCACCTCGTCAGCAGGGTAGCTGAGCATCACAACGACCTTCTTGCAGCCCTTGGCGATGCCCCGCAGGCACACAGAGAAACGGTTACGGCTGAGGATGGGGAACACAACGCCTACGGTCTCGCCGCCAAACTTGGCGCGTACATCAGCGGCAATATCATCTACGCTGCAGTAATTGTTCTGCGCGCGGGCGACAATAGATTCGGTCATAGCCACCACATCGCGATCCCGGGGAGTCAGACCCTCTTCCTTGATCGCTTCCAAAATAGAACCGGTAACGATTTCTGCAAGGTTATCTCCCTTGCGAATAATAGGCGCGCGAACACCCATAGAAACAGTACCTAACATCCGGCCCATAAAAACACTTCCAATCTGATATCTTAGATTTTGTGAAAAAACTCACTGGAACATTATAATACAAAATGTCCTGTTTGTAAAATAAAAAATACTGGTTTTTACGAAAAATTTTCAATTAAAGCAGCTTGCCGATAACATACCACACAAGCAGCAGCAGGATCAGCAGCGGGATATAGGCTGCCAGTGCAGCGGATGCGATGGAGATTGCTACAATGCCCAATTCCTGCAGCAGCAAGACAAGGCCCGCCAGAATGCCGGTGGTAAGAATGGCCTTGGTGATCTGCTTGCCCACCACATTGGCAAAGAAGAAGGTGTAAAGGGCTGCGATCAACGGATTCACCGTGGTCAGTGCAATGCCCACCAGGAACTTCAGCGCGCCGGTCAGCAGCATCAGTGCCAGAATTGCCAGCAGGATCACAGGTGCATAGGTCACAAGCCCCTCCGGCAAATAAGTGGTCAGCAGACCGGTTACGATCAGATGCAGCGCCAGACCCAGAACGACAGCCAGACAGCGGAACAGAATCCAAACGATCACATTCTTGCCGGTAGGCAGCCAGCTGTCTGCCAGATTCATAAGGAAAGACAGAATGATCATACTCAGGATCTGCGTGGTCACCACGGTGTAATCCGCCTGGAAATTAAACAGCACCATGGTTTCGTTTTCGATGGTGACAAAGGGCAGGGGAGCGATAAATTTCTGAAATTCCTCGGCCAGGCCGCCCAATACGATGGTAATGGCGTAGATAAACAGAATACCGATCGCAGAAGAGACGGCGCGCAGCAAGGTGGATTTCTTGCCGAACACGAATCTGCCCACCAGTGCCAACACGAAAAGCGCGGCAATGAGCATGCCGATTGCCTTCAGAAAGTTTTCTATATTCAAATCCATAGATGCAAAGTAATTGACAATAGCTTCCATCGGAACCTCCTAAAACGCAAACAGCCGCCAGAAAACCGGCGGCTGTTCTTTGTGTGTAAAATGAAGTGAAATTACTTCATCTCGGCCTCGGCGCCAGCTTCCTTCAGCTCTGCAACCATCTTCTCGGCATCTTCCTTGGAAACGGCTTCCTTCAGGGTCTTGGGGCAGTTGTCAACCAGATCCTTGGCGTCCTTCAGGCCCAGGCCGGTAACAGCGCGGACGACCTTGATGACGTTCAGCTTGGAAGCGCCGGCATCCTTCAGGATGACATCGAACTCGGTCTTCTCCTCAGCAGCCTCAGCAGCGCCGCCAGCGGCGGGAGCAGCAACAGCAGCAGCGGCGGCAGAAAC
>JAZRIT010000050.1:0-19899 GCA_045645385.1 Faecousia sp.
GGTCAATTTCATGCATTTGAACGTATTATTGGCATGGATCGACTGTACATAGACGAAAATGGTGATCTTGCATCCTATGGTTCAACGGAGATTCCTCAGACTTCGCCGGATCATGCTGCGTCTTCCGTGTCGTGGCTGCCACTTACAGTCAGAAAAGGCGTTTCGGCTACGAGTGAATCGCCAGGAAGAGAAGCGGTATGCGCTGCTGAGGAGAATCTGTTTTGCAGATGGGTTCCGTCACCGGAGGATCCGCAGCCTGTGCTTACAATCGAACTGAGACGAGCATATACACTGTGTGCATCACGTGTTATTTTTTCGGATGAAGAGCTGAATTATCGTGAAAATCGTATTCCGTATCCTCGTCGTTATATTATCGAAGGACATGATGTATGCGATGGTGAGTGGAAAATTCTTCTCGACCGCAGTTGTAATGAGACGGAATTGATGATTGATTATGTGCAGTTTGAAAACATAGTATATGCGGATGCAGTACGTCTTACACTTGTACCGGATGATCCTGCAGGAGTGAAAACTGGTGTTCGTAATTTTACGGTGTTCGGTGTGTCGGAAAATTTATGTGGAACATGATTATATATGATGATTAACTGATCATTTATGAATGCTTCTCATGTGTACCCCGGTCTGTTCCCACCATATCTGGCCCGGTGGTGCAGTCGGTTAGCACGCCAGCCTGTCACGCTGGAGGTCGACGGTTCGAGTCCGTTCCGGGTCGCCATATAAAAAGCATCTGAGCAGAGCGAAATGCTCTGCTCAATATGCCTCTGTAGCTCAGTAGGTAGAGCAGCGGACTGAAAATCCGCGTGTCGTTGGTTCAATTCCGACCGGAGGCACCATTTTCTAAGCATAGGTCCTTGAATACAGGGGCCGATATGCGGGTGTAGCTCATCCGGTAGAGCGCCACCTTGCCAAGGTGGAGGTAGCGAGTTCGAGCCTCGTCACCCGCTCCATAAATAAGGAACGCTTGGCGTTCCTTATTTCATACGGTACCGTAGCCAAGTGGTAAGGCACGAGTCTGCAAAACTCTGATCCGCCAGTTCAAATCTGGCCGGTACCTCCAGAAAAAACTCCTTGAGATTTCCTCAAGGAGTTTTTTTAACGAAATAAATCCCTGCGGGATTTGTGAAATGCCCTTCGGGCGTGAAATATTGCTTCGCAATGTGAAATGCGCTGCGTCGCGTGAGGGGATTTATTTCACTAAAATCAGGGCTTTATAGCGGTTTGTATTTCATGGGGTACACCCAGGTAATCAGTCATTCCATTCGGAATGGCTGATTTTTTGCGTTCTGCCAAATTTGAAAACCACAAATGCAACAGTCCGGTGAACTGTTGCTGCCACCAGTGCAAACACTGGTGGCTACAATAATTTTTGCCTATGGCAAAAATGCAAACAAATCTGGCCGATATTTACAACCCGCTGTCAATGTGCTATAATCCCCGCGAGGTGACAAAATTTGAACACATATCTGTTTGATTTCGACGGCACATTGGTGGATTCTATGCCCACCTATGTTTCTGCAATGCTGCGGATTTTGGACGAAAACCGTATTACTTACGGCGATGACATCGTGAAGATCATCACCCCCCTGGGACTGGGCGGCGCTGCGGATTACTTCTTTACCCTTGGCATCACAGAGCCGAAGCCCCAGCTTTTGCAGCGAATGAAGGACTATATGCTGGATGGCTATTTGAACCACATTCCCGCAAAATCAAATGTGATCCCGGTGTTAAAGCAATTGAAAGCAGCCGGCGCAAGTCTGAATGTCCTGACTGCCAGCCCCCACGATACCTTAGACCCCTGCCTGAAGCGGCTGGGTATCTTTGATATATTTGATAATGTCTGGTCCTGCGAGGATTTTGGTACCACCAAGGCTGACCCCAACATTTATGTACTGGCAGCCGAAAAACTGGGCAAATCGGTAAAGGAGGTTCTGTTCTTAGACGATAACCTCAACGCAGACAAGACCGCCAAGCAAGCCGGTATGCCGGTCTGCGGCGTGTATGATCCGTTCTCCGAGGAATACACTCAGCAAATCAAGGATGCTACCGATTACTATATCTATGACTTTGCAGAGCTGCTCCGGTGCGACCTAAAAGAAGGCAAATAATCTCTACAATAAGCAAACGCGTCTGGGAATTCCCAGACGCGTTTGTTATTACTTGATACTTGCCAGGTAATTGGCCTTGCCTGTTTCGTAGAGGTTGTTACCCTCGCTGTCGATAATGACCACCACGGGGAAATCCTCGACAACCAAGCGGCGAATGGCCTCTGCGCCCAGATCCTCGTAAGCGATGACCTCGGCCTCCTTGATGCACTGGCTCAGCAGCGCACCGCAGCCACCGATTGCGCCGAAATACACAGCACCGTGCTCCTTCATAGCGTCGATGACCTCCGGGCCGCGCTTGCCCTTACCGACCATACCGGTCAGACCCTGCTCGATGAGAATGGGGCTGTAGGCATCCATACGGTAAGAGGTGGTGGGACCGGCAGAACCGATAGCCTGGCCGGGCTTTGCAGGGGTGGGACCAACGAAGTAAATAATGTTGTCCTCCACATCCATAGGCAGTTCTTTACCCTGAGCAACCAGCTCGCACAGCCGCTTGTGGGCGGCGTCCCGGGCGGTGTAGATAACACCGGAGATCAGACAGCTGTCGCCGGCCTTCAGATTTCTGACGGCTTCACGGGTCAGGGGCGTGGTGATTTTCACATTTGCCATCTTAAAGCACCTCCGTTTTATGTCTGGTCACGTGGCAGTTGATGTTCACAGCCACAGGCAGACCTGCGATATGGGTGGGGAAGGTCTCGATGTTCACAGCCAGAGCGGTGGTCTTGCCGCCAAAGCCCTGAGGGCCGATACCCAGCGCGTTGATCTCCTCCAGCAGGGTCTTTTCCAGCTCTGCATAGAAGGGGTTGCCGTTGGGAACATCGGTGCTGCGCATCAGTGCTTTCTTAGCCAGGAATGCGGCCTTGTCAAAAGTGCCGCCAATACCCACGCCGATGACGATGGGGGGGCAGGGGTTGGGGCCGGCATCACTAACTGCCTTCAGCACAAAATCCTTCACACCCTGCAGTCCGTCGGAGGGACGGAGCATCTTGATCTGGCTCATATTCTCACTGCCGAAGCCCTTGGGGGCAACGGTGATCTCCAACTTGTCGCCGGGGACTATCTCATAATAGATCATAGCCGGGGTGTTGTCGCCGGTGTTCACACGGTCCAGAGGATCCCGGACAATACTCTTGCGCAGATAACCCTCCGTGTAGCCCTGGCGGACGCCCTCGTTGACGGCATCTTCTAAATTGCCGCCTATATGTACATCCTGACCGATCTTCAAAAATACGCAGGCAGCGCCGGTGTCCTGGCAGATGGGCTGATTGTCCTTGGCTGCGATCTGGTAGTTTTCGATAATGCGGTCCAGAATTTCCTGGGCCTGGGACCAGGGCTCTGCGGCCCGGGCGTTTTCAATGCAGGCCTTCACATCGCCGGGCAGCTGGCAGTTTGCCTCGATGCACAGCCGCTTGACGGTTTGCACGATCAGTTGTGCGTCTAATTCTCTCATAGTGCAACTCCTTAATAATAATGATAATGACTACATTATGGCATATTCTCCGGCAGAATTCAAGAGGTTTTGCTCTTTTGGAGAAAATACAGAAAATAGGTCAGCGCCAAAAGATCAGCGCTGCCGCCGGGAGAAAGATTCTTTTCGATAAATTGCCGGTCTAATTCCTGTAATATTTCCCTAGATGGATAGGGATCTTTTTCTAACAATGCTGTAATTTCAGCAGATATTGCCTGTTGCTGCTGCAGATTGCTGCGGTGGATGAGATTGGTATCCACGGCAGCGGTCATCAATGCCAATAGCGCTGCGCAGCCGGCATCGTTGACGGACAGACCGTCCTGCAATCCCTTTTCAAGAGTCGGCAGCCCCACCTGCAAAACGGCGGGGAAACCTGCCTCCGCCTGCCCCCGCACACCGGTAATGCCGTGCTGTGTAAATAATTTTTCGCCAATTGTATTTGATTTACCGCCAAGTTCTCCGGTGATTCCTTTGGCAATAGACTTACACACCTCCAAAATCTTCTGAGCATCCCGATCGGAGGATTGGAGCCGACCGGCCGCGGCGCAGAGGATTCCCAAGCTGAAAATACAGCCCTTATGAGTATTTACACCACCGGTAGCCTGATACATCGCCTGCTCTGCTAACTTTCCCGGAAACCGCAAAAGGGGAAGTACCTCTGCCTCATCCAGATGCCGGGTCTGCATACCGATTCCGGCGCACTCCCGGAAATAATCCGATAGCGTGGCGCTGCTTGCCATAAAGGTGAAAATGTCCATATCCCGGTGGCTGCCGGTGTTTCCGCAGTCTACAAGGCCGGGCTTTGGGGTGGTGCAGACCTCGTACAGAAGGCTTTGCCGGGCGATCTGTCCGATATACCGGCAATCTTCCGTATCCATTGCCTCTTGCAGAAGTCGGGTTGTCTCAGTCTGCAGTGCTTCAGTGGAATGGGCGCGGCTGCGGCTGCATTGATGGGCAGGCTTGCAGCAAAGCAGACAGCTTCTTTCGGAAAAGCCCAGAGAGGTCCGCTCCAGCTTGCTGCCGCCCCGGTCCAATACATCCAGATCGAATAACCGGGCAACGGGGGCATAGTCCTCTACCTGTACCGTCCGGCGTTTCAGTTCTGACGGGTCAGCATCTACCGCATAGTAGCCCTCGCAGCCGGTAGGCTCGGTGTGTAGTTCTGTGTGCAGGATCTTCAGATCGGACAGCTGCGCCAGCAGCCACTTGTTACCCAATGCAAAACCCCATCGGATCAGATCGTTGCACTTCTCCGGCCCGGCGATGTTCATCGTAAAACAGATCAGCGGCAGGCCGTATTGGGACAGCAGCGCCTTTTGCCTGTCTGCCCGGCGCTCTCTGGCATCCAAAATCTGTTGCAGCGTGACTTCCATATTAATCTCCGAAGGGTCGCTGCCGCCGGATGTCCAGCTGTTCCAGCAGCTTGTCGGAATTTTCGCCTACACAGCCGACGATCAGATATCGCCGTTTCAGCCGGTCATAGATAAAGTGGTGCATCAGCCGAAAATTTTTCACCTGTCCTGTGTGACTTACATGAATACGGGGACCGCTGCACTGATGCAGTTGACTGCCAATGGTCACATGGTGATCGTCCACGTAAGTAATGGGCAGGTCCTGGCGGATCAGTTCATTGACCCGTTCCTCCAGCTTGATCAAGTCAAGTTCAGGCTTGGTGTCCTGGAAATACATACAAAAGCCGTGGCGCACATCGTCGTGACCGCAGCGGGCGACGATCTCCGGACCCATACAAAATTCGCACAGATCTTCTGCGGTGTGGGCCATCAGCCGATAGTGCAGAGATTTATAAACATTTTGCCGCAGCTCCTCCGGCTCCGGGCCGAATACATTGGGCCGGGACACCAGCACCTGCTCGCCCACGCCGATGAGCAGATTGGCGTTGGTGTCCAGCAGGGGATACACCAAGTCAAAATGCTCCACGATCACCCGCTTGCCGTGGTGAAGGGCATCGATAATGGCATCGGCCAGCACACTCATCTGGGTGAAGCCGTTTTCAAACCGAATATCCAAATGATAGGTGTGGGGAGAGAAAAAAGATGTTTCGTCACCGATATCCAAAATAGGCAGAGGGCGTACATACACGCCGTTGTCATCATTGGTCAGCTCCAATCCGGGAAACATTCCCCGGATCAGCGCGCTTTTGCCGGAGCCGGCCTCACCGATGACGCCGATGAGCTTGTCCGTGGGGGAGAGATATTGCTGGGCCAACTGCATACCCAGCTCGTACATACGCTTATGACCTCTGGGGGCGTAATAGCTGCTGACGATGTGGGTGGTGCGTTCCTCAAACATAACAAAACCTCCTTAAAGTAAATCGTGGTGCAGAAGATAATCATAGGTAGACTGCGGCACCAGTGATGCAATGGCCTCCCGATCACCTGCGGCCAGCAGTTCTCTGACAGCAGATGCACTGATGGGCACACTGCCGGTTTCCAATCTTGGGATCTGACATAGGGTAATGCCGTGTGCAGGCAGAAATCTTTCCAAAGCACTGTTATACTGTGCGGTAACACCGCAAAAAGGCTCTGTGCCCACATACCGCCGGGTGATGCCGAATTTGGGAGCATAGTATTTTGCAAATACCGCAACATCCAGTTCACATTGGGCATCTTGTATTTGCGCCTGTTCCTTCAAAAAGTAAGTAGGGAAGGTGGCGGCAGAGATGAGGTACGGCCCTGTGGGCAGCACCGTCACGTTGGGGATATCTGCCGTACCGGCCTTGACCATCGCCATGCGATCCTCTGCCCGGAAGTGGCTTTTGTCCTCCGACAGCACAAACACATACAGCCGGGCACAATCCCTGGCAGCGGTTTCAATCAGATACCGGTGACCCCGCGTAAAGGGGTTGCAGTTCATCACCGTCGCACCCACTGTTCCGTTTGTGGGAACGACCGGCAGGGAATCCAAAAATTCGCCAATACCATCCGGCTTGTTTTCCATCAGTAAAACCGAATCCGTCTGGGCGATGGGGTAGAAGAATAGGGAAGAGAACAGATATTTGTTCCTGGGTTTTGTGTACAGAAACAGATGTCGGTGACCGGCCTGCAGGGCATCCTGCCGCAGGTGAGTCAGTACCGTGGCAGTCAGATCCTGCCCCTGGTGGCTACTGTCTACGGCAATGCACTTTAAAAGATTACCCAGCCGGGAGCCTGTAGCGATCAGTGCATCATTCTCCCACACCAGCAGGATCGTGTCCGCCTGCCGGTCGTGGGTCAGACCGCAGCGCTCTAAAAGCTGCGCCCATGGCTCTGATTTCCATCCGGACAGTGCCGGCAATAATTCAATGTCCATCCTATTCACCCCTTCCTTTTGGTTATTATACAACATTGTGGCCCTATTGCAAAGAAATTTTCAAAAAAGAATTGAAAAAATTAAAATTGTGATATACAATAGAGAAAATTGTTATAGTTCAATTTGGTAAATCGGAAGGGAGAAAAGGAGAAAATGGAAATTAAGCAAATTGCAGCCGCCGGAACAATGGAATCCAGCGATGTATATGTGGAGATCGCGCCGGGCAATGGCCGTCTGGAGATCTCCTTGGAGTCTGTGGTAGCTCAGCAGTTTGGCGATGCCATCCGGGCTGTGGTGCAGGAGGTGCTGCAGGAGCAGCAGATAGATAATGCCAATGTCCGTGTGGTAGACCGGGGCGCACTGGAATGTGTCCTTCGCGCCAGAGTGGAAACTGCCGTTCTGCGGGGAAAGGGGAATGACTGATGCGCAGATCTATGCTTTTTTTACCGGGCAATAACCCCAATATGCTCATTAACGGCAATTGCCTGGGTGCTGATGCGATCATCTTTGATTTGGAGGATGCCGTCTCTCCTGCGGAGAAGGATGCAGCAAGAATCCTGGTCCGCAACACTCTGCGGTATATGGACTTTGGTGGCTGTGAGAAGATCGTCCGGATCAACTCTATCGACACGCCCTATTGGAAAAAGGATCTGGCGACTATTCTGCCCTGGAAGCCGGATATGATCCTTTTGCCCAAGACTGCTTCTGCTGCCGATGCCCAGGCCGCTGACGCTTATATGACTGAACTGGAGCAGAAGCTGGGTTTGGAACCAAATGCCGTCGCCTTGATGCCTCTGATCGAAACTGCATTGGGTGTTGAAAACGCATTTGCCATTGCTACCGCTACCAAGCGTGTCCGCGCTCTGTTCTTAGGCGCAGAGGATCTGACCGCTGACCTGCAGTGCAAGCGCACCAAGGAGGGCAAGGAGATATTCTACGCTCGCACCCGTCTGGTAATGGCTGCCCGTGCTGCCGGTGTGGAGGTTTATGATACGCCCTTTACCGATGTGAATGACGATATTGGAATCCGTGAGGATGCAGCCTTTGCCAAGGGCCTTGGCTTCTCCGGCAAGGCGTCCATCTCCCCCCGCCATGTGGAGGTTATTAACGAAGTGTTTAGTCCAACCCAGGCAGATATTGACTACGCCTATGAGGTGCTGGATGCCATTGCTCTTGCCAAAAAGCAGGGTAAGGGTGCGATCTCTCTGCGGGGCAAGATGATCGACGCCCCCATCGTTACCCGCGCCCAACGCACCATTGATATGGCAATTGCGTTGGGCCTCGGAAGGGAGGAAGCATAATGCGTAAATTGGTAAAATCCATTCAGGAGGCCATTGAACTGTCCGGCCTAAAAGACGGTATGACCGTTTCCTTTCACCACCACCTGCGAAACGGCGACTTTGTGCTGAATATGGTGCTGGAGCAGATCGCAGCGCTGGGCATTCGGGATATCAATGTGAATGCAAGCTCTCTGTTTGATGTGCATATGCCCATTTTGGAGCATATCCAAAACGGCGTGGTCACCGGTATTTCTGCCGACTATATCGCAGCCGGCGTTGGCCGGGCCATCAGCCAGGGTATTATGAAGAAGCCTGTCCAATTCCGCACCCACGGCGGCCGCCCCAGCGATATTTCCCTGGGCCGCACCCCCATCGATGTGGCGTTCATTGCCGCACCCACCGCAGACCCTATGGGCAACTGCTCCGGCAAGTACGGCAAATCCGCCTGCGGCAGCTTGGGCTATGCCTTTGCTGACGCAATGTACGCTAAAAAAGTGGTGGTCATCACCGATCATCTGGTGGCCTACCCCCTACAGGACTTCTCCATTTCCGAGGACTATGTGGATTATGTGGTAAATGTGGATGCCAACGGCGATCCCAAGGGTATCGTCTCCGGCACCACCCAGATCACCCGCGATCCTGTTGGCCTTGTAATGGCTGCCCACGCAGCCCGGGTCATTGAAGCCTCCGGCCTGCTGAAAGACGGATTCTCCTTCCAGACCGGTGCCGGCGGCGCATCTCTGGCGGCAGCCAAATTCCTCAAGGACATTATGCTGGAAAAGAAGATCCAGGGCAGCTTTGGTCTTGGCGGTATTACCGGCTATATGGTGGATATGCTCCAGGCCGGTTGCTTCCGCAATCTGATGGATGTGCAGTGCTTCGACCTGAAGGCGGTGGAATCCATTCGCACCGATCCCCGGCACATTGAGATCTCTGCGATGCAGTATGCCAGCCCCAGCAGCCGCAGTGCGGTGGTGGACAGCCTGGATGTGGTCATTTTGGGCGCGACCCAGATCGATACCGATTTCAATGTCAATGTCCATACCGACTCCAACGGCTATATTATGGGCGGCTCCGGCGGCCACAGCGATACGGCCGCAGGCGCAAAGCTCGCTATGATCATCGCGCCTATGTTCCGGGCAAGACTTCCCATCGTCACGGACAAGGTCACCTGCGTTTCCACTCCGGGTAAGGACATTGATGTGCTGGTTACCCAGGGCGGTATTGCGGTCAATCCCAAGAACGCAGATCTGTGTCAGCGGCTGAAGGCAGCCGGTCTGCCTGTTGTGGACATCTGCCAATTAAAGGAAAAAACCGAGCGGATCACCGGCACACCCAAGACCCTTCCCAAGGGCGACCGGGTCGTGGCTGAGGTCATTGGCAGAAGCGGCGCGGTGCAGGATGTAATTTATAATGTGAAGGACTGATATTATGAACTGTTCTATTACGGTAAATCCGGAGCTGGATATTCCCATTTACCGCCAGCTGGTAGATGCGATCCGCGCGGCGGTGAAGAAGGGTACCCTTGCGCCCAGGGAGCAGCTGCCCACAGTGCAGGAGCTGTCCGGGGAGCTGGGTGTTGCCCGAGGCACTGTCAAGCGGGCTTATGACGAGCTGGAACGGCAGGGCCTTATCGAAAAGGTGCAGGGCAGGGGAACCTTTGTCCGCTATCGGCCCTCCCAGTCCGGCAGCAGCCGGGAACAGGCTATGGCGGCTATCGATGCTTTGCTGGAGCAGCTGGAGGATATGGGTTTTACCGCAGCGGAGATCAATATATTTCTCAATCTGAAGCTGCGGGAGCGGTCTGAGCAGGAGTCCCGGGTGAAAGTGGCGCTGGTGGAATGCAATTCGGAAAATCTTTCCTGTATGGCTGACCAGTTGCGGACCATTACCGGTATCGACCTGTATTCCCATCTGCTGGAGAGCATCGAACAGTACCCCTATAAGCTGGATGACAGTCTGGATCTGATCGTGACCACCATCGAGCACGCGCCTTATTTGGAGCAGGTGATCCCGGCGGGCAAGCGCCTTGCGAAAGTGGCGCTGCGTCTGAAGCCCCAGTGTATGGCGGAGATCATCAAGATCAAGCGGGGCAAGCGCGTGGGTATTTTGTGCTACAGTCAGCGCTTCGGCCAGCTTTTGTACCGCACCTGCCTGGAATATACAGACAATATCCAGCTGCAGAAGCCGGAAACCTTCTCCGGTGAATTGGATATGCAGGCATTTTTGGCACAGCTGGATGTGATCCTGCTGCCCCAGCATTATGAAAAGTACTGCTCCAATAAAGCTGCTGCGCTGCTGGCAAATTTCAGCGGCAGCAAGATCGAATGCAGCTACGAAATGGATGCCGGTTCTTTCCTGTATCTGCAGGAAAAGACCCGCCGTATTTTAGAAGAAAGAACCATATAACACTGACCCTGTTTTCTGCGCAGGCAATCTGCCGGAAAACGGGGTCATTTTCTGTGAAAACTGCCAATGATTTTGTGCATTTTTTGCCGTATATTGCAAATCTTTCCTTGACAAAAGAACCATAACATTATAGTATATAGATATAGCACAATACAAAAATACAGGAATGAATATGAGGTGTTCTATTGTGGAAAACAGGAAGAAGAAAGTGCTGGTCATCGGCGTCATCGGCGCAGATGTCCACGCTGTTGGCAACAAGATCCTCTACCACGCATTTACGGAAGCGGGTTTTGAGGTTGTGAATTTAGGCGTTATGGTCTCCCAGGAGGAGTACATCGCCGCAGCCATCGAATCCAACGCCGATGCCATCGTGGTATCCTCCCTTTACGGACAGGGCGAGCTGGATTGCCGCGGCATGCGTCAGAAGTGCGATGAGGCCGGTCTGAAGGGGATCCCCCTGGTGGTTGGCGGCAACATCGTTATCGGCAAGCAGAAGTTCGAAGAGGTCGAGCAGAGATTCAAGGAAATGGGCTTTGACCGCGCATTCGCACCCGGTACTGCCCCCGAAACCACCATCGAAGCACTGCGTGAGTTGTTACATATGGACGGTGAGCAGGCGTGAAAACGGTCCTGCTGATCGATTTCGGAAGCACCTACACAAAGCTTACCGTTGTGGATGTGGACAGTGAGACCCTGCTGGGAACGGCAGCATCTTACACCACTGTCCAGACGGATATCAATGACGGTTTAACAGCCGGTCTTGCCGAGCTGAACAAGAAAACCGGCTTAAACGCCTACGATGAATGCTATGCCTGCTCCTCCGCTGCCGGCGGCCTGCGTATGGTCACCAGCGGCTTGGTGCCGGAGCTGACCGGCGAAGCGGCAAGATTAGCAAGCTTAGGCGCCGGCGCCAAAGTGGTGGGCGTGTATGCCTTCCAGCTGACAGAGGACGACCTGCTGGACATTCAGGAAAGTAAGCCGGATATCTTCCTGCTGGTAGGCGGCACAGACGGCGGCAATACCGAGTGCATCCTCCACAACGCCAGGATGCTTGCAAGCATCCACCCTGCATTCCCCATCGTCATCGCCGGCAACCGCACGGCTGCAAGACAGTGTCAGCGGATCTTAGAGGGCTGCGATGTGTATGTGTGTCCCAATGTGATGCCCAAATTCGGCGTACTGAAGATCGAACCCACCCAAAAGCAGATCCGGGAGATATTCTTAAACCGCATCATCCAGGCCAAGGGCCTGTCCAAGGCAACAGAGCTGCTGTCCGATATTATGATGCCCACCCCCTCGGCCGTACTCCACGCCATGGAGCTGCTGGCCCAGGGCTGCGACGGCGAGCCGGGAATCGGTGAGCTGGTGGCGGTGGATGTGGGCGGCGCTACTACCGATGTGTATTCCGTGGCCGACGGTATGCCGGAGCATATGAACACGGTGTATAAGGGCCTGCCCGAACCCTATGCCAAGCGGACGGTGGAGGGGGATATCGGTATGCGTTACAGCATCCAGGGTATCGTGGATGCCGCCGGTATCGACCGGGTGAGCCAGCTTTCCGGCCTGCCCTGTCAGCGGGTGGAAGAACTGATCGCCGATCTGAAGGAACACACCGACAAAGTGCCAAACGGTGATCCGGAGCTGGAGGCGCTGGACTTTGCGCTGGCATCTCTGGCCATCGAAGAGGCGGTTACCCGCCACGCCGGCACCATTGAAGAGACCTATACTATGATGGGCCAAACCTTTGTACAGGAGGGTAAAAACCTCACCAAGGTGCGGCAGATCGTGGTCACCGGCGGCAGTCTGATTCACACGGCAAAGACCGAGCAGATCGCCGCCTATGCCCAGTATTCTCCCCAAAATCCCGCATCCCTCCGGCCCAAGCAGGCCGATGTGTGGGTAGACAGAACGTATATCTTAGCCGCAATGGGTTTGCTCTCCCGGCATTACCCCAAGACGGCGTTGCGAATTATCAAAAAGGAGTTAGAGTTTTATGGAAATTCAGAACAAGCGGATTCCGGAAGGCGAGTTTCAGAAGCTGCGGCAGGAAGTGCTGAGCCAGTGGCCCACGGGTAAGGATGTCAATCTTGAGGAAGCCATTGCCTACCACAAGGCAATGCCGGTCAGCCGCAACTTCGGCAAGAAGCTGCTGGACGCCAAAAAGGCCGGCAAGACCCTGGTACAGCCCCGTGCAGGCGTTCCCGTTGTGGAAGAGCATATCAAGCTGATGCAGTACCTGGAGAAGGAAGGTGAGGCAGACCTGCTGCCCTCTACCATCGACAGCTACACCCGTCAGAACCGCTACGAGGAAGCCGAAAACGGTATTGCCGAGTCCATTCGTTTGGGCCGGGCAATGATGAACGGCTTCCCCGCCGTCAACCACGGCGTTGCCAAGTGCCGTCAGGTCATTGAAAGTGCCAATGTCCCTATGCAGGTCCGTCACGGTACACCCGATGCCCGCCTGCTGACTGAAATCACCTTCGCCGGCGGCTTCACCAGCTACGAGGGCGGCGGCATTTCCTACAACCTGCCTTACTGTAAGAATGTTCCTATGGAGCGCACCATCCGTGACTGGCAGTATGTGGACCGGCTCACCGGTCTGTACGAGGAAATGGGTGTTTCCATCAACCGTGAGCCCTACGGCCCGCTGACCGGCACTCTGGTGCCCCCCTGTATTTCTCACGCAGCCGCTATCATTGAGGCGCTGCTGGCTGCCGAGCAGGGTGTTAAGAATATCACTGTCGGCTACGGCCAGTGTGGCAACCTGGTGCAGGATATCGCTGCTATCCGTACCCTGGAGGAGCTGACCGATGAGTACCTGCAGAAGTACGGCTACGGCGATGTGCAGGTCACAACTGTGCTGCACCAGTGGATGGGCGGCTTCCCCGCAGATGAGGCCAAGGCCTTTGGCGTGATTTCCTCCGGCAGCCTGACCGCAGCCCTTTCCAAGGCTACCAAGGTCATCGTCAAGACCCCCCACGAGGCTGTCGGCATCCCCACGATGGAAGCCAATGCCCAGGGCTTGCGCTGCACCAAGCAGGTGGTCAATATGCTCGCTGACCAGACCTTCTCTGATGCCCACCTGGAAGAAGAGAAGGAGATCATCCGTCTGGAGACCCGCGCGATCGTGGACAAGTGCTTCGAGCTGGGTAACGGCGATATCGCCGTGGGCGTTTGCCGCGGTGTGGAAGCCGGCGTGCTGGATGTACCCTTCGCCCCCTGCCGCTACAATAAGGGCATTATGCTGCCCTGCCGTGACAATGACGGCGCTGTCCGCATTCTCAACACCGGCAATCTGCCCTTTACCAAGGACCTGAAGGACTTCCACGAGGCAAAGATCAACCTGCGCGCCCAGGCTGAAAACCGGAAGGCATCCTTCCAGATGGTCATCGACGATGTTTATGCCATCGGCAAGGGCCGTTTGGTGGGCCGTCCCAGATACTAAGATGAAATGAGGTATAGTACTATGAAAATTATGGATGTTGTTTGTTCTGCCGGCCGTACCGGCTTCTACTTCGACGATCAGCGCGCTATTAAGCAGGGCGCTGGCCACGACGGAATTTTCTATGTCGGCGAGCCTGTAACCGAGGGCTTCCGTTCCATCCGCCAGGCGGGTGAGTCCATCTCTGTTATGATTATTCTGGAAGACGGCCAGGTGGCTTACGGCGACTGCGCTGCCGTGCAGTACTCCGGTGCCGGCGGACGGGATCCGCTGTTCCTGGCCAAGGACTTCATTCCTGTCATCGACAAGTACATCAAACCCCAGCTGGTGGGCAAGGAAGCTGCTGATTTCCGCGGCCTGTGCAAGATGATGGAAGCCATCCAGGTAGAGGGCAAGCGCCTGCATACCGCCATCCGCTACGGTGTTTCCCAGGCGATCCTGGATGCGGTTGCTAAGGCAAGTGGCCGTCTGATGTGCGAAGTGGTGGCCGACGAGTACGGCTGCTCTGTTTCCGATACCCCCATCGCCATCTTCACCCAGTCCGGCGATGACCGTTATGACAACGCCGACAAGATGATCATCAAGGGCGCTCAGGTCCTGCCCCACGCGCTGATCAACAATGTGGAGACCAAGCTGGGCGTTAACGGCGAAAAGCTGGAAGAATATGTTGCATGGCTGCGTGACCGCATCCTGGCCAACCGTACCGAGGACAGCTATGCGCCTGTGTTCCACATCGATGTTTACGGCACCATCGGCGCTGCATTCGGCAACACCAACTATAAGGCTATGGCTGACTACATCGAGAAGTTGGGCAAGATCGCAAAGCCCTTCCACCTGCGTATCGAAGGTCCTATGGACTGCGATGTGGATGTTCCCACCCAGATGAAGGCGCTGGCCGGTCTGACCGCTGAGCTGGATGCCCGTGGCTGCGATGTGGAGCTGGTTGCCGACGAGTGGTGCAACACCCTGGAGGATATCAAGCTGTTTGCTGACAACAAGGCCGGCCATATGGTGCAGATCAAGACTCCCGACCTGGGCGGCATCAATAACACTATCGAGGCTGTCCTCTACTGTAAGGAAAAGGGCATCGGCGCATACCAGGGCGGTACCTGCAACGAGACTGACCGCTCCGCACAGGTCTGTGTCCACTGCGCAATGGCGACCCAGCCTGTGCAAATTCTCGCAAAACCCGGTATGGGTGTTGACGAGGGTTATATGATCGTTTATAATGAAATGAATCGGATCATTGCTGTCCGTAACGCAAAGAAGAACCTTAAGTAATTACTGTTTCGGAGGGTAATATTATGAAATTTGGTGTTTTGAAGGATATCAAGGAAGGCGAAAACAGAGTGATCTGTACCCCTGTTGAGGTAGCATCCATCGTTGCTGCCGGCCATACTGTCTATGTGCAGAAGGGCGCAGGCGCAGGCGCAGGCTTCCCCGATGAGAAGTATGCCGCCGCCGGCGCAATCATTGCCGATACCGCCAAGGAGCTGTGGGACACCTGTGATTTCCTGGCAAAGGTCAAGGAGATCGAAGAATCCGAGTACAAGTATCTGAAAGAAGATCAGATGATCTACTGCTGCATCCATCCCGCCGGCCACCCCGAAGAGGTGCAGGCCATCCTGGACAGCAAGTGTATCGCCATCACCGCTGAGGACAGCCACCGCTACGGCTCTCCCAACTGTGAGGCAGCCGGCAAGCAGGGCGCTCTGTTCGGCCTGGAGTCCATGCTGACCATCAACGGCGGAAAGGGCAAGTTCGTCGGCGGTTTTGCCGGTGCGCCTGGTATGAATGTTCTGATCTTAGGCGGCGGTATCGTTGGCCAGGGCGCACTGAGCATCCTGTACGCACTGGGCGCTAATGTGACCGTTATGGATATCAACATCGGCTGCCTGAAGATGCTGGGCGATAAGTACCAGAACCACATCAACACCATGTTCTGCACCCAGGAGACCATCGCCTCCGTGCTGCCTCAGACCGATATGGTCATCAACTGCGTCAAGTGGTCCAAGCAGCGCAAGGACTTCCTGATCACCAAGGAAATGCTGAAGCTGATGGAGCCCGGTAGCGTTTTGGTTGACATCTCCAACGACGATCCCGGCGCTATCGAGTCCAGCCACGAGACTCACCACGATAACCCCCGTTATGTTGTGAACGGCGTTGTTCACTACTGTGTCAGCAACATCCCCGGCGCTGTGGCCCACTCCACCACCGTGGCCCTGGCAGCTGAGACCCTGCCTATGCTGCTGAACATTCTCAACAACGGCCTGACCGAGGCCTGTGTCCGTGACGGCTTCATCCGCCGCAGCCTGACCGCTTACAAGGGCTACCTTACCCACGAGGAGACCAGCGGTATTCAGAACCGTCCCTGGATCCGTCCCGAGGATATTCTGGGCATTGCCGACCGCAAGCTGGATCCCGCACCCCCCGCAACTACTACCAGAAGCGATAACTTCATCAAGCTGTAATCATAATTCAAGCCTAAAAGGGCCGGAGCGTATCCCAATATCATTCAGTTAATTTGTCATTGCGAACCAGTGACCGGTGTCACTGGTTCGCAATCTAAGACAATAAGCCATACTGCAGATTCCCGAGCCAGTGTTCACACTGGCTCGGAATGACAATCAGGTTTCGCTTAATGACATTGGAGTATACCCGCCCCTTTTGCTCCAACTTTGGTGGGAAAATATATGATATTTACTACAGATTATAAATGAGAGTGATTGAAGATGAACGAAGAATTATTGAAACAAATTGATCAAGCAATCGAAAATTCCACCGATGCGCTGATTCGTGATACCGTAAAACTTATCCGCATCGATAGCACCCGCACCACCCCCGCACCCGGTGCGCCCTATGGCGTCGGCGTCAAGAAGGTGCTGGACACCGCAATGGAAATGGGTAGGGAAGAAGGCTTCTACCCTGTAGACTACGGTATGGGTGTTGCCAGCATTCGTGTGCAGAACGGTGAGCCCGACCTGGGCATTTGGCTCCACGGTGATGTGGTCCCCGTGGGTGACGGCTGGATCTATCCTCCTTTTGAAGGCGTTGTTCATGATAACTGCATTATTGGCCGTGGCGCTTCCGATAACAAAGGTCAGTTTGCTGCTGTGTTCAATCTGCTGAAAGTTTTCAAATCCCTTGGCATTTCTTTGAATTATAACCCTGCGATCTATGTGGGCAGTAATGAAGAGTCTGGTATGCAGGATGTGATCGACTTTATGTCCACTTGCATACCGCCCAAGCTGTCCCTTGTTCCAGACTCCAGTTTTTCCGTCTGTCAGGGCGGCAAGGGTGGTATGAACCTGACCTTCCGCAGCAAAAAGCCTTTGACCGGCTTGATTGTCACCGCCGGTCAGCCGGATTCTCCCGGCAGGGCAGAGGCAGACCTCTATGGCAAGAAATTATCTTATGAAACACCGCCCCGTCACGGTTCAAGCCCCGATCCCAACGGCAATATGATCACCCTTGTGATGGAACAGTTGCTGCAGGAGGAACAGGTGTCCCAGGACGATGTTCCTGTTTTGCAGTTCTGCAAGGATGCTTCCTTAGATACCAATGGCAAGAAGTTCGGAATTTATGTGGAAAGCCAAACGATGAAGCCGCTGACTGTCTTTGCCAAGTCTATTGATATGCAGGACGGGTGCCTGTGTATCACCCTGAATATCCGCTATCCCATCGAGACCACCGCAGAGCGGATCATTCAGCAAATGACCCAGGTGGCAGAAAAATGCGGTATGGAACTGGCCGAGACCAATATTGGTGTGAATCCCTATCTGTTGGATCGTAATGATCCTGTTCTGCTGATGCTGAACGATGCGTCCAACTCCGTAACCGGCAGGAATGACGAGCCCTATACCATGGGCGGTGGCACCTATGCCCACCGTCTACCCAATGCCTATGCCTTTGGTATGAGCGGTAACCGCATTCCCGCAGATTTCCCTGCAGGCCACGGCAACGTCCATGGCAAGGACGAATCCGTGGGCATTGAAAATCTGCATCGGGCAATGCGTATTTACGCCCGCGCTCTCCTTGCGCTAAACGAAATGCAGTGGTAAATTGCAAGTCTGTGCGGAAGCAAAAATGTTTGACAAATGCGGCAATTTGTTGTATAACAGTATCGTTTTGCCGGATATGAAATGATTGGCAAAAATGAACCACTGAAAAAGGTGATTTTTTATGGATACGAAAGAAGTGAAAACCGAAAAACAGGTTCTCGGTGAGTGCGGGAAAGGCTGGGTCGCAGCGGTAAAATTTATTCCGCTGATGGTATTCGCGGCGATGGTCATCGTATTTAAGCTGGATCTGTTGCTGGCAGCGCCCATCGCAACCTTCAGCGCCATCTGCGTGTATATGATCCTGTACCGCACGGATTTTGACCACGCCTTTGCGCAGTGTTTGAAATCTGTGAAAAGTATCGTTTTGATATTCTTCATTCTGATGTTTGCCTACGGCGTGGCGGAATGCTTTATGGCCACCGGTGTGGGTGCGTCCCTGATCAACATCGCACTGAAAATGGGCGTAACGGCCCGGACGATCGCCCCGGTTGCTATGATCGTGACCTGTCTTTTGTCCATTGCCACCGGCTCTTCCTGGGGTACTTTTGCAGCCTGCGCGCCCATCTTCCTGTGGCTGAATCACCTGGTAGGCGGCAATCAGCTGCTGACGCTCTGCTCCATCGCCGGCGGCTCCTGCTTCGGCGACAATATCGGCATGATCTCCGATGTAACGGTTCTGGCCTGCGGTATGCAGGACGTGAAGATCATCGACCGCCTGAAGCACCAGTTGATTTGGGCGTTCTCTTCGCTGATCCTGGCGATCATCGCCATTTCTTTGGTGGGCGTATTTGTGTACGACCTGCCCAATACCCAGGGCGATGTGGCATCGGCGATCTCTCAGATCCCGGAATCGGCAAGACTTGCCCTGGCTGAGGAGCGTCCCTCTGCGCTGGTGCTGCTGGAGCAGGTGGAGCGGGGCGTGCCCTTCTTTATGGTGATTCCGCTGGTGGTTGTCATTGCTTTGTCCTTTATGAAATTCCATACCATGATCTGCCTGGCCGCCGGTATGATATCTTCTTTGATCTGCGGCCTGTTTGCCGGCACCTGCAATCTTGGCGGCTGGCTGAATGAGCTGCTGCTGGTTGGCTTTGGTGATGCCGGCAGCTGGGTCATCGTGATGATGATCTGGGTCTCTGCTTTTGGCGGTATTATGAACAGTATGAACGCCTTTGCACCGCTGGCACATCTGGTGGTTAAAATCTCCAGAAATGTCCAGCAACTGATGGGCTGGTGCGGTGTGCTGTGCCTTGCCGGTAATATGGCACTGGCCGATGAGGCTGCCCAGGTTGCCACTATGTCGCCCATTATCCGGGATGTGGTGGAGCGGAATGTGGAATGTGACGATGAGGATTCCGCCTATAAGCTGCGTCTGCGGCTGGCCACCTTCACCTCCGCAATGGGTATTTACGGCTCGCAGATGATCCCCTGGCATTGCTTCCCGGTGTTCTTTGCCGGTATTGCCTCTGCGGTCTATCCGCTGGCAACCTTTACCCCTGTGGACATCATCGGTCATAACTACCTGAGCTTTATCGTGGTAGGTTCTCTGCTGATTCTGACCTTCACGGGCCTGGACCGTTTTGTGCCGATGCTTGCTCTGCCCGGAAAGAATAAGGTCCGCCTGAAAAAATGATATTTCTGCAACATAAAACGCACTCTGCTCCAGTGAACCGAACCAGTAAAATCGGACAATAGACAAAACACCCCCTAATGTAGGATAATAACTACATTAGGGGGTATCGTTATGTCTAAACGAAATTACACGCATATCAAGGAGTTACTACCGACAATACAAGCTATGTTAGCC
>JAZRIT010000051.1:0-38402 GCA_045645385.1 Faecousia sp.
TCATTCTTCTTGTTCTTCATGGTGTTGTAGTTTCTCTGCTTGCACTCGGAGCATCTCAAAGTGACTTTAACGCGCATAACGGCACCTCCTTAAAATTGCCTCCCTGTATCACTCCGGCTATGTTAGATTTAGAAAGCGGCACACTACAAATTGCCGCCCGGAGCTGAAAAAGGGCGCACAAAATAACCCTTTTTCACAGGTAAAATCCATTCTAACACAGGGGTGTTTGAATGTCAACGATTTTTTTCTTTATTTTTCGGGAATCTTGCGGTATAATGGGAGCAAATCCCAACACAAGGAGAAATTTTGGAAATGAAACGGATTATGGGTGTGGATTTCGGCGATGCCCGGACGGGAATTGCTGTTTCCGATCTTTTATGTACGCTGGTGGGCACCACTACGGTGATCCACAGCCGAAATAAGGAAAAGAACATCGCGCAGATCTGCACGATGGTCAAAGAATCGGATGTGGGGGAGATCGTGGTTGGTCTGCCCAAGAATATGGATGGCAGCGAGGGCCCCCGGGCGGAGCTGTGCCGGGAGTTTGCGGCAGCATTGGAAACGGCAACCGGTCTGCCTGTACACCTTTGGGATGAGCGCAGGACCACCGTGGAGGCACACAACATTCTGTCTCAGCATAATTATCACGGCAAAAAGCGCAAGGACACGGTGGATGCGGTAGCGGCATCTTTGATCCTGGAGGGTTATTTGGCGTTCCGTGGCCGGTAAAACAGTTCCCGCGCGCCGGTAAACAGCAGCAGACCGCCGAAAATCTTTTTCAATAAGCTTGTGTCGATCTGTTTTCCTATATAAGAGAACAGCGCTGCAGCGATGCAGCCTGCGATCATAGCGGGCAGTACCTTTTTGATACTGAAAGCGCCCTGCTTTTGTCGGAAAAGCGTAGCAATGCATGCCGATGGCAGAAAGAAAAGCAAATTGACCGTCCGGGCGGCAGTATAGTCCATACCCACAGCCAGGGTGAGCCAAAGCATCAAAAGACTGCCGCCACCCACGCCTAAACCGGCCAGAAAACCCAGAAGCACCGCTACCGGCAAAGTCAAATATTCTAACATAAATACCGAATACCTCCCCACAGGATCACTGCGCCCAGTAACCGGTGCAGCCAGAGCGTGGGGATTTTTCGACCCCAAATACCGGCAGCGACACCGCCGGCAGCACTGCCGATCAAATAGGGAAGTGCATCCTTTAAAGTGATCTGCCAGGGGAGAGAAAACAGCAGAGAGATAATGCAGATGGGCGTAATGATCGCGACAGAAGCCGAAAAGCGTTCATTTTCCGCAATACCGGACTTGCTTCCCAGCAGCGGCACCAGCACCATACCCCCGCCGGCACCGAACAGTCCGTTGATGAGACCTGCTGCGCCCCCTGCCGCGGATAAACGGAATTTATGAGACAAAGAAAACCACCTCCGTTGGAAAGCATTTCCTTGGGAGGCGGTTTTTATGCATTTAAGAAGCAATGGATGCGATGGTCATATCCAGATTCAGACGGTTGGTCTTGCCAACGGTAATGGTGGTAGGCTCGATAATGGCCTCGTACCATTCGTCTACATCAGCAGTGCGCAGCTCCTCGGTGATCATATGATCCCGGTAGGTCAGCTCGTCGTCGCTGGAGTAGTACATAACGTGATAACCGTAGTCACTGACGATCACACCGGTGTCGCCGGCCTTACGGTCGGAATCCAGAGACCAGGCCAGGAAGGAGGGAACATAGGGGGATTCGGGGTGGATGTCCTCGAACAGACCGCCGGAGTCCTTGGAGCCGTCATCGGAGTTTTTCTTGACCAGCTCAATGAAGCTGTCCTCGGTAGCAGCGCCGTCTTTCCACTCCTGCAGGTATTTTTCGGCCTCTTCCTTTGCTTTTGCCTTCTCGGTGTCGGAGTAGGTCTTGTTGCCCTTGGAATCGGTGGTGCCGCCCTCAAACTGCACCAGCAGGTGACGGACGTTGGCCAGGGGGCGCTCGTTGTTGTCGCGTTCCATAAAGCACACAACATAGTAGCCGTTAAGGACTGTAGTTTCCTTGCCGTCAGCATCGGTGGTTTTCGTCTCGTTATTGATGACTGTGATGTCACCGTTCTTGCGCTCGCTGTCTGCCATCCACTTTCGGAACTCTTCGGGCAGATCGGTATACTTGATCAGATCCTTCTTGGTGCTGGTGACGGCCGTCTCTTTGTCCTTGTTGATCTCCAACTCGGAAATTGCCTTATCCAAGGCGTCCAGATCGCCGGCTTCCTTCAGACCGTTTGCGATCTCCTCAGCCTTCTTCTGGGCATCGGACTTCTGGTCTTCTGTGTAGGTTACATTACCTTTTTCGTCCTCAGTGCCGCCGGTCAGATAGTCGGATACATTCACAGAATACACTGCATAGCTGAAAGAGGAGAAATTGTCAAACTTTTCGGCACCTTCTCCGCCGTATGCATCGATGGCAGCTTCGTTATAGGTAAGGGAATCGCTGTAAGCAGTGTAGTATGCGGAGGCGATGGTGGTGATCTTGGAATACTCGTTGTAGGAATCTACATTTGCGCCGTAGCCATAGATGGCTCGCAGGTACTGATCCGGATTCTGGAATCCGCCGTATACAGCATAGATCTGCAGCATCTGCTCGTTACTGTCCAGAGCTTTCTGCTCATCCTCCGAGAGCTTGAAACCCTCGGCCATAGCCTTGTCGTACAGCGCCAGATCGGTCCGGGCCTTGTTCAGTGCGCCGTCCAGGAAGTACTCCGCCCAGGTCTTGCTGGTATCTACAGAACTGGCCTGCGCATTCAAAGGTGCGTTCAGATCCAGGCCCATCATGGAGATGTATACGGAAAGATTGTCGCCGTAGTCGTTCTTCCACTGCTGATACAGATTCTGGATGTGGTCAATAAAATAGTACCGGACCATAACACTGTCCAGCTCGTGGTTGCCGGAAACGGCAGCGATGGTATTTCTGTCAATGATACCGGAGTTGTTGATGCCTCGTACTGCCAGAATACTGGTAGCGGTCAAAGCAATCACCAGCATGATCGCAACAAAGGAAATCGTTGCAGCTTTCAGCTTTTTGGCTTCCGCCTGCTCTTTTTTTTGCTTTTCTGTCAGTGCAGCCGCCGCGGCCTCTTTGCGGAGTTTTTTCTTGTCGGATGCGCTCATGTAATCAATCCTCTCAATTAACAAGTGGTAATATTTACGACTTTTTGGTCGCATATTTCAAGCTATTATAACCTATTTGACGCTATGTTGCAAGAGAAATTATTCCGGTTTTACAAAAAAAGAAAAAAGTTAACAAAAAACATGGGGAGCAAAGCCCCCCATGCCACACCCGCTTTGGCCGTATGCGTCCGATTATGACCTGCACCAATAGGCAGGTGGGTTGCCGCTCTCTGCCTTCGCTGCTCCCAACGTCCACCTGATGTCAAAGCATAGGCGGGAGGTCTGCAATCCGACAGGGAAGTCCTGCATCCCTAATTATAAATGTGGGTCCAACAAGACACATTACGCACCAAGCAGGAAGTGTATCAGTCCTCGTCGTCTTCTTCGTAGAGCTGTTCCATGATCAGCCCGTACACGGTCTCCAGCTCGTCTTCGTCCTCAATGGCGCACAGGATTGGCTCGCCATCGTCCTCTTCCACAGATTTGAGGATGCTGACCTCCAGCTCCTCGGCCTCATCGTCGGTGGCCGGTGTAACAGCCAGATAGGTTGCACCGTTATACTCCAGTGTGGTCAGGACCTCCAGCTCATATTCTGTGCCGTCCTCGTCCACGATGGTCATAAAATCAGAACCGTATTCATCGGACATTGTTCATACCTCCGTTTGTGTTGTAGGTATATTTTAATCAATTCTCACAGCAAAATCAAGTAGTAACCGGTCGCAGAATTATTATATCCCCGGAAACAGCATTTATGAGAGGCAGTACGGAGAAAATTACAGGGCAATGGGCATACTATTTGAAAATAAATAATAATTCACAAATTAGGTCTTTCGTTTTGCTGCATAATATGATATAATGCTATGAACGATAGTACAGTTATATACGGTCGCAGATATGAAAATCAGCCGGATCGGCATTTTGGCCGGAACGATGGAGGTATACAGTTATGAATAATAAGAAGAAGGAAAGAAAGGAACGGCCCAGGCAGGACTGGAAGCCCCATTGGAGCATCAGCTCTGTGAAGCGGGGTCTTGGGATCACATTTTCCGTGCTCAAGGTCGTATTCGGCGCGCTGCTGACGGTGCTGCTGATCGGAATCGTCTGCGGCTTCGTATTTGCGGGCATTTTAGGCGACTATCTCCAGGATGACATTCTGCCAATGGCGGGTATGAACATCGAAGATGTGGAGATGGATAAGAGCTCTGTGATGTACTATGTGGACCAAAACGGTGACATCCAGGTCTATCAGACTGTTTTTGCCACCACCAGCTCTAAGTGGGCAGATCTTGAGGATATCCCCAAGTATCTGGTACACGCAGCCATTGCCATCGAGGATAAGCGGTTCTATACCCACCAGGGCGTGGACTGGGTCACCACCATCAAGGCCTGCGCCCGTATGTTCTTCGGCGATGACTCTGTGGGCGGCTCCAGCATTACCCAGCAGCTGATCAAGAACCTGCTGCTGTTTGAAGACGAATCTGCCGACGATGTAACGGTGCAGCGAAAGGTCTTGGAGATATTCAGAGCCTTGCAGCTGGAAAAGCGGTATCACAAGGATACCATTATGGAAATGTATCTCAACTGCATCTACCTTGGCCAGGGCTGCCGGGGTGTCCGCAGCGCGGCGGAGACCTACTTCGGCAAGGAGCTGGAGCTTCTGACCCCGGCTGAATGCGCAAGTCTTATCAGCATCACCAATTCGCCCACCTATTACGACCCCTATCAGAACTTTGAAAACAACAAAAAGCGCAAAGAGGATGTCCTCTGGTCTATGCATCAGCAGGGCTGGCTGGACGAGGAGACTTACCAATCCGCCATCGCCCAGGAACTGGTGCTGAAGGCCGGTGTGGACGACGCTGACCGGCTGGCCACCTGCGATAATGAAACCTGCGGCTACCGGGGCACTGTCAGCACCTACAGAAAAGACGGCACGGCCTATTATTGCCCCAATTGCAATACCCAGACGCTGGTCCTGCAGGATAACTCCAAGGATGTGTACTCCTGGTTCGGTGATACAGTGATCGAAGATGTGGCCAAGGCCCTGGCTGAGAAGGCCGGCTTCCAGTGGAACACCTCCACCCGTGAAATGATGATGCAGCAGATCCAGAAGGGCGGCTACAGCATTTATACTACCTTTGATAAAAATGCCCAGGATAAGGTGGACGCCATCTATACCGATCTCAATGAGATTCCCGATACCCGTGGCGGTCAGCAGTTGCAGTCGGCCATCGTTATTATCGATAACCGCTCCGGCGATATTGTGGCAATGGCCGGCGGTGTGGGTGAAAAGAAGGTGCACGATGCCTGGAATATGGCTACCGACGCCAAGCGTTCGTCCGGCTCATCCATCAAGCCCATCACCGTGTACGCGCCTGCCTTCCAGTCCGGCGCTATCACCCCGGCGACGGTCATCAAGGATCTGCCTGCCACCTTTGAAAATGGGGCGTATCCCTGGAACGACACAAGAACCTATTCTTATGCCCGTACTATCTACCGTGCGGTGGTGCGTTCTGTCAATGCGGTGGCGTATAACACACTGGATAAATCCGGTATCAACTACGCATATAAATTTGCGACGGAGAAATTCCGTATATCTACCTTTGTGGAGCGATATGTAAATTCCAGCGGTGAGGTCAAGACGGATGTTGATTACGGTCCGCTGGCTTTAGGCGCCCAGACCATCGGTGTGACCGTGCGGGATATGGCCAGCGCCTTCGCTACCTTTGCCAATGAAGGTGTGTACCGCAGAGGCAGGACCTTCACCAAGGTTTATGATAACAAGGGCAATCTGCTCATCGACAATACCCAGGAGACAGAGCCGATCCTCAGCCAGAAGACCGTGGATTATATGAATTACTGTCTGACCGCGGCTACCAATGAGGGTACCGGTACTGAGGCAGATCTTTCCAGAGCCTACGGTATCACCACCGCCGGCAAGACCGGTACTTCCGGCAATAACTATGACCGCTGGTACTGCGGCTACACCGGTTATTACACCGCTGCCGTATGGTCCGGCTTTGAAGACCCGGAATCCATCCAGTGCATCAGTGTCAACAATCCTTCCGCTGTCCTGTTCCGGAAGGTTATGGGACCCCTCCACAGCGGCAAAAACGATGTGCTGCTGTATAGCAGCGGACGGATGCAGAGCGTAAATATCTGCCTGCATTCCGGCAAGATCGCCACCGATGCCTGCTCCAGAGATGTCCGTCTGGCAGCACCCCTGGATCCCAGTAGCTTTATTACCACAAGCGCGACGATGGTGTACCCCGAGGATATGCCCAAGGAGACCTGCAATAAGCATGTACTGGTGGAATACTGCTCCGGCGGCGGTGTGGCAACTGACCGCTGCAGAGAGCTGGCCAAGACGAATTCGTCCGTTAAAATAACCACCAGATCCCTGGTGAAGATGAATCAGAATGAATTGGATAAAATTCTGAAAACAGCGGCCCACGGTCTGATCCCGGACTATCTGCGTGACGATTATGTGTATTATATCAACGCAGACGGTTCGGACGGTTGGTTCAGAGGCATCAGGAATAATTTGAGCCAGGGTGTAAGAGCGCCCTATAAGGTTTGCCCGGTCCACGGATCGTAAGGGTAAATGCTCTGTACGCAAAGGAGAAACAGATGATTTGGATTTCCGATGAATGGAAAGATTATGAGGTGCTGGACACCTCTGGCGGTGAGCGGCTGGAGCGGTGGGGGAAGTATACCCTGGTCCGCCCGGACCCCCAGGTGATCTGGGATACACCCCATTCCCATCCCGGGTGGAAGAGGTATGATGCCCGTTATATCCGCTCCTCCACCGGTGGTGGACATTGGTCAGATCATAACCTGCCGGAACGGTGGCAGATCCGCTACAAGGATTACCTGACCTTCAATGTAAAGCCTATGAACTTTAAGCACACCGGTGTGTTCCCGGAGCAGGCGGCCACTTGGGACTTTAGCCGGGATACCGTTCCCTCTGCCGGCCGTCCCACCCGGGTGCTGAACCTGTTTGCCTATTCCGGCGGTGCCACCCTGGCAGCCGCCGCAGGCGGCGCAGAGGTGTTCCATGTGGACGCCTCCAAGGGTATGGTGGCCTGGGCCAAGGAAAATGCGGCAGCTTCCGGTCTTGCTGACCGGCCTATCCACTGGATCGTGGACGACTGTGGCAAATTTATCCAGCGGGAGATCCGCCGGGGACGCCGGTATGACGGTATCATTATGGATCCCCCCAGCTACGGACGGGGACCCAGCGGTGAGATATGGAAAATGGAAACCAGCTTTTACCCCTTCCTGCTGGAAGTGGGCAAGCTCCTGACAGACAATCCTTTGTTTGTGATTATCAATTCCTATACCACCGGTCTTGCCCCCTCCGCGGTGGGCTATGCCTCCAATGTGGTATTCGGTCAGACCCACGGCGGCAGTACAGCGGTAGGGGAGCTGGGCCTGCCGGTGCGTTCCACCGGACTGATTTTGCCCTGTGGCGCAACGGGCCGCTGGACACCTTGAGAAAACGGGAGATCGTGTTTTGAGTGATATAATTTCTGTTGAACATTTATCCTATACTTATCCGGGCGTGTCCGACACGCCCGGCATCCCTGTGTTTGCGGAATTGAACTTAACAGTGGAGGAAGGCTCTTTCGTGGCGATCCTTGGCAGTAACGGCTGCGGAAAATCCACCCTTGCCAAGCATTTCAACAGCATCCTGCTGCCCTGTGGCGGCACGGTCTATGTGAGCGGGATGGACACTGCGGACACGGAAAAGCTGATTGCCATCCGCAGGACCGTTGGAATGGTATTTCAGAATCCTGACAATCAGATCGTTGCCAATGTGGTGGAGGAGGATGTGGCCTTCGGCCCGGAGAATCTGGCTGTGGCTGCGCCGGTGATCCGCCAGCGGGTGGATGCCGCACTGAAGCAGGTGGGGATGTACGAGTACCGTAACCACGCGCCCCATCTTCTGTCCGGCGGACAGAAGCAGCGGGTGGCCATTGCCGGTGTGATCGCTATGGAACCCAAATGCATCGTGCTGGACGAGCCGACAGCTATGCTGGATCCCAAAGGCCGGCGGGAGGTTATGGATACCGTCCTGCGGCTGAACAAAGAAAAGGGGATCACCGTGGTGCTCATCACCCACCATATGAACGAGGCCGCCCAGGCCCAGCGTGTAATCGTTCTGGATAAGGGTAAAATTGCTTTGGACGGCACGCCCCGGCAGGTCTTTTCCCAAGTGGACAGGCTTCACGAAATGGGCCTTGCAGCCCCGGAGACCGTGGAGCTGTGCCGGGATTTGAATACACAGGGATTTTCCTTGCCCCTGGACAGATTGGATATAGAAGAATGTGCGCAGGCACTTTACGAGGAGTTAAAGGCCTGACCCACAGGAGGTTAGAGAATTGACACCGATTTTGCAGGTCCAAAACCTACATTATACTTACAGCATCGGTACGCCCTTTGCCCATACGGCGCTGGAGAATGTGTCCTTCAGCGTGGTACCGGGGGAATTTATCGGTGTGATCGGACATACCGGCTCCGGTAAGTCCACCCTTATGCAGCATTTGAACGGCCTTTTGAAGCCTCAATCCGGCAAAATTTTGCTGGACGGTCAGGACATCTGGGCCGATAAAAAGCTGACCCGTCAGGCCCGTTTCCGCGTTGGTTTGGTGTTCCAGTACCCGGAGTATCAGCTTTTTGAGGAGACGGTCTATAAGGATATTGCCTTTGGCCCGAAGAATATGGGCCTGTCTCAGGAGGAGATCGACCGCCGGGTGCGGGAGGCCGCCGGGTTTGTGGGCCTTACCGATGCCCAGCTGGAGGCATCGCCCTTTGATCTGTCCGGCGGTCAGAAACGCCGGGTGGCTATCGCCGGTGTGATCGCCATGGAGCCGGAGGTGCTGATCCTGGACGAGCCCACCGCCGGCTTGGATCCGGAGGGCAGGGAGGAGATCCTGCGCAATATCGAAGCCTACCGCAAGGCGAAAAATGCAGCCATTTTGATGGTCAGCCACTCTATGAGCGATGTAGCCCGCCTGGCATCCCGTCTGCTGGTGCTGAATGATGCCGCTTTGGCAATGGACGGCACGCCCCTGGAGGTGTTTGCCCACGCTCAGGAGCTCCAGGATATGGGTCTGGATATTCCCGATGTAACACGGCTTTTCCTGCGTCTGCAGGCAATGGGTATTCCTGTGAATCAGGTGTACACCTTAGAGCAGGCGGCGGCGGAGCTGCGCCGGATCAAGGAGGGAAATGCCCATGCTTAAAGACATTACCTTGGGTCAGTATTTCCCGGGAAATTCCGTCATCCACCGCTTGGACCCCCGTACCAAGCTGATCGCCCTGATTGTCTACATTGTGGTGCTGTTTACTGCCGGCAGCTGGCTTACCTACGGCATCGCCTTCGCTTTTTTGGCGGTGTGCATAGCCGGATCCCAAATTCCTGTAAAAGCCATTGTCCGCGGTATGAAACCGCTGGTGTTCGTGCTGATTTTTACAGGTGTTCTGAACCTGTTCTTCACCGGAGGCGAGCGGGTGCTGGTGTCCTTTTGGAGGATCACCATCACGATGGAGGGCGTCACCCGTGCGATTTTTATGGTTGTGCGGATCCTGATGCTGATCTCAGCCACTTTTTTGCTCACCTATACCACCTCGCCGATCAGCTTGACCGACGGCCTGGAATCCCTGCTCAGCCCGCTGAAGAAGATCCGTCTTCCTGTCCACGAGCTGGCAATGATGATGTGTATCGCCCTGCGTTTTATCCCCACCTTGATCGAGGAGACTGATAAGATCATATCCGCCCAAAAGGCCAGAGGCGCGGATTTTGAAAGCGGCAGTCTGATGAAGCGGGTAAAGGCGCTGGTGCCGATTTTGGTGCCGCTGTTTATCAGCGCGTTCCGCCGGGCCGATGAGCTGGCCACGGCTATGGAATGCCGGTGCTATCACGGCGGTGACGGCCGCACCAAAATGAAACTCTTGCGCCTAAAGCGCCCGGATTACTGCGCCTTTGTGCTGCTGACGGCTCTGCTTTGCGTGCAGGTGATTGTGACAAGTGTGGGCCTGTGAGGAAACTATGCGAAATATTGCTCTGTTTTTAACCTATGAGGGAACTGCGTACCATGGATGGCAGATGCAGAAAAATCTGTCAACGGTTCAGCAGACTCTCCAAAAAGCCGTCGAAATGGTGGTGGGCCATCCGGTCCACATTACCGGCTGCGGCCGTACCGATGCCGGGGTCCACGCAAGGGTGTATGTGGCCAATTTCCGCACGGAATCCACCATTCCCGTGGAGCGGCTGCCCTATGCGCTGAACACCCATTTGCCTGTGGATATCGTGGTGAATAAGGCTATGGAAGTGGGCGAAAACTTCAATGCCATCGGCTCCTGCGCCCGCAAGGAATACACCTATACCATCTATAATTCCCGGGTCCGCGATCCCTTCTATGTAAACCGGGCCTGGTTTTATCCTAAGCATCTGGACGAAAAAATTATGCAGGCCGCAGCTGACCAGTTTGTAGGTACTCACGATTTTGCGGCGGTCCGCAGTGTGGGAACGGATGTTAAATCCACGGTCCGCACCGTATACTATTACAATGTGGAGCGCAAGGGGAATATCATTGAACTGAAGGTCTGCGCCAACGGATTTCTTTACAATATGGCCCGGGCAATGGCCGGTACGGTGGTCTATGCGGCAGAGGGCAAGATCCGCTCCGAGGAGATCGGCCAGATTCTCAAAAGCGGCAACCGTACCGCCGCCGGACCGACTGTACCGCCGGGTGGCTTGTATATGACTCACCTGTGGTATGATGACGGTGTGGATAAATTTGAATATCCTGCCAAGCAAGAAAATTCATAAATTGTTTTTCCTTTTCCGGAGAATTTGTGGTATCCTACCGGAAGAAAGGTTGTGAGAAGCGTATGCAGCCAAAATTGTGTACTAAATGTAAGAAAAATATGGCCGTGGTCTTTATTACCAAGATCGAAAACGGCGTGAGTATGAATGAGGGTTATTGCCTCAAATGCGCCCGCAGTCTGGGAATCCCCCAGATCGATGCGGCTGTGAAGCAGATGGGCTTTTCCGAGGATGATCTGGACTCCCTGTCTGACGAAATGAGCAGTATGTTCGGCCAGCTGGACAGCGAAGACCCCGATGAGCCGGAGAGCCGTACCGCCACATTCCCGCTGTTTAATCAGCTTATGGAGAGTATGGGCGGCAAGAAAGAGGATCGTCCCGCCAAAAAGCAGGAAGAAGAGCCGGAAGAACCCAAATCAAAGGGCAGCAAAAAACACAAATTCCTGGACAGTTACTGTATGAATCTTACCGGCCGCGCCCGGGAGGGCAAGCTGGATAAGGTCATTGGCCGTGATGTGGAAACAGAGCGCGTGATCCAGATCCTCAACCGCCGTCAGAAGAATAACCCTTGTCTGATCGGTGAGCCCGGTGTGGGTAAAACCGCCATCGCCGAGGGTCTTGCCCAGCGGATCGCTGCCGGCGATGTACCCTATAAGCTGCGGGATAAAGAGGTCTTTTTGCTGGACCTGACCGCGTTGGTGGCAGGCACCCAGTTCCGTGGCCAGTTTGAAAGCCGTATGAAGAGTCTGATCTCTGAGGTCAAGGCCTGCGGCAACATCATTTTGGTCATGGACGAGGTGCATAACCTTGTTGGCGCCGGCGATGCGGAGGGTTCAATGAATGCCGCAAACATTCTGAAACCTGCCCTTTCCCGTGGCGAAATTCAAGTCATTGGCGCCACCACCTTCAGCGAGTACCGCAAGCATATTGAAAAGGATGCGGCCTTGGAGCGCCGTTTCCAACCGGTGACAGTAAATGAACCCTCTCTCGAAGAGGCTTGTCAGATCATGCAGGGCATCGCCAAGAGCTATGCCGATTTCCACGGTGTTTCCATTTCTCCTGAAATCGCTCGGCAGTGCGTGATGCTTTCCGAGCGCTATATCACCGACCGTTTCCTGCCGGATAAGGCCATTGACCTGCTGGATGAGGCCTGCTCCGACTTGAATCTGCGCAGCAAGGAGATATCACTGCGGGCTGAGAAGAAAAAAGAACGGGATGATTATGAGCTTGAGCTGCGTATGCTCACCGAGGATACGGAAAATGAGCATTATGAACGCATTGCGATCCTGCGCAGTAGGCTTTGCCAGTTGACAGCGGAGATCAAGGAACTGGAAAAGATTCCCGCCCCTGCGGTCACTATCGAAAATCTTGCCCGGATCATCGAGCTTTGGACCAAGATCCCGGCCAGCAAGATCAAGGCCCAGGAGTATAAGCAGATCAAGGGTCTTGCCGACCGGCTGAAAGAGCATATCGTAGGTCAGGACGAGGCGGTGGAGGCTGTCTCACGGGCCATCCGCAGAAACCGCGTGGGCATCAGCCCAAAGAAAAAGCCGGTCTCCTTTATTTTCGTAGGACCTACCGGCGTGGGTAAGACGGAGCTGGTCAAGCGTCTTGCGGGTGACCTGTTTGATTCTGTAGATTCGCTGATCCGGCTGGATATGTCGGAATTTATGGAAAAGCACACCGTTTCCAAGCTGATCGGCTCGCCTCCCGGCTATATTGGCTATGACGAAGCCGGCCAGCTGACGGAGAAGATCCGCCGCAGACCCTATGCAGTTGTGCTGTTCGACGAGATCGAAAAGGCCCACCCGGATGTGCTGAATATCCTGCTGCAGGTGCTGGATGACGGCCGGATCACCGATGCCCAGGGCCGTGTTGTCAATTTTGAAAATACTGTGATCGTGATGACCTCCAATGCCGGCTCTGAGGGCAGAGTAGGGGGCTTGGGCTTCGGCCGTACCGATGACGATATGGTCAAGGAAAAGACCATGAATGCCCTGAAGGAATTCCTCCGCCCCGAGTTTATCAACCGGGTGGATGAGATCATTGCCTTCAACCGCCTGACAGAGGAGAATTTCTTGGGTATCGCGGATATTATGCTAAGTGAATTGCGTGAAAGTCTGCTGGCCCGTGAACTGACCCTCACCTGGGATGAGAGCGTTCGGAATTACTTGGTGAAAAAGGCGTTTTCCGTCACCTACGGCGCCCGGAATCTTCGCCGTGAGATCCAGAAGAGCCTGGAAGATCCCATCAGCGAGAAGATCATCGATTCCTTTGAAAATCCCATTTCTGCGTTGCATATTTTTGTAAAAAATGATGAAATCGCCATAAAAACCAAATAAAATGCGAAGGCAGACTTTTTTTGTCTGCCTTCGTTTTTTGCTTTTTAAAGATCCAATTCGTCGGTGATCTTGCTGGAAACCTTCCAGGCCATATCCTCTACCTTGTCGGCGGCTTTTGCGGCCAGACGGCGGGTGGGATTGCTCTTCGGCATTGCCAAAATTGCCACAGCACCTGCGGCAGCGCCCACACCCAATGCAACGGCCAATCCTTTTACTGTCATATTTTTTCCCTCCTTTCCGTATTTAGTGTTCCCAAATGTCAAAAAAACACGATTGGAAAGGTTTCACACCTTTGCAATCTGCAAAAATGTGTGATATAATAAAAGAAAAAGGGTGATTTTATGTCGGTGGATAAGCTGCAAAATAAGATCCGGAAACTGAAGAATCCGTCTATGATCCTGTTTTCGCTGGACAGTTCCGTTGTTCCGTCCGGTTATCAGACATCGGACAATGAGATCGTCAACTATCTGCAATATGCCAAGGCACTGTTGACGGCACTGAAGGATACTGTACCTGCCGTTCGGTTTGAATTTGGTGCTTTTGCTGCGGCAGGAACACGGGGACTTGAGATCCTTGCGGAGCTGCTGGATGCAGCATCCTCGCTGGAGTATTATGTGCTTTTGGATGCACCTGCGATCCATACGCCAAATGCGGCGGACCTTGTCGCTGGGCAGCTTGTGCATAATTGGAAGTTTGATGGCTTGCTGATGAATTGCTACACCGGCAGCGATGGCGTGAAACCCTTTGTCGGGCAGCTTGCAAGCAATGAGCAGGACCTGTTCCTTGTTCTGCGCACAGCTAATAAATCAGCATCGGAAATACAGGATCTGCTCGCCGGCACCCGGCTTGTGTATACAGTGGCAGCCGATATGGCCAAGCGGCTGGGTGAAGATGCAATTGCCCGCTGTGGCTATAGCCGCATTGCCGGCGTGGGTCCTGCCACCTCCGCCGATACCCTGCAGCAGCTGCGGACCAAATACCCGGCAATGTTCCTGCTGATCGACGGCTATGACTATTCCGGTGCCAATGCGAAAAACTGCAGCGCAGCCTTCGATAAATTCGGTCACGGTGCCGTGGCCTGTGCCGCCGATTCTGTATTAGGCGCCTGGCGTGACGGGAGCGGTGATCCCATAGAGCTTGCAGTTCTTGCGGCGGAGAAAATGAAGAAAAACCTGACCCGTTATATCGATATTTTGTAAATGAAAATCAGGGTGCATAACACACCCTGATTTTTATTATTGCATACCGCCCATCGGGAAGCCGGACCGGCCTGCGCCGCCGTTAGAACCTCCGTTGGTGGTGCCGTTTGCGCCGCCGTTAGCACCGCCGTTTGTACCGCTGCCCATTCCGTCGGTGATGCCGTCGGATGTGGCACCGTTGACACCGGTGTCGGGGATGTTGGTCTCGGGGACGGGAATGGTCATAGTGTCAGTGGGCATTCTGTCGGTCTGGGTGGCGGGTGTGCTGGTACCGGTGGGTGTAGAAGAGGCAGGGCCGTTGTTAGTGCAGCCGCAGGCACACAGGGAGGCCGCCAAAGCCAGGCACAGTGCCAAAATGATGATTTTTTTCATAAGGATCCTCCTGTAATTTTGTTTTACGGCATTAGTATTTCCCTTTATACAGGGGTTAGACAGGAAAAATATACCAGCAATCCAGGGGCGAAAAGCTTTATTTTGTGACAAATTTTCAAAATAACCCATTGCTATTTTGGAATTGATAGAGTATAATGGTTAAGAAAATAATAATGAAGGAGAATTCTTTCCTATGAAGAAGCTCGTTGTAAAAAAAGATGTTGAGTGTATGGCTTGCCTGCAGTGCGTCACTGCCTGCTCCGAGGCATTCTATAAGGAATTCCACCAGGACCTGTCCTGTATTCAGATCGTGGAGAAGAACGGCGCTGCCAAGCCGATGGTCTGCATCCAGTGCGGCAAGTGCGCCAAGGTCTGTGAAGCCGGCGCCATCACCCAGAATCCCAAGACCGGTGTTTATATGATCAACAAGAAGCTCTGCACCGCCTGCGGCAAGTGTGTGGAGGCCTGCCCCATGAAGGTTATGGTCGCGCCTAAGGAAGGCCCTACCAGCAAGTGTATTGCCTGCGGTATCTGCGTAAAGGCCTGCCCCATGGAAGTTCTGGAGATCGTAGAAAAGTAATCAAATACATAGAAGCAACCGGGTTTCTGCCCGGTTGTTTTTTTGTAACTTTTTGTGAAAAAACATCCTTTGTAATAATTGCATATTCCGTAGGAATATGATATAATCATAATAACTATGCCCGGAGGGGGATTTGCGACATTTATGACCGATTTTCAGCAGAAAGTAACCGCGATGCTGCCGGGGGTGGAGCTGCGGCTGAATGAGCCGATGGAAAAGCACACCTCTTTTCGGATCGGCGGTCCGGCCGAGGTGATGGCCTTTCCCAAAACCGCTGAGCAGTTAAGTGAAATTTTGAAAATGTCCGCTTTCTTGGACAGAAAACCTGCTATTTTAGGTGCAGGCACCAATATCCTTGCCCCCGATGCCGGCATCAAGGGCCTTGTGGTGTGTATGAAAGCCTGCCTTGATACAATGGAGCAGCTGGATGCCACCCATATCCGGGTGTCTGCCGGTGTGACTATGACCCGGGCTGCGGTGTTTGCAGCCAATCTTGGCTTGTCCGGACTGGAATTTGCCCACGGGATACCCGGTTCTGTAGGCGGCGGTGTGTATATGAACGCTGGTGCCTATGGCGGTGAGATCGCACAGGTTTGCACCCAGGTGGATGTAATGGATATGGCCGGTAACCTGCGGACCTTATCCTGCGAAGAGATGGGATTTTCCTACCGCCACAGCCGTTTGGAAGATGAAGGCGGAATTGCAGTGAGCGCCGTTTTTGCACTGACACCGAAGCCTGCTGATGAGATCCGCGGTGTAATGCAGGATCTGATGCTCCGCCGCAAAAGCTCACAGCCGTTAGAGCTGCCCTCTGCCGGCTCAGCCTTTAAGCGCCCGGTGGGCGGCTATGCTGCTGCACTGATTGACGGTGCCGGCCTGAAAGGCTATCGGGTGGGCGGTGCAGCCGTGTCAGAAAAGCACGCGGGTTTTGTGGTCAATCTCGGCGGCGCTAAGGCAGAAGATGTGAAGCAATTACTCAGCGATGTTGCAGATATCGTTTTTGTGGATACCGGCATTCACTTAGAGCCGGAAATTCGTATTTGGTAAAAGAAAGGGGTGCGTGGTCATGGCAGTTTCGTTTTCCGGAAACGCAAAGGCAGAGATGTGCCGCTGCAATCTGGTAAAGCCTTGCTGCGCGTTGGCCGCGTGCTTTGGTATCCTGCTGTTTTGCAACAGCTTTCGCGCCGATGGCATCCGCATCATTACCGAAAGCAGGGAGCTGGGCGCAATGCTCCCCAAGCTGTTCAAGCGGGCCTTTGGCATCGCCTTTGACCAGCTCCCGGAGGAAAACGCAGCCGGAAAGCTGAATTTTCAGATCACCGACCCGGAGAAGATCCGCCGCATTATGTCCGCATACGGCTTTGATGCCAAAGACACTCTGTCGCTGCATATCAACCTTCCCGTTGTGGAGGAGGATTGCTGCAAGGCTGCATTTCTGCGGGGCGCATTCCTTGCCGGCGGCTCGGTGACCGACCCTGCCAAAGGCTACCATTTGGAATTTGCCACCACCCACGGCAGTGTTGCCCGGGAGTGCAACAGCCTGATCCAGGAGGTGCTGGGCCTGCAGCCAAAGAGTGCTGCCCGCAGCGGTGGCCGCGTGCTGTATCTGAAGCAGAGCGATCTGATCTCGGACTGCCTGACCTATTTGGGTGCGCCTATAGCGGCGATGGGCATTATGGAAGCCAAGCTGGAAAAGGAACTGAACAATAAGGTCAACCGTCGCTGCAACTGTGACGATGCCAATACCTCCAAAACGGTTGAAGCCGCCCAGGAGCAGTTGTCTGCTATCCGCACGCTGCAGGAGCAGGGCTGCTATCACAGCCTGCCTGCCAAGCTGCAGCAGGCGGCGGCCGCCAGATTGGAAAATCCCGAAGCCTCGCTTGCAGAGCTGGCCGCTATGATGCAGCCGCCCATTAGTAAACCGGCCATGAATCACCGTTTGCAGAAATTAGTGCAGAAGGCACAGGAGGGAACACAATGAGCTTTGTACATCTGCATGTTCATACCGAATACAGCCTTCTCGACGGTGCCTGCCGCATCTCCGGCCTGATGGACCGGGTCAAGGAGCTGGGACAGGATGCGATTGCCATTACCGACCACGGCGTGATGTATGGCTGTATCGATTTTTATAAGGCGGCAAAGGCAGCCGGTATCAAGCCGATTATCGGCTGTGAGGTGTATGTTGCCCCCCGTGAAATGTCTGACCGGGTCCACGGTGTTGACAATGACCCCTACCATTTGGTGCTTCTGTGCAAGGACAGGACCGGCTATGAGAATCTGTGCTATCTGGTGTCCCAGGCCTTTACCCACGGCTTCTACGGCAAGCCCAGGGTGGACCTGGCACTTCTGCGGCAGCATCACGAGGGTCTCATCGCCACCTCTGCCTGCCTGGCCGGCGCGATCCCCCAGCGTCTGCTGATGGAGGACTATGATGCCGCTAAGGACTATGCCTTAAAGCTGGCTGAAATCTTCGGTGAAGATCATTTCTATCTGGAACTGCAGGATCACGGCATTCCCGAGCAGACCCCTGTGAACCAGGGCGTTATGCGGATCGCCCGGGAGACAGGCCTGCCGCTGGTGGTTACCAACGATGCCCACTATCTGCGTAAGGAAGATGCCCGTATGCAGGATGTGCTTCTGTGCGTGCAGACCGGCCGGACAGTGGACGACCCTAACCGTATGAAATTCCAGACAGAGGAATTTTATTTAAAGAGTGAGGACGAGCTGCGCCGGTTGTTTCCGAACTGCGACGAAGCTTTTGAAAATACTGCCAAAATTGCAGACCGCTGCAATTTGGAATTTGTTTTTAACGAATACCATTTGCCCTCATTTCCGGTGCCGGAGGGCTATACCAACGAGGGCTATTTCCGCAAGCTCTGTGAAGACGGCTTCCGGGAGCGTTACCCCGATGCGCCGGAAGAATACCGGGAGCGTCTGGAGTATGAGATCGGTGTCATCAGCCGGATGGGCTATGTGAATTACTATCTCATCGTCTGGGACTTTATCCGCTACGCCAAGGATCAAGGGATCCCGGTTGGCCCGGGCCGTGGTTCCGGCGCTGCTTCCATTGTGGCATACTGTATGCACATCACGGAAGTTGACCCAATGAAATATACGCTGATCTTCGAGCGATTCCTCAATCCCGAGCGGGTCAGTATGCCGGACTTTGATACGGACTTCTGCCAGGAGCGCCGGGGCGAGGTCATTGACTATGTGATGGAGAAGTACGGTGCTGACCATGTTGCTCAGATCGCAACCTTCGGCACGATGGCAGCCCGCGGCGCTATTCGCGATGTAGGCCGGGCACTGAATTTTACCTACGCGGAGACGGATGTGGTTGCTAAATTAGTACCCACGATGCCTCTGCACATCACCTTGCAAGAGGCGCTGAATGTATCGCCGAAGCTGAAGGAAATGTATGACGGCGATGAGCGAGTCAAAACCTTGATTGACACCGCTATGAGCTTAGAGGGTATGCCCAGAAACACCTCCACCCACGCAGCGGGCGTGGTGATCACAGCAGATCCAGTGCATACCTATGTGCCCCTGGCCCGCAATGACGATACCACGGTCACCCAGTATACGATGACCACAATTGAAGAGCTGGGCCTTCTGAAGATGGACTTCTTAGGTTTACGGAATCTGACGGTGATCCAGGATGCCCAGCAGCAGATCCGTGAGCTGGAGCCGGACTTTGATATTGCAAAAGTGCCCGACGATGATCCTGCCACCTTCGCTATGCTTGCCGAGGGCAAGACCCAGGGCGTATTCCAGCTGGAATCCGCCGGCATCACCGGCGTGTGCGTCAATATGAAGCCCACCTCCATCGAGGATATGACGGCTATTGTGGCTCTGTACCGGCCCGGCCCCATGGATTCCATCCCCACCTTCATCGCCAACAAGCTGGACCACCGCAAGATCACCTATAAAACACCCCTTTTAGAGCCGATCCTGAAGGTGACCTACGGCTGTATCGTCTACCAGGAGCAGGTGATCGAGATATTCCGCTCTCTGGGCGGCTATACTATGGGCCAGGCGGATAATATCCGCCGCGCCATCTCCAAAAAGAAGATGAAGGTTATCGACGCGGAGCGTACCGTCTTTGTCTACGGTGACGAAAAGCAGGGGATCTCCGGTGCTGTGGCCAAGGGTGTTCCCGAGCAGGTGGCGCAGTCTATCTACGATGAGATCGTCGCCTTTGCTAATTACGCCTTCAATAAGGCCCACGCGGTTTGCTACGCGGTGGTGTCCTATCAGACAGCATACCTCAAGTGCCACTATCCCAAGCAGTATATGGCAGCGCTGATGACCTCTGTGCTGGATTCTGCAACCAAGATCTCCGGCTATATTGCCGAGTGTAAGGACTTGGGCATCGCCACACTGCCCCCGGATATCAACCATTCCCTTGACAACTTTACCGTGGAGGGGGATTCCATCCGCTTCGGCCTGGGCGCAGTGAAAAATGTGGGCAGGGGACTGATCCGCAGTATGGTGGCCAAGCGTAATGCGGGCGGTCCATTCCAATCCCTGGAGGATTTTATCAAGCGAATGGGTGAGAGCGAGCTGAACAAGCGGGCAGTGGAGAATTTCATCAAATGCGGCGCTATGGATTGCTTCGGTTACCACCGCAGCGAGCTGCTTGCCGTGTATGATACTATGATGGATTCCGTTGCCGCATCCCGGAAGAAGAACATCGAGGGACAGATCGGCCTGTTTGAGATGCTGCAGGATACCGATGAAGCCGTATCCATTCCCATTCCCAAGCTGAACGAAATGAGCAAGGCAGACCTGATGCTGATGGAAAAGGAAACCACCGGCATTTACCTGTCCGGCCACCCAATGGACGACTACCGCCATCTGCTGAAAGGTACTCATGTTGTGCCCATCGGTGCGCTGATGGATGAGGAAAATCCCTGTCAGGACGATCAGATCGTCAGCATTGCCGGCGTGGTGCAGACCATAAAAATGAAGACCACCCGCAACAATTCAATGATGGCTTATGTGACCCTGGAGGATGATACGGCCGTTATTGAGATGCTGGCATTCTCCAATGTGCTCAGCCAGTACGGCGGCTACCTGCGGGAGAATCAGCCTGTGGTGGTCACGGGCCGCATCTCTCTGCGGGACGATAAAGAGCCTCAGCTGGTGATCAACCGGGCGCGGCCTATGTCCGATTTTACTGAACAGAGCCAGCCGGTTGCGGCAGAGACTGCTCCCCGGAGCGGTACACTGTACCTTCGCCTTCCGACTGAAGAAGGTCCGCTTTTCGGCAAGATCCGGTCCATTTTGGGAATGTTCCCCGGCGACAATAAGGTCGTGGTGTATTTTGCCGATACCAAGGTGCAGCGGGGCAGCAGATGCAGCCTGGACGAGCGTATGCTCGCTGAGCTTACCCAGGTTCTCGGACAGGAGAATGTGGTTGTAAAATAGCTTTCCATTTGTGTGGAGATATGGTATACTGAAACCGACTCCGTACAGGTGAAGTATAGAGAGGAAATTATGATGAAAAAGGTTCTTATTCTGGAAGATGAAGTAAATATCCGCAGCTTTGTGGTCATCAACCTGAAGCGCGCCGGCTATGATGCCATCGAAGCCGGCACCGGTATGGAAGCGCTGGAGCAGCTGAACCGGTATCCGGACATCGGCGTAGCCATTTTGGATGTGATGTTGCCGGATATCGACGGCTTTGAAGTGTGCCGCCGGATCCGTGCCACCAGCAAGCAGATCGGCATCATTATGCTCACCGCCCGCACCCAGGAGATGGATAAGGTCACGGGCCTGATGACCGGCGCTGATGACTATGTGACCAAACCCTTCTCTCCGGCGGAGCTGACTGCCCGGATCGATGCCCTTTACCGGCGTATCGGCGGAGACAGCGGTATGGATACGGAGCTGCTTAGCCACGGCCCCTTTGTGATGAACACCCGTAACCACACACTGGAAAAGAACGGCAACCGCATCCGTCTGACCCAGGTGGAGTATGCAATTTTAAAGCTCTTTATGCAGAATCCCGGCAGAGCGCTGTCCCGTGAGGATATTCTCTCCGCGGTGTGGGGTCGGGACTATGAGGGAGAACTCAAGATCGTGGATGTGAACATCCGCCGGTTGAGGATCAAAATTGAGGACGATACCGCCAACCCCACCTGTATCACCACGGTCTGGGGCTACGGTTATAAATGGGGCGCATGAAGATAAAGAAACAGAAATTCCGCAATATCCGGGTCAAGGGACTGCGCCGCCGCTGGCTTACCAATACGGTGGCTGTGGTCTGCGCCCTGGGCCTGGTCTGCGTGCTGGCGGTGACGGCGGTGTTTTCGGCATATTACTATTCCGTTATGGAATCGGATATGCGCTACCGCGCCCGCTCCACCACAGATTTTTTTGCCGACTACTTAAATCAGAATGATGAGGACTGTTATCAGTCCTGCATTACCTATGCACAGACCTTTGATGACGGTAATTCCCTCCGGCTGCAGTTCATCGATGCAGACGGCCGGATCGTTGCCGCATCCTACAGCGATCTGGAAGGCAGTGCACCGGTAACAGCAGATGTGGCCGATGCAGTCAACACCCTGAGCGTATGCGCCTTTGTGGGCAAAAATCCCGGCAACGGCCAGCGGATTATGGCGGTTTCCAGCCCGGTGATTTGCGGCAACGGCCAGGTGATCGGTGTGCTGCGCTATGTCACCTCCACCGCCCGGTTAGACCGTCAGATCATCACCACCGCAGCTATCAGCTTTGGCGTGTTGGCGGTATTTGTGCTGCTGGTGCTGCTGAGCAGTGACCACTATATCCGCTCTGTTCTGGTGCCACTGGGGGAGATCATTGACAAATCCCAGAAGATCGCCAACGGCAGCTACGGTATCCAGATCCAGTCCGGGTTTGACGATGAGATCGGCGACCTGGCGAAGATCATCAACGAGCTGTCGCAGAAGATCAGCGCCAATGAGAAAATGCAGTGGGACTTTATTTCCTCCATATCCCACGAGCTGCGCACACCGCTGACCGCCATTACCGGCTGGAGTGAGACCCTTCTCAGCTCCGATAAGCTGGATAACGATACCCGGCGCGGCGTGCGGATTATTCACCGTGAGTCCGACCGTCTGACGGATATGGTGCTGGACCTTCTGGACTTTGCCCGGATCCAGGACGACCGGATGACCCTGAATATGGAAATGGTAGACATCCGCGCGGAGTTTGAAGACACGGTGTTTATGTACGGCAGCCGCCTTTCGGAAGAGGGCATCAGCCTGAAATATGTGGATAACGAGCAGGATATCCCGGAGATCTCCTGTGATCCACAGCGTCTGCGGCAGGTGTTTTTGAATATTCTCAACAACGCGGTCAAGCACGGCGGCGAGGGGAAATGCATAGATGCAAGCATTGTGTATCAGGACGATTATGTTCTGATTCGTATCCGGGATTACGGTCCCGGCATTCCGGAGGATGAGCTGGCGCTGGTCAAGAAGAAATTCTATAAGGGCAGCTCCAAGGCAAGAGGCTCCGGTATCGGCCTTGCGGTCAGTGATGAGATCGTACAGATGCACGGCGGTGAGCTGACACTGGAAAATGCCCTTACCGGCGGCACACTGGTAACCATCCGGCTTCCCGCCACCCAGTGAGAAAGGACGATTATGGCAAATCAAGAAAAATTCAAAACGATGATAGGCGGTCAGGCGCTGATCGAGGGCCTTATGATGCGCGGTCCGAAAAAGGATGCCATCGTGGTCCGGGGAAAAGAGGGCCTTACCGTGGAGGTCACCGACAGAAAGATACGGCCTAAAAAATCTGTCTTGAATTGGCCTATCATCCGTGGTGCGGTGATCTTCTTTGATTCCCAGCTGAACGGCGTGAAGGCGCTGATGCGTTCTGCGGACCTTTCTCCCGAAGAAAGTCAGGAAGAACCGTCCAAATTCGACCGCTGGCTGGAAGGAAAGCTTGGTGACAAGAAGTTCCAGCAGGTGGTGGTGGGCGCTGCGGTGGCTATGGGCCTGGGCCTTTCCATCGTGCTGTTTTTCCTGCTGCCAATGGTGATCGGCAGCTTCTTCGATCGGTGGATCAAGAGCAATATCCTGCTGAATTTAGTGGAAGGCATGATCCGCATTCTGCTGTTCGACGGTTATATGCTGCTGGTGTCCCGTATGAATGAGATGAAGCGGGTCTTTGCCTACCACGGCGCAGAGCATAAGACCATTCGCTGCTATGAAGCGGGCCTGCCGCTGACAGTGGAAAATGTCCGGGCGCAGACCCGGCTGCACCCCCGCTGCGGTACAAGCTTTTTGCTGGTCGTGATGATTATTTCCATACTGCTGTTTTCGGTGGCGTCTTCGTTACTGCTGGCACTGATCCCCAGCCTTGCAGCGATCCACGGCACATTCCTGTACCGCCTGATTATGATCGCCTTCAAGCTGCTTCTGCTGCCTCTGGTGGTTGCCTTCAGCTATGAATTCAACCGCTGGGTGGGCCGTCACGACAATGTCTGTACCAGGTTCTTGTCTGCGCCGGGTATGTGGTTCCAGAAACTTACCACCAACGAGCCGGACGACAGTATGATCGAGGTTGGCATCACCGCCCTTGAGGCCGTTCTGCCGGAAAACGAGGGGGAAGACCGTTGGTAAAGACACTGTCTGAACTGTATCTGGAGTCTCGCCGCGCGCTGCTGCGCAGTGAGGATGCGGATACGGCAGGTTTGTTGGCCCGGGAACTTCTGTGTTTTGTCACGGGAATGACCCGTGAGCAGGTGATCGCCCAACGGGAGCGCTATGCATCGGAGCAGACCTGTGAAAAAATGCTTCTGCTGACCCAGCGGCTTTTAAACGGAGAACCGCTGGCGTATGTGATCGGCCAGTGGGAATTCTACGGAATGAAGCTGACTGTCAATCCCAATGTACTGATCCCCCGGGACGATACCTGCGCTGTAACAGACCTGGCGATCCGGCAGGCGCTGTTTTTAAAGACGAATCCCCGGATCCTGGATCTGTGTACCGGCTCCGGCTGTATCGGTCTGGCCATTGCCAGCCGCGTCAAGGACGCAAAGGTCACCTTAGCGGATATCTCCAAGGAGGCGTTACAGGTGGCAAGAACCAATGCCTCTGCCCAAAAGCTCTCTGGCAGAGTTACCTGTGTGCAGGCAAATGCATTGGATAAACCCGCTGCATTTTTAGGGAAGTTTGATATGATCGTATCAAACCCGCCCTATATCACAACGGAAGAAATGGCCCAGCTGCCCAAGAGTGTTGCTGCCTTTGAACCCCATCTGGCACTCCACGGCGGCGGTGACGGATTGGATTTCTACCGGGCCATTACGGAACATTACACCGCCGCACTGAAGCCGGGGGGATACCTGTGCTTTGAATTCGGAATGGGCCAGGGGGACGCGGTTTGCGCGCTCCTGGAAGAAAAAGGGTATACGATTCTGGAGCGTTCCAGAGATTATAACGAAAGAGAGCGGGCAGTATTGGCCCGTTACGACAGGAAGGATGTTTGACTATGGCTACAAAGAAAACTGGCTTCGAGACCCCCACACCTGCAACCGATAAGAAAAAGGCCCTGCAGACGGCACTTGCCCAGATCGAAAAGAACTTCGGCAAGGGTACTGTGATGCGCCTGGGCGACAAGCCCGAGATGACCGTGGAAGCTGTTCCCACAGGCTCCCTGGCGCTGGATGCCGCGCTGGGCATCGGCGGTGTTCCCAAGGGCAGAATTATCGAGATCTACGGACCGGAATCCTCCGGTAAGACCACCCTGGCGCTGCACATTCTGGCGGAAGTGCAGAAGATGGGCGGCGAGGTTGCCTTCGTGGATGCAGAGCACGCGCTGGATCCCGTTTATGCCGCGGCCCTGGGCGTGGATATTGACAATATGCTGGTCTCCCAGCCCGATGACGGCGGACAGGCACTGGAGATTACCGATGCGCTGGTCCGTTCCGGTGCGGTGGATGCGGTGGTCGTGGACTCCGTGGCCGCCCTTGTTCCCAAGCAGGAGATCGAAGGTGAGATGGGCGATAGCTTTGTGGGCGTCCAGGCCCGTCTGATGAGCCAGGCACTGCGGAAGCTGGCGGGCTCCATTGCCAAGACCAACTGTATCGTCATCTTTATCAACCAGCTGCGTATGAAGATCGGTGTGATGTACGGCAACCCCGAAACCACCACCGGCGGCAACGCGCTGAAGTTCTATGCCTCTGTCCGTCTGGATGTCCGCCGGGTGGAGTCCATTAAGGAAGGCGGCGAGGTCGTTGGCAACAAGACCCGTGTCAAGGTTGTCAAGAACAAGGTTGCCCCGCCTTTCCGTGAGGCTTATTTTGATATTATGTTCGGCCAGGGTATCAGCAAATGGGGCGAACTGGTGGACTTAGCTGTTCAGATGGAGATCGTGCAAAAGAGCGGCAGCTGGTTCAGTATGGGCGATGAGCGGATCGGCCAGGGTAAGGACAGTGTAAAGGCCTTCCTGCAGAACAACCCGGATATTGCCGAGCAGGTCGAAGCCCAGGTCCGCGAAAAGCTGATGGCCGGCTCAGCCTCCAGAGCGCCTGCCCGCGCGGCGGAGCAGCCCATCACAGTTAGCGCTGACGATTTTGACGATGAGGATTGAGAAGGTCGCCGCCCGGCCGGACAGGGCAGGGCGGTACACTGTGAAATTGGAAGACGGCAGCACCCTGCGTCTGTACCGGCAGACGGTGGAGGATTTCGGCATCTACTCCGGTAAGGTGCTGGAAGATGACGAGCTTTCACGCCTGCGTACAGCGGCGGAGGAAATGTCTGCCAAAATGCGGGCTGTGCGGATCATATCTGCCGGCAGTGTATCCAAAGGTGACTTAGAACGCAGGCTGATCCAAAAGGGCGAGAGCAAGCAAAATGCCCGCCAGGCGGTACAGTGGCTTTCAGAGCGAAGCCTTCTGGATGACCGGGCCACGGCCCAGCAGGTCGTGCAAAGCTGCATTTCCAAAGGCTACGGTCCGGCCCGTGCCAAGCAGGCGCTGTATGAAAAACGCATTCCCAAGGAATATTGGGATGATGCACTTGCTGATTACCCGGATCAGACCGACGCAATTTTGTCCATCTTACAGGTAAAGTTGGGAAGCCATTGGGACGAAAAGACCTTGAAGCGGACTGTTGACGCACTGCTCCGCCGGGGTCACAGCTACGGCGCTGTCCGTAAAGCGCTGAATCTGTTTTCCGAGGATGTGGATTGGGAAGAGGAGAATTATGGCTAATATCGGATTTATATCCCTTGGCTGCGCGAAAAACCAGGTGGATTGCGAACGGATGATGTACCGGGTGCAAGAGGCCGGCTTTACCGTGCAGGCAGATGTGGGCGGTGCCGATGTGGTGGTGATCAACCCCTGCGGTTTTATCGACTCGGCCAAGGCAGAGGCGATCGATTCCATTTTACAAATGGCCCAGCTGAAGGCGCAGGGGCTGATCGGTAAGATCCTTGTCACCGGCTGCCTTTCCCAGCGGTATCAGCAGGAAATCGTTAAGGAAATGCCGGAGGTTGACGGCATTTTGGGCACCGGCAGCTATACCGGGGTAGTCCCGGCCATTGAAAAGCTGCTGCGGGGCGAAGCTGTGGAGGAATTTGCCTCCATCGACACTCCGGAGCAGGAGTGCGGCCGGATCCTCACCACCCCGGAGCATTACGCCTACATCAAGATCGCCGAGGGCTGTGACAACCGCTGTGCCTACTGCATCATTCCGTATCTGCGGGGCAAATACCGCAGCCGCCAAATGGACGATGTTCTCTATGAAGCCCGCCTGCTGGCTGCTAACGGGGTAAAAGAGCTCCTTGTGGTGGCCCAGGATACCAGCCGCTACGGCACGGACTTCCCGGAACATAAAAGATTACTGGCAGACCTTCTGCGTGAGCTTTGCAAGATCGACGGCATTGAATGGATTCGCATCCACTATACCTACCCGGACGAGATCGACGAGGACCTCATCGATGTGATGGCCACAGAGCCGAAGATCGTAAAATATTTAGACATTCCTATCCAGCATTGCAACAGCAAGATCCTGAAGCTTATGAATCGGCGGGGTGACAGGGAATTTCTTAGCTCACTCTTTGCCAGGCTGCGCAGCCGAATTCCCAGCTTGATTCTCCGCACCAGTGTAATCACCGGCCTGCCCGGCGAGGGTGAGGAAGAATTTGAGGAATTATGCCAATTCCTGAAAGAGCAAAAATTAGAGCGGGTGGGCGCATTCCCGTTCTCTCCCGAGGAGGGGACACCCGCCGCGGAAATGGAATATGTGGATAGCGAGATCGCCCAGCAGCGGGCCCAGCAGATCGAGCTGATCCAGTCGGAAATTATGGATGATTACAATGCATCCATGCAGGGTAAGACCGTTACGGTGCTGGTAGACGGCTATGATGAGGAAGTGGAGCAATTCTACGGCCGAACCTACGCGGATTCCCCTGAGATCGACTCCCGGGTGTGGATCGCATCCCAGAATGCGCTGACGGAAGGCGCGTTTATCAAGGTTTATATTGACGGCGTGGCAGACGGCGAGCTGTCCGGCTACGCATTGGAGGATTGACTATGACTCTTGCAAGTAAAATTACATTGATCCGCGTGGCGTTTATACCTGCGTATATGGTGCTGATGTATTTGAGCGGCGGCCAGCCGGGACTGTTTATGTGGCTGGCGCTGGGCGTGTTTATTCTTGCCAGCCTGACGGATTACATTGACGGTCAGATCGCCCGGAAGTGCAACCAGGTCAGCGATTTCGGTAAATTTCTGGACCCCTTGGCGGACAAGCTGCTGACCATTGCAGCAATGACTATTTTCTGCCAGTGGGGTATGATGTCTGCCTGGGCGCTGATGCTGGTGCTGACCCGGGAGTTTGCGGTCACCGGCCTGCGTCTTGTGGCCGTGGGCAAGGGTAAGGTCATCGCAGCCGGCAAGAGTGGCAAGTTCAAAACTGCCAGCACAATGATCGGACTGTGCGTGCTGATGGCATTCCCCACTGTGCCCCATCTGGCGCAGGTGGTAAACGGTGTTATCATCGTAACTACTGTATACTCCGGTATTGAATATTTTGTGCAGAATTGGAACTGTCTTTGGGATTAAGAAACATTGTGCCGGTGCAATGCACCGGCACAAGCTATGAAAGGTGAATCGTATGAACATTAAGGAGATTGGCGAGATCCGGCGGAGAGTCCGTCGTGACCGCAGCAATATGACCGCCATTTACGGCTGCTATGTGAACGATCAAAAAGAAATCGTTACGGAATTCAAGCAAAGCACTGGCATTATGCCGGAAAACGAGGCTGAGCGGTATTTTGGTCTGATGAAACGGACTTTATCCGGTTCTGTGGGCAAGAATCTGATCGATATCTGCTTCAAGACTTCCCAGGTGGCTGACAGCCCGGAGCATAAGCTGCTGATGAACTTGCGTGCCACCGGCCTGAAGGACGAGGACCTGCGGGCGGAGCTTTACACCAAGATCATCCAATCGGTTAATATGAAGGACGGTTTTTTGATCCTATTAGGCTGTGACAGTTACGATGTGCCCTTTAAGAGCAGCGACGGCGAGACCCAAAAAGATGCCTCTAACGAAACCTATACATATCTGCTTTGCTGCATATGCCCTGTGAAGCAGACCAAGCCCGGCCTGCGGTATGTATCGGAGGATAAGGAGTTCCACGACAGCGGTATCACCCAGGTGCCTGCAGCCCCGGAGGCGGGATTCTTGTTCCCGGCCTTTGATAACCGGGCCACCAATATCTATAATGCCTTGTTTTACACCCGCAGTGCCAAGGAAAATCACGAAAACCTCGTCAATACCCTGTTTTGCGTGCAGCCACCCAAGCCGGCTGCCGAGCAGAAAAAGTCTTTTGAGGCGCTCCTTGGCAGCAGCTTGAAGGACGAGTGTAATTTAGAGACCGTACAGGCTGTCCACGATCAGCTGTGCCAAAGCATTCTGATCCACAAGGAAAGTCGCGTGGCAGACCCTCTGCTGATCTCCAAGGAGCAGGTGAAATCCGCACTGATGGAAAGCGGCGTGTCGGAAAAGAGCGTTGCAAAATTCTCTGTGGATTATGATGAGGTCTTTGGCCTGGATGCCCAGCTGCATCCCAAGAACATCATTAACCACAACCGCTTCGAGGTCAAGACCCCCGATGTGGTGATCCAGGTATCCCCGGAGCGCAGCGATCTGATCGAGACCCGGGTGATCGACGGTGTGAAATATATCCTCATTTGCGCAGACGACAATGTGGAGGTCAACGGCGTTCCGATCTCCATTTTGGAAAAAGAACCTGCAAAGGTGTAAGAAAACTGCGGCACTTAGAATAGTGCCGCAATTTTTTGTGTGTTTTATTCGCCTTTCATCAGCTTTACGAGGATCTCGGTGCAGGTATCGATGCCGACCTTGCTGCTGTCAAGGCAGATGTCATAGTTGTGGGCCTGACCCCAGTTTCTGCCGGTGTAGTGCTGGTAATTGACCTTCCGGCGCTTGTCTTTTTCGTTCAGACGGGCCATGGGTGTCTTTTCGGATTCGCCGTAAAGTCTTACGATCCGCTCTGCCCGGAATTCTTTGTTTGCGTGGATAAAGGCGTGGAGAACATCCGGTCGGTCTTTGAGTATGTAGTCAGCATTTCTGCCCACGATCACGCAGGGTCCCTGTTCAGCCAGCTGCAGGATCACGCTGCACTGAATGTTCCACAGAAAATCTGCAGTAGACAGGCCGTTCATAACGCCGTGGACACCCTGGTGGGCAAAGGCGTAGGAGAAAATACTGCCGGTGGGAGAGTGTTCTCCGTGTTCTTCTACAAATTTGGGGGCAAAGCCGGACTCCAGAGCAACCTGCTCCACAAGCTCCTTATCATAGAACGGAATGCCCAAAGCTTCCGCGACCTGATGGCCGATGGTACGGCCGCCGCTGCCGAATTCCCGGCTGATAGTGATGATCTTCTTTTCCATATAGCACCCTCCTTGTTTTATATTTTCATTATACTGACACAAAGAGGTGTTGTCAACGAAATATTGAAGGATAAAGAATTACGGCTGCACAGGGAAATATGCAGCCGTAAAATTTTATTTGACCTTGATACCGCAGATCAGATTGCCGCGGGTGCCCACCACCAAGGTGTCATTAAATATGGCAGGAGAGGCTTCAATATTGGAAGCTAAGTCTATGACATCCTGGGTATTTCCTTCGTGATCCAGCAGGAACAGCTGACCGTTGGAATCGCCGACGATAATATATGCAGTTCCGTCCTCCTCGTAGACGGGGATCGGAGAACTCCAGGTATAGTAATTCATTTTCTTTTCCCATACGATCTGGCCGGTCTCGGTGTCCAGTGCAACCAGCTTGCCGTTCCAGTTGCCGGGGCAGCGGGCCACTGTGTATAGGATCAAACCCTCCAGCTGGGTACCCGGTTTTCCTAAAAGCGGAGAGGATTGCACACCGCCGGAGATGCCGTCGATGGTCTTGCATTCAAAGGGTGTTTCCCATATGATCTCGCCGGTTTTGGCATCCAGCTTATAAACGCTGACGGTACCGCTGTTGCCGTTTTTGGTCCAGTGCAGGGAGGGGGCGGTGTAGATATATCCGCCGTCCTGTCCGTTCCACTCAAACACAGGGGTGGAGTTGGAGTCATCCAGTGTATCCTGGGCCCAAACAAGCTCCATAGTATCCAGGTCCACACAGAAGAACATACCGCCATTTTCGGAAATATACAGATACCGGTCAACGATTACGGCACTGGGTTCATAACCGACCCAGTAGGTGCTGGTGTTGGAGCGATTGGTGGAATAGCGGGCCTTTACGATGTCCTCCGGTGCCATTGTCAGCGTGCCGGCAGCCTTGTCATAGTTGGTATTCAGTTTAATGGTATAAAGCATGCCGTTTTCGCAGGGCCAAATCAGGGTGTCTGTCTCGGCATCGATCAGGGGGCAGGAATCAAAGGCACACCAGTTTCGGTGAGCGGAGGAATCCTGACCGCTGCGCTCATAGATGATCTTGTTGTCAATGAGACTGACAATGTACATTCTGGGTGTTTTGCCGTTCAGATAGTCACCGGAACCCACATATAAAATGGGGTAGCCTCTGGGGTCCAAAGAGCCGGCGCCTTTGAAGTTCATACCCAAATAAAGAGGCTGTCGGGTGTAAGCACCGTCTTCCAGATCAAAGAAATAAACATAGCCGTCCAGAGTGGCGTAAATGACCTCGACCAGATCCTCTTTTGCCTTCTTTTCCGGTATCATATTCATAATTGCCCTGGTTTCTGCATCCCATTGGACAATCAGCGGCTGTCCGGTCCAGCCTGTTCCGGGCCAGTTGTTCAGCGTGCCGTTGCCGCGATCCCAAATCTTTTCCAGGGATTTTTCGGTAACGGTTGCGGTGCCGTAGGCAGGACTGTTTCGGAAATTATTTCCTCTGAAGGTTGCGATGCCGGGCAGAGCAAAGTATTCCCCGGGCTTGCCGAAGGAGATAGTTTCGGTTCGCTGATAGCTGTTGACAAGATTCCCGTTTTGGATGATCTCCCACTTGACCTTCCAGTTTTCGGGGTTGCTGGAATCGGAAGATGCCGGCGTAAAGGTGGGATCCGGCATGGGAGTTGTATCCTCGGTTTCCTGTTGGGTCGCATCGGTCTCGGTGGTGAGCGTCGTTTCGTCGGTTACGACAGTGGTGTGTCCGGTGGTGTTGTGGTCTGCAGAATGCATTACGGCCTTACCAACAGAGCGGTAACGGATATAGCAGGCCAGCATACATACCAACACCAATAGCACGGTGAGGTACATCAGCCGCAGAAGCGTATTGAATTTGCGGCGCTGGCTGCGCTTCATGCGAACGCGGCCGATGAGGTAACTGAAGACGATAGAGCCGACTGCCAGTATAATAAAAAGAATGAATAAAATTATGAGAGCAACGCCCATTTGACGGTAGCGATCAGAAAGAGAAACTCCTGCTGCGAGAAAAGATATATTCACAGATACATTCCTCCAATCGTTAAGTTAACTACATCATTATAGCATCAAATGGGTCGCTGTGCAAGCAAAAACCGTTGAAATCCGGCAGATTTTGTTTAATTTTTGCCGACTGCGTTCCGGCATTGAAATTATTTGGAAGCTGTGGTATAATTTTTAGCATCAAAACAACAGGAGAAACCTATGGAACCGATTATTGAAACACTTGCTTTGGAGCTGAAGCAAAAGACCGAATATGTGGAAAATGTTGTGACCTTGCTGGACGAGGGAAATACCATTCCCTTTATCGCCCGGTACAGAAAAGAGCTCCATGGCAGTATGGATGATACGGTCCTGCGCGAACTGGAGACCCGCCTTGCATATCTGCGGAATCTACAGGAGCGCAAGGAAGAGGTGACCCGCTCCATTGATGCCCAGGAGAAGCTGACGGAGGAACTGGCCCAGGCCATTGCCAATGCAGAAACCCTTGCCGAGGTGGAGGACCTGTACCGTCCTTATAAGCAAAAGCGCCGTACCCGTGCAACGGTTGCCAAGGAAAAGGGTTTGGAGCCGTTGGCACTGGCAATCTTTGACCAAACCGGCGAGGATCCTGCCAAACTGGCAGAAAGCTATCTTGATGTCGAAAAGGGCGTGGAGACAGTAGAAGATGCCCTGCAGGGCGCATCGGATATTATTGCCGAAATGATCTCCGATGACCCGGAGATCCGCAAGGCTCTGCGGCAGAAAATGGAAACTCGCGCAATCGTAACCGTGCAGGCAACTGATCCGGATACCGACAGCGTTTACCGCTTGTATTACGATTTTTCTGCGCCGGTCAGCCGTCTGCAGAATCATCAGATTCTGGCCATCAACCGCGGTGAACGGGAGGGCTTTTTAAAGGTCTCCGCGGCGCTGCCTGGCGCGGAGGGACAGGCACTGGTCTGCCGTATGGCGCTGAAACCCCAAATGTGGGTGTCTGCCTTTGTAAAGGCGGCAGCGGAGGATTCCTTTGACCGCTTGATCGCACCCAGCATCGAGCGGGAACTGCGTAACACCTTGACCGAGCGGGCAGGGGAGTCTGCCATCGCCAACTTCGCATTGAATCTGAAACCCCTTTTGATGCAGCGGCCGGTGAAGGGCTTTGTGACCATGGGCCTTGATCCCGGATATAAAAACGGCTGTAAGGTGGCGGTGGTGGATGCTACCGGCCGCGTGCTGGATACTACTGTGGTATATCCCACTTTCTCCCAGCGGAAAAAGGACGAGGCTATTCAGATCCTGTCTGCCATGATCCGGAAGCACAGTGTCAAGCATATCGCCATCGGCAACGGCACTGCCTCCCGTGAAACGGAAGCAATGACTGTGGAAATGCTCCGTAATTTGCCCGGTGTCAGCTATATGATCGTCAACGAAGCCGGTGCATCCGTATACTCTGCCTCCAAGCTGGCAGCCGAGGAATTCCCGGATTACGATGTCAACCTCCGGTCTGCCGTGTCCATTGCTCGCAGATTGCAAGACCCCTTGGCAGAGCTTGTCAAGATCGATCCCAAGGCCATCGGCGTAGGTCAGTATCAGCACGATTGCCCCCAAAAGCGGCTGGATGAAGCATTGGGCGGTGTTGTGGAAGACTGCGTTAACGCTGTAGGTGTGGATTTGAATACCGCTTCTGTGAGCTTGCTGCAAAAGGTGTCGGGCCTGAACAGTACCACTGCGAAGAATGTGGTTGCTTACCGGGAGGAAAACGGTGCATTCACCTCCCGGAATCAGCTGAAAAAAGTGCCGAAATTAGGCCCTAAGGCCTACCAGCAGTGCGCCGGCTTCCTGCGCGTGCCGGAAAGTAAGGAAATCCTGGACAACACCGGCGTCCATCCGGAGGCCTATGCCGCAGTTGAAACCCTGCTCACCCTGTGCGGCTACGGCAAAAAGGATGTCGTTGCCGGAAATCTCAGCGAACTGCAAAGCCGTTTGGAAACGGTTGGCGTGGCTGCCGCAGCCGAAAAGTGCGGTGTGGGTGTACCTACCCTGGAAGATGCGGTCAAGGAACTGCAAAAGCCCGGCCGCGATCCCCGCGATGATTTGCCTGCGCCGATCCTCCGTACCGATGTGTTGGAAATGAAGGATCTGAAACCCGGGATGGTCCTGTCCGGCACAGTGCGAAATGTCATTGATTTCGGTGTGTTTGTGGATATCGGTGTCCATCAGGACGGCCTGGTGCATATCTCCCGTGTCTGCAAGCATAAGGTGCGCCACCCCTCTGAGGTGGTACAGGTGGGCGATGTTGTGAAAGTTGCCGTCCTGGAAGTGGACGAAGCCCGCAAGCGCATCAGCTTAACAATGAAGGATATCCCCAACGAATAAAAGAAAAGGCCACCCAGCCGGGTGGCCTTTCATATGTTCAATTAGGCTTCGCTATAAATGACATTGCCGTCAATCAGCGTCACATAGGCATGGGCACCGATGGTGGTCATAGGATCGGCAGTCCAGATGGCAATATCAGCATCCTTGCCGATTTCCAGGCTGCCTACACGGTCAGCAATGCCGATGACCTTGGCAGGGGTGATGGTAATTGCACGCCAGGCCTCTTCCACATCCAGACCGGCTGCTACAGCCCAAGCAGCGCACAGAGACAGACTTTCCTGAGGGAGTACATCGTGGTCGGTGATAATGCAGATAGGCACACCGGCCTTGTGGAGAATACCGGGGGTAGCAAAGTCCTTGTTGCTGGTTTCGTTCTTACCGGAGAAACCGAAGGTAGGACCGACCAGGGCAGGGTAGCCTTCCTTTGACAGCTCGTCGGCAATCAGTGCGCCTTCGGTGCAGTGATCAATGGTCAGCTTTACGCCAAACTCCTTGGCGATGCGAATGATGGTCAGAATGTCGTCAGCCCGGTGGCAGTGTGCCTTCAGGGGGATTTCACCCTTGATCACGGGGATCATAGCCTCCAGCTTCATATCAAAGCCGGGGTTCTTGCCGGCATCCTTGTCATCGCTGTAACGCTTTGCCTTGAACAGCAGCTCACGAAGCATAGCAGCAACAGCCATACGAGTCTTGAGAGCCTTGCCGTTCTTGCCGTAGGAGCTCTTGGGGTTTTCACCCAGTGCACACTTCATAGCAACAGGGAACTTGACGATCATATCGTCTACACGCTTGCCATACAGCTTGATAGCGGCGAAGGTGCCGCCAATCACATTTGCGCTGCCGGGGCCGGTGCAAGCAGTGGTAACGCCACCCTTAACGGCATTCTGCATGCCCTTTTCCATAGGGTTAATGCCGTCGATAGCCCGCATCTGGGGGGTGATGGGGTCGCTGGACTCGTTGCCGTCAGCACCGGCCCAGCCGATACCGTATTCCCACAGACCGATGTGGCTGTGTGCTTCCACACAGCCGGGTGTGACCAAACGACCACCGGCATCGATAACTTGCGCGCCCTCAGGAGCAACCAGATCTGCACCAACGGCAGCAATCTTACCGGCATCGTCCACCAGAACACAGCCGCCCGGAATATCTCCGCAGGCCATAGTCTTTATGTAACCGTTTTTAATGAAAAGCATAGGATAACCTCCGTGTTGTTTGTTTCAACCGAATTATAACATATTTTCCGTATTTGGCAAATAGATTTTATGCATAGGGATTGACAAATAAAAAATAATGCGTATACTATGAGTAACAATCAAATAAACCGGTGATGCCCCCGGAAACGCGTTAGCGATACCGGCGGCGGAGGACTCTCTGGAGAACACATTCAGTTGTGTGCCGAAGGTGCAAGGCGAAAGCCGAATCTCTCAGGCAAACGGACGGAGATACCGCAGGTATAGAATACCCGACGGTGCTGATTTACAGACAGTCTTCATTTTGACTGCCTGTTTTTTGTTTGTAATTTCAAGAAAGAAGGAACTTTTATGCTTTCAAAACTCATTGATTCTATCGGATTTGTCTCCCAATTTGACCCGGAAGTCGGTGCAATGATGGACCGGGAACTGACCCGCCAGCAGGATGGCTTAGAGCTGATCGCCTCGGAGAATTTTGCGTCTCCCGCGGTGATTGCCGCAATGGGTTCTGTGCTCACCAACAAATATGCCGAGGGCCTTCCCGGCAAGCGTTACTACGGCGGCTGCCAGCATGTGGATGAGCTGGAGAGTCTGTGTATTCAGCGGGCCAAGGACCTGTTCGGTGCGGAATTTGCCAATGTGCAGCCCCACTCCGGCGCCCAGGCAAATATGGCGGTGCAGCTGGCGCTGCTGAATCCGGGAGATACTATGATGGGCATGAGTCTGGCCAACGGCGGCCACCTGTCCCACGGCAGTCCCGCCAACATCTCCGGCAAATATTATAATGTAGTGTCCTATGATGTCAACTACGAAACCGGTCTCATCGATTACGATCAGATCCGGGATATGGCCAAGGCCTGCCAGCCCAAGCTGATCATCGCCGGCGCGTCCGCATACCCCCGCGCCATCGATTTTAAGATTTTTGCGGACATTGCCCACGAGGTCGGCGCTGTGCTGATGGTGGATATGGCCCATATTGCCGGTCTGGTTGCCGGTGGCGTGCATATGAATCCTGTGCCTTATGCCGATATCGTCACCACTACTACCCATAAGACCCTCCGTGGTCCTCGTGGCGGCCTGATCCTTGCCAAGGAGGAATATGCCAAGAAGCTGAATTCCGCCGTGTTCCCCGGTACCCAGGGCGGCCCGCTGGAGCATATCATCGCCGCCAAGGCTGTTTGCCTGAAAGAGGCCCAAAGCGATGCATTTAAGCAGTATGCCCGTAATGTGGTGGATAACGCCAAGGTGCTGGCCGATGCTCTGCTGCAGGAGGGCTTTGACCTGGTCACCGGCGGCACGGATAATCACCTGATGCTGGCAGACCTGCGGCCTATGCACATCACCGGCAAGGAGCTGCAGGAGCGCTGCGATGAAAACCACATTACGCTGAACAAAAACGCCATTCCCAACGATCCTGAGAAGCCCTCTGTCACCAGCGGCGTGCGTATCGGCACCGCTGCTGTCACAACCCGCGGCCTGGGCACTGAGGAAATGAAGCTGATTGCCCGTTGTGTTGCGCTGACTGCCCGTGATTTTGCAGGTACTGCCAGGGAAGTGAAGGACACCGTCGCGGCCATCTGCGAGAAATTCCCAATGTACAGGTAAGGGAAAATGCGGTGCCTCAGATGAAATTAAATCCACCCACCCGCCGTCAAGGCGGATTTCATCCAACGAAGTTGGATTTCATCGTCAAAAACGATTTCACCCACCTGTAAGGGTGGATTTAGTTGAAAACGACAGATTCCTGTTGGAATCTGTCGTTTTTTGGTGGACCTGAGGAGATTCGAACTCCCGACCCCCACAATGCGAATGTGGTGCGCTCCCAACTGCGCTACAGGCCCATATCAGCAAGAAAATTATAGTCCCCATTTGCCGGTTTGTCAAATCCTTTTTCTGCCGGCTTCTGTGTTCGCCCGCGGACATTCGCAGAACGCCCCTGCGAGCGCTGTTGCTAATCGTAGGGGACTCCCACACCTTGGGGATTGTCATCCCGAGCGCAGACGAGGGATCTGACGGATCATCGGCAGCTGCGTGATTACAGGAGCTTCCCCGACGCGCTGACGCTTGCTCGGAATGACATTCTGTTTTGTGGATGCATGCTCTGCAGGATTCCCTTACATTTTTAAATATTTTTCATAATTTATTAGTGAAAATTTAAAAAAACTACTTGCAATAACGCAGCGGGTATGATAAAGTAGATACACCCTGTTAAGTAACAGAAATTATGAAAAGGAGAGTTTTTTATGAAGAAGAGAATCTTAAGTCTTCTGCTGGCTCTGTGTATGGTCATCGGCTTGCTGCCTATGATCGCGCTGGCAGAAAACACCCAGGTCGCTGGCACGCTGAAGCAGTTTTCCGTAGCTGTGGATGACAATAAGCAAACCGGCGAGGGTATCACCTGGACCGGCAACCTGGATAGTACCCACTATGGCCTGACCGCTGCCAACGGCCGGTCTGTCGTCTGGGACGGCG
>JAZRIT010000052.1:0-17851 GCA_045645385.1 Faecousia sp.
GACTACATCTACTTTTACAACAATGAACGTATCCAAACAAAAACAGGAGTGGCGCCGCTAACGCTACGCCACTCCGCTTGAATTAAATATTTCCTACATAGGGGTGTTTTTGTGCTGTCCGAACAAATTGGGGCAGTTCAAATCGGCAGGGTGATTTTTGTTGATATTACATACTTAATATGCTACAATAAAATAAAGTTTCGTGTGTTGAGGAAGGTTTTTATGGAAATTCGCATTTTAGAGAAAGAGAAACAACAAAGTATATATACCGATGCTTACAAAATGTTAGAGGCTGCTGATAATGAGTTTGTTCCTCCGCTTTCTTCTCGCAGTTCGTCTACCCAGCAGGATTTTTCTGAAAACACGAAGAACAGGGATGGTATAAAGCAATATTTTGAGCAGCTTAAAAATCAAAGATTCGCCGTTGCTTTTGAATGCGGTGTATTGATCGCGTTTGTTTCTTACAAAGAAAATTACAGTTGTGCTGAAATTTCTCCAAAAGAACTTCCCAATATTTATATATCTACACTTATAGTAAGTCCAAATGCAAGAGGCAAAGGTGTTACGAAAGCATTATATGACAGACTTTTTTCAGAATATGAAAATGTCAATATTTTCACAAGAACTTGGTCAACAAATATTGCGCATATTAAAATTCTTGAAAAGTATGGATTTGAAGTTATAAAGGTGTTAGAAAATGACCGCGGCAATAAAATAGGTACAATTTATTTTAAAAAAGCCAAAAAGAGTTGAGCTTTTCCTTCTTTTGTGCATAGCACCGCAGGCTGCTATCAGGGTGCAGTGGTAAAATAACGGTAGACACGAAGGTGTCTACCGTTATTTCATCACTATGGCGCGCCGCCCTTGGACGACGATTTTGTTTTAATAACCGATGAGCGCGCCGAAGAACAGCACAAGGACAGATATGACAAACAGCAATAGCTGCAGCTTCCAGGTCCATTTGAGCCATTTCCAGTAAGACACATTGGCCATAGACAGGCCGATAAGCAGCACCGGGTTGGTGGGCAGGATCACATCGGTGAAGCCGTCTGCCATACAGTAGGTCAAAATCACCAGGGTGGGAGAGATCCCCAAAGCTCCGGTGATGGGCAGCACGATGGGCATCACCAGGAAGATCTTTGCCGAGGCAGAGCCGATAAACAACTGCAAAAACAGGATCAGCCCATAGATCAGAAGGATGGTGACAAATTTGCTCCTTCCCGACAGCAGCTGCAATACCCAGTGCATCACTGTGTCGATGATATTGCTCTCCACCATAACAAGCTTTACGGAGGAGGCCAGTGCGATCATCACTACCGCCGGAAGCATCGCCGCTGCGCCCCGGAGAAAGTAACCCAGCACCCGGGTGAATTTTCTGCAAACGATCTGTCCTGCCGCCAGGCCGGAGACTAAAAAGCTGGCCGCCAAAATGGGGATGGCAAAGCCGGAGATATCCCGGATGCAGGCGATGGCCACTAAAAGCGCACCTTGAATCACGAAAAATCCGCTGTAAGTCCGGAATATTCGCGTCTGGTCCCGGGGGATGCCGTCTTTTTCGCCCACAAGATTTTCCCGTTTTTTCCGGTCGATCTCATAGGTGGGTGAGCACAGGGGGTCGCTGCTTATTTTTTTCAGATACCCCATCAAAAAAACACACAGGACCAAATACACGATCCCGAAAAACACAATTCTGAGCCACACGCCGGAGGAGGTGTGGACCCTGGCCAGCTGGGCTGCCGTGCCAACGGAAAATGGGTTGGTAATCGCCGTGGAAAAACCGAAACAGGCGGCCATCAAGCAGGCGCCTAAACCGATCATAGTATCCAGTCCCATAGACAGCATAAATACAATGATCAGCGGCAGCAGAGTCACCAGCTCCTCGAACATACCGAAAAGGCTTCCGAAGAGCATAAAGATCAGCACCGTGATGCAAACGACCGGACCGCCACGGTCCCGCAGCCGGCGCATAATATGGACAATAAAGATTTTGATGCCGCCGGTTTTATCCAAAAGATTGAACACGCCGCTCATTACCAGCAGAAAAACGCTGATCATAATGATGGTAACGGCATCGTCGGAGGCGAAGACCCGCGCCGGTGCTGTGATCACCCGCCAAAGGGCGATGCCCTCAACCTGCCCTGCCCGGTAGGTGTCGGGAAGAATGTTGCCGCTGTTATCCCGGGTAAATGCGCCCTGGGGGACAAAATAAGAGAGGGATCCGCAGAACACCAGCATCGCCAACAGGATCGCCGCCACCATCACAAAGGAACGGATGCTGATATTGGAATAGGCCTGTTCCTTTTGCCTGGGGGTCTTTTCTTTCGTAATGATAAGAATTCCTCCTTACAGGTCGTGCAAGATCGTGGACGCCATATACCAATCCACGGCCGAACGCGTTTCCTCCGGCACGAAGAATAATATTTCTGTGCCGTCATATATTTCAAAGTTTACCCCTGCCCCGAAAAGCAGTCTGTAGATCTTTTGGAGGGAGAAATGCAGCTGCACATCCTCTGCGTCCTTTGTGCCGGTATACACAAGGCCGTCCCGGCTGAGTGTACAGATGCCGCAGCCGCCGTGGCGAGTTAGCCCCCGGCCGGTGCCGGGAAGCCGCAGCTCTACCCTGGAGGATAAGACATAGTCTTTATTTTCGGTAATTTCCTGTTCCAAAAGGGACTTTTGCCAGTCGTACCACTGGGCGAAGTTTTGGAAGCGGAAGCCCTTGTCAAAGCCGTAGCGGTCATCCAGCGCGGTCAGGCAGCCGCAATGCTGGCAAAAAATCTTGTTTTTTCTGGTGGTGATGGTATGCTTGCCACCGCACAGTGGGCAGGTCGTCAGGATATTTTCCAGACCCTCGGCCATACGGCGGGAGCGGTAGCGGATCTCGGGCCGCTGGGCCAACCATGCAAATTCGTCGTAGGAGAGCCGCGCCTCGATCCCTTGCTTCAGCGCCTCCGGAGAAAGGTCTTTTATTTGCGCTGCCGTATACAGAATATCCATTTCAGCCTCCACCACCGCGCCGCGGCGGAAGCCCTTGCCCCATTTGGGGTCGGCAAAATAGTCTCCGCTGAACTTGATGGTATAGACATTGACACCGGCCTTTTTGATAAAGGCGTAGGTGCTGCTTTGGATATCCTCAAACCGCCCGGTGGTGGACAGCCGGGCCTCCGGCATCATAGCCAGGTGGTTTTTCTCCCGCAGTACGGTCAGACAGTTTTTGGCATTTTCCAGGTCCGTGGCGAACATACTCTTGGGGAATGCGCCGACGGTCCGCAGCAGCCAGCCTAAATATCTGTTGTAAAAATACAGCCGCGCAACGATAAAATTGGGCTTATAACTCCGTACCAGGGCAGCTGCGTAGATAAAATCCATAAACGAGCCGTGATTGCAAAGAATGATGGAGGGGCTTTCCGGCCGGCCGACCTTGTTGACGGCTTTGATCCGGATACCGCAAAGGGTGTACCAGAGGCGAAGGGTGTGATAAACCAGGGCCAGCACGGGGCCGTTGACATCCCGCACCTTATTCTTCGGGACCTTGCTGCGCCGGTCAGCCATATTGCAGTACCCCCTCTCAAGCAGAATGGCAAATGATTAACCATTATAGCACCTTTCGACAAAAAACGCAATCCCGGGCGTTGGCGGCTGCACCTGTATGATCGGTCATCTGCCTTTCCTCCGGCGATCTTTGAGCGCCGGAGGAAAGGTGTGTACGGGATCAGTCCTGCTTTTCCCGGAGCACGTGGGTCAGCACGTGGCGGTAGATCCCGGTGAACTGAGCCTGGGCCTTTTCCAGGTCTTCACTTGTAATCTCGCCCTCCTTCCAGCGGCGGCGCAGGTTCTTGGCCTTCTTTTCCAGCCGGGCGAACTCCCGGTTGATGCCGCTTAAGGCCTTGGCGGCGGTGGGGTCAGAATAGTGATTCATAATATTACCTCCTGAAATATGGAATTTTCGTCAAGGAGGCATAAAAAATGCCTACCCTGCCAAATGGACAGAATTTCCCTGTGAAATTCTACCATTTGCAAAGTAAGCTAAAATTTATGTGGCAATTTCTTGCTGGGAGAACTATACCACGATGCGGTCTTTTTGTCAAGGGTCAATTATAGATTGCCAAAAAACCGCGCAGACAATTTTGAGGAAAACGATTGCAAAACCAAAATGCCCGTGCTATAATACAGTTTAGTCTGTCAAGGCCAAATGCAGAGAGGAGAAGAAGTTATGTTTGCATTCAGCAGCGCAACCTATGTACTGATCAATATTTTTCTGATCCTGACGTTGGGTTATCTGATCGGAAGAATTGAAATTAAGGGCGTGGGCCTGGGCTCTGCTGCCGTTTTTCTGGTGGCGCTGGTCTTCGGCCATTTACATACCGCCTTTCCCGATTCTATGTTTGGCGCAGAGCTGCCCAAGTTTATGCAGAATCTGGGTCTGGTGTTCTTTGTGGTGTCCGTGGGCTTTATTGCCGGCCCCAATTTCTTCCACAATTTGAAGGTCAACGCCAAGTCCTATGTGCTGTTAGGTCTGGTGATCATCGTCTCCGGCGGTCTGACCTGCTTTGCCATCACCAAGCTGACCGGGCTGGACGCGGCGCTGACTGCCGGTATGCTCTCCGGCGCGCTGACCAGCACCCCCGGCTTCTCCGCTGCCAAGGACGCTGCCGGCGCGGCAAGAGAATCCCTGGTATCTGTGGGCCAGGGCGTTGCCTATCCCTTCGGTGTCATCGGCGTGGTGTTGTTTGTCCAGCTGATGCCCCGGATCCTGAAAGCCGATATGGCTACAGAGCGGGCAAAGATCAGCAATACCGCAAAGGCTGCCGCTGCTGCGGAGACCAAGCTGAAAAAGAAATGCTTTACCATGGAAGAGTTTGGCCTGCTGCCCGTTGCTTTGGGCATTTTGGGCGGCATTCTGCTGGGTGCTGTCAAGATCCCCCTGCCCGGCGGCAATTCCTTCTCTCTGGGCAATACCGGCGGCCCGCTGATCATCGCATTGATCCTGGGCCATTTTGGCCGTATCAGCAGGCTGAGTATGGAAGTGCCCAAGACCACCTCCAAGCTGCTGCGGGAGCTGGGCCTGGTGCTGTTTCTGGCCGGTGCCGGCTTTGACGGCGGCAAGGATTTCGTGGAGATCCTGTCCAAGGAAGGTCCTATGCTCTTCGTCTACGGCGCGATTATGACTTTAATGCCTATGTTCATCGGCTACTTCGTGGCCGCTAAGCTTCTGAAGCTGGAGCTGCTGAACAATATGGGCTCCATCACCGGCGGTATGACCAGCACCCCCGCACTGGGTACGCTGATCACCTCCTGCGGCACCGACGATGTGGCCGCTGCCTACGCAGCTACCTATCCCATCGCCCTGGTGTCCATTATCCTGGTCTGCCAGTTCCTGGTCCTGCTGGGATAGCATATGAAACAAACCACTCCTACGGGAGTGGTTTTTCTTGACAAAAATTGCTGTTTTGCTATAATAAAAGAGTCAAAATAAAACTTTTAAGGGGTGCAAAGTATGAACAATCCGATCGTTTTGGTTTTGCTGAATCTGCTGACCAATCCCATCGTTCTGGCGGCCATCGTGTTCGGCATCGTATTTCTCATTAAGAGCGGCAGGAAAAAGCCGGAAAATGAGCCGCAGGAGCAGGATGTCGTGGACGCGGCAGAACCGGAAGCAAAGACCGAAACTGCTGTTTCCGGCTACAGCGGCGGCACGGCCAAGATCTTTGTAAACGGCGGCGCGCCGGCCTCCGGCAACGAGATGGGCAAGCTCTATGTGGACGGAAAAAGCCTGGTATTAAGGTACACCGATGCGCCTATTGAAGTTTCCGTCTCCTCCGGCAGGCATCACATTGTCATTGAGGGCGGCCTTTACGGCGATGCCCGGGTGGACCGCACCTTCGACTTCGGCGTTACCGATGTGCTGACGGTGGATATGCCCGGCGGTGACGATGCAGACCTGATCCGTCACCAGATGATCGGATATGCCGAGTACAGCCGGGCGGTCCGGGACTGCGGCTTCACGGTCACAAGAAAATATCTGTAAAATCGAATTGCCCCCTTTTGTTGTCAAAAGGGGGCAATTGTGATATAATACCTTCAAATTATCACCTTGGAGGCAGTTATGATTTACCTCATCCATCCCGATAAAAAGCAATACAAGGCAAATCTCCACGCCCACACCGTCATTTCCGACGGCAAAAAGACCCCCGAAGAGCTGAAGCAGATGTACAAATCCCACGGCTATTCCATCCTCTCCATCACCGACCACGAGACGCCCCGGAAGCACACGGACCTGACCGATGAGGACTTTTTGGCCATCACCGGCTATGAGACCTATATCCGCAAGGACCCCAACTGCAAGTACGATGTCTACCAGCAGGAGATCCACATCAACCTCTTCGCCCGAGACCCGGATAATGAGGCCATCGTCTGCTATAACCCCAAGTACTGCAAGTACATCACCCAGGCGGAAAAGGATGCCCTGGTGAAGGTTGGCTCTCAGGAAACGAGAGAGTACTCCGTGGACTATATTAATAAGTTTATCGCCACTGCCAAGGAAAGCGGCTACATCGCCGCCTACAATCATCCCTGGTGGTCCATGGAGCCGGAGGCGGATATTTTAGCTTACGAGGGCTTCTTTTCCATGGAGATGTGCAATTACGGCGCCCATTTGCTCAGCCACTTGGAATATAACGGCGCCTTGTATGACAAAATGCTCCGGGCAGGTAAGCGCATCGCCTGCCATTCTGCCGACGATAACCACAACACCCATCCCGAGGGTGACCCTCTGTGCGATGCCTTCGGCGGTTTTGCTATGATCATACCGGAAACATTCACCTACGGCGCTGTGATCGACGCCATGGAAAAGGGCGATATGTATTCCTCTATGGGTCCTACCTTCAAGGAAGTGTATATGGAGGGCAACAAGATCCATATCGAGTGTTCCGAGGTGGAGCGGATTATGGTATTCACCGGCAGCAAGGGCCCCAAGAAGCTGGTGGCCCAGCCGGGTAAGACCGTCACCTGCGCCGACTTTGAGATCGACGACCGGGCAAAATATGTCCGGGTGTCCGTGATGGACAACCGGGGCAATTTTGCCGATACCCGGGGCTTTTTCCGGGACGAGCTGGAATTTTGATCTGTAGGACGGGGGACTTGCTCCCGCCGAAAAGCCCCCCTTTGTAAAGGGGGGCTTTGTGGGAATATGTCAATCCAAAACGATCTGGTTAAACAGCTGCAGGGCATCGTCAAAACGGTCTGTTTCCTCCGGACAGCCGAACACACCGATCACCAGATACTGACTGTCCTTTCGGAAGGCAGACAGAAGACAGCTGCCGGCCTCTGGGGTCTGGCCGGTCTTCAGGCCGATGGCATAGGGGCAATAATAGGGAGATTTGGGGTTGATGAGCGCATTGGTATTTTTCCATACCACCGTCTCGTCGTGGAGTATAATATCCGCCTCCGGTACCACCGCATTGTTCATAATGGTGTTGTCGGACAGACAAAGCGCAGCCAGCGTGGTCAGATCCTGGATCGTGGTGTAGTGGTCAGGATCGTGAATGCCGTCGGGGTTGACAAAATGGGTGTTTGGCATACCCAGCGCCTTGGCCCGTACATTCATTTCGTTCACAAAGGCTTCCACGGCCGAGGCTGCATCCAGATCCAATTTTCCGGCGATCATCCGGCCGGCCTCGCAGGCCAGGACATAGGCCGCGTCATTTCCGCTGGACAGGAGCATACCCTCCAGCAGCTGCCTTGCGGTGAGCCGATCACCCTTTTGCAGATGGGCAACAGAGGAGCCGGGGACGACCATATCCAGCGCGTCACCCACTTCAATATAGGCATCCGGGTGCAGATAGTACATAGCAACATACGCGGTAAAGAGCTTGGTGATGCTGGCGGGGTAGACACGGTCATTTTCTGTGCCGGAGTTGACCAGGTAGGTGCGGGCCAGACAGTCATAAACAAAATACTGCCGGGCAGTGAGCTGTCGGTCTTCCGGATAGGTGTTCCAGGTAGGTCCTGTTTGGACGGCTTCCGTCTCGGTCGAGCCGATCGTATCTGTGGCATTGCTGCTTGCAGAGAGATCGCCTTGGGAGAATGTGGGCTGATCCAGCCTGGCGGAGATCAGCACGGCCACCACCAGCAGCACCGACAGCACAGCCATCTCCAAAAAAATCAGTTTTTTCATAGAGTATCCTCTCTTTGTAGGCGTTTGCATCTATTATACACGCTTCTTTAAAAAAAAGATAGTAGGCGGAATAATTTTCTTTCAACTGGAAAAAATAGGGTGATTATACGCCGCGCCCCTTGACATTTTGGTTGGGTGTGATATAGTAAAAGCAGTATGAGGGAGTAATTCCGGGCAAGCCTTGCCCGAAACATTTCGTCAGTACGGCCGTTTGGCTCGGAGTGTTTATTCAGAATGAGACTCATGCACAGCTTTTTGCGTGTGCATGGGTTTTTTGTTTTTTTGCAATCTTTTATAAGGAGTGTGTTTGATGGAAAAAACCTACACCCTGTCCACAGAGCAGGTCTTGCAGAATTTGGATGTGGATATGGGCGGTCTGACCCAGGCCCAGGCCCGGGAGCGCCTTCAAAAGTACGGTCCCAATAAGCTGAAAGAAGGTAAGAAGCCTACCCTGCTGCAGCGCTTTTTTGCCCAGCTGAAGGATCCTATGCTGATCATTCTGATGGTGGCCGCCGCCGTGTCCGCCTTGACCGGTATGCTCTCCGGTGAGAGCGAATGGGCAGAGGTCATTATCATCGTTGCGGTGGTGCTGCTGAACGCGATCTTAGGCGTTGTCCAGGAAAGCAAGGCAGAGGCCGCCATTGAGGCCCTGCAAACCATGACCGCGGCCACCTGTAAGGTGATCCGGGACGGCAAGCAGATCGTCCTCCACTCCGACGAGCTGGTGCCCGGCGATATCGTGGTGCTGGAGGCCGGCGATGCCGTTCCCGCCGATGGCCGTATTATTGAAAACGCCAGCCTGAAGATCGAAGAGGCTGCCCTTACCGGCGAATCCGTGCCGGTGAACAAGCTGGTGGACGCGCTGAACCTGCGGGCAGATAATGGCGATATTCCTCTGGGCGACCGGAAGAATATGTGCTATATGGGCTCTACCGTGGTCTATGGCCGGGGCAAGGCAGTCATTACCGAGACTGGTATGGACACGGAGATGGGTAAGATCGCCGGCGCGCTGGCCGCTGCCCAGGATGAGGAGACCCCCCTGCAAAAGAAGCTGGACAGCTTAGGCAAGACCCTCAGCTTCGTGGTGCTGGGCATCTGCGTGTTTATTTTTGCGTTCAACCTGTTGATGGCAGGAGACTTTCATCTGAGCGCCGTTCTGGAGACCTTTATGGTCGCCGTTTCCCTGGCGGTTGCGGCCATCCCCGAGGGCCTTGCCACGGTGGTTACCGTGGTGCTGTCCATCGGTGTGACCAAGATGAGCAAGCGCAATGCTGTCATCCGCCGGCTCACCGCCGTGGAGACCTTGGGCTGCACCCAGGTCATCTGCTCCGATAAGACCGGTACGCTGACCCAAAACAAGATGACCGTGGTGGAGCATATGGGCGAAACCAATCTGGTTGCCACCGCTATGGCCCTGTGCTCTGATGCCAACCTCAACGAGGATAACCAGGCCGAGGGCGAGCCCACCGAGTGCGCTCTGGTAAACTTCGCCTACTCTGTGGGCCTGCATAAGGCCCAATTGCAAAAGGACACCCCCCGTGTGGACGAGGCCCCCTTCGATTCCGGCCGGAAGATGATGTCCACCGTCCACGATTTAGGCGGCAAGTTCGTTCAGTACACCAAGGGTGGCCCCGATGTGGTGCTTGCCCGCTGTACCGGCTATTGGGAAGACGGCGAAGTGAAGCCTATGACCGAGGAAAAGCGCTCTGAGATCATGGCCGCCAACAAGGCAATGGCCGATAAGGCCCTCCGGGTGCTGGCCGCCGCCAAGCGGGACTGGAGCGAAAAGCCTGCCGACAACACCCCCGAATTCTTAGAGCAGGAGCTGTGCTTCGTGGGTCTGACCGGTATGATCGACCCGGTCCGTCCCGAGGTCAAGGCCGCCATTGAGGAGTGCCGGGCCGCCGGCATCCGTCCTGTGATGATCACCGGCGACCATAAGGACACCGCCGTGGCCATCGCCAAGGAGCTGGGCATCATCACCGATGCTTCCGAGGCCATCACCGGCGCGGAGCTGGATGCCATCTCCGACGACGAGATCTGCGAATTCGTCAAGAAGTACGGCGTGTACGCCCGCGTCCAGCCGGAGCATAAGACCCGGATCGTCACCGCCTGGAAGGCCAACGGCGCCATCACCGCCATGACCGGCGACGGCGTCAATGATGCCCCCTCCATCAAGTCTGCCGATATCGGCGTGGGTATGGGCATTACCGGTACGGATGTTACCAAGAATGTTGCCGATATGGTGCTGGCAGACGATAATTTTGCCACCATCGTTTCCGCGGTGGGCGAGGGCCGCCGGATCTACGACAATATCCGTAAGGCCATCCAATTCCTGCTTGCCTCCAATATGAGTGAGGTGCTGGGCGTTTTCGGCGCAACGCTGATCGGCTTTGTGCTGCTGAATCCTGTCCACCTGCTGTTCATTAACTTAGTCACTGACTGCTTCCCGGCCCTGGCGCTGGGTATGGAGGAGGCCGAGCCGGACACCATGAGCCGTCCCCCCAGAAATTCCAAGGATGGAATTTTCGCCGGCGGTTTAGGTTTTGATGTGATCTACCAGGGCATTCTGGTCACCGTCATCACCATCGTAGCCTATCTGATCGGCGCATCTATGGAGTTTGGCGCAGGCTGGTTCCAGCAGCTGCGGGCGGCAGGGGAGTCCGGCCATGGTATGACTATGGCGTTCCTGGCTATGAGTATGTGCGAGATCTTCCACTCCTTCAACCTGCGTTCTCAGCGGAAGTCCATCTTCAGCCTGAAGAGCCACAACAAGATCCTGTGGGCCGCTATGCTGGGCAGCCTCCTGCTGACCACCTTGGTCATCGAAGTGCCGTTCATTGCCAATGCCTTCGGCTTTACCACCATCGGTCTGCTGGAGTACGGCATCGCCATCGTTTTGGCGATTTTGGTGATCCCTGTTGTGGAGATCGTTAAGCTGATCCAGAGAAAAATCGCAAAATAATCAGAAAAACGGGCGTGTTGCAAAACGCGCCCGTTTTTCGTATAATTGTAAATAATAGTGCCATTGCGAACCAGTCCGCAGACTGGTGTGGCAATCTCCAAAACGAAAGGCGGAATGTGTATGACACCGGAAAAATTGATGGAATCAGCCAAAGAGGCAATGGAAAAAGCCTATGCGCCCTATTCCCGCTGCAAGGTGGGCGCGGCGTTGCTGTGCGCCGACGGTACGGTCTACCAGGGGTGCAATATTGAAAATGCCGCCTACGGCCCTACCAACTGCGCCGAGCGCACTGCTATTTTTAAAGCGGTCTATGACGGCCACCGGGATTTTACCGCCATCGCGGTCTGCGGCGGCGTGGAGGGGAAGCTTACAGACCCGTTTCCGCCCTGCGGCGTGTGCCGGCAGGTGCTGCGGGAATTTTGCAAAGACGATTTTGTAATTTATCTGACCGATGCAGCGGGGAAAATCCAAACCTATACCCTTGCTCAGCTGCTGCCTTATAGCTTCCGGGCAGACAATTTTGTCCTGTAAACCGCCCAAAATGGCAAAGTTATGAAAAAAGTTGTTGACCTGGGTGGATTTATGGGTTATACTATGTTAGCGTGACTATGTATGGTCAGTAGTATTGTGTCGCTGCAGCCTATGGCTGTCGAGCATATGTGATTTTTAAGGAGGTGTACACCAATGAAGCGTACCTACCAGCCCAGCCGCCGTCACCGCTCCAAGGTTCACGGTTTCCGGCAGAGAATGGCTACTTCCAACGGCCGCAAGGTTCTTGCCCGTCGCCGTGCCAAAGGCCGTAAGGTTCTGTCTGCTTGAGTGTAAATAGGCAGCTGAATCACAGCAGGCCACCGCTCATAGCTAAATGGGAGTCTGCGCGGGGCGAATGGCTATTCGCCCCGCTCCCTTTTTCTTTGGCAGGCTTTCAGAAATATCTTATCTCACTTTGGCGGATCTTTTCCCGCAATGCTGCACACCGGAGCCTCGAAATACACAAAGTATTCCATCGGCTCCGCTGCTTGCCTTGCAGAAAAATCTCTCGCCACATTATAGATAATCTATTTCCTCAATCCTGCCTGTTTAGGTGTTTTGGGACAAGCCATTTTCTCAAGCGAGCCTGATTTTGGGGATTATTATTTTATGCAATCATGCCTAAAATTCCATGTCATTGCGAGGAGCGAAGCGACGTGGCAATCCGTTTCCCAAAATGTTATGAGCAATCGTTTTAGGATTTCCTGAGGGGGAAACCGTATGAAATTTTCCTGTTCGCTGAAGCTGAATCATATTTTCCGGCGGCTGTATGCCACAAACGGTCATGCCAACGGCTATCTGGTCTTCTATTGCAGACCCAACCGCTCTTCCACCAATCGGGTGGGCATTACCGCCAGCAAAAAGCTGGGACACGCGGTGGTCCGCAATCGGGTACGCCGCCGTCTGCGGGAGGTCTATCGGCTCAATGAGGGGCTGTTTACTCCCGGCTGGGACATTGTTGTGGTAGCAAGAAGTCGGTGTATCGATGCCGATTTCCAAAAACTCACCCACGCCTACCTGTCTTTGGCCAAAAAGGCCGGGGTACTGAAGTCCCAATGAAAACACTGTTTCTGAAAATGATCCGCTTCTATCAGCGAAAAATCTCCCCCTACCGTACTGCCTGCTGCCGGTTTACGCCGACCTGTTCCGCTTACGCATTGGAAGCCATTGAAAAATACGGGGCCGTCAAGGGCGGCTTTATGGCGCTGAAGCGTCTTTTGCGCTGCCACCCTTTTTACAAGGGTGATTTCTACGACCCCGTGCCCTAAGGAGGAAATTGTATGTTTCTCGCATTTCAGTTAAGCGATATCATCCGGGTCCCCTTTGGCTATCTGTTGTCCGGTTTATATCAGCTTTTCAACAACTATGGCTGGGCGCTGATCGTCTTTGCCATAGTTCTGAAGCTCGTTTTGCTCCCGGTGACCGCCAAGAGCAAGAAGAGTATGATGAAGATGTCCCGGCTGACCCCCCGTCTGCAGGCAATTCAGAAGAAGTACGCCGGTGACCAGCAAAAAATAAACGAAGCTACCCAGGCCCTTTATAAAGAAGAGGGTGTGGGCGGCGGCAGCTGCCTGTGGAGCATGATCCCCTTGCTGATCCTGCTGCCCCTGTACGCTGTTGTCCGGCAACCGCTGAACTATATGCTCCACGAGAGCGCAGAGGTTGCTGCTGAGATCGTCAATGTCATCAAAGAGGCTGTTCCTGCTGCTTTCGGTAAGAATGCGTACTACGATCAGCTGATCGCAACGCCTTTGATTCCCCAATATGCGGAGCAGATCCAGGCCGCATTGGCAGAAAAAGGCCTGGCGCTTGCCAACCCCGACACACTGAGCGGCCTGAATTTCGGCTTCTTGCAGGTCGATCTGGGCGCTGTTCCTACCTTCAATGTGTTCAAGTGGGAGGTTTGGAACTGGGCAAACATCGGCCTTTTCCTGCTGCCGCTGCTGTCTGCCGGCGGCCAGGTGCTGAGTATGCTCATCTCCCAGAGAATGAACAACTCCCTGGTCACCGATGAAAAGGGTCTGCAGGATAAGGAGACCGCCAAGAATTCCCAGGCCAACCAGAGCAATAAGATGATGCTCTATATGTTCCCGCTGATGTCCCTGTGGATCGGCTTCACCGTTCCCGGCGCGCTGAGCCTGTACTGGCTGATCCAGGGTCTGATCTCCACGGCAATGGATGTATATCTGACCAAGAAGTACCGGAAGATCTACGATGCCGAGGATGCAGAGCGTTTAAAGAAGGCAATGGAGGAAGAGGCCATCGAGGCCGAGAAGGGGCGCCTGCGCGCCGAGCGCCGGGCCGCCAACCCCGACGGCATCACCACCAACACCAGCAAGAAGAAGCTGCAGCAACAGCAGCAAAGAGAGCAGGAGGCAGCAAAAGCTGCCGCCGCCAGAGAGTATGCCATAAAGAAGGGTTTTGTGACCGAGGAAGAAGCGGACGATGCCCCCCGGGCTATGTCCGGCATCCCCAGCCGTCCCTACTGCAAGGGCCGCAACTATGACCCCAACCGGTATGCTTCCCAAAACACGGAGGAATAAAAATGGAAAAGACCATTGTTACGACTGGCAAGACCATCGATGAAGCCATCGAAAACGCCCTGGCCCAGCTGGGTCTGGACAGAGATCAGGTTTCCGTACAGGTTCTGGCCCAGGCCAAGAGCGGTTTTCTTGGCATCGGCGCCACCCCTGCCAAGGTGGAAGTGACCTATGAAGCACCCGATCCCGCCCCCAAGGTGGCGCTGTCCTCTGCTTCCCGCTCCAAGCCCAAGGCAAAGCCTGTGGTGAAGCCCGAAGAGCCTAAGCCCGCACCCAAGCCGGAGGCACCCAAGCCTGCGCCCAAGGCCGAAGAGCCCAAGGAGCGCAAGCCCAAAGCACCCAAGGCGGAAGCCCCCAAGGCCGCGCCTAAGGAATACACTCCTGCCGCGCCCGGTTCTACCGAGGAGAAGATCGAGGTGTTCCTGAAGGGTCTGCTGGAGCATATGGGCTCTGACGCCGTACCCCACGCCTGGGCCGAAGAGGAGAACACCTATATGGTGGAGCTGACCGGCGAGGATCTGGGTTATCTCATCGGCCGCCGGGGCGATACCCTGGATGCTCTGCAGCATCTTGCCAACTACACCATCAACCGGGGCATCGACGGCCATACCCGCATCAATGTGGATGCCGAGTGCTACCGTCAGAAGCGGGAGGACTCTCTCCGCCGTTACGCCCAGAAGAAGGCCCAGCAAGTGCTCAAGGCCCACCGCCGCACCACCTTGGAGCCTATGAACGCCTACGAGCGGCACGTGATCCACGCAACTCTGCAGGACACCGACCGCATCACCACCTATTCTGTGGGCACCGAGCCCAACCGCCGCGTTGTCATCGAATACGTCCGCTAAAACAAAACCCCCGGGAGTTATCTCCCGGGGGTTTGCTCGTTTATTACTTGTAAGAAATGGGGTGCTCAATGCCGACGAGCGCGATATAGGTGTTACCTACATCCAGTGTCAGCGGTTCGCCGTTTTCCAGAGTGTAAGTAAAAGGCGCGTCCACAGAGGGTCTGTTCCACTTGATGGGGACGATTTTGCCGTTGATAGCGGCATAGCCGTTACCACTGGTAACGGTGTCATAGAATTTGTGTACGTTGTTGGAAGCGAATTCCTGCTTGGTGTAAATGGCGATTACATTCTTGAAGGTTACAACCTGATTGTTATTGCTATCGATGATGTCCTGATCGTGTTGATGCAGGCTGTAGCGGCCAGCGGTGGAGTCGTATTTCAGCGTAGTGATCTTGCCTTCTTTGAACTTTATGGTAACTTCGTTGGCGGTTTCTCCGTTGAGGGCGATATTGTCATCAAAAACTAAGCCAAAGGTCTTTGTCTCTGGGGTATCGTAGCCCATATCCTTCAATGCCTGCTGGAGGCTTTCGCCCTTGGTAAATAAAGTATGCTCCCAAGGATAGCCAGCGCTGTAGCGCTCCATATCGTGGTAGAAATACTTACCGTAAGTGGATTGGTCAATATGCTCCCAGTTAGGAATTGCCTGCATAGAAGAATCATAAATACCGTCAAGCCCCAGTCCGGGGCTGCCGCCACAATACACAATAGGTGCGTTGTAAGCTGCAGACAAGCTGTTGAAATATGTGCGCGTACTGCGGACAGGTCCGATTGTGCCTACTTTGGAAATATCCGAAAATACCGCAAGGCAACGGGTAATGTCGCCTTCGTTTTCTACCTCGTAGAAAATATCTGCGGAGCTGATACCGGCTTGGGGCAGAGCTTTTTTAAGGTTGTTAATCACAACGGCGGCCACCTGGCCGTTCCAAGGGGTTGCAATGGGGGTGCCGTTCAGAGGATGACGGTATGCCAAAACCTCTGCAGACTCAGGAGGCGTGGGTGTTGTAGCAGACGGAGTTGTTTCTGTGGGAGTTTGCGTCTGTGTGGTGGGAGCGGGTGTTGTAGCAGGCGGGGTTGTTTCTGTGGAAGTTTGCGTCTGCGTGGGAGGCGTGGGTGTTGTCGGATTCGTTTTGTCTTTACCACAGGCGCAGAGCATAAGGCACAGAATCAATAGCGGAAGAATATATCGTTTCATCTGATTTCTCCTCTCATTGGGTAATATATTAAGTGTATTATACCAAAACGGATGGGATAAAAGCAAGAAGGAAATGAGAAACGGCAAAACGCGACCCCTGCGATACATAAAAAGGGTGCGTACCGATTGGTACGCACCTTTTTGTTAGTATTCACCTAACCAGCGCTTTGCAGTGACGGATACTGCAGCGCCTGCTTCCAGGCTCTTTGGGACATCCAGAATCCGCTGGTTTTTACTGCCCCGGAAGGGGACTTCCAGGCTTTTCTCCGCCATAATAAACGGCCCGTCGATGAGCACATCGATATACTCCAAAAGCTGCCGCTGGGCGGGTGTGCCGTTTAACAGCTGCTCAAAAGTGTAGCCGGAGTAGGAAGCGATCTCGTACCCCTTTTCTTTGAGTGCCTTGGCAAGTTCCAAATAACCCTCGGCTTGGGCGAAAGGCTCGCCGCCGGAGAAGGTCACCCCTCGGCACAGGGGGTTGGATGTGACCATCTCCACCAGCACCGAGGTCTCTACCGCTGTGCCGCCCTCAAAGGGCCAGGTCTCCGGGTTATGACACCCGGGGCAGTGGTGGGGGCAGCCCTGGCAGAAGAAGGTCGTCCGTATGCCGGGGCCGTCCACGATGCTATCTTGTTGAATTCCGCTTAATTTAAGCATTTTTGCTTAAGCTGTGCTTGACGCGGTCCCGCTCCTCAGCGCGCTTTGCGTCATTCCACTTGTCCATAGTACCTACCAGGTAGCCGGTGATGCGGCGGATACGCTCAAAGCCAACACCCTGGCCCATTTTCTCATTGGTGCTCTTGATGGTCATAGTAAAATCCTCCTTTTGGATTGTGTGATTCGGATCTCGTAGGGGCGATTCACGAATCGCCCGCAGACGATCAATTATTCAATACCCTGAAATGCGGGCATTTTCGGATACTTTCTTCTCAGCTCTTCGATACGCTCGAAGGGGATCTCCTCGCCCTCATGACGGCCGCAGCGGGGGCAAACATCGCCGATGATACCCACATAGCCACAGACGGGGTCGCGGTCCACAGGGTGGTTAATGGAGCCGTAGCCGATGCCGAAATCGTGCATGCAGCGGACGATGGTCTCAAAGGCCTCCACATTCTGTGCGGTGTCGCCGTCCAGCTCCACATAGCTGATGTGACCTGCGTTACACAGGGCGTGGTAGGGGGCTTCCAGCCGGATCTTGTCGTAAGCGGAGATGGGGAACCATACGGGAACGTGGAAGGAGTTGGTGTAGTACTCCCGGTCGGTGATGCCGGGGAGCTTGCCGTAGCGCTTCTGGTCCATACGGATGAAGCGGCCGGACAGGCCCTCAGCGGGAGTACCCAGCAGGGAGAAGTTCATCTTCAGCTCCTGGGACTTGTCGTCGCAGAACTTCCGCATAAAGCCCAGGATGGCCTTGCCCTTCTCCTGCATCTCCTCGCTCTGGCCGTGGTGCTGACCGTACAGGGCGGTCAGGGTCTCTGCCAGACCGATAAAGCCGATGGACAGCGTGCCGTGCTTCAGCACCTCCCGCAGGTCGTCGTTTACGGACAGCTTGTCGGAATCCAGCCAAACGCCCTGGCCCATCAGGAACGGATAGTTGTAGAT
>JAZRIT010000053.1:0-17265 GCA_045645385.1 Faecousia sp.
CCCACCGTAAAACACAATCCACAAAAAAACCAGGACGCCGTGCAGCCTTAGCCCCCACGGCTTCTCGATTTTAATCAGCAGTAAAAGTCCTTGATCTTCTTGGCGCGGCTGGGGTGGCGCAGCTTGCGGATGGCCTTGTTCTCGATCTGACGGATCCGCTCACGGGTCACGCCGAAGATCTGGCCCACTTCCTCCAGGGTGTGGGTGCGGCCATCGTACATACCAAACCGCATCCGCAGCACATCCGCTTCCCGCTCGGTGAGGGTGTCCAAAATCTCCTTGAGAGCCTCGGCCAGCATGGCGTTGGAGGTGGCGTCGGCAGGGCCGGGGGTGCGCTCGTCTTCCACAAAGGAGCCGATGGAGGTATCCTCCTCGTCGCCCACGGGGGTATCCAAGCTCAAGGTATCGGCGGCGGTGCGGTTTGCCTCGATGATCTTCTCCACCGGCAGGTTCAGCTCGGCGGCGATCTCCTCCACGGTGGGCTCACGGCCCAGCTCCTGCACCAGCTTCCGGTTGCAGCGGGTGGCCTTATTGATGACCTCTACCATATGCACCGGCACCCGGATGGTACGGGCCTGGTCGGCGATGGCGCGGGTGATGGCCTGCCGGATCCACCAGGTGGCATATGTAGAGAATTTGTTTCCCTTTGTCCAGTCAAATTTGTCCACGGCGCGGATGAGGCCCGTATTGCCCTCCTGGATCAGGTCCAGAATGTGCAGGCCGCGGCCGGAGTATTTCTTGGCGATGGAGACCACCAGCCGGAGGTTTGCCTCGGTGAGCTTGTTCTTGGCGTACTGGCTGCCCTCGGATACCATCTTGGCCAGCTCCACTTCCTCTTCTGCAGAAAGCAGCTTGATCTGTCCGATCTCCTTCAGGTACATACGCACCGGGTCGTCCAAATTGTACTCAGCGGCCAGGTCCACCGGGTCTACCAGGTCCTCTTCCTCCACATTGCTAAGGTCGATATCATCATCCAGATCGTCCACCAGATCCAAAGTATCGTCTAAATCCAGGTCCAGATCCTCGCTGACCACCTGGATATTCAGGGAATCGAAATGATCATAGATATCCTCGATCTTCTCCGGGGGCAGGTCCATTTCATCCAAATAGCCGCGCAGCTCGCTGTCACGGATCATACCGTCCTTGCGGCCCTGGGCGATCAGCTTCTGCAAAACAGCCTGCAGATCCTCGGGGGTCTTGGGTGCTTTTTTCGTTGTGCTCATAATGCAATCCCTCTTTTTCTCGAATTTTCGCATTTCTTCAGTGCCGTTAGACTATACCTTGATTCTTTCTTTTTGACAAGGGTTTTGCAAAATTTTTTCTAAAAAATCGCTATTGGGCGGTTTTTGTCACGGCAAAGTACAGTATTCCCCGTCTTTTGGCAAAACATACTGTTTACAAGACTGGGAAAATTCGTTATAATGTAAGCGTTATTAAAGTGGAGGAGTGTGTGCCGAATTCGGCCATCCTTTTTTGAGGTGCAACCTATGACAGAACTTTCTAAAATTCGGAATTTTTCCATTATCGCCCATATTGACCACGGCAAGTCTACCTTAGCCGATCGGCTGCTGGAGGAATGTGCCGCTATTGACAAGCGGGAGATGGAGAACCAGATCCTGGACTCCATGGACTTGGAGCGGGAGCGGGGTATTACCATTAAAGCCACCGCCGTCCAGCTGAGCTACACCGCTGACGACGGGGAAGTCTATGCCCTGAATCTTATTGATACCCCAGGCCATGTGGACTTTAACTATGAGGTCTCCCGGTCCTTAGCCGCCTGCGAGGGCGCTGTGCTGGTGGTGGATGCCTCCCAGGGAGTGGAGGCCCAGACCCTGGCCAACACCTTTTTGGCCACCGATGCCGGTCTTGAGGTCCTGCCGGTTATCAACAAGATCGATCTGCCCTCTGCCCGGCCCAAGGAGGTCAAGCAGGAGATCGAGGATATTATCTGCGTACCTGCCGAGGATGCCCCGGAGATCTCCGCCAAAAACGGCATCAACATCCGCTCCGTGCTGGAGATGATCGTAAAGGATGTGCCTGCCCCCAAGGGCGACCGGAACGCCCCCCTGCAGGCGCTGATTTTTGACAGCCAGTACGACTCCTACCGGGGTGTTATCGTCTACACCCGTATCAAGGAGGGTACGGTCCGGGCGGGTATGGATATTAAAATGATGGCCACCGGCGCGGTATATAAGGTAGTCGAAGACGGCACCATGAATCCCCGGGGTCTGACCCCCCGGGAAGCCCTGGGCGCAGGCGAGGTGGGCTATATCACCGCCTCCATTAAGACCGTTTCCGACACCCAGGTGGGCGACACCATTACATCGGTGGAAGATCCTGCCGACGAGCCCCTGCCCGGCTACCGGCAGGTACAGCCTATGGTGTACTCCGGCGTGTACCCGGCAGACGGCGCGAAATACCAGGACCTGCGGGAGGCCCTGGAAAAGCTGAAGCTGAACGATGCGTCCTTTGTCTACGAGCTGGAAAGCTCCATCGCCTTGGGCTTCGGCTTCCGCTGCGGCTTCCTGGGACTTCTCCATATGGAAATCATCCAGGAGCGGCTGGAGCGGGAGTACAATTTGGATCTGATCACCACCGCCCCCAATGTTTCCTACCGGGTCACCACCTTAGACGGCACGGTGAAGATGGTGGATAACCCTCTGGATTATCCCGATCCTATGGACATTCAGCTGGCGGAAGAACCCTTCGTCAAGGTCAATCTGATGGCGCCCCAGGAATATGTGGGCAATATTATGGACCTTGCCACCTCCCGCCGGGGTGAGTTCAAGGATATGGTATATCTGGATGCCAACCGGGTGGAGCTGCACTATGAGATGCCCCTCAACGAGATCATTTACGACTTTTTCGATGCCCTCAAGTCCCGCACCCGGGGCTATGGCTCTTTGGACTACGAGCTCATTGGCTACCGGCCCAGCCGGCTTGTGAAGCTGGACATTCTGCTCAACGGCGACATCGTAGACGCGCTGAGCTTTATTCTCTTTGCAGACAATGCCTATCCCCGGGCCCGGAAGATCTGCGAACGGCTGAAGGAGAATATCCCCCGCGCCCAGTTCGAGATCCCCGTGCAGGCGGCCATTGGCGGCAAGATCATCGCCCGGGAGACCATCAAGGCCCTGCGCAAGGATGTGCTGGCCAAGTGCTACGGCGGCGACATCACCCGCAAAAAGAAGCTGCTGGAAAAGCAGAAAGAGGGCAAAAAGCGGATGCGTACCTTCGGCACGGTATCCGTCCCCTCGGAGGCCTTTATGGCTGTCCTCAAACTGGACGAGGATTAAAACAGCACTTGTAGGGGCGATCAATGATCGCCCGCGGGCGGTTAATAACTGCCCCTACATTGTGACCACGCAACAAACAGGAGGCAATCATGCCCTTATTCAGCAATAAAAACAAAACCCCTTTGGGGATCTATATTCACGTGCCGTTCTGCCGCAGCAAGTGTCAGTACTGCGATTTCTATTCCGTCACCGGCCGGGATGACCGGCTGCTGGACGGCTATTTGGACGCGGTCTGCACCCATATCCGGGAGGCCGGCCCGCTGGCCCCGGACTATGTGGTGGACACGGTGTATTTCGGCGGCGGCACGCCCACCTTCTTCGGTGCGGACGGTATGGCCGCCATCCTCACCGCCATCCGCAAGGCCTTCCGGGTGCTGCCCAATGCGGAGATCACCTTTGAGGCCAACCCCGACTCTGTGTCCGACCGGCTTTTGCGGCGGCTTCGCAGCGAAGGCTTTAACCGGGTGAGCTTAGGCATTCAGTGCGACGACGACGAAATTCTGAAAAAGTTAGGCAGACCCCACACCTATGCCCAGGCGGTGGCCGCTGTCCAGCGAATTCGGAAATTCGGTTTCAAGAATCTGTCTGTCGATTTGATGTACGGCCTGCCGGGACAGGATCTGCCCGCCTGGGAGCGGACACTGAAGAATGTACTGAAGCTGCTGCCGGAGCACATCAGCTGCTACGGTCTGAAGCTGGAGGAAGGCACACCCCTTTATGAATATCAGGAATACTGCAATTTGGCAGACGACGATATGCAGGCGGATATGTATCTGGCCGCCGTGGAGATCCTGCGGCAGCACGGCTACCGGCAGTATGAGATCTCCAATTTCTGCCGGAAGGGCAATGTGTCCCGGCACAATCTCAAATACTGGAACGGCGACCCCTACTTAGGCTTTGGCCCCAATGCCAGCTCTGATTTCGGCGGCAGCCGGTTTACCATCGTCCGGGATCTAAAGGCCTATATCGAGGGCATCAAGAAAGGCGGACAGGTGCTGCAGGAGGTGCAGGAGATCGCATCCCGGGAACGGGCGGGCGAGCATATTATGATGCGCCTGCGCACCGCCGCCGGCATCGATCCCAAGGTCTACGAGCATCGCTACCTGCTGCCCTTTGGGCCGCTGGAAGAATACTTGGCCGAATGCAAGGCGCGGGGGCTGGCAACCAAGACCTATGACGGCCGGTGGCATCTGACACCTAACGGTTTTTTGGTGTCCAACGCCATTATTTCCGACCTGCTGCTGATACAGGAGAAGAACTAACGCCTCCCCCTGCGGGGGGCGTTTTTACGAAAAAGGAGGATCTGCTATGCTGCCGGAAGGCTTTTTGAAACGGATGCAGGCCCAGCTGGGCCCGGAATACCCGGATTATCTGAACAGCTTAGAACGGCCCAGGGCGGTAGCGCTGCGGTTCAATCCCCTCAAGGGCGAGCCGCCCGCCCTCCCCTTTGTGGGCCAGCCCGTCCCCTGGGAGGAGCAGGGCTATTATTATGACCCGGAGAGCCGTCCCGGTCTGCACCCCTACCACGAGGCCGGCGTATACTATTTGCAGGAGGCCAGCGCTATGTCCGCGGTGGCGCTTTTAGACCCCCAGCCCGGCGAACGGGTATGTGATCTGTGCGCCGCCCCCGGGGGAAAAACCACCCAGATCGCCGGCAGAATGTTAGGCGAAGGGTTTCTCCTTTGCAACGAAATTAACCCCAAACGGGCCAAAATTCTCAGCCGCAACATCGAGCGAATGGCCGTTGCCAATAGCCTGGTCACAAACGAGCATCCCGCCCGGCTGGCAGAAAAATACCCCGGCTTTTTTGACCGGGTGCTGATCGATGCCCCCTGCTCCGGCGAGGGTATGTTCCGCAAGGAGGAGGCGGCCATCACCGATTGGAGCGAGGAGACGGTCGCTATGTGCGCCCGGCGGCAGGCGGAGATCCTCCATTCCGGCGCGGCGCTGGTAAGACCGGGCGGCCGTCTGGTGTACTCCACCTGTACCTTTGCCCCGGAGGAAAATGAGCAGTGCATTGCCGCTTTTTTGCAGGCGCACCCGGAATTTGAGCAGGTTTCGGTGGATGCCCCCTGGTTCACCCCGGCAGGTGCGGGACAGTTCCGGCTGTGGCCCCACAAGCTGCTGGGCGAGGGACATTTTGCTGCGGTGCTGCATAAAAAGGAGGGGGAGGAATCCGACATCCCCCTGCAAAAAGGCGACACCCTCCCGAAAGTGTTTACGGAATTTGCCGAAGCGCTGGGCATCAAAGTGCCGCCGGGCAAGGCGATCCAATTCGGCCAGAGCCTTTTCTGGTCACCGGCAGAAATGCCGGACATCCGGGGCATCAAAGTACTGCGGCCGGGCCTGGAATTGGGTGAAATAAAAAAGGACCGGTTTGAGCCCGCCCACGCATTGGCATTGTGGCTGAAAACCGCCTCCCGCACCGAGGACCTAAACCCGGAAAGCCCTGCAATGCAGGCATTTTTACGGGGTGAGACCATCGAGACCCGCCACCGCGGCTGGACATTGGTGACCGTGGACGGCTTCTCGCTGGGTTGGGGAAAAGGCGACGGAAAAGTGCTGAAAAACCACTATCCCAAGGGTTTACGCCGATAAGAGGCGGAAATTTATTCTTTACATCAGGCGGATCCTATGGTATATTGGTTAGGTGAGTGATTTTTTTACAAGGAGTGGATCATCCTTGGCGAAATATGTTATTAACGGCGGAAACCGGTTGGAAGGCTCTGTGACCGTCAGTGGCGCAAAAAATGCTGCTGTGGCCATTCTCCCCGCCGCGCTGCTGGTCAGCGGCAAGTGCCGGGTAGAGAATGTTCCGGACATTTCCGATGTGCATATCCTGCTGGATATTTTGGCGGATATGGGCGCGGAGGTGGTCTGGGAGGGCAGCAGTACCGTCATTTTGGACTGCACCGGCGTCACCGGCACCAACCCCGATCCGGAGCTGGTGTGTCAGATGCGGGCCAGCTACTATCTGATGGGCGCGCTGCTGAGCCGGTTCCACAAGGCCCATGTGGCTCTGCCCGGCGGCTGCAACTTCGCCTCCCGCCCCATCGACCAGCACATCAAGGGCTTCCGGGCCTTGGGCGCCCGGGTGGTGGAGACCGAAGACTATGTGAATATGAAGCCCGGCCCCAACGGCCTGATGGGCGCCCGGATCACCCTGGATGTGGTCAGCGTGGGCGCCACAATGAATATTATTATGGCAGCCTGCCTGCTGCCCGGCAAGACGGTGATCGAGAACGCCGCCAAGGGGCCCCACATTGTGGACCTGGCCAACTTCTTAAATACTATGGGTGCCCACATCTCCCGCGCCGGTACGGACACCGTGAAGATCACCGGTGTGGAGAAGCTCACCGGCGGCACCTACGCCATTATCCCCGACCAGATCGAGGCCGGCACCTACATAGCGGCAGTGGCCGCCGCCGGCGGCAATGTGCTGGTGCAGAATGTGATCCCCAAGCATATGGACTGCATTACCTCCAAGCTGCAGGAAATGGGCGTGGAATTTGTCAACTACGACGATGCCATACAGGTCGTCTCCCAGGGACAGCTCCAGCCCACCACCGTCAAGACCCGTCCTTATCCCGGCTTCCCCACGGATATGCAGGCCCAGGTCTGCGTGTGTATGAGCATCGCCGACGGCACAAGCCGGCTGACGGAAAGTGTGTATGAGACCCGGTTCTTCGGCTACTGCACCGAGCTTGCCAGTATGGGCGCGGATATCCTTATCAACGGAAAGACCGCCATCATCACCGGCCAGAGCAGCCTGCAGGGCGCGGTAGTCCGGGCCAACGATCTGCGGGCCGGCGCGGCGCTGGTGATCGCAGGCCTGGCCGCAAAAGGCACGACAGAGGTGGAAAACATCCACTTCATTGAACGGGGCTATGAGCATCTGGTAGAGAAGCTCACCGCCTTAGGCGCAGACATTAAACGAATCGAATAAAACAAACGGCACCTGCTTGCAAAAGCAGGTGCTTTGTGTATTTTGTATAAAATTTTTTAATTTCATTTGTCGTTGTTAAATAATTGTCACCTATATGCATTTTTGCTATAATATAAATAGAAAAGTACATTGGTATCTCCCGCAAAAGAAAATTTCAGAAAGGAAGGTGGTCATTGTGAAAAAATGGTATCGCATTGGGATTTGTTTGGTGTTGGCTATCTGCCTTCTTTTGCTGACAGCCTGCAAGGGCAGTCCAACCCCGTCGGCAAACGATCCGGTCCAAATCACCGGCCAAAACGAAAATACCGATACAACGAGGGGCAGCGAAACCGGTGAAGCCGCAGGGGCGCAGGAAGACGAAACAAGTGACCTGCCGCAGACATTGGATTTTCATTGGAATTATTCTTTCTTTGAGGTCGGTGGTTCCTTAGGGCTTAACGATGTCGCAAGTGCCGAACAGATCACTTTCCAAAGGCTGAAGGATCTTGTAAACGGCCAATCTTTGCACTACGAAGTCCTTAAACCGGAGGGTGAATATCAGACGGCTCTGTTCAGTTTATACAAGACTGTTTACCCAGAGGAATTCTTTAAAGACCACAGTATGATCATCATACCGTGGTGGCCACAAAATGCGGCATTAGAAATAACAGATGTACACTACACTGACGGCGTTTTAAAATGCTCTGTAAAAACCTGGCTGCGGCCGGAAGAAGAAACCTCTCACCTGGATTCTTATATATTAAGCGGTTGGCGTTTCTACTGCTTTATTGAAATAGACACCGTTCTTCCGGAAGGAACACAGATCGTTTGTGATTTTACAGAAGAACGACTCGATTCGGCAGAATACCGCGCAAAATTAGACACCTTCAGGGATAAGTGCATATATTATCACCACACCCTATATGATTAACTCATAAAACATCTCAATCAACAGCAAAACGAGCGGACTTTCGTCCGCTCGTTTTTACAGGTTCCCTACATTTATTTTATGCTGTTTTTTGCTTAAATGGGGCGGGTCCATTCGGTGATGAGAAATGCGGGGATCATCCACACCAGCTGATACAGGAACATATTGGCCGGGGTCAGCAGCTCCAGCGCCCCCAGTACCACCAGCAGGACCATCAGGCCAAGGCCCACCGTGCCGCCGATGATATGCAGCAGCGTACCCATTCGGCTGGCGCTTTTCAGTGCCCGGGCGCCGGTAACGCCAAAGGCGTAAGATGCAAGGCCCAGAGCCGTGGTCATCATCAGCACGGGGGCATCCGCCTCCGGCTCTTTTCCGCGCAATTCCTCCCGCACCGGATAATCCGGCAGCTGGAAGCGCTTGGGCTTGATGCCGAATTTGCCCCGCAGGAAGCCGTGGGTCAGCATAAAGTCGTCGCTGGTCAGCGCGCAGGAAAGCCCCCGGTAGGCGGTCAATGTGGTCAGTCCCGCCGCCACCGACTGGCTCTTTTCATAGCTCACCGCAAACAGGCCGCTAAGCTCTGTGCCGACAGCAACATACACCGCGTAGCTCAGCCGGGCATTTTCCGGCACTTCCACGTTCATATCCTTCATAAAGGCAGCCGAGCCGATGAGGACAGTTTCCCCTTCCACCGTGCCCTGCACACCGCCGTTATCGTAGTGGCACAGGTCATAAGCGTCGAAGTGACGGCCGTTGTGATCGTCCAGCACCTGGACAAAAAGGCCCTCTAAGCCGCCCTTGTCTGCGGCGATCACCGCGGCGGCATAGGCAACCACCTGTTCCGGCTCCCGGCTTCCGAAATACTTGACGCCGTTGAGCCGGACCGTTCCGTTGGGATACAGATCGCTGTAGGTCACAGGGAACACCGCCTTGCCTGTAAGGCCGTTGATCCCCTGCCAGCCGCACAGGACCGTACCCAGCTTATGGAGTCTGCTCTCCAACACGCAGGCCGGGCGGCTCTGGCAGATAAAGGCCGTAGCCGGTACTGCCGCCAGCAGGGACACAGCCGTCACCTGCCCACCGGCAATCAGACCGGCCCACACGCCGGCAGAAAGCCCCTCCCACACACCGGCGCCGATGCCCACGGCAAAGGCCGCGATCATAGCGATCAGGCTATAGGTATTCAGGCGCTTCTCCCAAGGGCCGACTTCCTCGTAACGGTCCATAAAGTCCTCCACCTGGCCTTCCTTCCGGAGCAGGCCCTTTTTGCCCTCCAAATAATCGGGGCAGACGGCCAGACCGTCCAGGCGGGTGGCTTTTCGCATGGTATCCAGCTGGCTGCGCTCCCGGTATCTGCGCTGGTAGGCGCTCCACAGGGACATCGTTACCTCCAGGCTGAAGGCAGCACAGCAGGGCACACGCACCTGCATCAGACACACAATACCGTCAGCCAGGCACACAAAGAAGGTGATGGCCAGGAGGGTATTGAGGGTGAATTTCTTTTTGCTCAGGTCGGCGATGCCCTCGATCAGCTGGAAGCTGGCCAGCAGCGCAGACACCAGCATCGCCAAAAACTGGCCGAATACCATCAGCCGCATCCGATTCTCCTGGACCATACCCAGAGCGTACATCACCGTGGATACCGCGCAGATCAGCACCACCAGAAGGCTAAAGAAGATGGCGATCTGCAGCTTGCCGCTGCCCTGCTCCGTCAGCTCGTAGTACCGCTTTTCCGGACCTTCGATGAGCTTGCGCTTCAGCTCCTGGAAGCGGGAGCGGGGTTTGAAGGGCGCAGGCGGCACATACTCGCCCATAGGCTGCTCGTATTCCGGCTCCCAATTGGGAGAAAAGGGCTCTGCGTGAACGGTATCCTCGGGACTCCAGGTCCGCAGGATACCCTGGGTATCCTCTATAGCCCGTTCCTTCTCCGCCCGGTCGGCAAGGCGCTTTTTCAGGCCGTCCAGCCGGATGGTATCGCCTTTCTCGGCCGGTTTTTCCTCAGCAACAGGCTCCATTACGCGGGTCTCGGCCAGATCCTCCCGGCCCTGGGCCACCGTGTTGCGGATCTCTTCCAAATCAATGACCACCGTTTGCTCCGACACCTCGGGCTCCCGGGCCATTGCCTTCTGGAGGTCGGCCAGATCGATGGTCACCGTCTCCTCCGCATTCTCCCGTTCCTCCCGGGCAGGCATTTTCCAGGGAAGCTCCTCCCGCAGATATTCCGGCTCTTCCTCCGGTGTTTCCGGGGTCTCTTCCGGCATTTCCTCCGGCTGGGGATGCTCGCCGAACTCCTTGAGAATGTCTTCTAAATCAAATTCCTGGCGTTCTTTTTCTTCCATAGCTTACCTCCGCTGGCGTACTGCTTCATACAGGAGTATGGAGGCAGCCGCCGATGCATTCAGTGAAGAGATCCTGCCCTGCATGGGAATATGCACCAGCATATCGCAGTTCTTCCGCACAAGTTGGCTCATTCCGTCGCCCTCGTTGCCGATGACGATGGCTGTCGGGCCGGTCAGGTCTGCCTGATACATAGGCACAGAGCCCTCCGCGGCAGTGCCGTAGATCCACACGCCCTTTTCCTTTAATTCGGCAATGGCGTTATTGATATTGCTGACCTTGGCCACCTTCATATATTCCACCGCGCCGGCAGAGGCCTTGGCCACCGCGGCGGTCAGACCAACACTGCGGCGCTTGGGAATGATGACTCCGTGGGCGCCGGCGCACTCGGCAGACCGCAGGATCGCGCCTAAGTTATGGGGGTCAGACAGCTCGTCACAGATGACAAGCAGGGCATTTTCTCCCCGGTCAGCCGCCTCCTGCAGAAGATCGTCAACAGTAAAGTATTCCCGGGCGGCTGCCAGGGCAATGACACCCTGGTGGGAACGGGTCTGGCTCATGGCGTCCAGCTTTCTTCTGTCCACCGGCACCACCACCGCACCGGCCTCCTTGGCCTGGGCCGCCAAATGCTGCAGAGCCTTATCCGTATCCCCGGAGGCAATGAAGACCTTATCGATGGTCCGGCCGCTGCGAAGGGCCTCCGTCAGAGCGTTGCGGCCCTCTAACTGGTTTTCATTTTCTTCCGTTTCCCGGGGCTGCTCCCGGCGGAAATCCCGGTTGCCGGGCCGGCGGTAACTGTCTTTTTCGTTGCGCATGGACTGAATCCGTCCTTTCTCCTTGAGAAAAGGTCATATTTTTATTCATTATAGCAGATTTCTTCGGTATTCACAACTGCTATTTTTTCCACAAGCCACATAACTGTGTTGATTTTTTCACATTTATCCGTTATACTGACAAAAACAACAAAAGGAGACTGTTTATGATTGCCTTTATCTGTCTTTTCCTGCCCGCTGTGCTGTGCGTGTGGCTTTTTGAACATTTGCACAAAACCTCTCTGTGCCGCAGGCAATGGCTGTACCGCTACTGCGCCGACATTATTTTTATAAACGGTGTATGCTTTGCCATCAAGCGTTTTCTGCTGGATACCGGCTCTGCAGCCTTCTGCAGCCTGTACGCAGACACCACCCCCACCGCTGCGCTGAACTATCTGATTATGGCAATCCCCACCGCCGTTATTTTCGCCTTTGCGCAGATCGTCCTGGGAAAATATGCCGATCTCAGCGTTGAGGAGCAGAAAGATGCATAAATCTCAGCGAAAGGTATTTCGCTTTCTGTCTGTTTTTTTGACCGTTCTCGGGATTCTGCTCATCACCCTGTCCTTTGCAGCCTATTATGCTGCAAATTGGTACGCCGATGTTTACGGGCAGATGGGCTTCGATTCGGTGCTCTATACCCTCAGCGCCGGCCTTTCCGGCACGGACGCAGGCCTGATCCGTTCCTTTTTGTCCGCCGTAGTCCCCAAAACCCTGGGCTGGACCGTTTTGATGTGCTGCCTTCTCTTCTTCCGCGCCAAACAGAAGCTGGTGCTGACCCTGTTTCAGAAGCTGCGGATCCGTCTGTTTCCCCTGCACCGGCTTGTCAGTGCCGTGCTGACGGTGGCATTGTGCTGCAGCCTGTTATTCTCCGCCGCCAAAATCGCGGAGCTGGACGCGTATATTGCCAATCTGCGTTCCCTTTCCACCGTGTATGAAGAGGAATACCGGGACCCCAAAACCACCGCTGTTTCCTTCCCGGAGGAAAAGCGAAATCTCATTTATATTTATCTGGAATCCATGGAAACCAGCTATCTGGCCAAAGCGCAAGGCGGTGCGCTGCAGACCAATGTGATTCCGGAGCTGTATGCCCTTGCCCGGGAAAATATCAATTTCTCCCACAACGCCGATGTGGGCGGCTTTTCTGCCGCAACCGGCGCTACATGGACCATCGGCGCAATGGTGGGTCAGACCGCCGGCATTCCCCTGAAAACACCTCCGGGTATCGACGGTAACGGCTACGGCGCTGACGGCAATTTCCTCCCCGGTGTTACAACACTGAATGACATTCTCCACGAAAACGGCTACTATCAAGCCCTTATGGTTGGCTCCGATGCCTCCTTCGGCGGCCGTCAGCAATACTTTACCAGCCACGGTTTGGACCGGGTTTATGACCTGTTCACAGCCCGGCAGGACGGCCTGATTCCCGAGGATTATCTGGTGTGGTGGGGCTTTGAGGACCACTATCTGTTCTCCTACGCCCAGCAGGTCATTACCGAAATGAGCCGGCAGGAACAGCCCTTTGCCTTTACTATGCTCACCGTGGATACCCACCACATTGGCGGCTATGTGTGTCAGTACTGCGAAAACACCCATACAGAACAATACGAAAATGTTATGCAATGTTCCAGCCGGCAGGTAGCAGCCTTTGTGCAGTGGCTGCAGCAACAGCCCTTTTATGACAACACCACCGTTGTAATCGTCGGCGACCATCCTTCTATGGACTACGGTTATTTCACTCGGGTCGCCCCTGAAGGCTATGACCGGCATGTGTATAACTGCTTTATCAACACTCCGGTCAATACGGAAAATACCAAAAACCGGCAGTTCTGTACCTTTGATATGCTGCCCACCACCCTGGCGGCTATGGGGTGCACCATTGAAGGTGACCGACTGGGCCTTGGCACCAACCTGTTCTCTGCCACCCCCACGCTTTATGAGGAAACGGATGGCGCGATCGCACACGAGTACGGCAAAAACTCGGCCTATTACAACAAAAACTTTTTCTATGACTGATTCCCCAAAAAAGGCTCACAGATATTGTCTCTGTGGGCCTTTTCCAAATATTTACAGAAATTTTACCGTCCGTTTTCGTATCATTCATTGCAGACAGCCAAAAAATATGATATCATTGTAAAAACAATGCCTGTAAGGAGGCAAATTATGGAACAAAGCAAAAATCAGCCGCCCAAAAAGCCGGATGGCAAACGGCCCAAGGGCAGTGTCTTTATGGCCATTATTATCTCTGTGGCCATCATTCTCATCATCAGCACGGTGTATAACACTATCCGCAACAGCCAGTACACCCAGACCACCTTCTCCGATTTTATGGACGAATTTGAAAAGGGCAACCTGGCAGAGGTGGAGCTGCATTACGACCGGGTGCTGTATATGACCAAGGAAGAGGCTGCCAAGCCGGCACATCAGCAGAAGGCCTGTTTTACCGGCCTGCCAAACGGTGATATTCTCAGTCTTGCCCGGGAACTGAACGAACTGGACGCATCGGTGGATGTGCACATCGTGGAAGATAACTCCGGCATTATGATGGTGCTGTACTATATTCTCTCCTTTGGCGCTATTTTCGGCGTGATGATGCTGCTGTCCAAGAAAATGAGCGGCGGTATGATGGGCAGTATGGGTGCAAGCAAAGCCAAGGTCTATATGGAAAAGCAGACCGGTGTGACCTTTAAGGATGTGGCCGGTCAGGACGAGGCCAAGGAGTCCCTCCAGGAGATCATTGATTTTCTCCACAACCCCGGCAAGTACACCGAGATCGGCGCAAAGCTCCCCAAGGGTGCGCTGCTGGTAGGCTCCCCCGGCACCGGCAAGACACTCCTTGCCAAGGCAGTGGCCGGCGAGGCCAATGTACCCTTCTTCTCCATCTCCGGTTCGGATTTTGAAGAGATGTACGTGGGCGTGGGCGCCAGCCGGGTGCGGGATCTGTTCCAGCAGGCCGCCAAGGTCGCCCCCTGTATTATCTTTATTGATGAGATCGACGCGGTGGGCCACAAGCGCAACGAACGGCTGGGCTATAACGACCAGACCCTCAACTCCCTGCTGGGCGAGATCGACGGCTTCGATTCCTCCAAGGGTATCGTGATCCTGGCTGCCACCAACCGGCCGGAGATTTTGGACAAGGCCCTGCTCCGGGCAGGCCGTTTTGACCGGCAGATCGTGGTGGACAAGCCCAACCTGCAAGGCCGTCTGGACACCCTGAAGGTCCACACCCGGCGCATCAAGTTAGCAGAGGATGTGGATCTGCGGAGGATCGCTCAGGCAACCGCCGGCGCAGTGGGCGCGGATCTTGCCAACCTGGTCAACGAGGCTGCCCTGCGGGCGGTGCGTATGGGCCGCAAGGCGGTCAACCAGGAGGATCTGCTTGCCTCCTTTGAGACCGTCATCGCCGGTACAGAAAAGAAGCACACCGTCCTGTCCGACACGGAAAAGCGGCTGGTTGCCTACCACGAGGTGGGTCACGCCCTGGTGGCCGCGCTGGAAAAGAAGACCGTTCCGGTATCCAAGATCACCATCGTTCCCCACACCTCCGGCGCATTGGGTTATACCATGTATACGCCTGAGGAAGAAAAATACCTCTCCTCCAAGGAAGAGCTGCTGGCGGATCTGCGGGCTACTTTGGGTGGCCGGGCCGCCGAACAGGTGGTATTTAACACCATGACCACCGGCGCTGCCAATGACATTCAGAAAGCTACATCCTTAGCAAAGCATATGGTCGCCGTGTACGGTATGAGCGATGCCTTAGGTCTGATGGCCCCGGCGGTGGTGCGCAGTCAGTATTTGGACGGCAGCGCACAGATGGATTGCTCGGAGCAGACCGCTGCCAAGGTGGATGCCGCCGTGCAGGAGCTTCTGAACACCAGCTATGATGCGGCCAAGGCGCTGCTTACCGCCCACCGGGCGCTGCTGGACGAGATCGCTCTGTATCTGCTGAACAAGGAGACCATCACCGGCGAGGAGCTGATGAGCTTTGTCAACGCAGAGAACACCGATCTGGCCGACGCAGAGGATTTCGTGTAATATTCGTGTAAACAATGTACGGGAGGGGCGCTGCCCCTCCCCTGCAACAGAATCATAGCCCCTGTCAAATGACAGGGGCATTTTTTGTATGAAGTGCACAAACCTGCAAAAAAGATGAAAATTCCTGTTGACTTTTGCCACCATTTGTGCCAATATATTGTATAGACACGCTTTGCAACCACAATATGTTGTGTTTGCTGATTTTATCGAGGAAAGGACAGAGAGAAAATGATTCACAGTATTATCAAGCGCGACGGCCGCGTGGTTCTGTACGATCAGAATAAGATCGCAGCCGCTATTTTGAAGGCCCTGGAGGCCTCCGGCGACGGCAATGCCGCCGATGCCGCCCGTGTTGCCAACGATGTCCAGCTGGAGCTGGAGGGCAAATTCGCTGACCAGTCCCCCAACATCGAATCCGTACAAGACGCCGTGGAACGGCAGCTGATGAACCACGGCTTTAATGCCGCCGCCAAGGCTTACATTCTGTACCGGGCCAACCGTACCCGCGCCAGAGAGGCCAACACCAAGCTGATGAAGACCATCGATGAGATCACCAACATCGATGCCCGTATCAGCGATATGAAGCGGGACAACGCCAACATCGACGGCAACACCGCCATGGGCTCTATGCTCCAGATCGGCGCTGCCGGCGCAAAGGCCTATAACGAGATGTACCTGCTGCGCCCGGAGCACGCCAAGGCTTACCGGGAGGGCGACATCCATATCCACGACTTTGACTTCTACTCCCTGACCACCACCTGCTGCCAGACCGACATCATCAAGCTGTTCAAGGACGGCTTCTCCACCGGTCACGGCTACCTGCGGGAGCCCCAGAGCATTCAGAGCTATGCAGCCCTGGCTGCCATCGCCATTCAGTCCAACCAGAACGACCAGCACGGCGGTCAGTCCATCCCCAACTTTGACTACGGTATGGGCGAGGGCGTTGCCAAGACCTACCGGAAGGCCTTCACCCGCCGCCTGCGGGATGCGGTGGAGGATCTGCTGGATCTGGAAGATGCCGAGTACACCGTCACCGCTGTCATCGCTGACGCGGAAAAGACCACCGGTGAGGTTGCAAAGCTTCAGAGCAGCGAAGCGTACATCGCCGCTGTTGTCGAGGGGCTGACCAAGGCCTTCAAGATGGACAAGGCTACCGCCGAGAAGCTGGTTAAGCGCGCTTCCGAGCGGGCCTACAAGAAGACCGACCGGGACACCAAGCAGGCTATGGAGGGCTTCGTACATAACCTGAACACCATGCACTCCCGCGCCGGCGCACAGACCCCCTTCTCCTCCATCAACTACGGTACTGACACCTCTCCCGAGGGCCGGATGGTCATCAAGAACATCCTGCTTGCTCTGAATGACGGTATGGGCCACGGCGAGACCTGCATCTTCCCCATCCACATTTTCAAGGTCAAGGAAGGCGTCAACTACAACGAGTCTGACCCCAACTACGATCTGTTCCGGCTGAGTATGCAGGTCAGCGCCAAGCGCCTGTTCCCCAATTACACCTTCCTGGACGCCCCCTTTAATCTTCAATACTATGTCCCCGGCCGTCCCGAGACGGAGGTTGCCACCATGGGCTGCCGCACCCGCGTGATGGGCAATGTGTACGATCCCACCCGTGAGATCTCCTACTCCCGCGGCAATCTGTCCTTCACCTCCATCAACCTGCCCCGTATCGCCATCGAGAGCAAGGGCGATGAGAAGGTCTTCTTTGAGAAGCTGCAGGAGATGCTGGAGCTGGTTGCCCAGCAGCTGCTGGACCGCTTCGAGATCCAGGCCAGCAAGCATATCTACAACTATCCGTTCCTGATGGGCCAGGGCGTTTGGCTGGATTCCGACAAGCTGTCCGTAAACGACGACCTGCGGGAGGTGCTGAAGCACGGCACGCTGTCCATCGGCTTTATCGGTCTGGCAGAGACCCTGACCGCC